>JBAXTE010000002.1:0-181665 GCA_037130365.1 Bacteroidota bacterium
CCTGAATTCCTTGAGCGCCAGTATTTCCTTGTGTTCCAGTTGTACCAGCAACACCTGTAGCGCCAACAGCACCTGTCATTCCTTGTGCTCCGGTAGCTCCATCAAGTCCATTTATTCCGTTTATTCCCGAAGAGCCAGTAGCTCCTGCAGGACCGGTTAACCCTATTGGTCCAATAGCTCCAGTAGCACCAGTTGCGCCATCTGACCCATTTGTTCCAACAGCACCAGTAGCACCTGCGGCACCAGTAGCACCAGTATTACCTTGTACTCCCTGAATTCCTTGAGCGCCAGTATTTCCTTGTGTTCCAGTTGTACCAGCAACACCCGTAGTGCCAGCAACACCTGTCATTCCTTGTGCTCCGGTAACTCCATCAAGTCCATTTATTCCATTTGTCCCCGGAGAGCCAGTAGCTCCAGCAGGACCGGTTAAACCTATGGGGCCAGTATTACCTTGTACTCCTTGAATTCCTTGTGCGCCAGTTGAGCCTACAGCACCAGTATTTCCTTGTGTTCCAGTTGCACCTGCGACACCCGTAGCGCCAACAGCACCTGTCATTCCTTGTGCTCCAGTAGCTCCATCAAGTCCATTTATTCCGTTTGTTCCCGAAGAGCCAGTAACGCCTGCTGGACCGGTTAACCCAATTGGGCCAATAGCTCCAGTTGCACCAGTATTACCTTGTTCTCCCTGAATTCCTTGTGCGCCAGTTGAGCCTACAGCACCAGTATTTCCTTGTGTTCCAGTTGCACCTGCGACACCCGTAGCGCCAACAGCACCTGTCATTCCTTGTGCTCCAGTAGCTCCATCAAGTCCATTTATTCCGTTTGTTCCCGAAGAGCCAGTAGCTCCAGCAGGACCAGTTAAACCAATTGGGCCAATAGCACCAGTATTTCCTTGTGTACCAGTGGCACCAGCAATCCCTTGAGCACCAGCAGAACCAGTAGGACCAGTAGGACCAATTAAGTTTTGAAATGTATAATTAGTTTGATCTTCTCTTCTTACACCTAATTGTGTTCCATTCCAAATAAACTCTAACCCAACACCATCAGGACCGACTAATCCTTGCGGACCAATTGGGCCTGTTGCTCCTTGTACACCAGGTATTCCTGGGTTCCCTTGAGAACCCGTTGCACCGACAGGACCTTGTGAACCTGTATTTCCAGCAACTCCCTGAACTCCAGTAGCTCCTTGAACTCCTTGCGCTCCTGCTGGACCTTGGGGGCCATATGCGACCTGACACATAGAAATCCAAATTGAGGTTGCTTCTCTATAAAAGAACACACAATTAGAATCGGTATCATAAACCATAAGACCATTTCCTGGATTAACAATCGACATACGAATTGTACTTGTCATTCTAGGAATAAGTAAACCTTTATCTGGAGAAACAATATCCAAAGCAGCTGAGGGATGGGGATCTTGACCATTGGGACTAATACCCACACGGCCTTGTCCATTAATATTTGGGAGTAAAGCAAAAAACATTAATCCAATTATTACAATCTTTTGTACCGTTTTAATCATATATTATTTTATTATGGATACATGTCCTACATATTGATAATCTTTACCATCTGGTTTAGTCATTATTGCTTTCCAACAATAAGTATCAATTACACAATCCTCATTCATAAATCTACCATCCCAGCCAATTAATGGATTTGTTGTAGTAAAGAGCAAATTTCCCCATCTATCGTAAATATACATTACAAATGTTAAAGGCGTAAAGCCCATTACAGGCATAAACAATTCATTTTTCCCATCTAAATCGGGTGTAAAAGCATTTGGGAAAAAAACATCACCAGCATTAGCATTAGCGGTTAAAGTCCAATGCTTTTGAATACTTGAACTACTCACATTGCTAACCAACATGCTTCTATATATTAAATCGCTTTGAAAAATGGGATAATCATCCCAGAGACCCACACCCTGGCTATGAAAGATTGGCTTAAGGCTACTTTTATCCATATTGTTTCCATTCTCGAGTTCTGAATCCAAATACCTAAAAGTAATATTGCTCATTGGTTTTTGCGAATATGAATCTCCGTCAATAAGCCAAAATCTATCTGCAGTTTGAATTGTATTATACGGATTTAAGCAAAAAACATTTTCTGGAAATGGAGTGTTTGATGTTCCAGTTGGATATGTAGAAAAGAGCATATTCCCGATTTGAGTTCCAGCTACAATCGTCTGAAATGTAACCCCAATATCTGATGTATCGGAATGACCACTTCCGAATGGAATGGAATAAGTAGCAATTTTATTCCCAATATTCCACTGAAGAATTCCGTAGCCTTCGTCGGGTGACGTTTCGGCAAATAGATAACCACCAATATAGTTTATTGCGTTACTTTCTTTATTATTAATTATAAATGTTCTACTATTTAAGTCAAAAATAGAATTTATGCGCAATATTCCATTTGTAGAAGAATTGCTGTTCATTAGTATTTTTTTAGATCCAATTAATTTTAAATTCTCAAAAATTATCGGCTCTTGACCTCTAATTTTTTGTTCCAAAATGGAATTTCTCATAACAACCCATCCATTCGGAATTGGCTCTTGCATCACAAATACGCCTTCTTGACTTTCGTTAATAATGTCCTTATCCAGCAAGATAGATCCATCTAGATTAATTTTACCATTGGTAGATTCATCTCTCACAATTAAATCACCTTGTACAACCATAAAAGTTTCACCTTCGACCACTATGCCACCTCCGCGTAAAACTAAAGTTTGTGCCTGTGTTATATGAACAGAACACACAAAAAACCATAATACTGTTAGTAAAAATGTTGTAATAATAATTTTCATAGTTCCCTTTTCCCTTGCGACAAAGATAATAATAATAAAACATAACTGCAATAGTACAATAGAAATATTTGTAAATTTTAATTATTATTATCAAATATCAACAAAATCAATACGTTAGCACAAGTTTAGACCATGTTAATATCCCATAATTTTACGCAAAATCGATTTATGAGGGACAAAATCACAACACACATATTACTTAAAATTGTAATAATTTTACCTTTCTGATTAATACTTTTTAGTTTTTCTATTCAATATTTGAAAGGTTTAACCGAGAAACTTTTGAAATATTGGTAAAATATCATCAAAACATCATTAAAAATTGATGTAATAGTTGCTTTATTTTTGGAATTTTACTCAAATACGTGAATATTGAAATTCCAACAATTGCACAGCAAAGACCCAATATTACATCAATTATATAATTATTGCCTGAGTATGCTGCTGAGAACCAAATTCCTAGTGTGAAAATTGATAATGCAATTGTAATCCATGCTTTTTGAGTTTTCGAGCATAAAACTACAAGATTACCGGATAGGATGAATGTTACGATGGTATTGCTGCAAATACATTTGCATTTTTATCATAAATATTTTTGAAAACATCGACTCCAACTAGTTAGTCGAAATGAGCAAATCCAGCTCTACTTCCCATACATCCAGTTTTTTCTTGGTTAACGCTGTGCGAAATCTACTTATAAGGGAATGGTCTGGAACTGTTCCATCCATCACTATTCCAACAAACCAAATAAAAGAAATACGGTCATTAACCTGATCTTCGAACTCATAGTTACAACCCATACCATGTTTGCAAAAGAGTCATCTTAAATAATATAATCCCTTTATATGGAGGACGAACAGTTGCACTTTCGCCTTTTTTAAGACTTATTTATCATGCGTTCAAATGGCTTCCAGTTATCGATCAAATTTATCTGATTACAAAAATCTTCTTTTATTTTAAATCTTCAATAACAAAATATATCATTTAAATTCATTATATAATTGATAATCAAATTTATTACTAAAGTTAATTGTTGGTTATAGAGTTGATTTTTGCTCAAAATATACATTTGAGAACAATTATCACAACGCCAAAATTACTTTTAACATATACCTAGAATTTAAAAAATAGACCAAATGTGTTATTTCATCGGTTGAACCCCTTATTTTATAGAGCAACAGCTAACCACTTTTTTATACTTGTTGGAGTTTCACTTATAAAAAAGCAGTAATTTTACAATATCATTTCAAATCTTAAAAAATGACATCAATAAAATCGTGGGGTTCGCTTGTAAAATTCAGTCATACGGTATTTTCTTTACCTTTTGCTTTTATTGGTTTTGGGCTAGGTTTTTTAGAATTTTCCAATCAGTTTAATTGGTCATCCTTGATTTATATGGTGTTATGTGTA
Organism: Bacteroidota bacterium; assembly: GCA_037130365.1. Lineage (GTDB taxonomy): Bacteria > Bacteroidota > Bacteroidia > Bacteroidales > WCHB1-69 > JBAXTE01. The sequence continues at coordinate 4,220 of JBAXTE010000002.1, forward strand.
ATTTTTGCTCGAAATGCAGCCATGGCTTTTAACCGTTTTGCTGATTTTAAAATTGACGCAAAAAATGAGCGAACAAAAAATCGAGAAATTCCTGCAAATATAATTTCTCCAAGTAAAGCAATGGCTTTTGTGCTTATAAATACATTATTATTTATTATTACCACATATTTAATCAATCCTTTAGCTCTCTACCTTTCACCGATTGCGCTTTTTGTAATTATTATCTATAGCGCATCTAAGCGGTTTACTTGGTTATGCCATTTTATTCTTGGATTAGGACTTTCTATTGCTCCAATTGGTGCATATATTGTGCTTTCAGGCAAATTTGCCATTGCTCCATTGCTACTTTCGGGAGCAGTTTTGCTATGGGTTGGTGGCTTTGATATCTTATATGCACTTCAAGATGAAGAATTTGATAGGGCTGAGAAACTCCACTCCATTCCTCAACAATTTGGACGTAAAAAAGCCTTAATAATTTCTGCAATTTGCCATTTCGGTTCAATAATATTTTTAGTCTTTTTTGGGTTTAATCACGAATCAACTTGGATTTATTGGACAGGTTTAGCAGTTTTTACTGCAATACTTACATGGGAACATCTCATTGTAAAACCATCTGATATTAGTCGAGTTAATATTGCTTTTGCCACATTAAATGCCTCAGCAAGTGTGATTTTTGCTTTATTTACACTGATAGATATGTTTTCTTTTTACCTATTTGGCTAATAAAAAGAGTTCACAATGAATTTGGTTATTTCTGAAATATCAAATAATAAAGCAAGCTTATATCTAATTTAAAACAACTATTCATAAATTAAACAAAAAATGAAAAGACTATTCACACCACTTTACCTCATAATAATTGCTCTTGGAATAGCTGGTGGTTTTGCCTATTACTATTATATTGGATGCTCAACGGGAAGTTGCCCATTAAAATCAAATCCATGGATAATGATGGGTTATGGTGGACTTATTGGATATTTAGCTGCAGACCTGATTCAGTGGATTATTGATAAAAAAAGACCGAAGGAGGAGGAGAAGGAGTGAAAAGATAATTCGTGATCCCGATATCTATCGGGAGTGAAAAGGAGTGAAGGAGTGAAAAGGTTCTGGGTGCAGGATTGAAAAGGTGCAGGGTACAGGGTGAAAAGGTGCAGGGTGCAGGGTTACAAGGTACAGGGTAAAAGCGCTACGCATCGCGCGTCACGCATTGCGAACCATTTACCATGAACCCTTCAACCGTGTACCATCGGGCCACGCATCGCGAACCATTTACCATGAACCATTCAACAGTGAACCCTTCTTCCGCGCATTGCGAACCTTGAACCATTTACCATTTACCCTGGTTCCTTTAAAATTAAATATAAATTATGCATCAAAAAAAGAGAGAGCATCCGAAGATAAAATCTGAATTACACCCACGAAACAGGCATCGCGAGCGCTATGATTTTAAACAACTCATAGATAGATCTCCTGAATTAGCTCAGTTTGTTGCGATAAATAAATATGGAGATGAATCTATCGATTTCTTCAATCCAGATGCAGTAAAATCTTTGAATAAAGCCTTGCTTAAGCTATATTATAACATCGACCATTGGGATATTCCAAATAATTATTTATGTCCACCTATTCCTGGAAGAGCGGATTATATTCATCATATTGCCGATTTATTAAGTAATAACAATGAAGGGAAAATTCCTTCAGGAGCTAAAATTAAAGTTCTAGATATTGGTATAGGGGCAAATTGTGTTTATCCAATTATTGGTCATAATGAATATGGTTGGTCGTTTGTGGGGTGCGATATCGATCCAATTTCTATTAATTCTGCAAGAAATATAATTGACCAGAATCCTAGTTTAAAAGATAAAGTAGAATTAAGGCTACAAGAGAATCCAAGAGATATTTTTTATGGAATTATTCAAAAAGACGAATTCTTTGATTTGACTATTTGTAATCCGCCATTTCATAGCTCAATTGCTGAAGCTCAATCTGGTGCCCTTCGAAAATTGAACAATTTAAGCCATAAAAAAACATCAAAACCAACCTTAAACTTTGGTGGACAAAACAATGAATTATGGTGTGATGGTGGTGAAGCACAATTTGTTAGAGAAATGATTCTTCAGAGTAAACAGTTTGCTAGTTCTTGTTATTGGTTTTCAACATTAATATCAAAAGAATCCAACTTAAAGGATGTGTATCGACTTTTAAACAAAGTGGAAGCCATTGAAATTAAAACAATTGCGATGGGTCAAGGAAATAAAATTAGCCGAATTGTAGCTTGGACTTTTCATTAAAATTAAAAAAACACAAAATGACGGCTTAGAGAGTAGCGGCTTCTATGGCAAAAAACAGTTTGATAACTCAAAAAATATTTTTAGTTTTCTAAAAGCACTTCTATTCAAAAAAACGCTATTTATCCATTAATCGTCAACAAATTTGTAGAAACTTTTTCAATGATTTTCTTCATTAATGCTGGTTGAGTGGTGGCAAAAAACAACTTTTGCACTTTTGGGTTTGCAACAAGAATTCGTTCGGTTTGGGTTAATGCATCTTGCTTATTTATTTCGTCAAAATCATCTACTACGATGGTGTTTACAAGTTTTAGATTTAATCCTGTGCCCGTATATAATTCTCCAAGTCGTTTTCCTGTTCCAACTACGATATCAGCCCCTTTATAAATTTCGTTTCTTTGCTTTTCGAGGTCGTCATCGGTATAAGCACACAAAACTCGTAAGTGCGAATATTTTCCAAACTTATCTAGTAACTCCTTAAAAATTAGGACTTTTTCTTTTGTTGGTACCACAACTATTGCTCTAGGAATATCTTCATCTTCAAGCTCAGTTTTAAGTTTGTGAAGAAGATAAATCACCGCTAAAGTACTCTTGCCGGTTTCTTTTGGCGAAATTACAAATACGTCGGATCCACTTTTTATTTTTGGTAGAGCTAACCTTTGCATCGCAGTTGGTTCAGTAATTTCTAATTGCGAAAGTTTCTCTGCAAGCGGAGAATATAGTTTTTTTGATGTGAACATATTTTATATATTAACGTGATAATTATTATTTTAAAACCGGCGAACCCTGTGCCCTATACCCTGCACTCCCGAAAAACAGAATTATACATAAGGTGATTCGTTGTTTTTTGGAACCTTCACCCTTCACCTTTTACCTTTTACCCTGCACAATTTACCCTGCCCCCTATTTTAGCTTTGCCCGATTTTCTCTAGGATAGTCGATAGAAAAATGAAGGCCTCTACTCTCTTTGCGATCCATCGCATTCTTGATTACCAGATATCCCACATTAATTAAATTTCGCAATTCGCACATTTCGGGAGTAACTACCGATTTAATATAGAGTTCTTCGGTTTCATTATAAAGAAGTTCTAACCGTTTAAAAGCCCTGTTAAGACGTAAATTTGAACGAACAATTCCAACATAATTACTCATAATTAATTGGAGCTCTTTCTTGGTTTGGGTAATTAAAACCATCTCTTCGTTGAATACAGTGCCTTCTGCATTCCAATCAGGAATTTCGGTTTTAAAATCAACGGTTCCAATAAGATCTTTTGCCACAGTAGATGCTCGATGTGAAAACACAAGTGCTTCAAGTAATGAATTAGAAGCTAGACGATTAGCTCCATGAAGTCCGGTAGAAGTACATTCTCCAGAAGCAAATAGGTTTTGAATTGTGGTTCGACCAAATTCATCAGTTACTACACCTCCACAAAAGTAATGAGCAGCAGGAACAACAGGAATCATCTCCTTTCGAATATCAATACCAATACTTAAACATTTAGCGAAAATATTTGGAAAATGATGCAGTAAAACATCTTGGCTTAAGTTGCGGGCATCTAAATAAACATGATCTTCACCAGAGATTTTCATTTCATTGTCGATAGCACGAGCTACTATATCGCGAGGAGCCAAAGAAGCACGGTCATCGTATTTAGGCATAAATTCGCTCCCTTTTTTGTCTTTTAAAATGGCTCCTGCACCTCTAACGGCTTCAGAAATTAAAAAAGAAGGTCGTTCGGTTGGATTGTATAATGCTGTTGGATGAAATTGAACAAACTCCATTCCTCTCACCGCACCTTTGGCACGGTAAACCATAGCAATTCCATCGCCAGTGGCTACAACTGGATTAGTAGTACTGTTGTATACATTTCCTGCTCCACCAGTTGACACCATGGTTATTTTGGATAAAATGGTGTCTACTTCTTTTGTGGTTGGATTATAAACGTATGCTCCAAAACAAGTAGTGTCATCGGTACGACGAGTAACCTCAATTCCTAAATGATGTTGAGTAATTAACTCGATTGTAAAATATTTTTCAAAAATGGTGATATTTGGATGTTTGACTGCTGATTGAAAAAGTTTTTGTTGAATTTCTTGTCCTGTATTGTCTTTATGATGCAACACTCTAAACTCAGAATGACCACCTTCGCGGGCTAAATCAAATTTCCCACTTGTGTTTTTATCGAAATCAACACCCCATTCTACAAGCTCTTTTACTCTTTTTGTTGACTCCGAAATCGTAATTCGTACAATGTTTGGGTCACTTAAATCGTCTCCAGCAATCATGGTGTCTTTAATGTGTTTTTCGTAAGTGTCTGGATCGTACATTACTGCTGCAATGCCTCCTTGAGCATATCTAGTAGATGTTTCTACCGCTTCAGCTTTTGTGACAATAAAGACTTTTCCGAATTCAGCTACTTTAAGTGCGTAACTTAATCCCGCAATTCCCGAACCAATGACTAAAAAATCTACCTGATGTCGCATGACAATAAGTTTTTTGAAGTAAAAAACAAAGGTACAAAAAAAAGACGAAAGCGATGAAAAATGGTTCACAGAGGAATGGTTGAGCGTAAACCTATGTCACGATAAATGGTTCGCGATGCGCAGTATATTTGTTGTTGTCACGATCTATCGAGGGAAAATGATAAAAAGGTTCGCACTCTGGTAACTTTGTTTGCCTTTCATCTTTCACTTGTTGTGATAATCGTTTATGTAGTCAATAATAACTTATATCTAGAGCTTTTCAATAATGAACAAATGATTCTTCAACCGAAAATTAAACTTTTTATATCTTGTTAATTTGAAGTGTTACTAATTTCATATTTCGTTGATTTGACTGGAATTTTTTAATGTTGGATGTTCTTTATACCAAATCTTGGTATAAAATAGCCCAAAGATATTTTATACCTTAGATTGGCTTGCTTGCCACGCCATGGCGTGTGCCTGCCACGCTTTAGCGTGTGTCCAGCTTTAGCGGGATCAATGCCGCTCGTAGATGTAAATAGTTCGCTGATCGTAAAAAAAATGGACTATATTATAACTAGAAGTGGTATTATTTATGAGATAGTAGGTATTTTTACTCTTTACATAATTAAGCCCAAATCAATGATATTTAATAATTTCAAACGCATATAAAAAAAATGGTTTGCATAGATTTTTCTACACAAACCATTTCTTTAATGAATTTTGATTATAGCATTTGTGTTGCTTTATCCACAGTTATTTCCAACACTCTTGTTAAAAATGAAAATTTGCTTTTCATCATGTCATATTCTTCCCCAGATTCAAAATATTGAGCTGTACCTTCTATAATAAAGCCAGTTCCTGGATAATCTTTATAACCCAAAACATTCTTACTGCCCAAGGATATTTTCACTCTATTGTTTACCTCAATATTTTTTTGAGTTTTTCTAAAGCCATAGGCTGGAATCAAAATACGTTCATCTTTAGTAACCACTAAATATGAGTTCCACGTATTAACTATATGTGGTTCAATACCCCACGACATGATAGAGACTACACCTTCATGCTTTAATACTTCTGAAAATTTTTCACTTAATTTGCTCATCTTATTCTTTTTATTTTAATAATATTACAAAGATATATCAGTATGATTATTTAAATATTAAACTGGTTTAAGAAATTCATTTTTTTCGTAATTCACTTAAATATTCAGGAGTAAGGCCAAGATAAGATGCTATCATATATTGAGGAACTCGTGACATAAATTCTGGGAATGTGGAGCTAAAATGTACATAAAATTCTTCTTTTGACATTTCATACATTAATTTTGACCGAAGTTGTGCTCCAGCTATAGATTTTTGCATCATTTTTCTAAAATATTTTTCTACCTGTGGAAGTTCAGTGAGTAAAATATCAAAACTATTAACTGCAATAGATAATATTTTAGATTCTTCAACCGCTTGAATATAATACTCCGAAGGTATATTATTTACCAAACTTTGATAGTCTGAAATCCACCAACCATCTATAGCAAACTGAGTGATTTGCTCGGTTCCTTTTTTGCTTATGAAGTACATTTTCAAACATCCTTTTTCAACGAAATACAAGTGTTTGCACGTTTTACCTTGTTGTAATAAATATTCCTTTTTCTTTAATGGTATAATTTCAGTATGTTTATTAAATACCTCAATCTCACTTTCGCTTAAATCTATTAAATTTTTTATGTGTTGGATAATATTTTTATGCATTTATTACGGTTATTTAGATTGAATTTTTTCATCAACACTTCGGTAAATTTTTTCTTTTACAAACTTGCACAAATGTAACCAATTGATTATCAGCGAGATTCATCGCAATAGTTCGGAATGACAAAGCGCTGATAATTAGTGTATTACAAAATATTGCCAAAGTATTGTTTATATGAACGCAAAATTAAATGATTTTTTGCAGTTGTAAACTAAATCGAACTACACATTACATTAACTTTCGGAATATTATTTTAAAGGGTATTAGTTGAATTTTGATCAAGAATGTTTTCAACTTTTTTTGTAAAAATTTCTATAAAGGGTATTCATTGATAAGTTCATAATTGATAGTTTTTACTTTAAACTTTTGAATATCATTGTTTTCATTATTAATTTTCACCTCAATTATCATTTTACCTCTTATTGAAAAATACAAATATTCGTATGGATTACCATTATTCATATTTTTTGATACTTCATCAATGTTTTTTAACGCATTTGCTTTTGAAATAGATATATCTGAATGATTAAAATTAAGCTTTGAAGTAATAAATCGGACTGATTCTAATTCAGAATCATGTTCAATTATGTTCAAATTATATGTTCCGATATTTTCCATAATATGACGAACAAACCGATATGCGTGAGATTTATCGTGTGAATCTATATTGTTAGTGGTATATAATTTCTTATAAGTAGTATTAAGTTCTTTTTCTAAAACAGCTGTATAAGAAGAAAGCAATTTAAATTGCCCTAAAAAATAATGCTTATTATAAAAAGGAATGCAGGATACAACATCATTTCTATAACAAACTATCAATTCTACTGTAATATGACAATTACAACCATAAAACCAATATTCTAAAGTTAAATCATCGTTGGGATAATAAACCTTTTTAACTTTTACATATACATCCTGAATCTTTATTGAATACTTATCTGCACCACAAGGCAAATAAGGCAGGTCATATTTTTTTACCATTTCATAAATTGTAGTGACAATTTTACGGTTGATAAATGTTTCATGCGTTGCAATATTTTTTATAGCATTATCACAATTCTTATCTTTCGTTTTGGTTGTACACGAAAATATTATAATCGAAAGTAAATAAATAAGAAAAAACACTCGTTTTTTTGTCATATATAATTGTTTTTTAATATCTTAGAGAAGTGTTTTGTGTGAATATGGAGAAAATCCTGCGAAATTTTCAAAGCAAATCCAAAAATAATTATTTTTGTTCAACTTTCACGCTCGCCTCCCCGCTATTATGCCATCCAGCGGATATAGTCTGTTTTTTATTTTATTCTTCTATTCTTTTTCTCCCATTCTTTCCATGTACCTTTTTTGCCATTTATCCAGTCGTAATAATAATCTAAAATTATTGAAGACATATAATCTAATTGATTGACCCCTCTTTTTAAAAAATAATCGCTTAATTGTGCATTATTTCTTATCATATAATTTCTCAAATACAACCCTAAAGAAAAATGATATTTAATCATCTCTTTTCTATTTGAAAGAGATTTTATTTCATTTTTTATATCATTACATAAAATTGAATCAAGTTGCATTAAGCATTCCCCAAGGTTTTTTGGGAAATATATTGAATTATGTTCTAAATTGTATTTGTATTCTAAACAAACTTTGTCAAGTTGAATTTTATCGAGTATTCTATTTATTTCAATTATTCTTTTTTTTGAATACGTATCATTTGGTTTTAAAGACAAAGCTTTTAAATATAGATTTTTAGAAAAAATATATTTTACAGAATCACTAGGGACAAGCTGTTTAACCGACCAATTAAATTCATAAGAAGAATCTGCCTTATGTCTTTGAATATTGTAAAGTGAATCTTTCTGCGAAAATAATGTATTGAAGGTACAGCCAAACAATAATCCTAATATTAATTTATAATAAATATAATTATACTTAATCATTTGGAAACAATGTATTTGTAAATGACTTAATAATCAAAATAACCTAAAATGGAGGTGACTTTGCGCATTAACAGGGCTTAATCCTGCTTCGCTTTTACCGTAAACCTATCCCGATATTATAATTTTATTGAACTTTAACCCTCGCTATGCCAGTTATTGTAATACCCCGCAGTTTTCTTCATCGTTAAATAACAAATCTTCATTTTTAGAAAACCTATTTATCATTAAAATGGTAATTATTCCAAGTATTATGTCTAAGCTTGAAAATATAATTGCAAATAATGTAAAGAAAATAATTTCATTAATGGAAGTTGAAATATAACCTAATCTAAATGAGATTATATGTGTAATAACCCTAAATGTCCACCAAAGTCCAATATTAAACCATTTTTTTCTATGTTCAATTCCTCTGAATGTAAGGATTATGTTTGTTTTTTCAACTAATTCACTCATAATATTATATGGTCTAAACAATGAAAGAATTGGAACAAACCAACTCCCGATTGCCCAGCCAACGTCAAATTCACAATTTAAGATTCTTTTATGTAGGTTGTCATACGCACGATGAAACCAAAATATAAATGCAATCGCAGATAAAAGATTAATAAATAGATATACAAGGGTTATCATTAGTTGTCTGAAGTTATTGCTAGATATTATTTCATTTGTTAGAGAACCACTTGTTGCACCACTAAAAATGTCATATTGTATCTTCAATGAAATAATCTTAACAATATCCATTAGTAGAACCAACCCGACTGCTGTGGACGCAATTTTTGCAAATTTAATATTCGATTCTGTATTTGATATTTCAGAAGTGCTAACAATATAATCTTCATTTGTCGGTTTCTGCATTAAAATTAAATCAGGACTCAAAAAACCCCTTTTAACCAATTCTTTTTCAACAGCACCAACCTTATCACTTGGTTCTCTATCCTTGTCATGGTATATCTTTTTTAATTCACTTTCGGAATAGCTTTCTACAATTTTCTCCCAATTATAATAAGACATATCGTTTATTTATTTAACTTTAAATATATAACATAACGGTTGTTGCTTTACATATTATTGAAGAGAATAGCGAGCTATTTTCAATATAATAATTTCGAGGACTCTTGAAAGAAGAAGGCAATTGGGCATCGCAATAGATAATTTATGAATTAATCAGGTTAATAATGGAACTGGTTGACTTTTCCTAATTCCCGATTCTTTTAAGTGTGATTAGATCTTGTCTCCCTCCTTTTGATTCTTTCATTTTTTCTGATGCAAACACTTCAGTCAAAATTAAAGTTGAATCAGTTAATTCTGTGCAATAAGAATGTGTATCTTCTTTCCTCTCTGAATTAGTGGTGTACAAAGTAGCGTTAACAATTTCGAAATTGTAAACGGTTGAACTTGTGGCTCCAATTTTTAATAATCCATTTTCGAATATAAAGGTGTATCCGTCATAATAACCACCTTTGGATGAAACCACACCCCATTCTCCAGTTAGTTTTTTAACATCTAAATTAGGCCCTTCACACAGGCTGGTTTTCTTACTATTGCATGAAGAAATTAACAATGCAATTATGACTGTTATTAGATTGATGTTTTTCATTTTTATTTATTATATTTATTTTTAACTTAAGGTTTTTCTGGAAACTCCGTTTTTCAAAGTAGTATCAGGGCTCCACATTGTTTTTTATTGTCTGACAGCAATGTCAAGAAGTATTAATTTTCATTGTTGATGCTCTCGTCTATATTAATACTGTGTTCCTTTTTCAACTTGCCATTAACAGAGGGGGCGTTGCGCGGCAACTTACTTGTTTATAACTAATCTATCACCGCACATCAAAATTAATTTATTTTATTGAACTTTCAAAACTTGATGCTTTGTTATTGGGCTAAACGGCTTTTATTGCTAGTTTTTTCACCTATTATATCCTCAATTATTTTGTTTAAATTAATACCTAAACCCATCAAGTTTGGTTGTAACATTATATAATTATTTAATCTGTTCTTAATTGTTTTTGTATCAATAGATTTAGAATACATTACTTTAATCATCTCATAAATTTCTTTTAACAACTCTGATTCGTCATCATTTGGAGTATAGTCTCCAATCAATTTGTTAATTTGTACGTTTTTTATACTCTTTAGACATTCAATAGTGGATTTGTTTTTAGATTGAAATTTACGTAGTACGTTGTAATCAAACAAATGAGGTTCGTTGGATTGTATACATTCATCGCATTGGCAAGGTATCATTTCCTTTACAATTGGATTATTAAGAGTACGATGGATGTAATCTATGTCTTTTCTTATAATACTTAAAAGTTGTAATTTGTTTGGTCCAGAAATTTTTATCTTGATTGTTTTTTCTAGAGGACTCTTTTGTAATAGAGCTTTTGAGCTTTCATATTCTATGATTACTCCATTTTTCCAACAAAAATTATTACAAATTAGATAGTGATTTCTTACAATAAATCTCGTTATAATTGCTTTGGGCATAAATTGATAATGATATTCAAACTGGAGGTCGTTTATATCATTTACCCATATTAAATTTGGAGTTGTTTCAGGCAATAATTCTGGGATAATATAATTTTCCGAAGATTCTAATTCAAAACATAACTCAAACCTTTTCATCAATTCAAGTAAATGAATATATTTGTCCCTTGGATAATTGTTCCAAAAAGTGTTTAAATCTTCAAATTTAAAATGACCAAAATTTGAAATTAATTCATTTTGATCTGTTAATGAATATACAGCATTGGTAGCCCATTCAGGTTTTAAAAAGAGTATTTCCTTTAAAATATGATTATTTTGAAAATGCAAAAACACACCAAGGTCATGATAATACTGACTTAGAAACATTGCAGATTCTTCATTTAGATTATATTTTTCACATATTTTATAATAATCTGTCAATTGTATATAATTATTTTTTAAAGACTCTAATTCTTGTCTAATATCTCCCCAAGCTTTAGGTAAAGAATCACCTATATGTTCCAATTTAAAAACTTCATTTTTAATACCTTCAATTAATTTCGAGAAACCATCATTGGTTTTTGCACTAACATTGTAGAATCCAACAATATTTGGAAATGTTTGAATCAAACTCTGCTCATCTAAGTTTTTTATACGATTATCAATTTTGTTCTGAACAATTATTACAGGAGAGGAGCTGCTTAATAATTTGATTATATTTAACCAATAATCAAAACTGGAATAGTGGTCTTCTTTTGTTGCATCCCATATTAAAATATATAGAGATCGCTTAGTTATAAAAAACTGGTGTGTTGCATGGTAAATTTCTTGTCCCCCAAAATCCCAAATATTAATTTTAAAATCATCAATTTCTTCTATTTTTAAATTTAATCTTTTAATTTCTATACCTTCAGTTGAAGTAATTTCACGATTATACTCATTGTAAACTAATCTATGCATAACAGTTGTTTTACCTACAAAACCTTCACCAACTATCAATAATTTAGCTTCATATACTTTTGTGCTTTCTGTTTCAAGTTCAAGAAAGTAGTTTTGAATTGCTGCTAAACCTTGATTTACAACCTCAATTGGTGGTTCAACTAAAGGGTTATGGCTTAAATCAAGATGTTTTAAACTTGGAAGGAATGCTAGTTCTTTAGGTATACTTTTTATTGAATTATTTTTTAATATAAGGGATTCAAGATTTGTTAGATTTATAATATTTTCAGGAATTTCAACTATATTATTATCACTGAAATCTATTTTTTTAAGCCACACAAAATCAAATATTTCATAAGGTATAGATTCAAGATTTAAATCACAAAAGTAAATTTGTTGAACAAATTGATTATTCCTTGACATTTGTAATATTTGAGATACATGTTTATTCATACGTTTAATTATTTGCTATTCTTGCATACTGCAGCGAATTTTAAAATTATCGACAACTAATAATCACCAGCAAATATAACCAACTTTCTAAAAATCTAATCATAATTAACAAATCCTATCCCATAAACACCAATTATTGGCATTATACTAAGGGGATATTACAACATTGTCTAATACAACATTGTCTAATCAATTATACTTAGATATATGAGCGTTTCACTTCGAAAGCAGAAGTGTATTTATTGATTTAATAAACAATTTCTAAGATTCAACAGTCAGAAATACGAGCACAAAAACCTATTTTGTCCAATCCGCCAATTTTTCGTAATTTTGTCGTTCACTAATTTATTTATAGCACGTTACAATGGAATACAACTTTATTGAACTTGAGCAAAAGTGGCAACAGTATTGGAGCAATCACAAAACATTTAAAGCCGAAAATCAATCGGAAAAACCTAAATTTTACGTCCTCGATATGTTTCCGTATCCTTCGGGAGCTGGCTTACACGTAGGTCATCCACTAGGTTATATTGCTTCGGATATCTACTCTCGCTACAAACGTTTGCTTGGGTTTAATGTGTTGCATCCCATGGGCTACGATGCTTACGGTTTGCCCGCCGAACAATACGCAATTCAAACGGGACAACATCCTGCAATTACCACCGAACAGAATTTAAAACGCTATCGCGAACAACTCGATAAAATTGGCTTCTCCTTCGATTGGGAGCGAGAAGTACGCACTTGCGACCCTCACTATTACAAATGGACCCAATGGACATTTATTCAAATTTTTGAACATTGGTACAACAAAAAAAGTCAAAAAGCAGAACCCATTTCGGAGTTGATTAAGGCTTTCGAAATCAACGGAAATCACGATATCGATGCTGCTACTTCTCAATTAGAGCTGTTTTCGGCTCAAGAATGGAATTCGATGAGCGAAAAAGAGCAACAGTCGATGTTGATGAACTACCGAATTACCTACCTTTCGGATACGATGGTAAACTGGTGTCCACAACTGGGAACCGTGTTGGCAAACGACGAAGTTATCAACGGACTTTCGGCTCGTGGTGGTTATCCTGTTGAACGCAAATTGATGCGACAATGGTCGTTGCGAATTACAGCTTATGCCGACCGCCTGCTAAACGGATTAGACGAATTGGATTGGTCGGACTCCATTAAAGAGATTCAACGCAATTGGATTGGTCGCAGCGAAGGCGCTTCCATTAACTTTAATATCGAAGGAACTTCAGAAACCATGGAGGTGTTTACCACCCGCCCAGATACTATTTTTGGCGTAACATTTATGGTATTCTGTCCCGAACACGAACTGCTTGCAACCATCGTCACCGACGAACATAAAGAGGAGGTGCAAAAATACTTAACTTGGGCAAAAAATCGTTCGGAGCGCGAACGTCAAACCGAAGTTAAAAAGGTAAGTGGTGTGTTCACTGGTGCTTATGCAATCAACCCATTCAACGGAGTAAAAATTCCAATTTGGGTTTCGGAATATGTTTTAGCCGGTTACGGAACAGGCGCAATTATGGCAGTTCCAGCACACGATAGTCGCGACTTTGCTTTTGCACGCCATTTTAATTTACCTATTACCCAAGTAATTAGCAAAGAGGGCGAAACGCCCACCAATCCAAGCACTTGGGAAGAATCCTACGACTCCAAAGAGGGCATCTGCATCAACTCCGATTTTATTACCGGAATGAGTGCGAAAAATGGGGCTAAAGCGGTTATCAATAAAGTAAAAGAGTTAAATATTGGCAAAGGAACGGTAAACTTCCGTTTACGTGATGCCATTTTCAGTCGCCAACGCTACTGGGGCGAGCCATTTCCTGTTTACTACAACGATGGAATGCCCTACATGTTAAACGTGAATGAACTTCCATTGGAATTACCCGAAGTGGATAAATATTTACCCACCGAATCGGGAGAACCACCGTTGGCTCGCGCTAAAAACTGGAAAACTGCCGACGGATATCAACTGGAAACCAATACCATGCCTGGGTTTGCGGGCTCAAGTGCATACTATTTACGATATATGGATCCCACCAACAACGTGGAGTTCTTCTCGAAACAAGCCAACAACTATTGGGAAAATGTAGATTTATACATTGGTGGTTCCGAACATGCTACGGGTCACCTACTTTATGCCCGTTTTTGGAATAAATTCCTCTTCGATTTAGGTCTTTGTTGCAAAGATGAACCTTTCAAAAAATTGATTAATCAAGGAATGATTCAAGGACGTTCGAGTTTTGTTTATCGCATAAATGGCTCAAATACGTTTGTTTCGTACGGACTTAAAGACAACTACGAAACCACGGCTTTGCATGTGGATATCAATATTGTGGATAATGAAATTTTAAATATCGATGCATTCCGCAATTGGCGTCCCGAATTCAGTGATGCTGATTTTATCCTCGACGAAGGTAAATATGTGTGTGGTTGGGAAGTTGAAAAGATGTCTAAATCGATGCACAATGTTCAAAACCCCGACGATTTAGTGGAAAAATACGGTGCTGACACCTTGCGTATGTATGAAATGTTCCTAGGACCACTCGAGCAATCGAAACCTTGGGATACCAAAGGAATTGAAGGCGTTTTTAGATTCTTGAAAAAGTTCTGGCGATTGTTTCACGATGCAGAATCCAATTTTGTGGTCAGCAACGAAACAGCTACTCCCGATGAATTAAAAATTCTACACAAAGCCATCAAACGGATAAAAGAGGATACCGAACGCTTTTCGTTTAACACCGCGGTAAGTGTCTTTATGATTTGTGTAAACGAACTTCAAGACAAGAAGTGCAACAAACGTGAAATTCTCGAACCGCTTACCATTCTGATTTCATCGTATGCGCCACATATTGCAGAAGAGTTATGGCAATTGCTTGGGCACAACGAAAGCATCACTTTTGCTTCGTTCCCCGAACTCAACGAAACTTATTTAACCGAAGATTCTTTCAATTATCCAGTGTCGTTTAACGGAAAAATGCGCTTTTTACTATCATTGCCTATCGTTTTAACTATTCCAGAAATAGAAGCTGCAGTTTTAGCTCACCCAGATTCTGAACGTTGGCTTGAAGGAAAAACTCCAAAAAAGGTCATTATTGTTCCGAAGAAGATTGTCAATATTGTGATTTGAGTCGAAAGTTTGTAAAACCAAAAGTCTATTAACTTATGATCAGTTTTCGAACTTCGCTAAGTCCATTATCGCCCTTAATTTGAATCAGGTATACTCCTTGTTTTAAATTGCTTGTATTGATTTCAACTTGATTATTTGTGCCCAGATTTGAATATTTATAAATCAGCTTTCCGGTGAGATCATAAATTGAAATACTCGCATTTTGACCAATGGTATTCCTCGAAAATGAAATGTATACCTTGTCCTGAGCTGGATTTGGAAAGATTGAAAATGACAATGTAGACGATTCATTATCCATAGTAGATAATTCACCGCAATAAATGTATTTTGAATAAGAACCCAAAGAGTTGTGTGTGTAATTTACTGTTGAGTTTAGAACGGTTGAAGTAGTTGGGGTGATGGTTGAAGTCTGCAATGCGAGTGTTTTTTGGCTGTTAACTAAATCAAATGTGATATTGTTACATAATCCGTTGCCGTTTGTATCTAACATCGAAATTACGCTTCCATCATTATAACCATGGCCGGCATTTACAATATAATTTCCTTTTTGAGTAATTCCCCTAAATTCAACATTTCTGTTGCTTCCAACATTCCCTTCAGCGCGTTTTTTCCAAACGACAGAGCCGGTATTTGAAAGACAAACTACAGCTTGATTAAATGCTGAATTATCATAAATATTTCCAGAAACAACAACATTTCTTCCGTTATTTATTGCCACAATATCTCGGAGCGTAAACTGAGTGTACGTTACCGTGAGTTCATTAAAAGAAAGTAATTCTAAAAGAGAGTTGTAAATAGCTACAAATTCTGTTTTGTTATCATTACTATTATTGTAATTTCCGACCACAGCGTAACCCCCATTTTGATTAAGTTTTACCATTTTTATTGGTATTATTTGCATCCCAGTGTAAGTGTATGCTGATTGTGAAAGCACTGTTCCTAAGGCGCTAACTTTAGAAACAAGGAGCGAATTAACGTTATAACTAGAGGTAAGCACATAGTTATTTCCATCGGGAATTATGCTTACACACGTGGTGACTCCGGTACTAAGTGGATAATAGTATTGTGTTTGCCACTCAATATTTCCGGTTTGATCACATTTAATCACATAATTATTTAATGTACATTGACCACCTCCAAAAAGAAACCCGTTATCTCCCACAATTGCTTTAGATAAGGAAAATGAATTCATGTTCCCCGTAGTGATATAGTATATTTTTTGCCATAACAAACTTCCAGCGGAACTGAATTTTACAATTAATGTTGAGCCAGTATGCTCGTTTGAAGCTGTCATAAAGTAAAAGCTTCCATCGTTTGCTTCCACAATTTTTGGTGAAACTGCAGCAATATTAGCATCAGTAAACTTGTAATTCCAGATTGGTGAAAACGATTCATCCCAACGGGTAATTAGGAGCTTGTACACGCTGTCATACCCAACGGTAATGTATCCACCAGAATTTAAATGCTCAATATTTTCGAACGAGCCATGTTCAGAAACTTTTAAGTAAACAGGTGTTTGAGCGTTAATAAACCCAAATGTTAATGCAATTATTATTATTATGAGGAATGTACGTTTCATAAGGCTAAATATTAGTTTGAAATCTTGTTTAATCTCGAAATTTTATTTTTTGTCAATCTCTTTTTGAAAGTCGTTTTCAGTTATAATCATGTTGTTTGACATTGCAAATGCTCGTTGAGCTGAGGCAAATTCTTGATCGAAGCCCATTTCTTCTTTAGATACTTTTGCAACAATTTCATCGATCCTTTTTTGATCTTTTGGAGTTATTTTTTTCTTGGTAATGATGTCTATCATCTCTTTATAATCTTTTTCGTAGATATCAACATAGAATTGAAATAATTTCAATCCTTTATCTCTTAATTGGGAATTATTTTTGAAACTACCTAGGGTTTTAAGTTCAGCTAATGACGCTTTTGCTTGAATTCCAAAATCATTGAATGACTTTTTTATGGTCTCTGCATCACCAGCGTTAATATCTTCTCCTAGTTTTAAGATTGTTTTAATCGTTTTTCCTTGAAGGTTTACGATGTAATCGTTGTATTCAGTGGCCGAAGAAAATTTTAATTTGCTTGATTTTTTAGCAACTTGAGCTACTGAAACGCTCGTTGAGAGCATTACAGTGACTACAATTAATGAAAATATATATTTCATATTTTTTAATTTTAGATTATTGAACCAATTATCAAAATTAAAGGAATCTGCATATTAATGAATACTTATTATTGAAATGCAAAATGTTCGTTTGTATTAAGAATTACAAATATAAAAAAAAGTGTCGAGAAAAACACGATATTCACCTCGACACTTCATCTTTAATCAATAAAATTATTGCTTGTCAATCTCTTTTTGAATACCGTTTTCAATAATTTTCATGTTGTTTTTCTTTGCAAAAGCTTGTTGAGCAGCTGCAAAATCTTGATCGAAGCCCATTTCTTCTTTAGAAACTTTAGCAACGATTTCATCTACTCTTTTTTGATCTTTTGGAGTCACTTTTTCTTTTGTAATGATGTCTATCATCTCCTTATAATCTTTTTCGTAGATATCAACATAGAATTGAAATAATTTCAACCCTTTATCTCTTAAATCCGAATTATCTTCAAAACTATCTAGTTTTTTTAGTTCAGCTAAAGATGCTTTTGCTTGAGTTCCAAAATCATTGAATGATTTTTTTATAGCCTCTGCATCACCACCGCCCATGACTTCGCCAAGTTTTAAGGTTGCTTTAATGGTTTTTTCTTGAAGTTTTACGATATAATCGTTGTATTCAATTGCCGAAGAAAAGGTTAGTTTGTCTGATTTTTTTTCTTCCTTACTTTTGTCTGATCCACTACTACAAGAAGTAATGATAAACAATGCTAGAATTGATGTTCCAATGGTAAAAAGTTTTTTCATATTTATATTGTTTTAGTTTATTGAGCCAAATTAATAAAAAAAATGAGAATCTGCAAACAATGAATATTAATTATTGAAATGCAAAAATTTATCTCTCAAATAACCAGTCAGATAGGCAATAAAAAAATCAATTACAACGACGACGAAATAAATTTATCAGGATTGATCACATATTGTTCTGAGTGATATCCATTAATCAATTTCAAGATTGAAAGTAACGATTCTTTTTCTGCTAATGGCGTGTAAGCCAATATTTTATCATTATCGGCATGAATAATACTATTCACTTCATCTAACTCTTTTTGTCCTTTAGTGGTAAGCTTTACTCGTTTTATTCGCTTATCTAGTTTGTCGTCAATCTCTTTTACATAACCCATTTCAACGAGTCGTTTCATAATCTTAGCACCCGTAGTAAGTTCCGTAACAGTTTGTGTATAAACATCTGACTTAGCAGGATTTTCAAGGTTTTTAATTGCAAGTAAAAATTTATATTCATCATAAGTTTTAATATTATGATGTGTAAATACCTCTTTATGATAAAGTTTAGTGTACTTGCTAATTCTTGAAAAAAGATCAATGATATCGATGTTTATTTCTTGCTCGTTTGTAGAATTATCTTCGACGCTATTTCCTTCCGCATTTTTAGAGAGCCAAGAGCTGAAACTTTTTAGGTTTTCGTTTTGAGTTTCAGAATAATATAGTTGGTACAAGCAGATAAGCTCTACTATCTTCAATCCGTCCATTTTTTGTGTTTCCATAATTTGTGTTTAAATATTAAAACAAGGTCATTTGAACCGCATCATCATCTTCCAGTGATTTTGGGTTTCTATTTTTTACTTCTTCAATCAGAGTGCTGGGATTTTCCCATAACTCTTCTAATTCTGGATCTTCTATTTCAATTTCTTCTTCAATTTCTTCGGGCTCTTCAAATGGAAGTGGGTCAAGAAGAGTAATTGATTTAAAAGTGTCTATTGCAAGCCGTTTTCCTTTGGCTTTAATGCTCATTATTTCAGTTGCGGTTGCCACATTAATAATCTCAACAATAAGCTCGTTTTTCTTATTTTTCCACTTTAGCTCAATTTGAGGACAATAATCGTTGGTGATTGCTAATATTGTAATCAATGCTGGATTAGCAAAGAAATCTACTCTTTTGTCGCTACTTTCTGGTAGAAAACGCTTGATGAAATACTTTCCACTTTCATTGTCCTTATAAACCACAGTAATGGGTTTTGCAGGATTATACTTTTCTAAAATCAACAAATCGTCTTCAAAGTGAAGGGTTAAATCCACTTTTTTAGTTTGATAATATCCAGATTTATACAAGATTAAGATTTGATGACTGCCTTTAAAATGTCCTAACAATCTGCCTCTAGATTCTGTATTTAGGCGCATAATGCTTTCGTCGTACCACAATTCAAGAGCCGATAATGTTGAAGTTCCCTTTTCGAGTAAATCAATTCGTTTTACAGGATTTCTGCTTAATATATTCCCAATCGAATTCCTGTTTTTTACACTCAGGGAACCGAAATTAAACTCGAACGTTAGTTTTTTGAGTTTAGGTTTTGGCTTCAGATTTATCTTTACTTTTTCTGATTCGCCATTTGGGTTAGAACTAAAATATATAACTTTTGAGTTCTTTGTTCCTTTGGTAAGATCATACTCTTTGTCGCGAGTAATGCCCCCAATCGAAAAACGTTTCACCATTACATTTCCATACGGACCATCGGTATAGATAAGATGATAAACTGTGCGATCATCGTTCTTTTTGAAAATATCTACATGAATAATATTTTGGCCTACAAAACCCTTTTCGGAAACTTTAGTAACTACAAATTTCCCGTCACCTCTAAAAATAATTGCGTCGTCTATATCGGAGCAATCACAAACAAATTCATCTTTTTTAAGACTAAAACCAATGAATCCTTCCGCTTTATTGACATATAATTTTTGATTTGCAACGGCAACTAATTGAGCTTCAATGTTTTCAAAATTACGAATTTCGGTTAATCGTTCTCGTCCTTTTCCGTATTTCTTTTTTATCTGACGGAAATAATTTATGGCATAATCTATTAAATTTTCAAGATGATTTGCCACTTCATCCATTTCAAATTCTAAATTATTGATTAATTCATCTGCTTTAAACGCATCAAATTTGGATATTCGTTTGATTTTAATTTCTGGTAATCGCTCGATATCATCTCTTGTAATTTCGCGTTTGAATATTTTTTTGAAGGGTTCAATTGCTTCGTCAATGGTGGTGATTACACTTTCCCATGTTTCACAATTTTCGATGAGGTTATAGATCCTGTTTTCGATAAATATTTTTTCGAGTGAAGAGAAATGCCACTGTTCTTCGAGTTCAAACATCCTAATTTCTAACTCTTTGCGAAGTAAACCAACCGTGTTTTCAGTAGAAAATTTAAGTAGTTCTGTCGTGCTAGGAAAAATTGGATTATTGTCTTTAATCACACAGGTATTTGGAGAAATCGACACTTCGCAATTTGTAAAAGCGTAAAGCGCATCTATGGTTTGATCGGGAGAGATATTTGGAACAAGATGAATTAAAATTTCAACATTTTCGGAAGTATTATCATCAATTTTTTTGATTTTAATTTTCCCTTTTTCGTTTGCCTGCACGATTGAATCGATGAGCGAAGAGGTATTTGTTGAAAATGGAATCTCTTTAATCACCAATGTTTTTTTATCGAGAATGCTAATTTTGGCTCTAACTCTAATTTTTCCACCTCTCACACCATCATTATATCTTGTAACATCAACAAGACCTCCGGTTTGAAAATCAGGAAAAAGCTCAAAAGGTTTGTTTTCGAGATGAGCAATGGAGGCGTCGATTAGTTCAACAAAATTATGAGGCATTATTTTGCTAGCCAGTCCAACAGCAATTCCTTCAACTCCTTGAGCTAATAGCAGCGGAAATTTTACTGGTAAAGCCATCGGCTCTTTATTTCTGCCATCGTAAGAAGATTTCCACTGCGTTGTTTTTGTGTTAAATACAACATCTAAGGCAAACTTCGATGGGCGAGCTTCGATATATCGTGGAGCAGCAGCAGAATCACCAGTAAGAATATTTCCCCAGTTTCCCTGCATATCAATAAGCAGATCTTTTTGTCCTAATTGTACAATTGCATCGCCAATAGAGCGGTCGCCATGTGGGTGATATTTCATGGTATTTCCAATAATATTTGCCACTTTATTGTATCTGCCGTCGTCCAATTCTTTCATGGAGTGCATAATTCTTCGTTGCACAGGTTTAAATCCATCCACAATTTCTGGAACTGCACGTTGGAGAACTACATACGAAGCATAATCCAACCACCAATTCTTAAACATACTTTGGATGTTGGTGATTTTATGCAATTTACTGTCGGCAACAGCCTCTTCAATAGGATATTCTTCTTCGTTTATTAAGTCGTCAATTTCCTCTTTAGTCATTTTAATCTTCTCTATTTCTACAAAAATACATTATTAATAAATGTAACCTTAATAATACCTCATCTTTTAATTAACAGGGCTCTGTTGATTATACTCAAAGTGAAAATATTGTATTTTTTGAATGAAATATTATGTAAAAGTTGAAAAAGGAAGTATTTTTTTCTCAATGAAACTGCTAATGTCAAATTGAATTCCTAGATAGTTCCAAAACCTTTATTAATTCAATTTGAGCACTGACCGTTGTATATGTTGTAATACGTTGAGTTAGTTTTAATTCAATCTATCAGAAGCATTTTTTCAATATAAAGATTTTAGTAATCAACATGCCACTTGTCCGATAAACAAGCTGGTATTCAGCGATATTGCCTTTTTAAGACAGGAGAAATTGACAATACCAGAAGCAAAATTTAATAAATTGGAATCAGTTTTCACAAATTCAGTTAGCCCTTAGGTGTCATTAAAATTTTATACTTGAATAGATTATGTATATTTTTGCAAAAAACTACAAATGGCTCTAAAGAGAATCTATTTAATTAGACATGGTGAAACGAACTATAATTTGGAAGGAATAGTTCAGGGTAGGCTGATAGATTCTGATTTGAATTATCAGGGACAAGCACAACGAGATTTGCTTTATCAAAGGTTTTCGGGAATTCATATCGATCATATTTATCTTTCTACCTTAAAAAGAACGTATCAAACCATGGAGCCATTTATTAAAAATGGAATTCCATTTAGTTGTGATGAAAACTTAGATGAGCTGTGTTTTGGCGATATTGAAGGAACGCCAATTTTCGACCATGAAGGCAATTCTGTCCTTAAAAAAGTACTTGCGGAATGGAAAAATGGCAATTTTAATATTCGTTTTGATGGAGGTGAAAGTCCATTAGAAGGGTATCATCGAATTGAAATTGGTTTTGAAAAGATATTGAGTCACGAAAGTGAAAATAACATTATTGTTTGTTTACATCAACGAATATTACGAATTGTGATGTGTTTTCTTTTAGGGAAGCCGCTTTCTGATATGGATAACTATCCGCATCACAACACAGGAATTACTACTTTAGATTATAATTACGAAACTAAAAAGTTTATTCTTAAAGAATTAAATGATTTTTCGCATTTGAATATAACTTCTGATTTATGAAGAAAATGAAGAAAAAATGGTTTTTGACATTAATTAGTATATTATCTGTTTCTGTTGCTCTATCAGCAATCATGTTTTCTTTTCCCGTTTGGGATAGAAATAATGATTTTGAACTAAAATTAGCAAAAAACAATCGACTATCAAGCCAAGTGTTTCCGGTTTGGGGACTTGATATCTCTCATCATAACGTCAAAATAGATTGGTTTAAATTGATTGTAACGAAACCTAATTTTGTCTTCATTAAATCTACCGAAGGCAGCACGCTTAAAGATGAACAATATGACTCAAATTGGGTATATCTCAAACGTCATCGAATTTTAAGAGGCGCATATCATTTTTTTAGCTATAAATCAACAGGGGAGCTTCAAGCTCAATATTATATTTCAAATGTGAAATTATCTAAAGGAGATTTACCTCCAGTTTTAGATGTTGAATATTCTAAAAAAATGCCTTCAGCCAAAAAAGTCACAAAACAGATTATTAAATGGTTGACTCTAGTTGAAAAACATTATAATGTCAAGCCAATTATTTATTGTTCTTGGAGGTACTATAAAAAATATCTCAAAGGAAAGATTGGAACAGATTATCCGCTGTGGATTTGCGATTACCGAGGGGTGCCCGATTCTTCTACAAATTGGGTGTTTTGGCAGCATACAGATAAGTTTAAAGTGCCAGGAATAAATATTTCTTTCGATAGAAATGTGTATCGATATGATAGCTTGCGATTGAAAAAATTGCTGATTAATTAATAGGATTAGCAGTACTGGGAGGAAAGGTGCAGGGTGCAGGGAAGAATGGTACACGGTTGAAGGTTCACGATACAGGGTTCGCGATGCACGGAGGAGGAAAGTGAAAAGTGAAAAGTGAAAAGTGAAAAGGTCGCGATGCGTGGAGGAATGGTTCACGGTAAATGGCTCACGGTTCAAGGTTCGCGATGCGTGGCGCGCGATGCGTAGCTCCTTCACCATTCACCCTGAACCGTGCACCTTGTACCTTTTCACCCTTTACCTTGTACCTTTTTATCCTTTACCTTGTACCTTTTAGCCCTGCACCCTGCACCTTTTCAATCCTTTTCCTCCTCTGTCTTCGCTCTTTTAAAAAATTATCGTACTTTTATCAAAAAATAAAAATTATGCACGAAAATAATATTGCAATTCAAATTGACGGAATTCCTACTCATATTAAACCGATGGGGTATTGCATCGCTTCTAATAAAATTACAGTAGATGGAGAAAAAGTAGGATTTATGTATCGCGAAGAATTAGTGGATATTGAAGATAGTGGTTGGCGATTTATGGTAGGCACAGAAACCGAAGAGTACCTTGAAGATCCTGCCAACGGTAAAATATTTGATGTAAATATTATTGCAAACCACGATAAAGCCATTATTCCATTTCTTTCGATGAAAATTGGCTCCGAATTAGAGCGTGTAGGCGATTCGTTTGTAGTGCTTGAAGATTAATATACAAAACTACTTCCACCAAAGAACTCTCTTAAAATTGAAGTTGGCGGAACATCATGCTCTACAATTACTTTAAAATAAGATAAGAACTTCAGCAACCTTACTGCTTCAGCATATTGTGGGACTGTTTCTGGAACATCACGCAGAATTGGTTCGGCGTAATATTTAAGCAAACTTAGCTCACAAAGTAACGCCGAATTGAACATAATATCTGCTTGCTCTTGATAAGGGAAAATCCATTTTTCTTCACCTTTTCTTACACTAGTCCAGCGTTTTAATGTATCCAATGCACTATAACCACGATAACGATAATCGCGGACAATTCTTCGAATTAACCGGTTGTCGGTAGTTGGAATTGGATTTTGATTGTCGATTGCGATTTGAGTAAGTGCAGAAACAAATATTTTGTACTTAAACTTATTCTCAATCATCGACGTTAGCTGTGGATTTAATCCGTGAATTCCTTCTAAAATTAAAATGGATTTTTCGTTCATCTTTATTTTTGAGCCTGAATATACTTTCTTGCCAGCTGCAAAATCAAAGGTTGGAATTTCGACATGATTCCCATTTAATAATTCAATCAAATGATTGTTAAATAGTTTTAAATCAATAGCTTGTAAACATTCAAAATCATATTCGCCACGCTCATCTTTTGGAGTTTGCTCGCGTTCTACAAAATAATTATCGATAGAGACTTGCACTGGTTTATACCCCAAAACTTCGAGTTGCACTGATAATCGTTTGCAAAAAGTGGTTTTCCCCGAAGATGAAGGACCACTAATCAATACCATTTTAACGTTTTCGTGGCGGTGAATATCGTCGGCAATAGCGGCCACACTTTTTTCGTGAAGCGCTTCTGATACTTGAATAAGCTCGGAAGTTCGTTTTTCTTCAACCGCAATATTTAGCTCTCCAACGTGAGGTACGCCTAAAATGGAAATCCATTTTTTGTGTTCTTGAAAAATATTAAACAATTTTACCTGCGGATTAATTCGAGCCGTTTGAAATGGATTATGCCTTGATGGCGGCTGAAGCAGCATTCCTTGATGGTAGAACTCGAGGTTAAACACAGTGACATAAGCTGTGGAAGGCATTAAAAAACCATAGTAATAATTGATGCTTTCTTGAAGATGGTAAACCGATGTGTACAATAGATTTCGTGAACGGAACAGCAAAGACTTATCGGAAAGTCCGTGTTTTTGAAATAGTTCGAGGGCATCGGTTGTCAGTAATTGCTCTCTTTCAAAAGGAACATCTTCGGCAACAATCTCTTCCATTTTAGCTTGAATACGATCAATAACTTCTTGATTTAGAGGAGTGCCCAGATTTTCAAATTCACAATATTTGCCTCCCGAAATTGAATGTTGAATGATAAGCAATGCTTCTGGAAATAGTTGTTTTACCGCATGAAAAAGCACAAAACTTAGCGACCGAAGATACATTTGATACCCAGAATTATGAGTTATATCAAAAAATTCTATCTGCTTTGGCTTAAAAACCTGATAAGACAACTCTTTTACTTTGTTGTTTACCAACGCACCCAAGGTTGGATGTTTTAAAGAAATACCAATCTCAGTGGCAATCTGGGCAAGCGTAATCCCTAAAGGAAATTTGAATTTACGCTTGATATCTCCGTTTGTGCAAATTATTTCTATCATATTTATTGATTATTTTCTGACAAAATGTGGCATTTCCATTGGAATTTCTAACGAAAGCTCTACAAATCCCATAAATTTCTGATTTTCGTACCAAGGTGATTGATAAATGAGCTTTTTAATTCCATTCTTTTCGATGGTGTACGCATTGGTTCGAGGACTATTTAGCATCTCTACTAATTTAGATTTTGCAGGCTCTGGATGACAATTGAGCAAGCTTTCACCTATAAGATTAGTGCCCCATTTTTCGAATGTTTTCTTCGATTTATCATTCATCTCTAAAATGTTTCCCTCTTTATCGCAAACGGTTATGGCAAAAGGGGTTTCGGAAGTCCAATTCATTATTATTAATTTATGTTGAGTTTTGTTAGATTAGAAAATATTATTCAGTCAATAAAAATGTTCTTTTTCAGAACACTTTTGTCAATTGCACTATTTCATAGACAATGCATTATTTTTGTTTTGATTTCTCGTAGTTTTCAAGAATTTTAAAAAACAAATCTGAATAGGAAAAAAGATCATCAAGACTTAAAATTTCATTTTTAATTTCCTTTTTGTTTTCATCAAGAACAACCAAAAACTTCTTGTTGCCATTCAAGTACAAACGACAAATTGGTTTGCGGTTATTATCATCAAGAAGTATTGAGAAATAGGACTGAGCATCACGATAGGAAATTCGTTTTAAGTCAATTTTTTGTCTTAAAATAGATTTAATAATCATAAAACCTTCAAGTTCTTCAACTGTTGTATCTACCTTGCTCTCATTTTCAGACCCTAATTCAATGCTTTGCTTAACCTCGTTTTCTTTTGAAACTTCGTCTTCCTTTGTTAGTGCAGTTTTTAACCTTTCAGTTATCAAGTCACTAATATATTGTTGTACAGATTTTTTTGTTAGGTTTGTAAACAATTCAAGCACTTTAACAGTCACCATACTTGGATAAACTTGTTTTGCAAAGTGCTTTACAAACTCAGGGGAAGGGTTGTTCAATTCTTGTTGTAGAAGTTGTTTTAGTTCGTTAGTATACTTTAATTCACTTGCAGTATTTATGATACTATCAGCATCAAAATATGATTTGTGAAACTTTTTAAGTTCTTCTATTTGATTGTCTTTAATTTCTGAAATATTAAATTCTAAAAAAGGTTTTTCATCCATTTTATTCGCGTCAACAAGATCTGAATAAAACCGATAGATAATACCATTAGTTAATAAACCAAATCTCGCCTTTGAAACATGAAAATATCTCAAAAGTTGGCCATCATGTATGCTTAAATTTTCCGTCCAATGCTTACATTCAATTAAAATGGTAGGTTTCCCTTCAATAAAAATAGCATAATCTATTTTTTCACCTTTTTTTAACCCAATGTCTGAAATAAATTCTGGCACAACTTCAATTGGATTAAAAACATCATATCCAAGTGCTTGTAAAAATGGCATTATTAGAGCATTTTTTGTTGCCTCTTCAGTTTGAATTTGGTCTTTTAGTTTTGCAACTCTCTCGCCGAGAATCTTGATTTGGTCTTTAAAATCCATAATATTAGTTTTTGTTATTATTAATATTGTTTAATTCCTCGATTTTATTTGTAAGCAATTCAATTTTATCACTGAGACGTGAAATTTCGTTTTTTAGTTCATCATTATTATCACTAACCATTGCATCTACAAAAATTGAATTCACTAATGACAACCCTAATATACCTCCACATAGCAATAAAATCACAAAATACAACTTCGATAGTGAGCCAACAAATTCATTTGAGCGACTTGCAATTAAATTTGGCATTTCATACCAGCCTTCAATTGAAAACAGTCTAAAAATTGAATAAAATGAGTCTAATGGGTTGCCAAAATATTCTGGAGCAATGTTTTTATAAAGTGCGCAAGTCACAAGAGAAACAATAAACACAAGTAAGAAAAACCCAGAGATGACTAAATATGAAGCTTTTATAGCTCTTTTGATAGAAGCAATGAGCGAAGTAGAATCTGGAAAAAATCGAATTAACCTAAAAAACTTAAAAACCCTGAATACTCTCAGAGTCAAGAAAATATTTAATTGAATAGCACTATCAGTATAAAATATAACAGCTAATGAAGGAATAGAAATTATTATTAGAATAAAATCTAGCCTATTCCAACCGTCTGAAATGTATTTTGAAAAACCATTCTCATTTGTTTTTACCACCATTTCCAATATAAAAAGTAACGTGAAAACTGGCTCTAAATAATCAAGAAAGTTGCCTCTGAGTTCAAATTCTTGAATGAAAATGATTAAAGCATTTACAATTATTAAAAATAAAATGCAATTTTCATTTAAAAAAAACCTTTTTATGTTTTTCATTCTAATGTTTTTCTGGCATTGACTTATGACATTAATGGTTCTGAACTTTAGCTAAATTATTTATTTTTATTGGGATAAATGCTCCAAAGCTAATAAATATTTTTGAATATTCAATTTATGTCTGACTAACCATGTTTCAAGTTCACATCTGTTTTTTTGCGCTTTTTAAAAGTATGTTTTCACAGCAAAATCGAATTGATTGATAAAAATATCTTTAAAGCTTGATATGTTATTTTGTTCGTAAAAAATCAACATCGCTTTTTTATAGTCAATGGAACTAACTGTTCTGTATGAGATTGGACAATGTTGGTAGTTCATTAAAATTGCATTACTTACAATTCGTGCTGTACGTTTGTTTCCATCCATAAAAGGTTGAATGTAAGATATTAAAACCAAAGTTAATAAGGCTTTTTCAAAAATATTCTCCTTGCTATTAACTAAATCACACATTTTTGATAATGCTTCTGAAATTTGAAATTCATTATCTAAAGGTCGATAATTAGTTCCGGAAATACCAACTCTCCTTTTTCTTAGATTTTTATCTATTGCCAAATCTTTTATTAAAAGCGTATGAATATCTTCAATTTTAGCAATGGTCAAGGGAATCAAATAATCTGGATGTTCAATAATAAAATCAAGTGCTTCTTTGTGATTTAAAAGCATTATTGCCTCTTCTTTTGTCTTGCCTGATGCTGTTTCTTTGTCCCTTAATAATCTTTCTGTCTCGAGCAGAGAGTATGTATTACCCTCAATTTGTGAAGATTTCCAACTTAAATCTATAGCCAATCTTTCCAACTCTTTTTTTATTTCGAAGTCGGATAGTTGAGAAATATTGTTCGTATAAGTTTGCTGTAAACTCGATAAATAATCTATTTCTTGATTTGTAAAAATATCGTATTGGCTTAAAATATCAGTAATTAAATTAAAATTAAAGCTTTCTACAATTTTCCTATCATCAATTTCCCTTTCATAATACAATTCAATATCTATAGGCTGGAATAAAACATAAGCTGGTGAAATCAGATATTTTGTGCCTTTACCTTGTCCTTTGATTATTAAAAGTTTTTCGGCTACAAGCTTTGATAAAATACGCTTAGTTGTAGCATAACTTATTGAATTAGAAAGTTTTTCGTATATCTCTTTTGAAGAAATCTCAGGATTATCTCTAATAATGTCGAATAACTGTGTTTCTCTATTATCTATCATAAAACTGGTTTTAAGCTCACAAATATACATTTTCTAGCTCAAATATCCAAATATTTGAGCTATATTTCGTTATCCGTTGAGCTAGAAATGTTTAATAATCCAAAAGTAATATTTCTAGAACCACCGAATTAATTCAAAATCTTGACGATGCGCTAAGTTACTATTTTTAGCATAAATTCTGAATACATAATCGTAAACACCAGCGTTAATAGCAGGAACTTTGCATGAAAAGACTGAATAGTTGGAACTTTCTGGTTGAAATTCTAAATCAAATTTCTTATAAATTGAATCAATTTTATCGTTTACTTTTCTAGCAAAAAGAATCTCAATACCAATGTCTTCGGGCGAAATCGACCCTAAATCAACCGTTACTGTTGCATGAAAATGGTCGCCCAATGATAATGGATTTTGCTCTGAGTTTGGAACATCAATTCTTAAAATTTCGATTGCATCCCACGAGGTTAGCATTTTTTGTTTCCAGCGTGAAATCTTATACGCCATATCGAAATTATTCTCCGAAATATGCTCATATCTATCGAATAAAATTCCATAGAATTTATCGTAATAATCATCTAATTGACGCTTCATGGTGAACATTGGAGAAATCTCGGCAAATGTTTTACGCACATGAGAAAGCCATGCTTCCGAAATATTTTCTTCGTTTCGTTGATAAAATGTAGGTGCAATTTCGTCTTCGATTTTGTTATAGATGGTTTCTGCATCTAAAACATCTTGAAAGTCGTTATTATCGTAAGTGACTTCTTCTTTCAACGCCCAACCAGCGCCTGGAGTGTAACCTTCAGCCCACCAGCCATCGAGCACGCTAAAGTTAAGAACGCCATTCATAATTGCTTTTTCGCCACTGGTTCCAGATGCTTCTAGCGGACGAGTTGGCGTATTTAACCAAATATCGCAACCCGAAATTAGGTGTTTGGCAATATTCATATCGTAGTTTTCGATAAAAATTACTTTGCCAATAAACTCCTTCATGCGGCTAACTTCAATGATTCGTTTTATCAAATCTTGTCCAGCTTTATCATGTGGATGCGCTTTCCCAGCATAAATAAACTGAACCGGACGCGTTGCATGATTGATTAATGCCGATAGCTTTTCTAAATCACTGAATAACAGATGCGCTCTTTTGTAGGTTGCAAAACGACGAGCAAACCCTATAGTTAGCACATCACTTCTAAGATTATCAATTGCATCAAACAGCAACTTTGGATTTTCCTGACGACGTGTCATATCTTGAGCCAAACGAATCTTCAGATAATCAATCATTTCTGCTCGCATTTCGTTGCGTAAGTTCCATAAACGAGCATCAGGAACATCATAAATCTTTTTCCAATGTTCTTTATTCGATTGATCGTTTAAGAATTTTTCTCCAAAATACTCTCGATGCAACTGTTGCCAACGTTTATGAGTCCAAGTTGGGTAGTGAACACCATTTGTAACATAGCCAATATGTAACTCTTCGGTAAAATAACCTTTGTACAAATCTTTAAACATTTCTCGAGTAACTCTGCCATGAATTTTACTTACTGCATTAACTTCTTGTGAAAGTTTTACAGCTAAAACACTCATCGAAAAACGCTCATTGCTATTGTTTTCGTGCATTCTACCCAAGTTCATAAACGCTTCCCAATTGATGTTTAATTTAGCAGGATAGTGCGACATGTAAACACGTAGCATATCTTCCGTAAAACAATCGTGGCCCGCTGGAACTGGTGTGTGTGTAGTAAATAACGATGATGCTCTTACAATTTCAACGCCTTGTGAAAAAGAGAAATTGTTTTGTTGTAAAATATTTTTCAACCGTTCAATCACTGCAAATGCAGCATGACCTTCGTTATAATGGAATAAGGTTGGATTTTCGTTTAAGCTGTTGATGGCTAAAACGCCTCCAATACCAAGTAGAATTTCTTGTTTTAGGCGGTTTTCCCAATCACCACCATATAAACTTGCGGTAATTTTTCGGTCGGCTTCGTTATTATCTGCAAAATCGGTATCCAAAAGGTAAAGCGGAATTCGACCTACATCTACTCGCCAAATTTTAGCATACAAGGTTCGACCAGGAAATGGAATTCCAATTTTCATCCAATTTCCTTCGCTGTCGCGTTGAGGATTGATTGGAAGATGAGAGAATTTTTGTGGATAATAATTGTCAATTTGATCCCCAGAATTTGAAATTTGTTGACTAAAATAGCCATATCGGTAAAGTAAGCCAATTCCTATTAAATTCACATTGCTATCGCTGGCTTGTTTGAGATAATCGCCTGCCAACATTCCCAATCCGCCCGAAAATATTTTCAAGGAATCGTGAAGTCCGTATTCCATGCTAAAGTAAGCAACTTTTTCACCTTCAACATCGCTCTTTTTAGCCATATAAGCGCAAAAATCATCATAAACTTTAGCTAATTTTTTCAAAAACTGTGGATTCTTTGCAAGCTCTTCATATTTTTCGATGGAAAGTGATTCAATCATCGAAATTGGATTATGTTGATGTTTTGTCCAAAGTTGCTCATCAATCATTTCGAAAAGTTCAACCGCTTCGTAATTCCACACCCACCAAAGATTTTTAGTAAGCTCTTGCAACGGTTTTAAGGCTTCGGGGAGATTAATCGAAATTAAAATTTTTCGCCATTCGGCTTCAACAAAATTAACTTGTTCGGTAATGGGTTCCGAAATACTCAACTTGGTTTTATAAACATCAAAACGCGATAACGCCTTAATTAGGGCTGAATTATATGCATCGTAATATACTTTTATTACATTACACCAATGGGTTGATTTTCCTATCTTCAGGGCTTTTTCTCTAATTTCTTTAATCCCATTATTATCCAATTTTGAAAAATCACAAATGCTTTGAGCCAATTCGTTTATGGTATCTTCAATATTTTCATGATCTCTATTGATAACTTTTACGGCATTTTGAGTATCATCAAATTGCTCTTTTACCCAAAGTCCAAATCCTGAAAGTGAGGTTGTTACTGTAGGAATTCCAAGTCCAACGCTCTCTTGCGAAGAGTATCCCCAAGGTTCGTAAAGTGATGGAAATAAGGTTAAGTCGAACCCCGAAACTAAATCATAATACGAAGTGTTAATAATTCCATCGTCGCCATTTAAGTAGGTTGGAATATAAATTACTTTTACTTTATCGTCGATTTTGTTATGCAGATTATTTTGAATAAATGAATGAACAATTGGATTTACATCATAATCAAAAATCCAGTGGGTTAAATAATCGTCAACTGCAGGTTCTGGGTATGATTCAACACGTTCTAAATCCAAATCTTGGCGAAATCCACAGGTATTTGATGGAACAATAAAAAAAGCTACTACATCGCCTTTAAATTCAGGCTTTTGATTGAGTCGACCCAAAGCGTCGATTAAAACGTCGTAGCCTTTGTTTTTAAACTCATTTCGTCCTCCCGAATGAATAAAAATGGTGTCATCCGAAATTTCACGTTTTAGGACTGCTCGCGCCACTTTTCGTAATATTTTCCGAGCTTCAATTCGCTTTTCCTGAAGTGCTTGAGGTGTAGCTATAAAAGTATTTTCGAATCCATTTGGGGTAATAAAATCGGCGGGTTTATTATAAAAAAGTTCACATTCTTTATTACTGATACTGCTCACTGTAGTGAAGCAATCGGCATTTTCTGCTAACAATTTTTCTAAAGAAAATTTTGCTCTAATTTGGTATTGAAATGAGAGCATTTCGGGATCGATGGTCTCATTTAAGTTTAAAAGTTGAACATCATTTTTTGCCAATGATTTTCCTAATGTTGTACCGTGTGAAGTATAAACAGTGGCAACTTGAGGAACCTCTTTCTTTAAATATAAAATTCCTGCACCCGAAGTCCATTCGTTAAAATGAGCCACAATTTTATCTTGAGCTGCAACATTGTATTGCCAAAAGTTTTCGATGACTTTTCCAGTAGCATAACCAAAAATCGTAGGTTCTAAAAAGTCCCATTGTCCCGAGATGGAATCCAATTGATAGGTTTTCCAAAAATCGGCTAAAATAGCATCTTTAGAGATAATAAAAGAGGAAAAATCGACTAAAATTACAATCGGTTTTCCCTGAATATTCCATCGCCCAACGCGAATTTTCAACTTCGATTGCTCGGCAAAAGCACGCCAGTTTTTTAATAATTTTTTATCTTCAATAAATTCGGGATTGTCTTTGGTCTCTTTCCAAACATCGGGTCCAATTAGGATATAGTTATCGTTAAATTCTTTGGTTAATGTATTCGCTTTAGTAGAAAGTACAGTGTGCATGCCGCCCACTTTGTTGCAAACTTCCCATCCAATTTCAAAAATATAATCTGGCTTGTTGTTCATTATAATAGTTAATTGTTTTTATTAGAATTATGAAGTAAGAATTAAGAAGTAAGAATTCCTTTAACTTCATCACAAATTGTTCAATATATCGCATTTGAAGAGACTTTGCAACGATATAATAAACAAAATATGTTGATATTATTACTTTTTTGATTTGCTTTTAACACGCTTTACCTCAGTTTTTACAATCTCCTTTTTGGATGATTTCACTGCCTTTTTAGGCTTTTCTTCCACCGCTATCGGTTGATTATTCGATTCTGTTTTAGCAGCTTCTTCAAGACGAAGAATAAAGTCGGAAAGCACATTCATATAGTTGATGTAAGCTTCGTAAGGCGAGTTGTAAGCGTTAAAATATTTATGTACATCTCCGTCTGAGAACCATTTTGTGCACATATAATAAAAATGATCGCTAGATTGAAGCAATTCCCAATCGCGAAGTAACGCAGGATTATTTACTTTATAAACTTCTTTTTCAAGAGAATAAAGGTGCTTAAATGCATCATCTTGAAGTTCGTTGCCTAGCCATGCGGTAGTATCCCGTTCTTCGTCGGCCCATGATATTGGCGAAGGAACGTGAATTGGAGCCACAGGTTGTAGCGAAGCAGAAACTTCGGATGGGGTATTGAATGTGAAGTTCGTTTTGCTCAAAATTGCTCCTGGCAACGATTTCATAAATTCAAAAATACCCGTTTCTGCCCATTGATGTTCGCCAAAAGTTTCATAATCCATAAATAAATTTACGCACTCTTGTTGAGCAGGAATTTCGTTGAGCCACGATGTAAATTTATCCGCAGACATTGATTGAGTAGCAAATCGGAAGGAAATATCATCGCTGAGTTCGTAATTGCGAGTAAGAATTTTTAGCTTTGGATTGATGGAATTGCAATATAAAAAGTTAGGACTTTTCCATCCTAAGATATGTTTTGCACCTTCGGCTAACATGGTTTTAAATCCCATATTCGCAACCATTTCGCCAATGGTATCGGAATAAATAAGCTCAGTATTCCGGAATGTTTCAGGATTTTGTCCAAATAAAGATTTTATTTTTTGTCGATGTTTTTCAACTTGTTTTTCAAATTCATCTTTGCTAATCAACGAGGATAAACTATGTGCATACGTTTCAGCAATAAACTCTACTGAACCCGTGGCTGCCAACTTTTTAAAGCTTTCAATTACTTCGGGAGCATAAAATTCAAATTGGTCAAGCGCCATTCCTGAGATCGAATAACTTACCTTAAACCGAGAGCCAAATTCCTTAATTAAATTTAGAATCAATTCATTCATAGGAATATAGCACTTATCGGCAATACGTTTTACTAAATATTGATTTTGATATTCATTAAAATAGTAATGATTGCTTCCCATATCAAAAAAACGGTAGGTGTTTAATCGAAAAGGTTGGTGAACTTGAAAATAGAAACAGATAGATCTCATATCGTTGAATTTATCGTTGATTACACTAATGAATTATAAATATTTTTTAGTTTAAAAGCTGCATTTTCCCATAAAAGGCTATCTACTTCTGATTTGCCATAATGTTGAAACATTTTTGGGAGTGCATCATAATGAAGTAATCCCCAGATTGCATCTGCCATTGCTTCCACATCCCAGAAATCTACTTTTAATGCGTGCGTGAGGATTTCGGCAACTCCCGATTGCTTTGAAATCACTACCGGAACACTGCTTCGCATGGCTTCGAGTGGCGAAATTCCAAATGGTTCAGAAACCGATGGCATAACATAAACATCGCTCAGTGCAAACATTTTATCCACCTCTTTGCCACGCAAAAATCCAGTAAAATGGAATCGATGACCGATGCGTAACTGCGCAACACGACGAATTACTTTGGGCATCATATCGCCATCACCAGCCAAAACAAAATGAACATCGGGGTCGCGTTGAAGGATTTTATGTGCTGCTTCCACAAAATATTCTGGACCTTTTTGGTAAGTAACTCTACCTAAGAAAGTGACTACTTTGCGGTCAATTTGCTTTGAATATTCTTCTCGTTCGTGATCTAAAGTTGGTTCAACTGCATTGTGCACCGTAACCACTTTGTCGGGATTAATTCCATACTTGTCGATTACAATCTGACGCGTTAAATTACTTACGGTAACCACCACATCGGCTGCTTCCATCCCGCTACGCTCAAGTTCAAATACAACGGGGTTAACGTTTAATCCCGAACGGTCAAATTCTGTAGCGTGAACGTGAACAACCAGCGGTTTGCCAGTACATTGTTTAGCTGCAATTCCAGCGGGATAAGTCAGCCAATCGTGCGCATGAATTACATCAAAAGTTTCATTTTTAGCAATAGAACCAGCCACAATAGCGTATCGAGCGACTTCTTCCATTAAGTTCTTGCCATATTTTCCCGAAAACTCATATTTCCGTTTATAAATGGAGCCTTCACTAAATTCAGTCTCTTTTTCTTGCTGGTTAAGCATGGTATAGTATTCATCTTCACCAACATAAGGAATAAGATTAGAACCAACCTCAATAAATGTGAGTTGTTTCCAAAATTCGGTAAGCTTTGCATATCGCAAATCAATTTCAACATCAGAAGCATTCACTAATCGGATTGCCTCTTGACTTTCGTCGCCATACGCTTTAGGAACTACAAAAATTAC
This sequence comes from Bacteroidota bacterium, assembly GCA_037130365.1. Lineage (GTDB taxonomy): Bacteria > Bacteroidota > Bacteroidia > Bacteroidales > WCHB1-69 > JBAXTE01. Next base: position 40,804 of record JBAXTE010000002.1, read on the forward strand.
TTCCATTCCTTGTTTCATCATCCCTTTGGTGAGTCCGAAACATGCAGTTCCTAAGCCTCCAGCAATATGGGGTGGAAATTCCCATCCAAACATTAGAATTTTCATATTCGTGGGGATTCAGATTCATATTTTTGAATAATAAACTTGGCTCGTAATAGCTCTGCAACGCTTATTGCTTGAGAAATTGCTCCACCGGGTTTGTGTGGAGGATCGCCATCGAAGAGTTCGGAAATGGTTCCCAATCCGTGATCCATTATGGTCTCTTCAAATCCTTCGTAATATCGTTTAATCATGCTCAATTTGCTATGTTTGTGAACGGCAAGATAACCTTCCACAAAATGGCCAAAGATCCATGGGAACACTGTTCCTTGATGAAATGCTTCGTCGCGATCAAACTGATTTCCCTGATAAGCTCCTTTATATCGAGGATCGTTGGGAGATAAGGTGCGAACACCTCGTTCGGTAAGTAATTCTACCTTAATTTTTTCTAAAATCAGCTCACGAATTTTTTCACTAAGTGGCGAAAAAGGCAGTGATGTGGCTAGAATCATATTTGGACGAACACTCCAATCTTGAACTCCTTGATTTACAACATCGCAGAGATAACCCATTTTTTTACTCCAGAAAGTGTCTTTAAATACATCTGGGAATTTATCGGCAATTGGTTTCCACTCTTTGATAAAATCTTTATCTTTCGCAATGGTTGCCATTTCGAGTGAATACATAATGGCATTATACCAAAGTGCGTTTACTTCTACAGCACAGCCATATCTTCCGGTTATTGGTTTTCCATTCGCATACGCATTCATCCATGTGAGCGCTAAGCCTTGATCGTCGCAACAAATCAGCCCATTGTCGAGCATTTTAATTCCAAAATCAGTTCCCGATTTGTAAGCACTAAGAATTTGTTTTATAGTTCGGCTATAACTCGGCCAAATTTCCTGATTGGAATTGGTGAAATAGGAGTACTGTTGCAGCGCCCAAAAGAACCAAAGTGAGGTATCTGCAGAGTGATAATTGGCATAGATTCCGGAACCAATATTTGGAAAAAAAGCACCTTTAATCTCCGCAACCATAGAATCGATTACATTTTTTGCAAGTACAAAATCGCCCGTAACTAAGGCTAATCCTGGCAACGCCATAAAAGTATCTCTACCAATTCGGTCGTACCAAGGATAACCGGCAATAATTTCAGTTTTTTTGCCTTGTTTTACAAAAAATTGTTGAGCAGCATTTCTGAGATTATTTTCAAAACAATTTCGTGGAATTCTATATTTTAGCTCGGTAGCAAACGCTTTTTTTAAGGTTGTAGGATCAATTTCTTGGGTGCCTGCTGACACTAAAATGCTTTCTCCTTTTTTTATCGAAACTTCAAAATATCCAGGAACTAGCAAATCTTCATACGCTTCGTATCCACGATTTATCTCTTCGGTATACTCAAAATCATGATACCAATCGGGTGTGTGAATATATTCGGCTTGTTTAGAAAGTTGTAAGTATAAATGGGTGTAGCCGTTATATAACTTCATCCGAATTCCTTTTGGAACAGGTTCGTAATGTGTATCAGCGTCTACATTGCTTTTGGTAAGCGTGTGAATATTGCGAAATGCAAGATATGGTTTTAATCGAAGAATTGTTTCTGAGTGAGCCTCTACCAAGGTATAGCGAATAAGAACTTGATCTGATTTTGAAGAAAACACCAATTCTTTGGTAAGCACAACACCCCCAACTCGGTATTCGATTTTTGGAATTGGCTCTACATCAAAACGATGAACATATTTGTTTCCTTTTGGAGAATAATGCCCACCACGGTAGCGATGAATTCCGAAATTAAAAGCAGTTCCATGCTGGATTATGGTTTCGTCGAGGGATGATAATAAGATATGATGCTGTCCATCGAGAGCTGGTTGCTCTACGGCCAATAATCCATGATACTTTCTGGTGTTACATCCGATAATTGTTTGACATGCAAAAGCGCCTCCTCTATTTGCGCGTAAAACCTCCCGATTTAACACAAATTCCAGATTTACAACCTGTTGTTTCTCAAACTTGATATATGACATATAATGTTTTGTAATTTTTACAAAGATAGCAAATTTTACAATAAACACCTACCACGATAAGACTAAATTAAAAATTGTTTAACTAAAAATTAATGATGAGTTATTGTTTTATGTATAAAATGCCTGCCGATAGCTTTGGGAAAACCTAAATTTTTGAAAGCCACCGTATAACTTGTTTCTTCACCATGCTATTTATTTACTTGTAAAGTTTCAATAAGGCTTTTGTCTAGCAAAGTATTTATTAAAAGTTACGTTAATGAATAGCTCCAAAAATTCACTTACTCGTGTTTTTTAATTCAAAGATAGATTTTCAAAGTTGGTAAAATATTTTGAGATTTGAGATTGAAAAATATTATTGAAAGGTAATCTTTGGGCTGGTTTTCAACACTCAATTTTATTACACATTTACTCTGTAGTACACAAATCTAATACTCATTCCAGAGATAAATTGCTAAAACATGCAATAGAATATAAATTACTGCAATCATTTCCCACTTTCTATTGAAACGTCTGTATTCTTTTATCAAATCTTGGTCTTCAATATACCTTAACTTTGCTTGTCTATCTTTTTGTTCATATTCTCCATACTTTCCATATTTGCGATGTAAATCTATAGCATCAGAAATATATAGATAATCATCAACTTTTTCACTGGGAATTTTGATTCGATAATACCGCTCGGTTCTTAATCTATCGACATATAATTCAATTTTTTTAGCAAAATTGATTCCTACTACTATAATAGCTATAACAAATAATATCAAACATATAAACGTTCTTCCATATACTGATGGAATAATTGGGAAAAGCACCATAAACAAGACCATAAATAAAGAAAAAAATGGCATAAGTACGTAATTAGGTCTCTCGGATGAATATGGAAATATTAAACTTACGCCATACATCAATGGCATAATGAATAAACGTATTACTTTTTTTATTAATGTTCTCATATTCGATAGTTATTAATGATTTGATGGGACATTGAATGTTTGATATGATTGTGGCTGAATTCCATGCAGTTCAGCATATTTCTGATAATTTAACTTTGCATTTTCATAAACTTTTGAATCTGTATTGTTATCATCGTATTCTGATTTTGATAAATTGAAAGGCAATCTTTGGGCTGACTTTCTGTACTTTAATTCTGTAAAATCTAAAATGCGCCACTTGGTACATTACCTACCTTCTGCTTATCTTTTCTTATCGTAATAAATAAACTCATAAAAATCCATATATTTTATTTTGTCGTTCTCAGAGGTGACAACGATAATAGAACAGTTTTTAATGGTTTTATATATGAATTTGGCTGTTCTGCTTTTTCGATATTCATCATTACGATAATAAGTATTAATCATGCTTAATGTTTCGCCATCGGAATAATATTGATATAGTGTTGAATCGGCAACGCTAAATCTTAAAAATTGAGGACCTGAAAAAACACCGGAATAGTGCTTTGAATGACACACCGTGTCATTGTTATAACTATAAGATTCTTCATTCTGATAAATAAGTGTTGATAAGAAATAATAATATCCGTATTTTTTTAAAACAACCCTACCCAAGGTGTCAAAATAAATGTGTTCCCCTATATCAATTATTTCTTCGATCTTAGTCTTTGAATTATTTTCGATATTTTTTAGTATTGAATCTTCATTAAGTATTACCGTGCTGTCGGATAACACTAACTTATATATATTAACTGTCTGGATGTTGTTTTTGTCGTATGATAATAAATGCAACAAGTCGAGATCTTGTGCATTTATCTTAATACCAGCAAATATTATAATTACCAACAAACCAAATGATTTAATTTTTTTCATTTTTGTATGTTTAAATGATTAATAAAACAACATGAAGTTTAATAGATTGCTTCATAGAAATTGATAAATAATAGTTTATCGTCAAGGTAAATAATATCTAATAATGGGAACCTTGTGGAATATTCTCGTTTTTTGACAATGGTTATCGTACCTTCTTTAAATACTTTTTTTACAATCTGCAATGTAAGATCCTTGTTCAAATAGGCCGAATACTCGGATAATGGTTTTGTTTGAAAAAAATCATCTTTTTTGGGGGTCAAATGAAATGGATTTTTAGTCACGATGCAATCCCAATCATTACCTTCTTCAATAGTTTCTTCAATAAATTTAGTATTGCTATCTGTAAAGCAATATTTGATAGCCTTACAAAAACCAATTTCGTCAAAATATGCTTGTTTTATTAATTTAAGATTTTTACAAATTGTTGTCGAGTCATACCTCTCTACTGCAAATATTATTGAGTCAATATTATTAGTAGGTTGTGTGATATATAATCGAAACTTGTTTACAGTACGAATTTTATTATTTAATCCTAAAAAATTAATATTTTTGATACGATCATTATCCCCTGAATCTTGTGCTTTTAATAGCAAAGGGATATTTAGTGTCAGCATTAAGAATGATACTATCAGTAAATTATTTTTCTTCATACACCTTATTTTGTTAAATTATTTCGTCATTTTTTAATATTTGATGATGGAGTTTTAGTTTGTTTTAAATCTTCTTTTTATGACTATTTCTTTAACCTCTATAGAAATACTTGAAATCTCAATAACATTTGATAATTTCTCTTACATCTCTTTTGACGGCTTCAAATTGATTAGTTGTTTAAATAACATCCTCGTTAGTAATACATTCTGAGCAATAACAACTATAATTATCGAAAGATATGATTATAAACAAAAAACTCTTTATCATTTCAATCACTATTTATTTTTGACTTTAAAACATCTTGGCAGTGTGAATACTTTATGGGTTGTAATTTGGCTTTCAAAGTTAGTAAAATATTCTGAAATTAGAGATTGGAAAAGAATATTGAAAGGCAATCTTTGGGCTGGCTTTCTGTACTTTAATCCTGTAAAATCTAAAAAGCGCTACTTGGTACATTACCAGAAGATTCCAATTACTTTGACTTAAGAAAATATTTTGGAATAGGTTCGTTTAAATCAATTTTTATTTTACCATCCCGTTCAAAAATAACAAGAAAAACATACAAGGGACAAGTAATCTTTTCAGGATAGTTTTTATCATCATACTTATACCTTTCATCTCTACTTGCAAAAACTACAGGTATTTTGTATTTGTTGTTTGAAGACACATAATAACGACTGCTATTTCTGGCTAAATATGAAAAATAGTTATTCTTAACCCTCCGATAGTTTACAAGATTTATCAATCTATAACTACAACTGTTTTCATAGAGTGATCTAATATAATAATCATTAATGGGTTCTTTATTGCCCCAATATATATCAATTACGATGTTGCTGTCTATAATGTCCTTGGATATTGAATCGAGCTTTAGTGTTAACATACTATCAACTTGATTTGATAATTTGTATGGTATAAACTTCGCAAAAACAACTGTTTCCTGAGAAAAAGTGATTGATGGGATGAATAACATTACTATAAATATTATTTTTTTATTACTCATGGTTATTTATTTTAAAGGGCTTGTGGTAAAAATGTGTTTTTTTCTGTTTAGAACATCGAAAACAGACCAATCCCTATAATTACTTATGATTTCATCTCCCATTAAATAAATATATAGCAAATGAAAACCACTATCTTCAAACAGCGTCAACTCATATTGTTTATATTGATTTCTTCGTAATATTTCATCTTCACTGAAAATGATTGGTATTTTGTATTTTCTACTTAATGAAACAAAGTAACAGTTTGTGTTTTTTGCTAACGTACCACCTAATGATGTATCCAATTTTAAATTTCTAGAAAGATGTAAGCTAGTAATGCAATCATAATATTTTTTTTTATCATTAACAATATAATGTGGACTAATTATACTGTCAAATTTTTCTCTTTTACTAATAATAAAATACGATTGTCCAAGATCGATCACAATATATGCATTCTGAACAAATTCCTGATTAAAAGAATCCATTGTTAACACAAGCAAACTATCTACTTGCTGAGGAAATTTATAAGCTATGAAATTCTCTGTAGATGTCTCATTCTGAGCACTCGCAAAGAATAATATCGAGAGATTAAACAACAAAAACAAAAAACTCTTTTTCATTTCAATCACTATTTATTTTTGACTTTATAACATCTTGGCAGTATGAATACTTTATGGGTTGTAATTTGGCTTTCAAAGTTAGTAAAATATTTTGAAATACATTATTGAAAAATAAATCGGCGACAATCTGCATTCATCAGTGTCTTCTTGTACTGAGCCTACTGAATTGTCGGTGTCACTTTTTATGCACTCCACTATTATCTGATTAGAAAATTTCAATTTTTCAACTACATTTTTTTTGCTCAATATAAGTTGGGGCTAATAACTAAGAACTGCTAGAAAACTCAGTGATTGACCCCGATTCAAAGAATCGAGGGTTTGCAATAAGAAAACGTCAAATTTAAGGCTTTCGTAGCAACGGATTTAGGGCGTTTACTGGTGTAAATAACCTAAATTTGTTGCAAGAGTAACGAAAAAGTTGGCGTTTTAGCATCGCTGAGCTCGTAAACTCGGTTCTTGCAAACACTAACTAAGAACTCCTTTTGCTAAGCTACTTTGGGCTTATATAAAAGGAGTTCTTAATAACAAGATCTTTCAAGGAAATACTAATTCAAAAAGAATTATTTTTTGAGTTTTAGGGTTTTTCTAATTATCCAAACCAAGTATAATAATATAAGTAATCCAACCAACATAGAACCCCAAAGTGCTACTTTTTGAGCAGTAATCCAAGGTTGTGGCAAAAATTTGAATTCAATTTTATGATTACCTTGAGGAATGACTAATGCACGTAAAATATAATTCACCCTAAACATCTCCGCTTTTTGTCCGTCGATGGTTACATTCCAATACTTTGGATAATAGATTTCTGAGAACACTGCTATTTCCACTTTTTTGGTATTGGCTTCATATTTTAAGTAATCGGGTTTATATTCAACCAATTTAATAGTCGAAGTAGTATCTTTTCCCATCTGCCAACTTTTCACCATTGGCGAAAATTCTTTATTTAAAATAGCTGTAGTTGCTGGTTCAAAAGTGCGTAGCGATGCCATTTCTGCATCCGCATTTTCCACTATTTTTACCGTGTCAATAAACCAAGCATTTCCTAAAGCCGCAACATTCCGTTGAATTTGAACATCGCCTCCTTCTTGTTGCGATGGAGCTATAAAGTACTTTGTATTCAGCATATTTAGAACTTTTACATTCATGTTTTTACTGAATTGAGCATCAACTACTTCTTGGTATCTTCGAAGTTTTGCACCATGATATCCACCAATAGATTTGTGATAATAAGATGTGCGAGAGTCGTTAAATGGATTTCCTGCAACGTTGAATATCCTGTAACTTAAGTCTGTATCTTGTTTAATGGATAGATCGATATCAGATTCTGGAATTGCATTAACCACAGAACGTTTTGGTTTAAAATCATTTCCATTTAAATATCTAGTGTCCACCAACCATAAGTCTAAAACCATGGCAATAGCAATTACCGAAAGAGTTACAGTTTTTGAAAATTTCGAATTAATGTACATCCAAAGTGCTCCAAATGCCACAAGAATATAACCAATAGTTCTTAAACAATCCATGCGGAACATACTTGCTCTGTCGGCAATAACTCCATCAATAAACCATTGTGGCATTCCTTGTTTCAACATTTGAGCATCCCCATTTGAGGAATAACTAAAAATTGACCCTCCAAATAGTAGAAAGAAAAGAGATACTCCTGCTGTTGATGCTAAAGCAATAATCATTGATTTTTGCACTTTATCTTTGTGAACAGATTTAGCTATTACCTCTTTTAATGCCATTAATGCGAGTAATACCATCGTAAAACAGCTAATGATTAAGGACATACTAACGGTTCTGAATTTGTTGTATCCAGGAAGATGATTGAAAAAGAAATCGTTTAAAAATGGAAAGTTTTTTCCCCAAGATAATATAATTCCTAGAGCAGTAGCTGACAACAGCCACCATTTGTATTTGCCAGGGATGATAAACAGTCCTAATACAAATAAAAAGCAAATAATTGCACCTGCATAAACTGGTCCTGAGGTAAATGGTTGATCTCCCCAATAAGTTGGTGCAGATTTAACATAAGAGGTAGCTTGTTGATCAGGAACGCCATTACTTTTAAAAGCAGCATATAGATTTGAGCTTTTTGATAATTCACTATTGGAACTTCCACCGTTAAAGTTTGGAATTAATAAGGTGAATGACTCCATTTTACCATAGCTCCACATAAATGCATAATCTTGGTCGAGGCCGCTCCCTTTGGAAGCCGTATTCGTTAATTCCGATTGACTACGAGTACTTTCTTTACCATAATCGTACGTGTAAAACAAATCAGAAATATTTGGGATTACTGCCAATATTACTGCAATTATAATTGTTCCAGTAGCTTTTGCAAATATAGCAAGTGTTTTTTCTTTAATGCTAAAAATAAATTCAACTAGGACAAAAAGGCCCAACGTTAATCCAATATAGTAGGTAATTTGAACATGGTTTTGGGCAATGTTCATCCCTAACCCAATTGCCGTCAGCAAGCCACCAAAGAGATACTTCCCTCGATAAGTTTGAATAAATCCCGCAATAACGAGTGGCATAATTGCAATTGCATATGCTTTGGTAATGTGTCCAGCTTCAATAATTATCATATTATAAGAGGCAAAAGCAAAAGCAAAAGCCCCAATTGCAGCCAAAACATGGCTATATCCTAAGGTGGAAAGTAGGATATAAAAGCAGATTAAAGCCATTAAAATAATAGCATACGTAAAATAAGGAAATGGTTGTTGAATTGATTGTCCTATATAAAAATAAATATTGGGTGCGGTTGGTCCAAAAATTTGATATGCAGGCATTCCTGCAAACATTGAGTTTGTCCAATACGCATACTCTCCGGTTGCTTTGTGGTAGTCTTTAAGCTCTTTCGACATTCCATCAGCATTTACAACGTCACCTTGTATCAAATCTTTACCTTCTAAAAGTGGATAAAAATAGACCAATGTGATGGTCATAAAAATTGCTATGACCGCTAAATGGAGGAGTGTGTTTTTGCCAAATATTTTTTTCATACTTCTTTAAATTGGTTTATTGACTCTTTATTGTTGATTTTGATTGGTCTTTATCTCTTCAAAGTCGGTATATTCTACCGTTTCATTATCACTAAACTTATCCTTTGCAGGCTGTTTAATGTTGATTTTTGAAGTGTTTTGCGATGTATTTGACTGAGGCTGTTGAGCTTCAAATTTTTTCTTGAAATTTTCGATGAATCGTTTTAATAAGTAGGGGAATAAATATCTTCCAGCTAACCGTATGAGGAAGAATATGATGAGAATTATGATTAATGTTTTCATATTGTGAAAAATATTTGGCTAAATTATGAAAAAATAGAATATAAATAACGTAGTTTTTTAGAACCTAGTGTGTTCGCTTTTTCTTTACAAAAATAAGTTAGAACATCGGGTTGACCTCTCTCAGTTATTAAAAATAGGTTCGGAATTTTTTGGGTAGGTAAACACAAAAAAGAAGAAAGCAACTAAATACTTTCTTCTTTTAATACTAAACTAATTATAAAATCTTTTAAAGTTTTACTCCTTTACGTTCGTCAGAAACAGTAAGTTTCTTTCTGCATTTAGCACGACGTCTAGCTAAAACGTTACGTCCATTAGCTGTTAACATTCTTTCGAAAAACCCGTGTTTGTTTTTTCTTTTTCTGTTCGAAGGTTGATATGTTCTTTTCATCGCATTAATTATTTGGACTGCAAAAGTACTTACTTTTTATTTAAATTACAAACTTTTGTTCCCTTTTTTTTTAAATTAGTTTAATTAATTGATTTAGTGATGTTTATTTTTATGTTTTGGGTGTTTAGAATTAAATTGTACTTTTGGTTAGTAAATAAAAATATTGAATTATGATCAAATTGAAAGTAAAAATAATATTTGTATTCCTTTTCATTCATCTGTGTTTTGGTAACCAACCGAAAGTTTTGGCGAATGCATCCAAAGATACAACAATTATCATAAATGGCCATGTTGTGATTTTGAAATATACTTCAATTCCACCAAAAGGCACCATATTATTGCTTCAAGGTTGGAACTTCCCGCCTACAGATTGGTGCAATCACTCTACAATCTGCCAAAAAGCGTTAGAAAAAGGCTATAATTTAGTTATGCCCGACATGGGAAAAAGTATTTATCATAGTGCAATTTATAAAGAAACAAGAGCTGATTGGGTGAAATATCCTACTCGAAAATGGCTTATTGATACCTTATTTGTTCTCTTGCAAAAAGAGTATGGTTTGATAAAAAAGGGTGAGCGAAATTTTGCAATTGGACTATCTACAGGTGCTAGAGGAGCTGTTTTAATCGCATTAGATTGTCCCGATTTATTTACAGGAATTGCCGCTTTATCTGGGGATTATAACCAAGTTCTTATTCCAAATGATAATTTATGCAAAGGGTATTATGGATCGTATTCAAAATTTAAAAATCGTTGGAAAACTATAGATAATCCGTTTGCTAGAATTCGAGAGTTTAAAACTCCAACATACCTTGGACATGGATTGAAGGACAAAGTGGTTCCAAGCTCTCAATCTGTTTTGTTTTATAAGGAGCTATTAAAGCAACATCCTTCTCTTAAGATGAGATTTAGCACTCCTCAAAAAGAACATAATTATCAATTTTGGGCAAATGAGGTGGATTCCATTTTTGTTTTCTTTGATAAACTTTAATTGTATCAATGTAAAAAGTAGGGGGAGATGCTAAAAAGAAGTTCTGTTTTATTTTTAATTGTTGAAAACAGATGATCAAACTTAAAAAAAGGAATTATAATTTTCTTTTTTCATGTCCTTATGCTCCCGCCTTGCGGGATAAACTCCCGGGCATCACGCTAAAAGCGTGGCAAAAAATGCCGCCGCTGTCGTAAAAGTGCTAAAAAAGAACCAGCTCTGCTAAAATCGACGAACTCCTCCTTTTAACCAAAATGGTATTTCTTGTATAAAAAGAACTTCTAATCTCTATTTTGTCTAACGTCGTCAAACACCATCGATTTCTTAACGCAGAACTGCTTCTTTTTCTTTACGCTCTTTTACTCAAGGCGGTTTATGCCCCCATAGAAAGCTTAATTCTATGAATATGAGGCTTATATTTTGTGAGGTTTGTATCTAAGCCCCGAGAGAGCGATAAAACCGACCTTGTCAAAAATGCAATTAATCCAAACTTAATCCCTGCTTTTTAAGGTGCCCCATCTGTTTTTTTCGGAGTTTGGTTGTTTTTGACCGATGGAGCGTAGTTTATAGAAATAATAAGGATTATAAAATATTAGCAATACAGCAGGGGTATTTATGTCCAAATTTAAAGCAGTTGAAAGGCAATAAATTTATAAAATGATTAGGCTTTAAATTTGCCTACGCTGCTATAGTATTGCTTTTATTTTGAAATCTTTATAAGAACAAACACATTCGCTCCGTCTTGACTTTTGCATACTTTTTGTCAAGAAAAAGTATGAATCGAATTAAAATTTAAGGGATATTTAAAATTTTAATCAAAAAAAATAGATTTAAAAATATCTAATTTTCTACTTCTCCAACAACTTTTCTAGCTGTCTATTTTAGTTCTAATTTAAAGCAAAAAAAAGTCTGCCGAAGCAGACTTTAAGAAAAACGAGAATATATAAAAAAGGGGATCTTAATAACCGCCGTTTTGGATAAACCGATTGAGGTCATCGGAGCTTGAAGAAAATGTGAAAGCATTGTTTACTAAAAAGTAGTTTCCTTTATCAATTGTTCTACTATAAGCATATTTTGCAATCTCTAATTTTGAGCTGTCAAAGGAAAACAATTTTGCAATTTCGTATGATTGTCTGGAGGTGATATTGTTGTTTATCAATGCAGCTTTTGCAGTTTCCATTTTTGAAGAATCGAATGATTTAGCAATGATGGTGTTTTTCAACATGTTGAATTCGTAATTACCCATTCCGTGATTGTTTTCGTAGTAACTATTGTTGTCGTTATAATGATTTTCTCCGTAATTTCCATTGTTTCCAGATTCATTTTCTCCATAACTGTTGTGACCATAATTTCCATTTGAAATAGGAGTTTCTCTGATAATTTTATAACCAACATTTTTTCCTACTGTAGCTTCGATGTTTTTACTGGCTGGTATGAAGACATTTCCCGAGAAAATTAACCGGTCAAAATTGTTGTGATTATTGTGATTTGAATTACTTTTTTCGTAAACAGATACGATGTGATATCCTTTACTAATGTTTCTGATGTAATAACTCGAAGCATTGTTGTAAACGGAATAGTCGAAAATTAATTTAAATGTCCTATTGCTATTTAATCGAATATTTAGGTTTGATGGGGAGCTAAAAGCAACAGTGTAGATTATTATCAATAAAACAGTTGCGATTATGTTTCTTTTTGTTTTCATGACTTTTTTCCTCCTATATTTGTGATTTTTGAATTTCAGATTTTGAATATTTACAACCATTATGCCAATAAAAACAAAGTTGTATTAAGTTCATTTTTTTGAAATGAATCTTGATTTTTTATATTTTTGCAAAAATCAATAATAAAATTCATTATGGTTAAAATTTCTATACTCGTTTTCCTACATCTTGTTGCTGATTTTTTGCTTCAAGGAAGCTATTTTAGCAAATTAAAAGCCACTAAAATCACATATTTATTGTTGCATGTGTTAATTTACACATTGCTTTTTGTGATATTAAGTCCACTGTTATTGTCATTAACATTTACTCAAGGCTTAATATTTAGTGGTATAAATGGAGGAATTCACCTTGTTGTTGATTTTCTTACCAGCAAATTGAAACAAAAATTTTGGCAAAAAAATGAATCAATTTACGTTGCAATAATTACATTAGATGCTTTGATTCACATTGCAGTTTTGATTGCTACTTACATTTACATTTTCCCCGAAGCTTTTAACACAATTCTTAATTTGGGCACTTAGTTTTTTTTATTTAAATGATAAAAATGTTTTTTTGTGTGATTATATTTCGTAGTTTTGCGAAATATAAAAACGAATAAATATTTAAAACATAAAATAATGAATATAAAAGTATTAGGCACCGGATGCAGTAATTGCAAAACCTTAGAAAAATCAGTATATAACGCATTAGCCGAAATGAATTATTCAGCTACGGTTGAAAAAGTTGAAGATATTCAAAAAATAATGGGATATGGAATTATGCGTACTCCCGGATTAGTTATCGACGAAAAAGTAGTACTTAGCGGCAAAGTCCCATCAACAAAAGAATTGATTGAGTTGATTGAAAAAAACAAATAATCAATGACTGCTAAACCAAAATTCTCAGAGCAACAAGACGAAATTGCACGCTTATGCAAAGCCTTGGGACATCCAGCCCGAGTGTATATTATGGAGCGGTTGTCGTCTATGCAATCCTGTTGCACCAGTGGCGAAATGATTGGAGACATTCCAATTGCTCGCTCTACATTGTCGCAACATCTCAAAGAACTAAAATATGCAGGATTGATTCAAGGTGATATTGAGCCACCTATGATAAAATATTGCGTAAATAAACAAAATTGGGAATCAGCAAAATTGTTATTGAAGGACTTTTTAAAATAAAATCATCATTTGATAATCAAAAAAATGAATATATGAGAAAAATCAAAGCGTTAATTGGAATTATTGTTCTTTCGATGTTGATGTTTTCGTGCAACTCGGGAGCAAAAGAAAATACTCAAAAGAGTGATTCTTCAATTGTTGTTGTAGATACTTCTTCCGCGGTGTCAAATGATGCAGTTTCTAGTGGTGAGTCTCAATCTACAGTTGATGTAAAAGCGGATGTTCCAAAAATATTTATTTACAGCTTTCATGTTACGAACCGCTGTGCATCTTGTATTGCTATTGAAGAATCAACAAAAAAAGTATTGAATACCTACTTTAAAAACGAAGTAAATAGTGGACAAATTAAACTGAATATTTTGAATGTTGATGATAAAGAAAACGAAAAAATTGCAGAAAAATATCAAGCTTTTGGATCTGGGTTGTTTGTAACCCGTTTGTTTAAAGGAAAAGAATCCACCACCGATTTAACTGGAGACGGATTTAAATATGCCAGAAACAAACAAGATAAGTTTATCGAAGTGCTTAAAGGAAAGATTCAGGAATACCTTAAATAAAAAAAAATATTATGAAAAAGTTTATCATCGTCGCTCTGGGTCTGTTTTTATCGGTGCAACTATTTGCACAACAAAATGGAGATACCATTATTTCCAATAATTCTCAAAAAGTGAAGTTGAGAGTGCTTTATTTTCATATAGAACATCGATGCAATACCTGCCATTCGATTGAAAAATATGTTCGTAAAACTCTTTTTGAAAATTTTAAAAATGAGATAGATAATGGCTTATTAGACTTGTCAATTATCAATTGTGATGATTCTACCAATGCAGTAATCTCCAAAAAATATGATGCTTATGGAGCTACACTTGCAATAACTCCGTACAATATTAATGGTCAGGAACTTAAATACGAAGATGTTACCGGTTGGGCTTTTAAAACCATTGGAAATACTGAACTGTTTATTACACAACTTAAAGAAAAAATTAATGGGTATTTGAAATAAAAATATCACCCAAAAGACTTTACAGCCTTTCGATTTCACAAACTTTTTACTTCTAGACCTGCTTTACCACTAAGATATTTTTCTACCAGCATGCTAGGCAGACTAAGTTCACTAAGAAACATTTATCTAACAGCTTGCTGGAAGACTAAGGTTACTTAATTCCTAATTCTTACTTCTTGATTCTGTATTTTTAATTCTTCTTTTCACTTTTCACGAAACATCTTTTCACTTTATCCTATGGAATTTTTACAAAACATTATCGACGGAACAAATAATCCAATTTTGCTAGCCCTGCTTTTAGGCATTATGACTGCAATTAGCCCTTGTCCGCTGGCAACAAATATTACGGCTATTGGATTTATAAGCAAGGACTTGGATAACAAAAAACGAATATTTTTCAATGGACTTTGGTACACGTTAGGACGCGCCATCAGCTATACAGCTCTAGGTGTAATTATTTATTTGGGAGCAAGTAAATTCTCAATTGCTAAGCTTTTCCAATCAAATGGTGAGAAATATTTAGGACCATTATTAATTCTGGTTGGAATATTAATGTTTGATTTTATCAAGATTAAATTTCCAGGCATGGGAGGATTAAGCGATCGAATGCAGAATACAGGCAAAAAAGGGCGTTGGTGGAGCGCGTTATTATTGGGAATTGTTTTCGCCCTAGCATTTTGTCCATATAGCGGAGTGCTTTATTTTGGAATGTTGATGCCAATAACGGTAGCATCTCCATCGGGACTGTTTTTACCCCTTGTCTTTGCCATTGCAACTGGGTTACCAGTAATTATTGTTGCTTATTTTCTGGCTTTTAGTATATCGAGTATTGGTGGATTTTATAACAAAGTGAAAATCTTTGAAAAATGGTTCCGAAGAGTGGTTGCTGTGGCTTTTATTCTAGTTGGATTTTATTATGTTTATATGTTCTATTTTAAATAATAATAATAATAATAATAATAATTTGAAGATGAGACAATTTGAAGATGATACAATTTGAATCCCGATTTAGATTTTGTAAGTTTTTTTGAACAAAAAAAGCCAACAAATCTTTATCGGGATGAAAATTAAGATAGCAATTGGCTTGGTGACTGAGTAACTAGGTGACTAGTAACCAGTCCCACATAGTTTACTTCCTTGCTTTACTTGTTTGCCTGAATTGCATCGCGCTCTTCTTTTCACGGAACCCTTTTCACATTTCACGCTCTTTTTACTTCTTGCTTCTTAATTCTTACTTCTTAATTCTAAAAAAAATGAATCTTTTAAAATCAAAACAATTTAAAATAACGCTTCTTTTGCTGCCAGTTTGGTTTGTGATTTATCACTATTTAGAGCCTTTGTCCAATTGGGTTGTATTCGATATGATTGGCATGACCAAAGGAGATCATTTAGCAGAAGCAATATGGTTTTTGCTCTTTGAGTTTCCGAAAGTAATGCTTTTGCTCTCCTTAATTATTTTTGGAGTTGGAATAATCAGAACCTTTTTTACGCCAGAGCGAACCCGCAAAGCATTAGGCGGAAAAAAGACTATTGGCGGAAATATATTGGCATCGATGCTAGGAATTGTAACTCCGTTTTGTTCATGTTCGGCAATTCCTTTGTTTCTGGGATTTGTTGAAGCTGGCGTTCCGTTGGGAGTTACTTTTTCGTTTTTAATTGCGGCTCCCATGATAAACGAGGTTGCCATTGTATTGTTATATGGAATGTTTGGTTGGAAAGTAGCATTGATTTACGTAAGCACAGGTCTTTTTATAGCAATTCTTTCGGGATGGATTATTGGATTGCTAAAGCTAGAAAAATGGGTAGAACCTTGGGTTTTTGAAGTAAAAGTGGGTAACAGCGGATTGGATGATGCACCTATTCAATTTTCGGATAGAATTAACTCTGGATTTGAAGCAGTAAAAGAAATTGTAGGAAAAGTTTGGTTGTATGTGCTCTTGGGAATAGCAGTTGGAGCAGGAGCCCATGGATTTGTTCCTGAAGAATTTATGGTGAGTATGATGGGTAAAGATGCCTGGTATTCAGTTCCTCTCTCAATATTAATCGGTATTCCTTTGTACTCGAATGCTGCTGGTATTGTGCCGATTGTTTCGGTGTTAATAGAAAAGGGTGCTTCACTTGGGACTTCTTTAGCATTTATGATGGCGGTAATTGGACTTTCGTTACCCGAAATGGTAATTCTCAGAAAAGTACTCAAACTCCCGTTAATATTTACTTTTATAGGAGTGGTTGGTGTTGGAATTATGATTGTTGGCTATTTGTTTAATTACATTTTTTGATGAAATAATTAAAGCTACTTAATGAAATAAATATAACTATCCGTTTTTTAAACTATTGATCAAGTTTTATGGCGCCGCAGGCGATGTAGTGAGCTTGCCGAACAATGGCAAATATAATTAACCCCGTGCTGGCCGCTGAGCCCGTCGAAGTGGAGCACGGGGTATAAATGAATGAAAAAAAAGACCGATTTAGGCGGAAAAATTGTTGCAAAGCAAAACTATTTTTATGACTAAATCATAATTAAGACACAAAAGGACAGTCATCAAAATAAATAAAACGGTATTCTCCATTTTTTAAATTGTATTTGCATGAGGGATAGGAGCGGATAGCCCACAGGAGCGAAGCGACGAGGACTATGAGCAAATAGCCCGACCTCGCCTTAATGTTTTAATTATTGTGAGCTGATAAATTGAAATTATTCGCTCATTTAAGTAAAAGTAGGCGAGGACATGCCCAAAAAAACGCAAAATCTTTCGTTATTTTATATAGTAAGAAATCAAGAGAAAATAATTCCCCAAAAATCAAGTAATTATATTTTTTGATACATATAAATTTATATATTTGCCAAAGAAAACTAATAAAAAAATCATAATATGAAAAAGGTACATAATTTTAATGCAGGCCCTTGCATTTTGCCTAAAGAAGCTATTGCAGCATCGATAGAAGCATTAAAAGATTTTGCTGGCACAGGAATGTCGGTAATAGAAATTTCTCATCGCACTAAAGAATGGGAAGCCATAATGGACGAATGTCGTGGGTTATGGAGAGAGTTATTAAACATCCCTGAAGAGTACGATGTGTTATTCCTTGGCGGTGGTGCAAGTTTGCAATTTTTAATGGTTCCAATGAATCTTTTAGAGAAAAAAGCAGCTTACCTCGAAACTGGAGTTTGGGCTAAAAAAGCACAAAAAGAATCGAAAGGAATTGGCGAAACAATATGCGTAGCTTCATCTGCTGACAAAACATATTGCTATGTTCCTAAAAATTATGAAATTCCTGCTGATGCAGATTATTTCCATATTACCACCAACAACACTATCTATGGAACTGAAATTCGTACCGATATGGATTGTCCAGTTACGTTAGTTGCGGATATGTCGTCTGATATTATGAGTCGTCCGGTTGATGTTGCTAAATACGGATTAATTTACGGTGGAGCACAAAAGAATGTAGGTCCTGCTGGAGTTACATTTGTGATTGTACGTAAGGATATCTTAGGAAAAGTTTCTCGTTACATTCCTACCATGTTGGATTACAGAACGCATGCAGGTGAAGATTCAATGTTTAACACACCTCCAGTATTTGCTATTTATGTGATGACACAAACATTAAAATGGATTAAAAACTTAGGTGGTTTAAAAGCAATTCAGAAAATTAACGAAGAAAAAGCAGCGTTGCTTTACAACGAAATCGATCGCAATTCGATGTTTATTGGCACTGCAGCAAAAGAAGATCGTTCACTCATGAACATTTGCTTTGTAATGAATGAAAATTACAAAGAAAAAGAAGCAGATTTTATGGCGTTTGCTAAAGAGCGCAATATGATTGGCATTAAAGGACACCGCTCTGTAGGTGGATTCCGTGCTTCTACATACAATGCTTGTCCAATTGAAAGCGTTCAAGCATTGGTTGATTGTATGAAAGAATTTGAAAAACTAAACGCATAATTTTTTGTATATCATATTCTATAAAATCAATTTTATGATTCTAAGCCAAAAGGGTGAAAATTGATTTTTGTTTAGAAATAATAAGGAGAGGTTGTTTTTCAACTTCTCCTTTTCACAGAGATATAAATAAACATAAATACATAAAACAATGACAAAAGTATTAGTTGCAACCGATAAGCCTTTTGCAAAGGTAGCCGTTGATGGCATTAGAAAAGTAGTTGAAACCGCTGGTTTTGAGTTGGTATTGTTAGAAAAATACACATCTCAAGACGAGTTTAAAGCAGCAGTTGCTGAGGTAGATGCTGTAATTATTCGTTCGGATATTGCTTCGAAAGAGATTGTTGATGCAGCCAAAAATCTTAAAATTATTGTTAGAGCAGGTGCTGGTTACGATAATATCGACCTTGCAGCATGTACCGAAAAGGGTGTTGTTGCAATGAATACTCCTGGCCAGAACTCTAATGCTGTGGCAGAATTAGCCCTTGGTATGATGGTTATGGCTGCTCGTAATAACTACGATGGCACTTCGGGAACGGAGCTAAGTGGTAAAAAACTTGGAATCCATGCTTACGGGAATGTTGGTCGCTTAGTAGCAAAAATAGCAAAAGGTTTTGGAATGGAAATTTATGCTTTTGATGCATTTGTTTCTGATGAAGCAATTAAAGCCGATGGCGCTATTCCTGTTTCGTCTGTTGAAGAACTTTATTCTACCTGTCAATATGTTTCTTTACATATTCCTGCAACAGCAGAAACAAAAAAATCGATAAACCATAGCTTACTCTCAAAAATGCCAAAAGGTGCTACTTTGATTAATACAGCTCGTGCAGAAGTAATAAACGAAGAAGAATTGGCTGCAATAATTGCAGAACGTCCTGATTTTAAATACTATTCGGATATTGAGCCTAAAGATAAAACTTTGTTCAATCCAGAATTTAAAAACAGATATTTTTTCACTCCTAAAAAAATGGGAGCTCAAACCTCAGAAGCTAATATTAATGCAGGGATTGCTGCTGCAAACCAAATTGTTGGTTTTATTAACACTGGGGATAAAAAATTCCAAGTAAATAAATAGAATTCGCGAGAGTTTAGAAAGAAGGAGGAGCAATTTGTCGAAAGATAAATTGCTCCTCCTTCTTTTGAATAGAGAAATGGCACTTTTTGAGAAGTTTATAAACATTGACCAAATGGCTACTAATCTGAAAAAACAATTTCTGATCAATAATTAGAAATTGGTCGAGTTTGGATTTATTTATAATTGATTTTTTTTTGAGTAATTGCACTAAATCATATTAACATACAGGATTAATCATGATTACGAGAACTTATTTCACGAAAAATCTTTTCGCAATTCACGTTCTATTAATCAATTAATATTGTAATTTTGCGCTAACAATCAAATAGAAATGAAGGCAGTAAACTATAAAAAAATCACGAAAGAGTATTTGCAAATCCTAATTGGATCTGCGATTATGGCATTGGGGTTTGTTTTGTTTATTTCTCCCTACAAATTGGCTCCAGGAGGTGTTTATGGAGTTGCAATTACGGTTCACCATTTGACTAAAGGAATGTTCGATTTTTTCAGCGATGGACTTCCAATAGGTGGTGTAGCATTGAGTATGGATATTCCGTTAGCAATTATTGGAACCATTATACTCGGACCAAAATTCGGATTTAAAACCGTGGTTGGATTCGTCTCATTAGCCATTTTTACTGATTCAATTGCTGGATGGTGGGGCGATGCACCCTTAATTGTTAATGATCCTTTGTTGTCGTCAATTTTTGGAGGAGCAATTCTTGGGCTTGGATTAGGATTGATTTTTAGAACTAGAGCCACTTCTGGTGGTACTGATATTGTGGCAATGATTATCAATAAATTTACTCGTTTGCCTGTAGGAACACTGTTGATAATTGTGGATTCTGTAGTAGTGGCTATAAGCGTTTTTGCTTATAAGGATTGGAAAATTGCCTTTTACTCATTAATTGTGATTTATATTACCGGAAAAGTCATTGATGTGGTGATTCAAGGTATTAGCAATGATAAAACCGTATATATCATCTCTGATAAATACGAAGAAATTCGAAACAAAATTATTCATGACTTAGAAAGAGGTGGCACTTATATTCATGGAGAAGGAATGTATAACAATCAACCTAAAAAAATTATATATACTATTGTAGACCGAAAGCAATTGCCTATTCTCATCGAGTTTGTTCATGAGATTGATCCAAACGCCTTTTTATCGGTGATTAAAGCAAATCAAACGTTAGGTAATGGATTTCAATCATTGCGCGAGGCTACTTTGGGCGAGTTATAAATATTAAAAATCAAGAATATTATGTCGATAGAAGTTTCAAATATTACAAAGAAATACGGAGCACAACTCGCATTAAATAATGTGTCCTTTTCGATTGAAAAAGGGGAAGTTGTTGGAATTTTAGGTCCAAATGGTGCAGGAAAGTCAACTATAATGAAGATTCTTACCTGCTTTATTCCTCAAAACGAAGGCGAGGCAAAAGTTTGTGGTTACAATGTAATTACTGATCCATTGGAAGTTCGGAAACATGTTGGTTATTTGCCAGAAAACAATCCGCTCTATTTAGATATGTACGTTAGAGAATATTTGGAATTTATTGCGGGTGTTCATCATTTGGGTTCAAACACTAAATCGCAAATAAAAAAGATCATCGAACTTACTGGTTTAGGACCTGAGCAACACAAGAAGATTGGAGCATTGTCAAAAGGATATCGTCAACGGGTTGGATTAGCGCAAGCAATGATTCATGAACCAGAGGTATTGATTTTAGATGAACCAACTTCGGGTCTTGACCCAAATCAGTTGGTAGATATTCGTAATTTGATTATGGAAGTTGGTAAGGATAGAACTGTGCTTTTGAGTACACATATTATGCAAGAAGTAGAAGCCATGTGTAGTAGAGTGATTATCATCAATGAAGGAGAAATTGTTGCCGACGATAAAACTGCACATCTTCATCAAATGCGTGAAGGTCAGGAGTTTGTAGTTGTGGAATTTGCTGAGGTAGTCAACCCAGTTCAGTTTCGCAATCTTGATGGAGTGAAAAATTCGGTTGCAATTAGTGCTACGGAGTGCAAAATTGAAGCAATTGGCAAAGTGGATATACGTCCCAAAATTTTCCAATATGCAAAGGAACATAATCTAACCATTTTGTCGATGAATAAGGTGGAACAGGGGTTAGAGGATGTTTTTAGAAAATTAACAAAAAAATAAATCATAAAAAATCGCTATCACAATAGTTTTTTGTAATTTTGCACAAAACAGTGGAAAAATTTGATTGATTGCAACCACACAAAAAAATGCTAAACCAGTTTTTTGCGCCTATCAATCTCATTTTTTCATTAAGTTATTTAAATTAACAAACTTAAAATTATAAAAAATGGGATATCTATTTACATCTGAAAGCGTATCAGAAGGTCACCCAGACAAAGTGAGCGACCAAATATCAGACGCATTACTCGACGAATTCTTACGTTGGGATCAAGAATCAAAAGTAGCATGTGAAACATTAGTAACTACCGGACTTGTAGTTTGTGCTGGTGAAGTAAAAACCGAAGGATTTGTTCATATTGACGATGTTGCTCGTGAAACAATTCGCAAAATTGGATATACAAAAGCGGAATACAGATTTGATAGCGAATCTTGCGGTGTTATTTCTGCAATCCACGAACAATCTCCAGATATTAACCAAGGTGTTGAGCGTAAAGATGTTGAAGAGCAAGGCGCTGGGGATCAAGGAATGATGTTTGGCTATGCTTGTACCGAAATGGACAACTTTATGCCCATTTCTATTGACCTTTCACACCGTTTCTTAATGGAACTAGCAGAAGTTCGTCGTGAAGGAAAACGCATGAAATACCTTCGTCCTGATGCTAAGTCTCAAGTAACCATCGAATACGACGACAAAGGAAAACCAAAACGTATCGACACAATCGTAATCTCAACTCAACATGATGATTTTGCGGAAGAGTCAAAAATGTTAGCTCAAATTTTAGCAGATGTCAAAAATGTGTTGATTCCAAGAGTTAAAAAATCTTGTCCAGATAGCGTTAAAAAATTATTTAAAGGAGATTTTAAATTACACGTTAATCCAACAGGAAAATTTGTAATTGGGGGTCCTCATGGAGATTCTGGATTGACTGGTCGTAAAATTATTGTAGATACTTATGGTGGAAAAGGTGCTCACGGTGGTGGAGCTTTTTCTGGAAAGGATTCTTCAAAAGTGGATCGTTCAGCAGCTTATGCAGCTCGTCATATTGCAAAAAATATGGTTGCTGCTGGTCTTTGCGACGAAGTTTTAGTTCAAGTTGCTTATGCAATTGGAGTGGCTCAACCTGTTGGATTATATGTAAATACGTACAATACAGCTAAAGTAAAAGACGCTGCAGGTAAAAAAATGGCTGATGGTAAAATTGCTGAAATTATAAATGGCATTTTCGACATGCGTCCTTATGCTATTGTAACTCGTTTTGGATTAAAAAATCCAATTTTTGCGCCAACTGCTGCTTATGGTCACTTTGGTAGAACTCCTTATTCGCAAGAAGTAGAAGTATATTATAGTAATAAAGAAACGAAAACTAGAAAAGTTGATGGTAAAGATAAATTCTTTAAAACTGTTGATTTCTTTGGATGGGAAAAATTAGATTACGTAGATAAAATTAAAAAAGAGTTTGGAATTTAATATTCAATAATTCTCAATTTGTATTTATCCTGGCAGAATAAAAACCTGTCAGGATTTTTTAATTCTACCTTCCGATTTTATTATGTGAATAAATCCTCATTGTCTTAATTAATAGCTTTATGATATAAGGGTGACTAAATAACTCTAGAATAATTATTTCCTTGAATAACATCATTTCTCCAAGTTATTAAAATAAAAAAAGCTCCCAATTAGGAGCTTTTCAGGATTTGATATTTTTGCTTTTAATGACGAATAATCATCTTTTTTGTAGCTATAGGAGTGTTGTTGGATTGAATGGAATAGAAGTAAATTCCATCAACAAAAGTGGATGTATTAAGGTTTATTTTACCCGATAATGAAGTTAATTCTGAAGTGAAAACTACAGCACCGAGTAGATTCTTTACTACCAGTTGAGGCGCTTGAAAGTTTGAAGGAATTGAATACTCAACAACAGTATAATCCGATGCTGGATTAGGAGAATTGCTAATACTTCCAAATGATTTTGTGTAATTATTTACCCCAGCAGGAGTAGCATGAAAAGTAGCAATATATGTGACCTGATTTGCACGGTTCCCGTTTTCATAAAATACATACCGAATGTGTGAGTCCCCAGTTTGACCGTTTGGTTTATAATCTGGAGAAAATCCACTTAAATCAGAACTATCACCATTTGCAATTAAAATTGGGTTTGGTGAATCATAAACCTCTGGAGTAAAGCAACTTCCCCAGCAAAATCCATTTTCTGTTCCAGGAATAGTGTCTACAATTTCTTTCATACATTTTACCCATAACGGAGCACCGCTAATATTATGCACGAATACGTAATATGTGCCTGGAAGAATTGAAATATTTGCAGTTGTTGTATATGTTCTGCTTCCGCCATCGGGAATAACTCCGCTTGGATCTGTAAGCGAAAAGCTTTGCGAAAACACTCCAAAAGAGAGTGAAAATAATGAAATAAAGAGAATGATTTTTTTCATATCAGTATTTTTTAAAACAGGTTTATTTTTTTACAAATATACATTAATAAACCTATAGTTTGATGAAATTGATGAAATTTATTTCGTTTTAACACGATGAATACATTGAGCTAAATTATTTTAGATGGTAATTATTCAAATTTTCATACTAAAAAAAAGAAACAAATCTAAAAAAATGTTATTTTGTGAGGAAAATGAAAAAATATGTAATATAATTAAATGAATACACTTATCTTTGTACGAATAAAAAAGTTGAAAGTAATATGTCTAACCAAAACTAATAATTATGAAAAAACTCGCTACGATGTTTTTTGCTTTGCTCTGCTTTATGACAGTGAAGGCGCAAACTACAATAGTGAATGAAGGATTTGAGGTGATTCCACACTCATTTACTTCTACAGTCGTTGGTAGCGTTCCAGATTGGGACACAACCACGGCATTAAAGTATGCTGGATTAGCCTCTTTGCGAGGGAAAGTCCCAGCAACAGGTATTACATCAGTAGTAACTGCAAAATTTGTGACTTTAGGATACAGTAAAGTGTATCTTAGATTTAAACATATTTGCAAAATTGCTCCAACCGATAAAGGAGGTCTCCGTTATCGTGTGGGTGGTTCAAGTGGAACTTGGACTGCGATACCAAAAGCAGCAGATACAGTTTATTTAACTTCAGTTCCAGCAGGTGAAGCTGGTTTTCTGTCAACTGCTACTTTTAACTCTACCTCTTATACTGCTTGGGATCAAGCGAATCTTACAACTATTCCAAATAATACTTGGTGGAAAAACGAATTATTTGATCTTTCTACATTTATTGGAAATAGAGATACTGCTGAAATTCAATTTAGAATTCAGAATGGAGGAACTGCAGGAACAAATGCTGCTTATGGTTGGTTGTTAGATAACATCGAAATCATTGCATCTGTAAACGAAATTGTACCTCCAGTGATTGTTCAACAACCAGTAATTTATCAGGATACAATTACTGGAACTGGTCCTTGGACTATAAGGGCAAAAGTTACTGATGCTTCTACAATATCTACTGTAAATCTAATCTATTCAACAGAACGAAACGGAGTACCAGCTGGTCCTTTTACAGTTCCAATGACATTAGGAGCAAATAGCATTTATAGTGCGGAAATTCCTAGTTTGGCTTATATGACACGTGTAGATTATCATGTTTATGCTGCAGATCAGTATACAAACAACGATCAATCGCCAGCAAAGTGGTTTGTAAATAAACGTCCACCTGCCGTGTTAACTATTGCCAGTGACACCCTTTCTTCAGGGAGTATGCCCAACCCATTTTATCAATATTATACACAAGCTAGAACTCAGTTTATTGTAAAAGCAACTGAATTACAAGCCCTTGGTTTACCAGCGGGTAATGTTAGTTCAATTGCTTTTTATTTAAATTCACTTTCTCCAGCAACTTCAACTGGAAGTATGTTTCAAAATTTTAGTATTAAAATTGCAAACACACCAATAACAGAAGCTACTGCTGTTTATGCAACTCCAGTTTTTACTACAGTTTATACTGCACCAAATTTAATAGGCAATCACATTTTGGGATGGAATACATTTAATTTTACTGCACCGTTTGTTTGGGATGGAACTAGTAGTATTATTGTTGAAACCTGTTTTAATAATTACAATGGGGTTACCAGTGATTACAGTTCTAACGCACTTATCCGTCAATCGGTAATGACATTTCCTGCTTCAACTATAGGCAGCACAGATACTGGGGTTCCGGATTTATGTGGTGATGCTGGTACTACTTATCTTTCTGCAAGTAATAACCGTCCAGCATTTCAATTAGGTTATACACAAGTAACTGTTGCACTAGATGCTGGAATTCAATCGATAATAGAGCCAACATCAACACTAATTTCTACAAGTGTTTCTGATGTTAAAGTAAGAATTAAAAGCGGTGGAACAACCGATTTAACTTCTGCTGACATCAATTGGTCTTTAGACGGAGTGTTGCAAGCACCAACTTTTGGATGGACTGGTTTATTAACTCAAGATCAAGTTTCTAGCACTATTACGTTAGCAACTGGAGTTAGTTTCCCAGCTGGAACTCATATTGTAAAAGTATGGGTATCAAATCCAAATGGTGGAATTGATTTGTACAATAATAATGACACTACCCAACTATCTGTTTTCTCATGTGGTGGTGTTTTAGCTGCAGGCTCTTATACTGTAGGTGGTACAACTCCTGATTTTGCAAATCTTGCAGAAGTTAAGCACAAATTAAACACTTGCGGGATAAGCGGACCAGTTACTTTTAATATTCGTCCAGGTACCTATTACACGAGTGTTGCTTTATCCCAAATATTAGGTGGATCTGCTACAAACACGGTTACAATTAAATCGGAAAGCAATGATCCAACAAGTGTAATTATTTTGGATACTTTAAATACAACTGCAACTTTCTTATTAGATACCGTTTCTAATTTTAGATTGCAAAGTGTTACCTTGAAAACTACTGCAAAAGCTAAAAATAGACTTGTTTGGTTAAGAGGTAGAAGTGTTGATGTTCAATTTATGAATAATGTTTTTGTAGGTATTGATACTAACTCAACCTCCGATAACTATGCATTAGTTTATTCATTAAAAGGAACTGCTGATAAGGATTCCCTGCTTGTTTTTGATGGTAATACTTTCAAAAGAGGAACTACTGGGTTGTATTTAACTGGAAGCTCTTCAACAGTAAATTATGGAATAACTATTCAAAATAATACATTCCAAAATCAAGCATACAGAGGTCTTTATTTGTCGTATAATAATAATTACGCAATTATAAATAATACAATTACACAAAGTCCAAACTCTACTCAAAGTTTTTATGGAATGTATATTTATTATTGTAAAGAAGGTAAATCAATTTCATCGAATAAAATATTATCTAAAAAATTAAACTACGGGTTATATTTA
Organism: Bacteroidota bacterium; assembly: GCA_037130365.1. Lineage (GTDB taxonomy): Bacteria > Bacteroidota > Bacteroidia > Bacteroidales > WCHB1-69 > JBAXTE01. Next base: position 68,073 of record JBAXTE010000002.1, read on the forward strand.
TATTATTCTAAAGGGGCTTCTTCATCGCCATTATTGGTTGCTAATAATTTTATTGCATCAAGCGCAACAGTTGCTGCTGGATATGGGATGTATGTTTATTACACTGATACAACAAACTTCTTTTACAATACTGTAAACTTAAATGGTTCTGCTGCAACCTCAAATTCATTCTATCTTGTAAGTGGTAATATTTTGAATGTTAGAAACAACAATTTTGCAAACAATGCAAATGGATATGCTTACTATATTTCAACAATGCCAACTACATTATTGTCTAATTACAACAACTTGTATTCGAGTGGAAGTGCAATTGGATATTATTCGGTAAGTAGAGTAGATATTGCTGCTTGGAAAGCCGGTACATTAAAAGATACAAACTCTGTATCTGCAAATCCAACTTTTACAGCTTATGATAACTTTCATACTTTTGAAATTGGTTTAGACGGAAAAGGACAAGCAATTTCTTCAGTTACTGCTGATATTGAAGGTCAAGTTCGTAGTTTAACTACTCCAGATATTGGATGTGATGAATTTGATGTAGCTCCAATTAATGTTGGATTAACTTTGATTGTTCAGCCAACTACTGCTTCTGCTTGCGGTTCAACAGGTATGTTTATTAAAGTTAGAGTAAAGAGTGCGGGTACTGCCAATATTAATTTTGCTACTAACAATGCAGTGTTAAATGCAGTTGTTACTGGCCCAACTCCTCAAAACTATACTTTAACTCTAGATACTGGTATTTTAGTTTCTGGAGCTACATGGGATGTAACTTTAACTAATGCATTAGATTTTTCTGTACCTGGTATTTATAATATAAAAATATGGTCAACAATGGCTGCGGATACAGTTAGATTGAATGACACTATTATAGGTACATATAACTTTGCAAAAATCAGTACATTCCCTTATGATCAAAACTTTAGTGCCGTTCCTAATCCTGCTTGGACTGTTACTCAATTATCTGGAACAGGTAACTGGGCTATCTTAAATGGTGGAATGAGTTATCCAACATTAACCCCTCAATATGGTACTGGAATGTTGTATTTTAATAGTTTTAGTTTTAGTTCTGGAGTAAAATCAAGAGCAAAAACTCCAATTTTTGATTTTACAGGATTAACTCATCCTTATTTGGAATTCTGGTTTTCACAAGAAAATGGTAGTTATGCAGGTGAAGGTGTGACAGTTAAAATTTCATCAGATGGTGGTGCAACTTGGAACAATGATACGATGTATGTTGCTCGAGATAATGCATCATTTACTACTCCTGGTTGGAAATTGTGTAGCAAACACCTAACTTCTTATGCTGGTCAATCTTGCGTTGCAATTGCGTTTGATGCTAAAAGTTTATATGGAGATAACATGGCAATTGACCGTGTTGTAGTTCGCAACTTAAGCAACAATGATTTGAAAACTAATGTTGTTTATACAAAAGGTAAATTGCCAGTTCAATATGGTACACCTGATTCTGTTTCAGCAATTATTGAAAACGTTGGAGCACTTACTCAATACAACAAGGTTGTTTCTTTTGATGTTACAGGAGCTAATACTCAAACATTAAATTATACCATTGATTCAATTCAAGCATTTACTACAAAAACAATTAGTGTAGGCGGATTAAATCCAACTGTTGTTGGAGTAAATACAGTTACAGTTTCTGTTCCTAGCGATGATGATAACATTAATAATGCTAATGCATACCGTTTAGAAACAACAAATGATATGTTTGGATATGCTGACACTTCTGCTGTTGCAATTAAAGCAATTCAAGCAAATGGGTTGATGTTATCGAAATTCAAATTAAATGGTACACGTTCAGTTCGTTCAGTTCGTGCTTATATTAATGGTGGAACTACTTTGAATAAAATTGTTTATGGTGTAGTTTTAAATAATGCAGGTGTTGTATTGGCTCGTTCAATTAATGATACAATATTAGCTGCGGATACTGCACAATGGAGAACATTTGCTTTTACCGATTGGTATAATGCAATCTTAACTGATTCTGTGTTTTATGCTGGTATTGCTCAAATTGGTGCTGGATACAATCCACTAGGTGCGCAAACAGAAACGCCAGTTCGTGCTAATAAATTCTACACAGCAGCATCCTTAAATGGAGGAACTTTAATCCCAACAACTACTCAAGGTAGATTTATGATTGAAGCCGAAATTGGACCTCTTCCTGCTTATGACGCTGTGCTTCAGTCAGTAGTTAATCCAATGACAGGTTGCGGTTTAGGAAATCAAGCAATAACATTAAATATCAAAAATAATGGTACAAATAATATTACGGCAAATGAAGTAACAGCTTGGTACACCGTTAATGGTGGCACTCCAGTTAGCATGCCTGTTGATCTTGCGATTGCATCTGGAAGTGCTGTAAATTTTGCATTTACTCCAATCGATTTTTCAGCAACTACAAATAATATTACGTATACCATTAAAGCATGGGTAAACCACGCTTCAGATATCATCAATGGCAATGATACAATCTTCTCACATGTGGTTGTTTCAAAACCAATTCCTCCAGTACCAACAATTATTACTGCTAATCCAACAAGTGTTGAATATAATACACCTGTTTCGATTACTGCTGAAAATCCTACTGGTTTAGAAGGTGATATTAATTGGTATACTACTAACGTGTCAACTACTTCATTAGCTACAAATCTTGATTTCACTTCAGGTAATTTACATACTGATACTAACTTCTTTGCTTCATTTACCCGTATTGATGGTCGTGGTGCAAATGTATTAGGAACTGGTACAACATCAACTAGTTACATGCCATATTATACTCTTTATGATTATGGTTGGTCAGCTGGAATTTATAAACGTAGCGAAATTCAATACATTGGAACTATTGATACAGTTTGGTTTGAAATCAATTCAGGTACTGTTGGAACTACTGCTTCTCAAAAAATGTATATGGCAACAGTAAGTGATTCTACTTTTGCGAGCGCAAGTATACCAGACATCAGTACAATGACCTTAGTGTTTGATGGTACAGTTACTCAACCAGCATCTGGATGGCTTCCTGTCCCTCTTACAACTCCTTATAACTATAACGGAAATGGTCATTTGATGTTCTATTGGGAAAATAGAGAAGGATCTTGGAGTGGAAATCCATCAATATCTTTCAAATCAACAACTATGGCGAATGTTGCAAAATATGGTTATAGTGATGGTGCATTCCCAACTGGTGCTGGAACAATTATGACTACTAGAACAAATATGAAGTTTAATGGCGCAGCTCTAGGTTGTGCTAGTCCAAGAGTTGATGTTGTGGTTAATTTAAACAACGTACCAACTGTTGAACTTCAACCTATGGCAGTTACTGCTCCAACTTCTGGTTGCGGATTGCACCAAGAGCATATCTCGGTTACTGTTAAAAATAACTTAGATGTACAAGCTCCTGCTGGCGCATTTATCTATTGCCAAGTAAATGGAACAACAATAATTGCTGATACCATTGAAGTTGCAATTAACGCTGGTCAAACTATTCCATTCACTTTCTCAGCTCCTTATAATTTCTCAGCTCCAACTGCAACAACTCCTTATGCTCTTAAAGTTTGGACTTCAGCTGTTGGTGATACTTATACTGTAAATGATACCATTACATATTCGTTCGAATCAAAATGGACAGCGACAGATTTAACCTTAACAGATGTTACAATCCCTTACGGTACTGCCCATACATTTACTTACCCAGATTGGTTGAGAGTTTATCCATCAGCAACTTCTACTTCTCCAATTGCATTTGCTCCAAATTACACTACTCCAATTTTATACGATACCGTATCTTATTGGATGGAAGCTGTTTCTGCAATCGGAACTCCAATGTCCGTTCAAATTGGAACTGGCGCAGTATCTATGAGCTATATTCCTTTTTACTATAATTATGATTATGGTTGGACAGCTTCAATATACAAACGTAGCGAATTCCAAAATGTAGGGACTATCGATACTGTTTGGTTTGAAATTAATTCTGCTACCGCAGGATCATTTGGTAATCAAAAAATGTATTTAAGCGTTGTGCCTGATACAGTTTTTGCTGGAGTAACTCAACCAGATCGTAATACTATGACTTTGGTTTATGACGGAAATCTTAATGTCCCAGCTTCTGGTTGGTTAGCAATTCCGTTAAGTGCACCATATACTTATGGTGGAACAGGAAGCTTACTAGTTTATTGGGAAAACAGAGATGGTAGTTATTCTGGAAATCCAACTGTTTCATTTAAATCTACAACGATTGCTAATGTTGCTAAATATAAATACCAAGATGTTAGTTTCCCTGAAGCAATAGATGGTACAATGACAGCCTCAAGAACCAATGCTAGATTTACTGGAATGAATATTTCTTGTCCTAGCCCATTAAAACAAATTACAGTTAGTGTTAGTGGCGTTCCTGCTCAAGATGCTGGTGCAATTAGATATAATGGACCTTTAGGTGGATCTTACTTAACTGCTACTGAGCATATTAGTATTGTAGTTAAAAACTTTGGAACCGCTCCTATTACAGGCTTCCCAGTAAGTTATAAAATTGGAAATCAAACTCCTGTTACAGAAACTTTTACAGGCACATTAGCATCACTTGATACCATAACTTATGTATTTGCTACAAACCAAGACTTGTCAAATATTGCTAATGCATTAACTGTAAAAGCGTATACAAGTTTAACTGGCGACAGTTATGCTACCAACGATACTACTCTAGGAACAATTGCTATTCCTGTCTATTGTACTCCAGTTATTACTAGTCCAATTTATGATATGGATTTAGGAAATGTTACATTTGCTGGTATTAATAATGGAATCGCTTATCCTTTGTATAGTAATCCTACCGCAATCAATGGCTATTCTGATTTCTCGCTATCAGTGGCTCCTGCATATTTGGCAAAAGGTGGAAACTATCCATTCTTTGCAACTCAAATTAACAGTAGTACTTATGCTTATCAAGGCACTGTAAAAGTTTATATTGATTTAAACCGTAATGGTGTATTTGATGCTGTTGAGGAAGTATTCTCTGCTCTTAGCACTTCAACAACTGGTGCTGGATTAACTTATGCTCAATTAACCGCTTCAGGAAATATTATTATTCCTGCTAGTGCATCTTCGGGAGCTACTAGAATGAGAGTTGTTACAGATGAATATGATGTTGCTCCTGCTTGTGGAACTTATTCTTATGGTGAAACAGAAGATTACACTGTAATTATTTATAGTGCTACTGATCCTGATGCAGCATTAACAAACTATGTAGCCCCTACGGTTCCTTCGAGTGTTGAAGGTGTAGTTCAACCTATTAAAGTTAATTTGATGAATGTTGGAACTACTGCTATTACAGCAGCAACAGTTACATTGGTTCACAACGGAACTACAGTTGCTACTCAATCTTGGACTGGCAGTGTTGCTTCAATGGCTTCTGTAGTTGATTCAATTACAACAGTTACTTTAGTTGCTGGTGCAAATAACTTTGTTGCATTTGTAAATTTAACGGGTGATAATTTCCATGCTAACGATACTATTCGTTTTTCATTAAATGCATTGCCACGTTACGACCTAAAACCAATTGCTGTTATAAATCCTATTGGACTAAGTTGTCCTAATACAAATGAAAAAATTGTAGTTCGTATTACAAATATCGGACAAGACACTCTTTTCTTAGCTTCAAACAATGTATTGGTAAAAGCTCAAGTTTTACTTAACAATGCAGCCGAATATCAAACTACTGTTACTACTGGAATAATTCCTGTTAATGGTACTCTTGATGTGAATGTAACTTCATTAGCTGATTTTTCAACTGGTGGAATATATCGCATAAGAGCAATGGTATTCTTAGTTGGTGATGGAAACTTAGCCAATGATACTTTATTAACGGATACATTTACAATTGTTACTCCTGTTGCAGCTTTACCAGCTATTGAAAACTTCGAATCATTCACAGTTGGTATTGGCCCATTCCCAAATCAATGGACTTCTAATTCTACAACTGTAGCTGCTAGCAAATATCTTTGGAGCGCAAATAGTGGCCCAACAACAAGTGGAGCTGCATCTGGTCCTGCTGTTGATCATACTGTTGGTTCTGCTACTGGAAAATATGCATACGTATATGGCGGCTATGGCTTAGCAAATGATGCTTCACAATTGATATCTAAATGTTACAACTTTGCTGGTGTTCCTGGTCAATCTAATAGAGTATCTTATTGGTACCATATGTTTAACCCTGGTGCAAACGCAAAATTGTATGTAGAATATGGCTCAGGAGCTAATTGGGTTATTATCGATTCATTAGTAGGTCCTCAACAAGCTACTCAAACAGCTGCTTGGTTACAAAGAACCTCTATTCTTCCAAATGATAACAAAAATGGTCGTATTAAATTTACTGCTAAAAAAGGCACAACTGCTGGAGATATTGCAATAGATGACATCAACTTCCTAAAATTGTTACCAGATGTTGGAGTAACAACTATTATTGTTCCTGGAACTTATCCTGCAGATTCAGTAATGGCTCATTCTTTAGTGACTGTTAAAGTTAGAATTCATAACTTTGGACAACTTCCTATTGATACTATTCCTGTAGCTTACAAAGTTCGTGATAGCGTAGAAGTTCTTGAAACATACATTGGTACAATCATTCCTGGTGGAGATTATGAATACACATTCAACCAAAAATATGTTTCCGCTACACAACGTATGCATTATCTTTGTTCATATACTAAACTTGCACTTGATGCCGATAGCACTAACGATAAAAGCTGTAAAAACGTAACTGTTTTTGCTGATACAAATGTTGGTTTTACCGAATTTGATGCTGCAGAATTTAATCTTGCTCAAAACATGCCAAACCCAGCTTCTAATCAAGCAATCATTAGCTTTAATGTTCCTCAAGCGGGTAAAGTAATATTTAGAGTAACAGATTTACTTGGACAAGAAATGTACACTGAAGTGATTTCTTCGCTAAGTGGTAAACAAAGTATTACACTCAACACCGTTAACTTTGCTCCTGGTATTTATTATTACTGGGTTGATTACAAAGGAAAACGACTCACGAAGAAAATGACTATCGTAAGATAATCTATCTTCAGAATAAATCAAAAAGGCAATCCATTGGGTTGCCTTTTTTGTGTGAAAAAAATCCTTTTTGGCTCTGATTCGTTAGTTTTTTATATATTTGAATATTATTTCTACTTTTAGAAAATCAAATTAACATGAAGACTCTCATTCTAATTAGGCATGGAGATGCTGAATACAGTTGCCAAAATAGCGATTTTGATAGAGAACTCTCTAGTAATGGAAAAACTCAAATTGTAAAAGTAGCCGATATCCTCGGTAGTCTGAATATTAGACCTCAAATTATTATCGCTAGCCCCGCTTCTAGAACCGAAGAAACAACGATTATTTTATGCAATAAGCTGTCTATAAATATTAAAGATGTCGAATACGAATCAAATTTTTATTACAAAGGATATGATGCTTATATCGACAAAATTATTGGGACGAATGATTCGGTCGATTCGCTTTTGATAGTTGGACATAATCCAGCAATATCTGAGCTTGCATCATCTTTTTCAAGTAATTCAATATTTGAAATGACAACTGGAGCAATTGTAATTTTTTCATTTGATATTTTGAGTTGGAGCTCCATTTATTCTTGTGAAAAGATGGAAATTTTCTCCTCGATGGATAATTGATATACGGGTTATAAATCCGAACTGATTAATTTGTGTAGATAAAACTGAATGAAAATGAAAAAAAATGACTCAGAAATTGGAGATAATGCTGTAATACTCAATAGAGAGTTAAGTTGGTTGCAATTTAATCATCGGGTTTTACAAGAAGCTGAGGATGTGAGAAATCCATTAATTGAACGAATGAGATTTTTAGGAATCTATTCAAATAATTTGGACGAATTTTTCCGCATTCGTGTTGCCACCATTCGCCGATTAATTTCTCTTCAACAAAGTAAATCAGATTATTTAGATTTTAATCCATCTCAAACGATAGAAGAAATAACTTCTACAGAAATGATTTATCAGAAGAGATTTGTTTCAATTTTTAATCAATTACTTTTTGAATTACAAAATGAACACGTTTTTGTAGTTGACGAACATCAATTATCTCCATCACAAGGGCTTTTTGTAAAACAATATTTTAGGACCAAAATTCGCCCTCTATTATTTCCAATTATTTTGAAAAAATTCCAAGATCCTGATTCTTTGAATGACACCTCAATTTATCTGGCTATAAAAATGTCACTTCAAGCAAGTCCTCAATCAGAAGGTTTTGCAATTTTGGAAGTCCCTTCCGATCAACTTTCTCGTTTTATTAGATTGCCATCTGAAGGAGAAAATCAATATGTAATTCTATTAGACGATGCAATAAGATATTGCCTCGATGAGCTTTTTTCAATTTTTAACTTTGATAAATACGAAGCCTATACCATTAAAATTACCCGCGATGCGGAGTTGGATTTAGATAACGATGTGCTTAAAAGTTATATCGAACGCATAAGCGAAAGTTTAAAACTCAGGACGAAAGGCTCTCCTGTTAGAGTGGTTTACGATAGAACGATTCCAAATTCTTTGCTAAAAAAAATTACAACTTTACTTAATGTTAAAAGCAAAGAAGCGCTTATGCCAGGAGGAAGGTATCATAATTTTAAAGATTTTATGGATTTTCCTACCTTTGATAAAGCACATTTGATATATGACCCCATGCTTCCTATCGTTCATCCTGATTTAAATGGAAAAAAAAGCATTCTGGATGTCGTAGCAAAAAAAGATGTGATGATTCATTTTCCATATCATACTTTTCAACATATTATTGATATGCTTCGCGAAGCTTCTATCGATCCTAAAGTGAAATCGATTAAAATGACGATTTATCGCGCTGGTCATTTTTCAAATGTGATAAACGCCTTAATTAATGCCTCTAGAAATGGAATTAATGTTACCGTATATTTAGAATTACAGGCTCGATTTAGTGAAGAACAAAATATATTTTGGACAAAAAAACTTCAAGATGCAGGCGTTAAAATTCTTCACGGAATACCTGGATTTAAAGTTCACGCTAAATTAATATTAATTGAACGAATTGAAAACAGAAAAATAAAATTATATAGCAATATCGGAACAGGAAATTTTAATGAATTTACTTCCTCTGTATTCTCTGATGTTAGCTTACTTACCTCAAATCCTAGTATTACTTCTGAAGTTGATTTAGTTTTTAATCTTTTTAAATCTTATTATAAACCCACAAAATTTAAAACACTCAAAGTAGCTCCGTTTTCAATGAGAAAATTTGTCATAAAAATGATAGATAGAGAAATTGAAAATTCAAAACAGGGTAAAGAAGCTTGGGCGATTATTAAACTGAATAACTTAGTAGATAATACTGTTGTTAGAAAGTTATACGATGCCAGCAACCACGGAGTGAAAATTACGCTTATTGTTAGAGGAATTTGTGTTCTTGTTCCTGGAATAAGTGGATTAAGTGAAAATATTCATGCTTTTTCAATTGTAGACCGATATCTAGAACACTCACGAATTTATTGTTTCGGCAATAATGGAAATAAAGAAATTTATATTTCATCTTCAGATTGGATGATTAGAAACTTTGATAATAGGTTTGAAGTCGCTTGTCCAATTTTTGATAAAATAATCAAAGAAGATATTTATAATATACTGTTAATCAATATTAAAGATAACCAAAAGTCTAGAATATTTTCTAATGAGTATATTAATACATACAAAAGTTGTAAGCACGAAGAGCCTTTTAGAGCTCAAAATGCGGTCTATAAATATTTAAAATCAAAAACTCCCAAAGCGAAATAATATGATATATGCAGCAATTGATATTGGTTCAAACGCAGGGAGATTATTATTCTCAAACGTTACTGAAATTAACGGAGTTCCTAAAGCGGAAAAAGCATCGCTCATCCGAATTCCTCTCCGTTTGGGTTTCGACGTATTTGCAAATGGATTTATATCTGATGAAAAAATTGAAGACTTAATTAATACACTTAAAGCATTTAAACTGCTGATAGATGTTTATAAACCAATTGCTTACAAAGCTTGTGCAACTTCCGCAATGCGTGATGCAAGCAATAGAATTGAGATTATCAAACGTATAAAGGATGAAGTAGAAATTGATTTAGAAGTAATTGATGGTCTTGAAGAAGCGAGATATATTACCGCAAACAATGATGCTTTTTTAAATGCACATATTCCATATATGATGTTTGTAGACGTGGGCGGTGGAAGCACCGAAATATCATTGCTTCACCATCGAAATTTAATCGATTCCGAATCGTTTAATATTGGAACAATTCGATTATTAAATAAGAGTGTCTCTAACACAGAATGGGATCGAATGAATTATTGGCTTCAACAATATAAACCAATTTATTCCAAATTATATCTCGTAGGTTCTGGTGGTAATATCAATAAAATTAAAAAACTTTATGGCTCACAGACAGATGAATTTGTGTCATTTGAACGAATAAAACATGCGTATAAAGATTTGCTAAAAATATCTGTTGAGCAACGTATTACAACATTAAATTTACGTCCCGATCGGGCAGATGTAATTGTTCCAGCTGCTGAAATATTTTTGAACATTCATAAAGTACTGAAAATAGATAAAATATTTATACCCCGAATCGGTCTTGCTGATGGTATTATTTATGAATTACACCATCATTATGGAGAAGATCCAAAATAATTGTTTTTTGCATTTTCTTTATTGGAAATCAAGCTGTCCGAAATAAATTAATAAAGTTGTTGTATAATGCATATAAACTGCAAATTACAAGATATAACTCTGTTAAGGGCTTGGTTTATGAAATTGAAATTTAGACATGATTTTCAATACTTTTGCCCCAAATCCCCTCCCGCTGTTGCGGGATAAATTTCGGGGAGCATTGAAAATCAATTGATTATTATTAAATTTTCAATATTTCCCCTCTAGGGGATAAAGGGGCTGAAAATATTGAAAATTTATCGGACAATAGTGATAGGAAATATTAAGTCTTTTTCTTGAATCATTTTTATCCGAATAGCCTCCCATTGCAGTATTAACCAAGCATAATCCACATTATTTTTAATTTTTCGCAGCAGTAAATAATACCAAATCTTAGTATAAAATAACCCAAAGATATTTTATTTTTTTAGATTGATTTAATGCCGCTCGTAGATATAAATAGTACGCTGAGCGTAAGAGAAGTGGACTATATTATAACTAGAAGCGGTATAATACTCGAAATAGCGCTGCATGCGCCTAATATTTTAACCCCGCGTTTTGCGCGGGGTTAAAATGCATAAAAAGAATGATTTTGGCGGAAAAATTGTAACGAAGCAAAACGATTTTTATGACAAAAAATTAATTAGTGTTAAATACAAAAAGTCGTTGAATAATTCACTGTTTTAATCATAGTAATTGTGCTTTGACTCCAAAATTATTTCACAATTACGGCCGAACTTCGAGCTGGAATAATAACTTTTCCTTTTGAAATTAGTACATCAGTAAACCCAATTTTTGTAATTTCTGAATAGTTAAGCGGAGTGATTCCTGCAGTATTTGCATCCACAATTACATGCCATTGCGTTGGGTCGTTTATCTCTTGAACTGGAATTTCGGAGGCATTATCCCCAGCATTATGAATAACCAATATTTTACTGAATTTTACCTTTGGAATTGATTTTGAAACCTTTTTCTCAAGGGTGTTATCAATCATATACGCAATCCATGGCTCGTTTAACGATGTTGGAATTCCTACCCAATTATTTTCAATAGCCAAATCAATAGTTGCGGAACCATCGGAGTGAACTCCTTGAATCATAATAACATTGTGCCCTGAGTCTGAGTATGCAGATGAAATAGTTTCCCAACCGCCCATGTTCTTGACTAATTTTATATTTAATGAAATTCCATCGCCCCATTTTCCTATATCAAATTGCTCAATTTGCTTTTTGTTAAACGAAATTTTAGCAACACCTTGAGCATCAAAATGGACCATAAATGGATTTTCCACCGGATTTGCATTTACTCCTTTTCGGTGAATTTCTCCTGCCAAATAGTATGTTTGATTTGCAGGTCCATGAATAAAAGTGAGGGTGAGTTCTGTTAAACGATTGTCCGAAAAATCGATAAAATGTGAAGGATTGGTCGTGGCAATATGTGGAGTTGATGGGATAAATTGAATAGCTTTTTTCACACTTTCGGGACTTTGTAATCGTAAAGCAGGAATGGCTCTACGCATTAAAATCAACCCTTTATAATATTCCACCATCTGACGAGCAATAGGTGCATATTCATCATTTAGCCGATTCCAGCGAATCATATTTGTAAAGTCGTTGCTACAATAGGAATTTTCGTGGAAAAAAGTGGTTCCTTCCTCTTCGTTTATCCAATTGGAGGTCAGTGCTCTGTTTCGTTCTTTATCGAATTTAGCAAGTGGTTTTGTTCGTAGGAATTCGTCACCCGCTTGCAAAATGATTTTACCTTGCGAAGTAAACAACATAGCTGATGCCATGCGCATTTGGCGTGCTCTAATCAGCCCACTCGAATCGGAATATAGCAGATTAATTTTATCCCAAAGAGTGAGCCCATCGTGAACGCTCAGGTAATTTAAACATGAAGTTGGAAACTCAGCAAAAAGGTTATAACTATTTTTAAAACGATCATTATTAAATGAAACTGGTCCTAAATTAAATCCTTTAACTCCTCCAACAATTCCAGAAGCCACCCGATCGATTTCTGCGTAATTTCCTTGAATAAATCCTCTATGGTCGGCAGTTCCAGCATAACTATCGCGTGATGAATCGTTGAAAAATCCTAAATTCAAATTTTCTTTGGGATGATTAATTTTGGTGGTTGCCGCATTTTTGTCCACACTTATAATGCTTGTATCTAAATCGGAAAAAACCCATGCTTCACCTTGTAAAATCAACTCATTAGGATTTTTTGGATTATATGATTTTCCAACTTCCTGGCGGATGATCCGAATAGTTTCGTGATCGAAAAATCCCATTAAGTCGAAGCGAAAACCATCGATATGATACTGCTTTATGAAAAATTGAAGTGATTCGACTATTAGTTTACGAACCATTAAACGGCGACATTCCAACGAAGGTCCAGCTCCAGAATGTCCAGAAATTTTCAAATCTGACGTCAATCTATAATAACAACCAGGAGCAATATTTTCAAATGTTTCAGCAAGATAAGTATGATTATAAACCACATCCATAATTACTCCAATTCCTTTATTGTGAAGTGCTTGCACTAGTTCGCGATACTCCTTAATTCGAGTATATGGATTAGCCGGATCTGTTGAAAACCATCCTTCGAGTGCAAAATAATTGTGTGGATCGTAGCCCCAATTATAGTTACTTTTTTGGGCATTGGAATCCGAAAAGGAGCGATTCGTTTCATCTACTGTGTAAAAATTCATCACTGGAAGTAACTGAATATGGGTAATTCCAAGTTGTTTTAAATAATCAATTTTTGAAATTGCTCCCTTATAAGTTCCAGAAACCTCCGATTGAACGGCACCTGGCTGAACAGTAAAATCGCGAATATGAACTTCGTAAGCTACTAAATCTGCCTCATTTGCCATGAATTTACCGTTTGAATATTTTTTAGAAAAATCTATGGGTAACGATTTTTCACTATTCATGCTTATGATTGCTGATTTACCAATTTTATCCACACCATCGGGGTTAAATGGAGCCATAGAAAAGGAGTAAGGGTCAAGCGCTAAAGTGGTTTTCCCATAAGCAGATACTCTATATTGATAAAAAAGACTATCGAAAGAATGAATATTTGCAACCATATCAAGACTTAAAATCAATGAAAAAATTCCATTAGAATCCTTTTTCATCATTAATGGATATTCATTACGAATTGGCTGCTGATTATAATCGAAAAGTAGTACTTCTATTTGAGATGCAGGTGGCGACCAAACTTTAAAGGATAATCCTTTTGGGACAAAACTAACTCCTAGATTTTCTTCTCTTGACGCATTAAATTCATTGTCAAGAATACCTCCAATAGCTGGATCTAAAAAAATATTTATCCATTCTTTGCGATATTTTATGACATAGTTGGCACTATTATTCCATGATTTTAAAGCAATTTTTACTTGATTACCTTGTTGTGAAAATTCAGGTGTTTGCTTATTAATCAAAATGTAACGGTTCGAAAACACATCAAAATGAGCGTAATCCCATTCGTAAATTTCTAAATCACTTGTTGATAATTTTAAATCACCGCCAATGGTAAGAATAATTTCTTTAGGGGAGGTTATAAAAGCATTCAGCAATTGATGATTTGTATTTCCAAACAAATTATACTGATCTAAGGTTGCCATATTGTGCACGGCACTTGAGTCTGAATATTTTAACAAATCATCCATGTCTTGAGATTTAACATTTAAGCCCATTAATAATAGCAAAAAAATCATCGAGACTGATGCCTTTTCGACAAGATGTGATACTTTCATATTTATAAAAATTCATTACCGATTTGTTTATTTTTGATTGTTATTTCTGATGTAATCCCACATTAAAAAATTTGAATGCTGATATTAGCAATGGAATTCCCATTACTAAATATAAAAAAGAGAGCTGTTGAATGGGTACAACCTTAAACACCCGAAGTAATACACCCAAGGTAATCATCGAGCCCATCATAAAATAACTTTTCCAATTAAAAAATGAGAACAGACAAGGCTTTTCGTATTTAATATTTAATATCCTAGATACATGTTTTGCAGCAATTTTTGTAAACAGAAGCATAAAAAACAGTAAACCTAACACTGTGGAAATTATCAATTTTAAAATCAAAAATGATTGAGTATAATCCAAAAAAGAAACTCCTTTAAATAGGAGCATTCCTCCAGCATAAAGCCACACAAATGCAGCTACAAACATCAAATAACGTCTGGGAATGGCAGGCTTAAAAGTTTCTAAAAGATTGTTCATATTTCAACCTATTACTTTATTAATTTACGTGTATCAACACCTTGTAAAACAATCATTTGCTGTATGGCGATTTTGTTTAATTTGAGTAATCGTTCGCTTTGAGACATGTTTTCGTGTATAAAAACGGCATTTAAATTTTCCATATTCGACAAGCAAATTAATTGGTTTATTTCGGCATAATCACGCATATTTCCTTTCAAATTGGGGTTTTGGTCGCGCCATTGTTTAGCGGTAATTCCGAACAAAGCTACATTTAAAACATCAGCTTCGTTGGCATAAACTATTGAAATTTGTTGAGCAGTAAGCTCTTTTGGTATAAGATTTTGTTTAATTGCATCGGTATGAACATGATAGTTTATTTTTGCCAATTCTCGTTTTGCAGTCCAACCAATTTGTTTTTGTTCGTCTTCCTTTAATCTTTGAAATTCATTAATTAAGTAGATTTGGAATTCAGGACTCAACCACATAGCAAAATGAAACGCAATATCTTTGTGTGCATAAGTACCACCATATCTGCCCGCTTTAACGATTAAACCTCCCGCACTTGTGCGTTCAACCCACTGTCCAACAGACATGATAAAACGATTTATTCCTGCTTCGCTTTCAATTACCCTGAATTCGGGGTAATTAAAATGAGTGTTATTTACCTTCTCCCAAATACCTAAATATTCTATTGTATTCTTATTTGTAATCCATTTTCCAATCAAACCACTGCCTTCTTTAAAGCCACTAGTCATGTCTGTTAAAGAGATAAAATCAATGGAATTTTGGGTAAAAATAAAAATTTCTGTATCGTTTACTTTAATTTTAGCCATAAAATATTATTTTTCTTTTCGCAAAAATATTGGAATTAACGCATTGAATTTATCTCAACTTTATTAATCTATTTTTTTCATCACAAATGCTGATCTTGCAGGAATATAAATCCGTAACAACGATAATCCATCAATCTTTTGTACTTTATACTCCAACGATTCATCAATTCGATTAAATCCACCAAATAAGGAATTATCGGTGTTTAAAATAATTTTCCAACTTCCTTTAAGTCCTTCAATTCCATAATTTTCAAATGACTTACTTGGGTTAAAATTAAACACAAACAACAACTCTCCACGTTGAAAAACAAGCACCTGGTCAAAATTATTTTGCACCAATGGAGTTGGAGTAAAATCAAAAATTTCAGAATTTTTCACCCCACAAATCATAGCTTGGTCAAATGCCAATAAGAATTTAAATTTTAGTTCTGGATTTTCGGGAAGACTCCATTGACGGCGTGCGTAGTGATACGACCAATTATTTCCTTCGCGTGGAAAATCAATCCATTCTGGATGCCCAAATTCGTTGCCCATAAAATTCAAATAACCGCCCTGAGAAGTAGCTAGCGTAATTAATCGAATCATTTTATGCAACTCTATTCCACGGTCCACTATAAGGTTAGGTTGATCGATACGCATACTAAAATACATCTCGGCTCCAATGAGTCTGAAAATTACCGTTTGGTCACCAACCAACGCTTGATCATGACTTTCAACATACGAAATCACTTGCTCATCTGCACGTTTATCAGTAAGCCGGTAGAACAAATCTCCAACTTGCCAATTTTCATCTTTAACCTCTTTAATGGTTTTAATCCAAAAATCTGGAATTCCCATTGCCAAGCGGAAATCGAATCCCAATCCACCATAACTTATAGAAGAAGCCATTCCTGGAAAACCGCTCATCTCTTCGGCAATAGTAATTGCATTTGGACTTACTTGATGAATCAGCAAATTTGCAGCTCGTAAATACGCCAATGCATAAATGTCGAGATTTTCATTATAATAATCAGCATACCCCATAAAATCACGACTCAAGCCATGATCTTTATAAATCATACTTGTCACTCCATCAAAACGGAAACCATCAAAATGGTATTCATCAAGCCAATACTTACAATTTGATAGTAAAAAATGTATTACTTCGGACTTTTCGTAATCAAAGCATCTTGAATCCCAAGCTGGATGTGTTCCTCGATAACCGTCGTGAAAAAACTGATAATCAGTTCCATCATATTTTCCCAAACCTTCAACTTCGTTTTTAACTGCATGAGAATGAACTAAATCCATTATTACCGAAATTCCTAAACCATGTGCTTCGTCAATTAAATATTTCAATTCTTCGGGAGTTCCAAATCGTGAAGAAGCGGCAAAAAAGCTTGACACATGGTATCCAAAAGAACCATAATATGGATGTTCTTGAATCGCCATTAGTTGAATGACATTGTATCCTAATTTAGCAATTTTTGGAAGTACATCCGTTCGAAATTCATTGAATGAAGCCACTTTCCCCTCTTCCGAGGACATTCCCACATGGGCTTCATAGATTAATGGATGAGCAGGTTTTGGAGGTGTTGTGTGTTTAAATTTATACTGCTTTTCTGGACACCAAACTTGGGCAGAAAATAGCAATGTTTTGGAATCTTGAACCACCCGAAAAGCCCATGCCGGAATGCGTTCACCTTCTCCGCCATCCCAACACACAATCAGTTTATACAAATCCTTATGATTTAAGACATCAATAGGCAACTTCAATTCCCAATCTCCCTGATTATTTCGTGAAAAGCGATAATTTTCAGTCTTCGACCATTGGTTAAAATCACCAATCAACCATACCTCTGTTGCGTTTGGTGCCCATTCACGTAAAACCCATTCTTGAGATAATTTATGTAATCCATAATACATGTACCCATTAATAGCTTCGGATAGATTGTTTGAGGCTCCAGTCTGGCTTTTGATTAATGAATCACAATAATTTATGATATTTTTAATAAATGGCTCAAAGGGTTTTAGATAGCTATCGTTTGAAATAATTGGCAATACGATTTTCATGTAAACAGATTTTGTAACAGTAATATTTTTCAAAGATACCATAAAACGATAATATAATAATTAATCATTACTTCAATAAAAGGTAACATTGAAGTCAAAACAAGGTAATTGCAGTTAAAAGAAGTTAAAATATGCATTAATTACTATACTCAACTTCGAAAAAAAGTAACGGAAACAGTGCTTATAATCCTGATTATAGTATACTTATAATAATTAGTAAATAAATTAACTAAATTTCATAAAAGCAAAAAATTCATAACAATAAAAAAACCAACTTCAAAATTTAATAAATTTGCACCCTAAAATATTATATTAGGAAATACACACTTATATGAATTTGTTAAATCAACTAACCTCAGCCTACACTGCACCTCAAGAATTGAGAAAACTCGGCATTTATCCATTCTTTAGAGTTATTGAGTCTGATCAAGATACGGAAGTCATTGTTAATGGTAAAAAGGTTCTTATGTTTGGATCAAATAGTTACCTAGGGCTTACTAATCATCCAAAGATTAAAGAAGCTAGCATTAAGGCTATTGAAAAGTATGGATCTGGTTGTGCTGGATCACGTTTTTTAAATGGCACACTTGATATTCATCTTGAGTTAGAAGAACGATTAGCCAAATTTGTTGGCAAGGAAGAAGCTATTGTTTATAGTACTGGTTATCAGGCAAATCAAGGTGTTATTCCTACAATTACCGGGAGGGCTGATTATATACTAATTGATAATCTAGATCATGCCTCAATTATAGAAGGTTGTCGTTTATCGTTTGCCAAGACCTTAAAATATGAGCATAACAATATGGAATCGTTGGAGAAAAAGCTTCAACTTTGCGATTACGACAAGCTCAAATTAATTATTGTTGATGGTATTTTTAGTATGGAGGGTGATATTTGTAATCTTCCAGAAATTTGCAAATTGGCAGAAAAATATCAAGCAAATGTGATGGTAGACGATGCTCACACACTTGGAGTTATCGGCAAAAATGGTGCTGGTACTGCATCACACTTTGGATTAACAGACAAAGTAGATATTATTATGGGAACGTTCAGTAAATCATTGGCATCTTTGGGTGGCTTTATTGCTGGAGATTCAACAACAATAAATTTTTTAAAACACAATTCTCGCTCTTTAATCTTTAGTGCGAGTATTACTCCTGCATCAACGGCAAGCGTAATTGCAGCTTTGGATATAATAGAAAGTGAGCCTGAACGGATTAGTCGTTTATGGGCAAATACGCATAGAGCATACAATCATTTAAAAAAATCTGGTTTTATTTTAGGAGAAACTATTACTCCAATTATTCCAATTTTTATTCGCAACAACGAAAAAACATTCAAGATAACCCAAATGTTATTTGAAAATGGAATTTTTGTGAATCCAGTTATTGCACCAGCTGTCCCCGATCAAGATACAATGATTCGGTTTTCGTTGATGGCTACACATACTGACGAGCAAATTGATGAGGCTTGTGATAAAATTGTAAAATATGCTCATCTGTTAGAAATTATTTAATACATACGATAAAATGAGTATTCAAATTAAAGAGGTAAAAACAAAAGGGGAGTTAAAACATTTCATCAACTTTGTTTATGGTTTGTACGAGGGAAATAAGTATTGGTGTCCTCCAATATTTTTTGACGAAATGGATACTTTACATTGGGATAAAAACCCTGCCTTTGAATATTGCGAAGCAAGATATTGGATGGCTTATCGAGATGGAAAAGCAGTAGGTCGTATTGCAGGGATTATCAACACAAAAGCAAATTCTATCTGGAACGAAAAACATATTCGATTTGGTTGGTTTGATTTTATTGATGATGCTGAAGTTCCTGAATTGCTTCTTAAAGCAGTGTCCGATTGGGGAAAAGAAAAAGGAATGGAATCAATTCACGGTCCACTTGGATTTACCGATATGGATAAAGAGGGATTGTTAATTAAAGGATTTGAAGAACTGGGCTCTATTGCATCATACTATAACCATGCTTATTATCAAAATAGAGTTGAAGCAATTGGATACGTTAAAGATGTTGATTGGGTGCAATCAATTTTTCCAATTCCCGATGTTGTTCCCGACAAAATTTCTCGATTTTCTGAATTAGTTCAGCAAAAATTCAAACTTCATATACTGCAAGTAAAAAAGTCAAAAGAATTTTTGCCATACGCTAAAGGCATTTTTGAAACTTTAAATAAATGCTTTAAAGATTTATATGGATTTGTTCCATTAAGCGAAAAGCAAATAAATATGTTAGTAAAAGCTTATTTTAGCTTTGTACGTCCCGAATTTGTGGGTGTAGTATTAAATGAAGCTAACGAAGTAGTTGGTTTTGGTGTTGCATTACCATCATTAACAAAAGCGTTGCAAAAATGTAATGGAAAATTATTTCCTTTTGGCTGGTATTATTTGCTTAGGGCATTAAAATCAAACGAAATGGTTGATATGTATATTAATGGAGTAGATCCTGAATATCAGAATAAAGGAGTTCCATCGGTTTACTTCAATTTTATGTGTCAAAATTTCATTAAACACAAAGTGAAATTTGCTTTATCTAACCCTCAACTCGAAGACAATAACAAAGCATTAAATTTGTGGCAACATTTTGATTCTCGTCAGCACATTACACGCCGTTGTTACATTAAACATTTATAAATTTTAAAAAGCCGAAAGTAATTCTTCGGCTTTTTATTCAAATAAACCGCTAGATGAAAAAAAAGATTTTAATTACTGGGGCAAGTGGCTTTATTGGTAGTTTCTTGTGCGAAAAAGGAATTGAACTTGGATATGAAGTCTGGGCTGGAGTTAGAGGAACAAGTAGTAAAAAGAACTTACAATTTTCAGGAATCCAATTTATTGAATTAACCTTTGAGAATAAAGATGTTTTAAAAAACCAACTTTTAGCATTTAATCAGAACCAAGGAAAATTCGACATCATCATTCACAACGCAGGTTGCACTAAAGCTCCTAGAAATGAAGATTATCGAAATATCAATTTTGTAAATACTAAAAATTTTGTTGATACACTGTTGGAAACTGAGAACATTCCAGAAAAGTTTATCTTCACGAGTAGTCTTGCCGCTTTTGGTCCTGGAAAAGAAAATACGAATGAACCAATTTTGCTCAATCAAAAACCAAATCCAATAAATCTATACGGTAAAAGTAAACTCGAAGCCGAAGAATATTTGCGAAGTATTCCAAATCTTAATTGCATAATTATGCGTCCAACAGGTGTTTATGGTCCTCGTGAAAAAGACTATTTTACTGTTTTTAACATGATAAACAATAAGTTTGAAGCATATATTGGTTCCGATAAGCAGTGCTTGACCTTTATTTATGTTAAAGATTTGGTTAGAGCGTATTATTTGGCAATTGATGCAGATATTAAAAACACTAGTTATTTTTTATCTGAAAGCAAATGGTATTATACTTATGAATTTTATCGATTGATAAAAAAATCGCTGAATAAAAAATCATTTAAACTAACTGTTCCTCTTTTCCTAGTACAAGGGATTGCAAGCATAAACGACAATATTGGAAAAATTACTGGTAAGTACCCAACCTTGAACAACGATAAACTAGGAATTCTAAAAGCTACTAATTGGGTGTGTGAGACTCTTCCATTAAAAAATGATTTAAATTTTGAACCCGAATACGACTTAGAAAAAGGCGTAGAAGAAACCGTAATATGGTACAAAGAACAGGGCTGGTTAAAATAGCGAATTCATTATCGCCAATAGACAAAGTTATTTTAATTTATGGGCTAACTACAGGTATTTGGATTTTAGCGTTTTTTGCAAGAATTGAAAATCCATTAATGCTGATAGCCAATAGGTTTGGAATATTTGCGCTAATAATATGTATTACAATCTGGCATAGCTATCGACCTTCTATTTTATCAGATTTTACTCGACATATTTATGGAATATTGCTGCTATCATATTGGTATGGAGAAACATATCAATTAAATCACGTGCTGTTTATTCCATTTGATAATCTCTTTTATCAAATAGATCAGTGGGCTTTTGGATATCAACCAAGCATTGAATTTAGCAAACAATTCTCCAATAAATGGTTAAGTGAACTTTTGAATTTTGGATATTTTTCGTATTTCTTTTTGAATTTAGCTACATTTCTAATTGTTTTTATAAAAAAACGAGAAGATGCCATTCGTTCTGTATTTATCGTATTATCCTCCTTTTTTATTTATTATTGGATATTTATAATTTTCCCTGTAATTGGTCCTCAGTTTTGGCTTCCAGAAACCCTTAGAACAGTTCCAGATGGATTTATTTTTAGAGAAGGAGTGAAGCTTGTTCAATTAATAGGAGAACAACCCACGGGTGCTTTTCCAAGCTCGCATTGTGGAATGACCATAATTTTTTTAGTACTGACATCAAAGCAATCTAAATTGGCATTCTACATCATGCTTCCAATTTCAATTATATTAATTTTTGCGACTGTTTATATTAAAGCACATTATTTTGTTGATGTGATAGCGGGATTAATTTCTGGATTATTATTCTATTATTTGACCTCTAAAATTTGGAATATTTTTCATCCATCAGACATAAATAATGGAGTTGAATAAGTGTTAAAACAAATCTTGATTCGAACAAGCTGTTGTCAATATTTTATTTTGAAAACAAGAACCTTTTTGTCATAATAAGCGTAAAAAACAGTTGTGGGATAAAAATATTTTGATAAAAATCAAAAAAATTGCTTTGATTTAAAATATTTTGTATAAATTTATGACTTAAATATCAAAAAACAAAGATTATGAATATTAAAAGGCAGATTTTCGGAATTGTAATTGTTGGAGTTTTGTTTATCGGAATTCTATTTCCATCGTGCAAAAAAGATACTACAACTCCTATAAATCCAGCAGATACTGCAGCTGCATTTAGTTTAGTTATCAATGGAGTTGGAATAGCAGCGACAATAAATCAAAGTACATTAACTTATTTTACTCAAGAAAACCATATTGGTCGTGAACTTGACGTCTTTGTTCAGTCTGGAACAAACCAATTACTATTAATGGCAGTCTGCTGGGATTTTCAAAATCCTCCATTTGCAGGCTTTAAACTTAAAAAATATTTTGCAAATCCTGCCTATGGTAGTTCAATCACCACTCCAACTCCATCTGTGATTTCTGATGGTAGTGGTGCAATTTGGTTTAGCAATCCAAAAACCTATCTTAATACAACGACAGGTTTTAATAGCGAGTTTTTGGAAATTACCAAATGTGATAATTACGGTAAAAAAGTATCTGGTACTTATAATTTTACGTTGAAAAATAATGCAGATCAAAACGATTCAATTGTGATGTCGGGGTCTTTTGCTAATCAAACTTATACTGTTGTAAATAAATAAATTGAACAAATATGAAAAGAAAAGTTGCTTTTTTAACATTCGTCACCATAGGATTATTCACAATTGCTATTTCATGTAAAGACGACAACGTGCATCCTGATCCATTGGAATTGACTGACGGAATGAGCTTAACTGTTTCAATAAAAAACAGTATATATTCTCCAGTGTTATTTGATAATTATGTAGAAGCTATAAAACGCGATTCCCTTAATGGTTCTTTTCTTGAAGGTCGCAGATTAGTAATTAATGCTGCACTTAATGGAAATGAAAAACTTCAACTTGTGCTTACAAATTGGGAAGCAAATGGTGGACATGCAGACGGAATATTTCCAAAAGGATATATTTTTGGACCAACAGATACAACAAAGGTTAGTGTAATTTTAGGAGATTCAACATATACCGATAAGCCATTTTTAATGTATAAATTATCCGACGATTATATTTATCAATCAGATACTTCATTGGTTGGAAGCGTATTTATTACATATTGCAATCCACTAAAAAAGTATATAAACGGAATTTTTACTACTACTTGTGTTGCAAGACCTCCTAATAGTGATACTCTTTATATTCAGGGCTCATTTACGAACCTAAAATATTACAAGAAGAATACTATTTATTAGTGGTTTATACTCCATAAAAAAAGGTCATTTATTTTTAAATGACCTTTTTTTATGCATCAATAAAGAAATTCTTCAGATTAATAAATCTCTACACTATTTTTCCATTTAAAATGGTTGTTGCTACTTTGTTATCCCCAAAAGAATACGGCATAAACTCAATAGATGGGATAGGAGTGGTGATAAATACATTTGCTTTTTTTCCAATCGCGATTGATCCCATTTCTCTGCTAACATCCATAGCGTATGCGCTGTTGATAGTAACAGCATTTATTGCTTCGAAAGGTAGCATTTTGTATTTAATGCAACCCATTGAAAGAATTAATTGCATATTTCCCGAAGGGGATGAACCAGGGTTAAAGTCGCTAGCTAATGCTATAGGCAAGCCCATATCAATCATTTTACGAGCTGGTGCGTATACCATTCCTAAGAAAAATGCAGCACCTGGTAATAATGTAGGCATAGTTTCGGAGTTTAGCAAACAAGCAATTTCTTCATCACCAGTGTACTCAAGATGATCAACAGAAAGTGCGTTATATTTTACACCTGTCTGAATTCCCCCAGAGTAGTCAAGTTCGTTCGCGTGAATTTTTGCTCTAAGGCCATGTTTCATAGCACTCATTAATATCCGCTCAGTATCTTCAATAGTGAAAAATCCTTTATCACAAAAAACATCAACAAAATCAGCTAAATCTTCGCCAGCGACCATTGGAAGCATCTCGTTTACAACCATATCTACAAACTCAGACTGTCGACCTTTATATTCCAAAGGAATAGCATGAGCCCCTAAAAAAGTAGCTTTAATTGTAAGTGGAGATTTTTCTTTAAGCTTTCTAATTACCCTCAACATTTTTAATTCATCTTCAACATTGAGTCCATAGCCACTTTTTATTTCTACTGCACCTGTACCGTATGAAGTAATGCTTTCAAGCCGATTCCATGCTAAATCAAAAAGTTCTTGTTCTGAAGCATCGTGTAAACGTTTGGCAGAATTAATAATTCCACCACCTCTTTTAGCAATTTCTTCGTAAGAAAGTCCTTTTATTTTATCCATATACTCAACTTCTCGACTGCCCGCATAAACCAAATGAGTATGAGAATCGCAAAAAGATGGAAAAACTAACCTTCCAGTAGCATCTATAACCGTTGAGCTTTGTTTAACTTTAACGAATTGTAAATCTTCCATTTTTCCATATGAATGAATAACATCTTTTTCTATATAAAGCCAAGCATGGTCAATATAGTTTAATTTGGCCATATCCTTACCGGCTCTGAGTAAAACGCATTTTTCTTCAACTTGAACCAAGGTTTTTATGTTTGTTATCAGGATGCTCATATTCGATTAATTATTAAGTAATTGAAAGTGCAAAAATAGTAAAAACTAAAAGATTATTTGAATATTATTTGCTTTAAACTCCCTATTTTTAAATTGCAAATTCCAAAAATGTAGATTTGATTTTAAATCTGATGTTAAGTATCAATTGAAATCATTTTTCAGTATTCAAGCTAGACTTGTGAAAAAAGGATTAATTATCTTCTAAATTGTTATAAAAATGTTATTTAGTATGAAATAATATGAAATTGATGCAACAAAATGGAAAATTCAATTATCTTTGAACAATAAATGAAACAACAACAAATAATATAAATCAATGAAAAAAATTAGCACAATTATTCTCTTGCTGTTTTGCATTTCACTATTTGGAAAGGAAATTCCAAGAGATGTAGCTATAAAAGCAGCTACTTTCTATTTCAAAGAACGATGCGCAAAAATGGGCGTAACCCTCCAATCTGAACCAACAATACATTCTGTTTATGCAGAAAAAGATGGTTCAAACACCTTATATTATGTAGTTAATTTTAATGAAAAAGGATTTGTGGTAATTGCTGCCAACGATGCCTCTACACCTATTTTAGGCTATTCTATTGATCAACATTTAGACAAACCAAATGCATCAATTTCATTGAAAGATTGGTTCACTATTTATGAAGAGTCTTTAAAAGCTGTAATTAAAACTAATGCGGCTCCTACAGCTGAGGCAAAAGCAGAGTGGATTAGAATTACAAACCCAAATTCAGTAATAAATACTACAAAAGCACTTATAGTCGGACCATTATTAACATCTACATGGAATCAAGACCAGTATTATAATGCTTTATGTCCATTTGACTCTATGTCGGTAAATGGATACGATTATCGTGATCCTAATGGTTGTGTTGCTTTATCAACCTCGCAAATTATGTATTACAACAGATTCCCTTTAACGGGAAACGGATCTCATAGCTATTACGAAAATGATTATGGTTTACTATCAGCAAACTATGGTGCTTCTTCTTATAACTGGGATGCTATGACTGATGTAGTGACAAATTATAATATGAATGTTGCAAAGATTATTTTCCACTTAGGAGTTGCAGTAGAAATGGATTATGCAGCAGATGGATCTGGTTCACAAACTTATATGGCCGCAACTGCTCTTAAGCAATATTTTGGATATAGTAATAATTGTACTACAAAATACAAAGCTCAATATAATGCTACAACTTGGATGACCATGTTTAAAGACCAATTGAATGCTCGTCATCCAATGATCAATTCTGGTACTGGAACAGCTAGTGGAGGCCACGCTTATAATTGTGATGGATACGATGATGCAAACTATTTCCATTTTAATTGGGGATGGGGTGGATATGGAAATGGATATTTTTTGCTTACTAATCTTAATCCTGTTGGGAGTGAATTTAACTCAAATCAAGCAGTTGTTATTAATGCATATCCTCAAAATACACCATCTGCTTGTCCTTTAGTCAGCACAATTACTGCTCGTACTGGTTCAATTGAAGATGGTAGTAGATCTTCAGATTATGCGAATGATTTTGATTGCCAGTGGCTTGTTGCTCCCGAAGAAGGTACTTCAATTACTTTTGCTTTTTCGAGATTAAATACTGAAGCTGGGAATGATACCGTAACTTTTTATAATGGAGAAACTACAAGTAGCCCAATTTACGCAACTTTTTCTGGCAGTACAATCCCTGCATCTTTTACAATCAACAGTCCTAAAGTGTTAATTCGTTTTAAGACAAATAGCTCCGTTCAAGATAATGGATGGTTGGTAAATTATACAAGTACCGTTGCTAGTTCATATTGCCTATCAGCTAAGGTTTATAATACACCTACTGGCACTATGACAGATGGTAGCTTAACTAGTAATTACCATAACAACACATATTGTAAATGGTATATTCAACCAACTGGAGCTTCAAATGTTACGCTAACATTTACCGAATTTGATTTAGCAACCGATGATCAACTGTTAATTCTAAACCGCTCAAACACTGTAAGCCCTAGTTTAATGGCTACTCTTACTGGTAGTACTATTCCTTCGGTTGTGTATTGTCCTTCTGGGAAACTTGGTTTAGTATTTCAAGCAGATAATGTAAATGTTGCAAGTGGTTTTGCAGCAAGTTGGACAAGTGCAGGTGCAGGAATAAACGAAATTTCAGGTGTTGGCAATATTGCCTTATACCCTAATCCAGCAACTACTTCATTGAAAGTTCAAATGGATTTAGAAGAAAAATTTGAAGGAACAATAAATATTTTAGATATTAGTGGACGTGTAATTTATACGTCAAACGTAAATTCTAATGTTGGAGTTTTTTCAGAAAATATCGACATCAGTTCTTTTGCCTCAGGATTTTATTTGATAAAGTTTAATGGCAATAATGGTCAGATATCAATGAAATTTTCAAAACTATAATTTTGAAATTAAGCATAAAAAAAGCGACGAATTTCGTCGCTTTTTTTATGCTATTCTAGTCGATACTTATCGTGATATGGGTTTTGAGTAATAACAGTCACATTTACATCTGAAAAATCAAATAAGTCTTGTTTTAATCTGAAATTTTGTGCTGAATTCCACCAACGATTAAACATTTCTAAATTCGCCCATTTAAAAATATACAATATGGTTCGAGGCGTTAGGTCTCCAACTAGCGATAACGAAGCAGAACCATCAAAAATTAAGTATCCATCAAATTTGCACACTGCTTCCAAATATAATTTGAAGTGAGCATAAAATGGCTCACGATCATAAATTTCGAAATCGAAAAAAACTAATACTTCATTTTCTTTAGTAATATATTGGCTATACATTTTATTATAGATCAATTAATAAGGACAAAAGTAATAAACAAAACACAGCATTGAACTAAGATTTAAAAAAAAGTGTTTACCTTTGAATAATAAATCAGAAGATTAATACCATAAAGATATGACACATTACACAGAATTAGGTCTTTCGAACTCAAAAGAGATCTTTGCGAAAGCTGTAAATGGCGGGTACGCAATTCCTGCTTTTAATTTTAACAACTTAGAACAACTTCAAGCAATTGTACAAGCTTGTGTGGAGACAAAATCCCCCGTAATTATTCAAGTATCCAGCGGAGCTCGCAAATATGCCAACCAAACGATGCTTCGTTTTCTTGCTCAAGGAGCTGTAGAATATTCTAAAGAGCTTGGGTGCAATATTCCAATCGTCCTTCATTTAGATCATGGTGATTCGTTTGAGCTTTGCAAATCATGCATCGATTCAGGCTTTTCGTCGGTCATGATTGATGGATCACATTTGCCTTATGAGGAAAATATTGCGCTCACAAAAAAAGTGGTCGAATATGCTCATTTGCACAATGTTAGCGTTGAAGGTGAATTAGGCGTTTTAGCTGGCGTTGAAGATGAAGTTTCTTCAGAAGTTTCACATTATACAAAACCCGAAGAAGTAATAGACTTTGTAGGTAGAACGGGCGTCGATTCATTAGCAATTTCAATTGGTACTTCGCATGGAGCAAATAAATTTACTCCCGAACAATGTACTAGAAATGCTGATGGTGTACTAATTCCTCCTCCATTAAGATTTGATATTTTAAAAGAAATTGAAATTCAACTTCCAGGGTTTCCTATCGTGCTTCATGGAGCTTCTTCAGTTCCTGCTGATTTGGTTAAAACAATCAATACGTTTGGCGGAAATATCAAAAATGCGGTTGGAATTCCCGAAGATCAACTTCGTAAAGCCGCTGCATCTGCAGTTTGTAAAATAAATATCGATTCAGATGGCCGTTTAGCAATGACAGCTGCTGTGCGCAAAGTATTGGTTGAAAACCCTGCTGAATTTGACCCAAGAAAGTTCCTTGGACCTGCTAGAGATCAATTAAAAGCACTCTATATTCACAAAATTAATAATGTGTTAGGAAGCTTTGATAAAGTATAATAAGTCAAAAGTTCATAAAGTCTTTAACGTCGAAAGTGCCGAATTATCAAAATCTACGATTTTGTAATAATTCGTGCTTCATTAACGAGGGTTAAAACATCCTCGAAAAACTATGAAATCAATCCGCCAGACCTGTACTGAGCATGCCGAAGTATGCCGGTTTGGTTTTACGGGATTTATAAAGTCTCAAAAAATACAAAAAAAAAGAGCTGTTTTTGCAGCTCTTTTTTTATATGAGAATAGCATTATTTCAACATTGCTAATGCATTTTTTATTCTCTTAACGGCTTCAATAAGCAAATCGCTGGAAGTAGCATACGAAAATCGAACACAATCTGGATCACCAAAAGCTTCCCCAGGAACCAAGGCTACATGTGCTTCGTACAAGAAATACATACACAAGTCGGTGCTATTATTTATCACATATTTACCATACGATTTTCCAAAAAAACTTTTTATATCTGGGAAGAAATAAAATGCTCCTTGAGGAAGATTTACATTTAATCCAGGAATTTCCTTGAGTAACTTAAACATCAAATCTCTTCTTTCTCGAAAAGTATCTCTCATCGTAATAATATCTTTATCTGTAGTTGGATCAATTTCCATCGCACAAATAGTTGCTCGCTGAGCTATAGAACAAGTTGCAGAGGTAATTTGGCCTTGAATTTTATCACATGCTTTTGCAATTGCTAGAGGAGCAGCAATATAGCCAATTCTCCAACCAGTCATTGCAAAACCCTTAGCCACGCCATTGATTGTAAGAACTTGGTCTTTAATGGAGCTAAATTGACCGATGCTTTCGTGTTTCCCTTCAAAATTGATGTGTTCGTATATTTCGTCGGCCATAACCAATACGTGAGGATGACGTTCGATAACCTCTGCAATCGCTTTAAGTTCTTCTTTAGAATAAAGCATCCCTGTTGGATTAGAGGGACTGCTAAACATAATCATCTTTGTTTTTTCGGTAATTGCCTCTTCAAGTTGAGCCGCAGTTACTTTAAAATCATTTTCGATTGTGCAACGAACATAAACAGGAATTCCTTCAGCCAATTTTACAATTTCTTTGTAAGAAACCCAATAAGGTGTGGGAATAACAATCTCATCCCCAGGGTTAATTACTGCCAAAGCTAAGTTTGCAATTGATTGTTTTGCGCCAGTAGAAACCACTATTTGCTCTGGAGTATAATCTAGATTATTGTCGCGTTTTAATTTTTTACAGATAGCCTGACGCAAATCCAAATACCCAGGAACAGGTGGATAATGAGTGTAGTTTTCGTCGATTGCTTTTTTTGCGGCATCTTTAACTTTTTCAGGAGTGTTAAAATCTGGTTCTCCAATACTTAAGCTAATTACATCGATGCCTTGAGTTTTCATTTCGCGTGCAATTCGGGTCATAGCTAACGTCTCAGACTCGGCCATTGTAATTACCCGTTGTGATAAAAATTCCATAATATATTATTTTTATTATTGATGCTATTTTATACTAGCAAAATTATAAAATAATCTATGTAAAACAACAATTATCAAAACTATTTGAAAATATGTGTCGAAATCAAAAAAATATAATTAAAAAAGTGACTTGTTTATTCCTCTTAATTACACCAAAATAGTGTGTGAAAGCTTTTTGTTAAAGAGAGAAGCTAAAGGAATAAACTCAAAATATTGTTTGAATATTTTTGTGAACATTATTATAAGACTGAGAACAGTTCCTCGCACTTTTGAGAAATTATTCACAGATAAACCTTTGATTTAAAACACAAATTGTCATTTTTTTTTGTACCTTTGCACACTTTTTAGATGATGATCATCTGATATTAAAATGCAACAGAATACATAAGACATGGGAAATATTTTATCATTAGTTGGGAGACCAAATGTTGGGAAATCCACACTTTTTAATCGCTTAACACAGTCCAGAGAGGCTATTGTAGACCCAACTGCCGGTGTTACTCGCGATAGAAATTATGGAAAAAGCGAATGGTGTGGTACCGATTTTTCTGTAATTGATACCGGTGGCTATGTTTTAGGTTCCGATGATATTTTTGAAGAAGAGATTAGTAAACAGGTGTCATTAGCTATAGAAGAATCGGATGTGATTGTTTTTCTTACCGACGGGAGAGATGGAATTACACCTATGGATTCTGATGTAGCAGCACTATTACGTAAAAGTGGAAAACCTGTAATTTTAGCAGTAAATAAAATTGATAGTCCTAGCAACTACTTCGATTATGGTGAGTTTTATAAACTGGGAATAGGTGAGCCAATACCAATTTCTAGCAACAGTGGAAGTGGTACGGGAGAGCTCTTAGATGCTGCACTACAGTATTTTACAAACAAAGTAGCTGAAGAAGAAGTTTATTTGCCAAAAATTGCAATCGTAGGTCGTCCAAATGTTGGAAAATCTTCAATTGTTAATATGCTTTTAGGTGAGGAACGGAATATTGTTACAGAAATCGCTGGCACAACCCGTGATTCAATTTATACTCGTTACAATAATTTTGGTTTTAATTTTTATCTTGTTGATACTGCTGGTGTTCGCAAAAAGAAAAATGTAGACGAAAACATTGAGTTTTATTCTGTAATGCGCTCAGTTAGAGCAATTGAAGATGCAGATATTTGTGTATTAATGGTTGATGCTTCTGTAGGTTTTGAAGGTCAAGATTTAAATATTTTTAGTCTTATACAACGGAATAATAAGGGCGTTGTGATTGTAGTTAACAAATGGGACTTGATTGAAAAAGAGAATAAAACATATCTCGAATACGAACGAATAATTCGTAGTCGGATTGCGCCATTCTCTGATGTACCAATCGTTTTCACTTCAGTCCACACAAAACAAAGAGTTTACAAAGTTATAGAAACGGCTATTCAAGTTTATGAAAATAGATCTCGACGAATTACAACTTCTCAACTTAACGAAATCTTTTTGCCAATTATTAAAGATAATCCACCTCCAATGAGTAAAGGGAAAGCAATTAAAGTTAAATATATTACCCAACTTCCTATTGCATACCCCGCATTTGTACTTTTTTGTAACCTTCCTCAATATATTAAGGAATCTTATTATCGTTTTGTGGAAAACAAAATTCGTGATGCTTTCGACTTTAGTGGTGTTCCAATTAAAATTTATTTTCGGAAAAAATAGATATGGTTTTTATCCCCAAATCTCCAGATAAAGTTAGAATTGACAAATACCTTTGGGCTATTCGTGTGTATAAATCAAGATCTATGGCTTCTGACGCTTGCAATGGTGGAAAAGTTAAAATAGACAAGGTCTCTTGCAAGCCTTCTAGAGAATTAAAAATAGGGGAGACTATCTTTGTTAAAATAAATTCGATTGAACGATCTTATAAAGTAAAAGCTTTGCTCGATCAACGAGTTGCCGCATCTTTTGTCTCAAATTTTTGTACTGAGTTAACACCACAAGCGGAAATTGAAAAAATGAAATTAATTCATGCAAAATTTGAATTCAGAGAGCCCGGTAGCGGGAGACCAACCAAAAAAGATTATCGAGATATTGAAAATTTAAAATGGTATCTTGACGATGAAGACGATTCTGAAGACGAAAAATCGTAATCTACTCTGAGTATCTTTATTTATTAGAGTTCTTTTTCGCTTCAATTTCTTTGGTTGAAACGCTATCTTTTATTGATCTAAACTCTGGAAACAATACAGGTGCAATAGAAGAAACAGGCTTGAATAATAAGGATCCGGCTTTAATATCTTTCTTTAAAAACAATTCGTATTTATCCATTGAAGTAATAAAGTAAAGTAAGATGCTTGCAATAAGGGCAATTTTTAAAGCCCCAAGAACAAGTCCTCCAATATTGTTTAAAAACTCAGGAATTACAAGAGTTACAGCCTTTTCTATAAACTTTGCAAAAGCAAAAACTAAAAATATGACAGCAGCAAAGGTGATGACAAATGAGATGATATCTACATATTTCCCTGTTAATCCGATAAATTCAGCTACTTTATTCGAAAAGTTAATTGCAATCCAAGTCCCAGCTATTAGCGCAACAATTCCAGCAATTTCAAAAATTAACCCCTTACGATAGCCCTTAAATCCATACCAAATCATAGGAACTAGTATAATAATATCTAAAAAATTCATATTAAAGTTATTGAATTAATCGAAGTTTTTTTGTCAATTCAGAGGCATAAACAAAATCGTCTAAATCTTTATTTCCAGAATGTAAAATGTTATGTTTATCGCCCTGCCACCATATTTTTCCTTTGTTAATATATGTAACCTTATCCCCAATTTCAAGGACTGAATTCATGTCATGTGTGTTAATTACTGTGGTGATATTGAATTCTTGCGTGATTTCTGCAATCAAGTTGTCAATTACAATCGAAGTTTTTGGATCTAAACCCGAATTGGGTTCATCACAAAATAGGTATCTAGGTTGCAAAACAATTGCTCGAGCAATAGCGGCTCTTTTTTTCATTCCACCACTAATTTCAGAGGGGAATAAACTATTGCTATTAGTCATATTTACTCGCTTTAAGCAAAAATTTACCCGCTCAGCTTTTTCTTCAGCCGACATATTTGTGAAAATATCGAGAGGAAACATTACATTTTCTTCAACGGATTGAGAATCGAACAAAGCTGCTCCTTGAAATAACATTCCAATTTCTTGACGAATCAATTTCTTGTCTTCAAGTTTAATGTTTTGAAAATTTCTATCATTATATAGAATCTCTCCTTCATCAATTTCAATAAGCCCAACTAAGCATTTCATTAGAACCGTTTTCCCTGATCCACTCAGTCCAATAATCAAATTGGTTTTTCCCGAATCAAACACAACATTGATGTCATCGAGAACTACTCGGTCTTGAAAGCGCTTGAAAACATGCTTTGTTTCAATCATGTGAGTAATATTTGAGTTAAAATTAGGTTGAAAAACAGCATCACAAGACTGCTATATACCACTGCATTTGTGCTTGAACGACCTACTTCAAGAGATCCGCCCTCTGTTGTATATCCATAAAAACCTGAAACAGAAGTGATAATAAATGCAAAGGTGATTGCTTTTATCATCGAATAAGTTACATCATACGGATGAAAATAAATCATGAGTCCTTCGGTGTAATTACTAGAAGATACCAACTTTGTAAAAATTGCAGCTAGCCATCCCCCGAACATTGACGAAAACATGCTTAGAATAATTAGTATAGGAAAAACTAGCATTGAAGCAACTATTTTTGGTAAAATTAAAAAATTTGCAGAATTTATTCCCATTACTTCCAAGGCATCAATTTGTTCGGTAACCCTCATGGTCCCGATCTCAGAGGCAATTCTAGATCCAATTTTTCCAGCCAAGAACATGCTGATTATAGTGGGAGCAAACTCTAAAATTACCGATTGTCTAACTGTAAATCCAACAGTCCAACGTGGGACTAATGGATTGTCAATTTGAAATGAGGTTTGAATTGTTAGCACAGCTCCCATAAATACCGAAATAAGCACAACAAACCCAATGGAATTAATGCCCAAAGTGTCAATTTCTGTCCAAAGTTGCTTGCGAAAAACAGAAGGCTTTTCTGGCTTTTCAAGCACCCTTCTCATGAGTAATAAATATTGTCCTATTTGATATATTATTTTCACTACAGAACTATTTTGTTTATTTGTTAACAATCGAAATTAGATTATAATACCTAGTTTTTTATTATATTATTTTCAAATTCTAAGCATTTTATAACCGTTTGTTTTTTTTGCTAAATTACATAATAATTTTGATGTTTTGATCTCCTTTTTTGGTAGTCTCATAAAAAAGGGCTGTTACCTAAATAACAGCCCTTTTCGGTTTATGTTGATTTCCCAGTTTTATTTCAAAGTAATCTTTTTTACCGTCCGTAACTCGTCTGATTTTAATTCTAAAAGATAAATTCCTTTAGGAAGATTAGAAAAATCTAGAATAGAACTAAATGTGTAAAGTGCTTTTGAAAACATCTTTTGTCCTAGTGAATTATATAAGGTTGCTGTTGTTTTTTCGTTTGAGGCTAAAGAAACATTAATTAATCCGTTTGATGGATTTGGATAAATGTAACAGTCTAATTTGTTGTTTGATAAAATGCTTTGATCATATTCGAAAGCCAAATTGTCAACAGTAAACTTAGATCCTGCAGTAGCAGCACGTCCCGAAGACAATAAAATTATATTTAAAGTGTCAGGTGTTGCTGTCTGATTTTGATAAGTAATGTCAGCTGTAAATTGAGCGTAAGTTGCTTGCGATGTAGTATGGATAAAACCACCAATACCTATGGTGTCTGATTTAGAAGTAATTGGATTCCATTTTGTAAGCAAAACAATTGCAATGGCTGAATCGGTTCCTTGACGATTATATTGATACCAGCCTTTCATGCGAAGTGGTTTATCGGTAAATGGAACACCAGAGCTGAACACAGCAGTTACATTTGCGATATCTACTGAAATTTTTCCTAAGGTTGCAATACCAGGAATTGTAATGTTCATAATTGGAACAGTTTGCGATAAGGCTTCTAATGCAAATTGTCCATCTTGAAAAGTGGTAGATTTGCTAGCAAGAGTTAGTGGAGTTCCAAAAAGTGAAAATTTTGTAACCCAACTGCTTGCCGAATCTCCTGTCCAGTTTTCAAATGATCCATTTGGAATTTGTTGCGCATTTACTGAGTAAAAAGTGATGCTCAACATTGCGATTAAAAATGTAATTTTTTTCATCTTTTTTGTTTGGTTTTGTTTAAATAATGGGTGATTTTTGTATCCTTTTGCTAATTTTATTTTTAACATCGCAAATATATGTAAATTATTGTTAGTGTAAACAATTATTTAGTTGTTTTTTGAATTATTTTTTCAATCTAGACAAAAATGAACGGCTATGGCAGTTTTTGCTTGAGATTCAACAAAGTTTTTATCTACCTTTGTTCTATGCTTTGTAATGTAGATTTAAGCTTTTTGAAATCAACGTTGGATGATTATCACCTGCTTTTCAATAATAAGTCATTTATTGAGCGTGACCCAATCTCTATTCCACATAATTTTACAATTAAAGAGGATATTGAAATTAGTGCATTTTTAATTTCAACTATAGCTTGGGGAAATAGAACCTCTATTGTAGCAAATGGAAAAAAATTAATGGAATTGATGGATTTTTCACCGTATGATTTTATTGTTAATCATCAACCCGCTGATTTAAAAATATTTGATTCTTTTGTTCATCGTACCTTTAATAGTTGTGATATCCAGTTTTTTATCACTTCATTGCAGAATATATATAAGCATTTTGGTGGTCTTGAGGAAGCATTTCTTAGCGGATTTCAGAATGGAAATGCTTTTGATGGGATTACCTCTTTTCGAAATAAGTTTTTATCTCTGGACCATTTAATAAGAGTAGAAAAACATATCTCAAGCCCCGAGAAGAAGTCGGCGTGTAAACGGTTAAATATGTTCCTTCGCTGGATGGTTCGAAAGGATAATTGTGGCGTTGATTTCGGAATTTGGTCGTCGATATCTCCTTCTAAGTTAATTTGTCCGCTTGATGTTCATGTTGCCAGAGTTGCTAGACAATTAGGATTACTTGAGCGATCTCAAAACGATAGACTTGCTGCGGAAGAATTAACCAATAATTTGTCGTATTTTTGTCCCGAAGATCCTGTCAAATATGATTTTGCTCTTTTTGGTGCAGGTGTTAATGGTTTGGTTTAAAACTCTTTATCATGTTTGTTGATCTTAAGTTAATTTACTTTGCTTCAAAATCGTGCTCGGTTTGCATTTCTTTGCTACCCAAGCTCGAACAAATGATAACCCAAAACTATCCGCAAATTACGCTAACCATACTCGAGATTGAAGAAAATCTAAAAGAATGTTCAGAATATGGTGTTTATTCGGCACCTTCATTAATTCTTTTTGTCGACAATAAAGAAAACCATCGATGGGTGCGTAATTTTGGCTTATTTGAAGTTGAGCAAAAATTAATTCGTATCATTTCTTTAATATCATAAATAATGGAAACTCAAAGATTAGACTTATTTCTTGTTGAAAATGGCTATTTCGAAACTCGAGAAAAATCTCGTTTTGCAATATTAAAAGGTGCTGTTTTGGTAAATAAAAAATTAATTCAGAAACCAGGTACTTTTATAAAATCACATCATTCTATATCAATAATTGAAGATGAAGTGAATCCATTTATTAGCATTGCTGGACTTAAACTTAAAAAAGCAATCGTTGCTTTTAACCTCGATTTTAATCAAAAATTTGTTCTGGATATTGGTGATTCTTCTTGTGGTTTCGCTGACTGTGCGCTCCAAAATGGAGCCAAAGGTGTGATTTCTATTGATAATAAAAATGTCTCTATTGACTCTCCACTTTTAATAAATTCTAAATTAGCAAATATCAATAATATAGAATTTAAGGAGCTGAAACTTGAAGATATTAATTCTCAAATTCTTGATTTTATTGTCGTTGATCTCAATCTTATTTCACTTACTACATTAATGAATCAGTTTGCTAGCTTAATGGATATTAATACTCAATTAGTTGTACTTATTAAACCTCAATTTGAGGCTGGAAAAGAACAGCTTGGAAATGATGGTATCGTCAAAAATCCTAAAACCCACGAAAAGATAATTAAAGTGGTCGAAAAATCAGCAAATATGAATGGGCTAGCATTTACAAAACTTACTTATAGCCCTATTTTTGAAGTGAAAAAAAACATTGAATATTTAGCGCTTATATCCAAAAGGCCCCAAATTCAGTCAATCTTTGCTCTAAATATTATTAAAGAAGCATTTGAATTTCAAAAAAATCTCAAAAAAAATGACCTTGTTTAATTTCTTTTTTGATATATTTGGCTTAAGATTTAAAATTCAATTAATCATGAAAAATATTATAAAATTTATTTTTATTTTGGAGCTTCTCAATCCTACAATTACCCATGCTCAATCTGAGTCTGAATTGCTCTCATTAGCTGTAAAACAATATACTCTTCAAGATTACAAAAATGCTCAACAAACCTTTTCAAAGGTTATTGATATGAATAAATCTAACTTAGATGCATACTTTAATAGAGCCCTTTGTTATTATCGAACTGAAGAATATTCAAAAGCAGTAATTGATTTTAGCGTAGTAATATCTCAAAAGCCATCCGATGTAGATGTATTGAATTACAGAGCATTATGTTATCAATTTTTAGAACAATATACACAAGCACTACAGGACTTTAATCGATTAATTCAGTTAAAACCTCAATATATTTCTGCATATTACAACAGAGGAATTGTCAATTATAATCTTTCAAATTTTGATAATGCAATTCAAGATTTAACGATTTCAATAAAAAATAATCCTAATGATAAGGATGCTTTTATGATTAGAGGAATATGTTTTATGAATTTAAAAGAGTATCAGAAAGCGATAGCAGATTTGTTAGAAGCAGAAAAAATTTCACAAGAGAACGACATGGTACAATACAATCTTGGATTGGTCTATTTTGAGATGGCAGATTACGATAATGCATTATTAAAATTAAGGAAATCTTTAGAACTAAATGATAATCAATCAAAAGCATATTTTATGATTGGGTTTATCTTGTCAACAAAAAAACAATACCCTCAAGCTATTCAATCCTACACTTTGGCTATAAAAAAAGATCCTAATTATGCTGACGCATATTATTATAGAGCTTTTATGTATCAAGAACTGGGAAAATCAGAATTAGCATGTGTTGATTGGAAAAAGGCATCAAAATTAAAAAACCCTGACGCAAAAAATCAAGTTTTTAAAAATTGCACCAACTAATTTTTGAATTGTTTATAAGTTCAAGGTTTAAAAGTCCCGAAAAACAAATCCGTCAGCCGACGGATTTTGATTTTTCGAGGATTCACGAAAAACAACGTTTCGCTTTTGGCGAACTGTTTTTCGGGATTTATAGGGAAACTCAACCTATCAACCCATCATCTAATAAACCAATCAACCCATAAACCAATCAACCCATCAACCTCTCAACCAATCAACCTCTCAACCAATCAACCTCTCAACCAATCAACCAATCAACCAATCAACCCATCAACCTATCAACCTATCAACCTATCAACCTCTCAACCCATTTATGTTTATAAGTATGTTTACAGGGAGCCCCATTCAACAATCACTCGCATAGCGCAATTTTCAAATCATCAAATTTTCAAATTGTTTATAGGTTTATAGTTTATATGTTTATAGGGAGACCCAATATTTCAACCCATCAACTAATAAACCCATCAACTAATAAACCCAGCAACCCATCAACCTGTCTTCAGACTTTTCCTGAGATATACAGACTCAAATATTATCAAAAACAACAATAATACAACGCTTAGAACAACTGCCGGAATTGAAGATTCTCCGCCCGAAATTGATATTGCTAAAACAGCGGAAAACCCATTGTTCTTCACAGCGAACATCATCTGTTTTGATATCATTGTGCTTCTATTTGATGAAAATTTTTGAATAATTTTTCCAAAGATATAGGTGCCCCCAAATAATGTTAATACGAGAACCATTGTAATCTTGAAAATTAGCACTGGTGCTTCAAAAATCACTTCACGATTAATTCCAATTACAACATAAATTAAGATGAAAAATAGGATGTCAATAAAAGTACTCCTATACTTTATAATAAATGTATCTATTTTGTTTTTTCGCAAAAATCTAGATGCTATAAATGGAATGACTATGCTCCATAAAAGTAAGTTAATCAAGCTGTTAACAGATATTGTTTGAGTTTTTTCCATAAAGAGTAAAAGTCCTAAGGGGATTATTAATAGCGAAGAAAAGTATCCTGCAACTACTCCAATTACGCTCCATTCAATATCACTATTTAGTTTTAATGCAAATGGAATAATAACGACACCAGGTGGAGATAACATGATAAAAATGAAGCCTGTTCTAGTTGCGGTATCGTTAGCAAAGAACAGCCAAGAAAGAGTGAAAATAATAATTCCGAATAAAAAATATCCAATTAAAATTGCCTCAATTGAAATCCTAAGCACTTTTTTGTATTGAAGAAAAATCTTATGAGACACTCCTTGTAATGACAAAGTCATCATCGCTGATAAAATATATACCAATAATGGCTGTAAATAATTTGCCCATTTGCCCATAGAAAATCCCAAAATTAAGGCACTAATCATGATAGTATTTCTGTTTCTAAAAATTTTAATCATTGTTTTTGTGAAATTATTTGCAAGTTGTCATAATAGATTTGTCAAAGTTCAATAAAAAATCCTAATCATATAGATAATTAAAACCATTGATAATTGTTCAATTTCAAAAAAATAGTTTATATTTGAAGTGCAAAAAAATCTTTTCTGTTATGGCGAATGCATATTTAGCTAAAGTTAAAAGGGTTCCGATTATTTATATTTGGGCACTAATCATTGGTGCTTTTATATTGGCAATGGGTTTTTTTTCATCAAATTTGTTTACCAAGCTTGCTTATGAAGATGAAAAATTAAAACTGTCAGAAGAGATAGCCATAGTTAAAGCGGTAATTAACCCTACTGAATTGAAAAGCTTTGCTGGAAATCAAATGGATACATCAAATGTCTCTTTTAAGCTTTTGCAACAACATTTGATTGGTTTTTGTAATAGCACTCAGCATATTAGGTATATTTATTTACTTGGGAAGAAAAATCAAAAGCTATTCTTCTACATAGATACAGAATCTGATATCAATAAAAAGACGGCTAAGCGTAAAACTGCTATTCCTGGTGAGATTTATTACGATGCACCTAAAGACTTTTATGATGTGTTTTATCGAAAAAAACAATTCATTTCAGAACCATATAAAGATCAATGGGGCAAATTTGTTTCTACTATTTCTCCAATTTTTGATGAAAAACAAAATGTTATTGGACTAATTGGGATTGATATGGAAGCTACAAATTGGGAGAGTACGATTCAATCCAAAAGAATGATTCCGATTATTATTTCACTAATATTTTTAGCTATTTTAGCTTTAGTAAGTGTCTTTTTAAGATATAGAATTGACTCTGAAGTAAATGTTAAAAAAATGTATTACCAATTGGTTTCATTATTTAACTCAAGCAAACAACCCATAGTTTTGTTTTCTACTGATTATAAAATTCTGTATTTCAACAAACAAGCAGAAATAGTTAGTTCTGTTTTTTCTAAACAATCCTTGAAAATTGGAAAAAATATAATAGATTGTCTTGAAAATGAACAACATAAAATAAATTTTACAAACAATACTCAATTCCTTTTAAGTGGTAACTCCATGGATGTCAATATTGAATATAAAAATAGATTTTTTACTCTTTCTTATAACTATATTCAATCTACTGAAACAGAAATACCTTTTATTAGTTTAATAATTTCGGATACAACAGATTTTAATCTTCAAAATAATGAACGGTTAAGACTTAAATCAGAAATGGAAATTTTGTCAAGTAGTTTCCACTTTGCTGTTATTTATTTTAACGAACGTTTAGATGTGCTTGAGATTAATCCGTATTTTGAAAAAAAATTCGGACACATAAACAGTGAGATTAAAGATAAAAACATTGATTTAATTATTCCAAATATCGATAATTTTGATGTGTTTTCGTTGATAAGTTCAAAAAATGAGGATGATTCAAAATTGTCGTCTGTTGAATTGATCATTCAAACAAAAAGTGGAAATGAAATTGTTGTAATTGGAGATTTTTTTGTTACTTCAAATGATTTTGGGAAAAAAGTATACGCTTTTGTGATTATCGATAATGAGCTATTAAATATTAGAATTGACGAATTGCAAACAGAATTAAATGTATCAAAATTAACAATAGATAATCTGCCTGGTTTTGCCTATCGTTGCAAAAACGATAAAGATTGGACTATGCTTTCTATAAGCAATGGTTTTCAAGTAATTACGGGATACGAAGTCGCCGATGTGATCATGAATAATCGGCTCTCTTTTAATGATATAATTCTTCCAAAATATCGCACATATCTGTTCGATAAATGGCAACAATGTTTTAAAACAAACTCAAATTTTCAAGAAGAATATGAAATTGTAGATGCAACAGGGAATCAAAAGTGGGTTTTAGAAAGAGGTTCTGGAGTGTTCGATGAAGACCATAATGTGATTGAAATTGAAGGATTTATTACAGATATATCAGAGATTAAAAACACGAATGAATTATTAATTGCTGAAGTCGACAAATTTAAATCATATATTGATCAAGCTCCAGCAGGAATAATTCAAATTGATAAAGATGGTGAGATAGTCAGAGCTAATCTTCATGTATCTCAGTTAGTAGAATATGAAATTGAATATCTAAGAACAATAAAATTAGCAACAATTGTTCACCCAAATTCTGTGAACACGTACGTTGTGTTCTTAAAAAAATTATTGAACACTGGAATTGAGTCAGAAGAAATATCCCTAGTTGGTAAATCTGGAAAGGAAAATAAAGTTAGAATTAATGGAGTAAAATTTGAAGAGAATGAATTCCTTGTTTTTATTGTTGAATTGACAGAAATATATCAATATCAGGATACGCTTCAGTCGCATTATCAATATTTGCAAACAATTGTAGATTCATTTTCTATTCCATTTTGCGTCGTAAATCTGAGTGATCGATCAATTACAATTTCCAATATTCACTATCAAAGGCTTGTTGAAGGTGATTTTAGCGATTCTATAGAACATAATTTAATTCATTGTGATAATAGTTCGGGAGAAATTCTTTTGAATTCTTGTTTGTCCTTAAAACAAAAGGTGAAATCAGAAATATCCATAACAAATACCGATGGAATACCAACTTATTATGAACTTCATATTTCGCCAATTCAGAATCAAGATGGCGAAATCACGCAAGTAGTTGAATATCTTGTGAATGTTACAGATGTTAAAAATAAATATTTACAACTAGAAGAGTCTATTGCTAGTGCAATGTTGATTAATAGCACTAAAAGCAATTTTTTTGCAAATATGAGTCAAGAAATACGAACTCCAATTAATGAAATTATTGGGATTTCGGAATTGTTGATTAATTCTAATATGAATGAATATCAAAAGAATTATCTGCAATTAATTCATAATTCCTCATTTAGCTTAATTAATGTAATCAATAATATCCTAGATTTTTCAAAAATTGAAACAGGTGAAATTGAGCTTCAATTAGAGCCAATTGTTCTAGAAGATGTTCTCGAATCAGTCTTGGAGTTGTTCGTTCCAATATGCGAGCAAAAAGGACTAAATCTGACTTTGTCTGTGGATAAAAGTTTTCCTTATCAAATTGTTAGTGATGAAATTAGATTACGCCAATTGCTGGTCAATATAGTTGGTAATGCTGTTAAATTTACAGAGGTTGGCTTTGTCTCAATTTCAGTTAAAACTGAATTAATATTGAAAAAAACTCAATTATTATTCGAAATTGCAGACTCTGGGGTTGGGATACCCTCCGAAAAAATTTCTCAAATATTTGGAAAATATACCCAGCTTAATAAAAATATAATCAAGCAAAATGTCGGTACAGGCCTTGGTCTAGCAGCTTCCAAAATGATAGTGACACTTCTTAATGGATCAATAGAAGTAACTAGTACCATAGATTTAGGAAGTTTATTTAAAATTTCAATTCCTGTCGAAATTCTGCCAGATCAGCAATTAATTCCCACCTTAACGAATATTCCTTTCAAAAAGATTTTAGCAATTATATCTGAGGATTCCGAAAAAAATGTGCTATTAGGACTATGCGATTTATTCAAAATTGAAATAGAATTGTGCAAAAATGGTGTTGAAGCATTGCAAATTTGCTCTTCCATGTATGCCAAAAATGAAAACTTCGATGCTGTAATTGTTGATTACTATTCGACTGGACTTAATTGGATGGATATTATATATAGAATTGATCAACTTTCCAGCTATCACCTTGTATTTTATCTTATTTGCAATCAGTCAGATTTAATTAAGATTGAAAAGAATACGCTTCCTCCACAAATAAAAGGACTTTTCTC
This sequence comes from Bacteroidota bacterium, assembly GCA_037130365.1. GTDB lineage: Bacteria > Bacteroidota > Bacteroidia > Bacteroidales > WCHB1-69 > JBAXTE01. Next base: position 112,147 of record JBAXTE010000002.1, read on the forward strand.
AAAGCCACTATTGCCGAAACAATTCCTACAAGTAATTCAACAAAGCTTGTCTAAAGATCAAAAAATTGAAATTCCAATCATTCAAGTAATCGCTCTATCTAAACAAGTGAAAATTTTAGTAGCTGAAGATAATTCTATTAATATGTTGATTATTAAAGAAATATTAATAGCAACAGGAGCAGAGCTAGTACAAGCAATTGACGGCCAAGACGCTTTCAGGAAATTTTTGATTCATAACCCCGATTTGATTTTTATGGATATTCAAATGCCACTTATGAATGGATTTGAAGTAACACAAAAAATTAGACAGTATTGCAAAGAAAATTCAGCTCAAAAAAATCCATATATTATTGCTATTTCAGCAGATGTATTGAAAAATTACAAACAAGATTATGTGAAATTAGGGATGAATAATTATATCTCAAAACCCTATAAAATTGAGGACATTAATAATAGTTTAAAAAGTTTTTTATATGATTCTAGACGTCAAAAATAGCCTGAATATTTACTTTGTATTATTCTGTACGGCTTTAAGTTTTGAAGCTTTTGCTCAAACTGACACTACACAAAATCAGACTAATACAAAGAAGGTGTCAACAGAATTGTCTGCCGACATAGTTAGTTCGTATTACTGGAGAGGTGCATATAACGATGCCAACCCAAACATTCAACCGTCACTCTTATTTGGTTATCAACAGTTTGAACTAGAGTTATGGGCAAGTAATAATTTAGATAATTCATATCGTGAATTTGATTGGACTTTATCTTATAAAATCAAATCATTTAAGTTTTCACTTTCCGATTATTATTATGATTTTTCTAAACGCTATTTCCACTATTCAATAGACGCACCACACCTTTTAGATGCATCCATAAAGTATGAAATTGGTGAAAAAAACACCTTTTCCCTATTAGCATCTTGTATGGTTTGGGGTGATGATAAATATAAATTTTATAATCAAAGCGATAGAGAAATTCAAAATTATAGCTCATATTTAGAAGCATCTTATGTAATCAATTGCGATAAAGATTCTTATACTTTTCTATTAGGCGCAACAACGCATAAAGGAATGTATTCTGATACCTATAATGTTGTAAATATTGGTTTTAAGTACGAAAAAACAGTTAATATTACTCCAAAACACGAAGTAGTGCCATTTTTTGGATTATGGGCCAATCCAGCTACGGCACAATTATTTTTTAATTGTGGGCTGAGTTTGTAACAGCGTGTTTAATTAAACTCCTTGTTTAGACTTTTTTTGGATTTAAAACGTTTCTTTTCTAGTATATTTTTATAATAATTTTAGCTAACAATGATTAAATTTCCTCCAAAAATATGACTTAAAAATGATTATTAATATGCTTATTATCATAAAATTCAATTATTTAAGTATCTAAATTCAAAACTCTTTATTGATTTCCTTGAAACAGTTTGTAATATTTATATTGATTATCTTACCTACATATATTGTGGCTCAATCTTCTTTTCGAGAAAGAGAAATTGTAGCTGATTCTACTTGTATTGTTTTTGATACTCTTTCAATAATTCCAAATAGCTTAAAGATTTCTCAAAATACGTCAATTATTCCCGATTCTCTTTATAATTTAAATTGCTTTTCATCCACAATTTGCTTCAAAACTGGAAAGTATAATGGTGAAAAAATTACGTTAGTGTATCAAGTTTTTAATTTTAACCTTACCAAACCATTTTTTCATAAGCCAATCAGCTTAATCGATAATTTTCGAATAAGTTCAATTAATGAGTTTGCTAATCCAAACACAAACATACAAACGGGTTGGTTCGATAATTCTAGCGACTTAACTAAAGCGGGAAGTATTACTCGAGGTGTGTCCATCGGAAACAAGCAAGATGTAGTTGTAAATTCTGATTTAAACCTTCAACTAGATGGATTAATTTTTGATGATTTTTATATCAAAGCAGTTATTAGCGATAAAAATATTCCCTTACAACCAGAAGGAAATACGCAGCAACTTCAAGAATTTGATAAAGTATTTATTCAACTCTATAATAAAATTGTAAAAATCACTGCTGGAGATTTTGATATTGTTGCTCCACAATCATCATTTTTAGAAGCAAATAAAAAAGTACTTGGAGTAAACGTCGATTACCAAACGTTTGTAGCTGATAGTAACTCTTTTTCAACCTCCACTGGTTTTGCGATGACTAAAGGAAAGTTCACGCGGATGCAAGTTACTCCAATTGAAGGAAATCAAGGACCATATAGAATGATTTCTGAAAATGGGGAGGCAAATATCGTCATTATTGGTGGTTCAGAACGAGTTTTTTTTAATGGAACATTATTGCAAAGAGGCCAGAACAACGATTATACTGTTGATTATAATATTGGTGAAATAGTGTTTACATCTAGAGTGTTAATTGCTCGAGAAAGTAGAATTGTAGTTGAGTTTGAATACTCCGATAGGCATTACTCACGGTCTATAGCATCATCGTTTAACCAATGGAAGTCAGAAAAATTTGTGGTTTCACTTAATTTATATTCAGAACAAGATTTAAAAAATCAATCCATTCAACCAGAACTAAGTTTAGATCAAAAAAATATTTTAAGAAACGCAGGCGAGCAATTCGATCAAATGGTTTCTCCTGCTTTTGATAGCCTCCCTTACAACTCAAATCAAATACGATATAAATTAATTGACACAATTGTGTCAGCCGTTCGTTACGACACCGTTTTTGTGTATAGTACAAATCCGGATAGCTCGTTCTATGCACTTTCATTCACCTATTTAGGTGCAAATAAAGGAGATTATTTACTCTTAAATAATTCAGCTAATGGACGTGTGTTTGCTTGGATTGCGCCTCTTAATGGAATTAAACAAGGTTCTTATAGTCCAATAGTAGTGTTAGTTCCTCCTCAAAAGAAACAAATGGTGGTGGCTAAGCTCGATTACAAAGTTTCTAAAAACTCATTGTTGAATTTAGAGGTTGCAGTTTCAAATTTTGATAAAAATCTATTCTCTACTATCGGGAATACAAATAATTTGGGTGGTGCAATAGTTGGACAATTTACGAATCGATACTTCTTTGATTCACCCGATGTATCGCCAAAAAATAAATTAGTTTCTAAATTAGGATTCGAACTCAATTCAAAAACTTTTTCATTTATCGAGCCGAGTAAAAATTCAGAATTTTATCGTCAGTTAAATATTCAGTCTTCGAATCTTCAGCCTGTGAATATGGCATTATTATCAGCAGATTTTTTATTTGAACATCAAAAGAAAATACTACTTAATTATAGTGTAAATTATTTAGAGTATCAAAGCCAATATAAAGGAATTCAGCAATTGTGGAATGGGGCAACTAATTTTAAATATTTTGATTTAAAATCGAATGGTTTTTATACAAATAGCACAAGTTCATTATTTAAAAGTACATTTTTAAAAAGTAATCAAACTGCACGTTTAAAGCTCCCATTTGCATATCTTGGTGTTCAATTAGAGACCGAAAAAAATATGTTTATTCAAGGTCAAGATGATTCTCTGATGTCTAATAGTTTAGGTTTGATTAAAAATGAATTTTTTATCGTAAATTCTGATTCAGCAAAACTTAAATATAAAATTTGGATTAATGGCAAAACAATTGAAAATCCATTATTTAACAAAATGACACCCTATTCATATACAACAGAAACTGGAGTAAATTTTGATTTGCAAAGCTTAATCCAAAATATTACAGTAAATGCCGTTTATCGTGAGGTTAACTATGCTTCTCATATCCTCGAAAAAAATGAATATGCGTTTATTTCAAATGTAAATCATCAAATCAAACTTGCTAAAAGTGCGGTAGTAATTAATACATATTACCAGACTGCTACAGGCAGAGAACAGAAGAAAGAATATCAATATATAAAGGTTGCAAAAGGTCAAGGACAATATCTTTGGACAGATTTTAACAATAATAATGTTGAGGATTTAGATGAGTTCTCAATCGCTCCATACTCTGATCAAGGCGAATATGTGAGGATTTGGATAATATCTAATGAATATGTGCGAACTTTTGCAAATGAATTTAATCAAACGATGCAAATAAACCTATCAACCTTATGTAGAAAAAAAACAATAATCAGTAAAATTTTATCGCTATTAAAAAACCAATCTTCTATACTATTAAGTAATAAAACATCTGCTGGCCCTGAAATAGGTGCAAATCCATTTGTATTTGATAGAGCCGATCAAAATACTGTTTCTGCTGGTAGATCTTTGCGAAATGTGTTTTCAATAAACCAATCCAATCCTATTTGGAATGTTGAATATCTTTATAATAACTCATTTAACAAGTTGTTTTTAGTGTCTGGTTTTGAAACAAGAAATCAAACCTCAAATTCCGTTGTTATCCGGTTTGCTCCACTGCGAAAATTCTCTCAAAAAATTGATATTGGGTTAATTGATAAGAGTCTTGCTTCTGAGTATTTTGATAATAGGAATTATCAAATTAAACAAAATTATATTGATGCATCTATCTCTTTTTTAAAATCAACAAATTTTAGAACCTCCCTTTCATATAGGTACAACGAAAAAGAATCTTCCTTTTTGAATGAAATCAACACATCATTTTTCAATCATGCTACTATTGATTTTCAGTATAACATTCCTAATAAAGGTATGATTAATACCAAAGTGTCTATGATTAGTGTGTTGTTTAACCAAGATAAAAATTCTCCACTTGCTTTAGAAATTTTGGAAGGTCTTTCTAATGGATTTAATTTAATAGGCAATATGTCTTTTCAAACGGTCATAGCCAAAAATTTACAACTAAATTTAATCTACGAAACAAGAGTTTCCCCTGATAAAACAGTAGTGCACACCGGAAATATTTCAATAAGAGCTAATTTTTAATATAATATATAATAATTCTAAATAACAATGCAATAATCTGAAAATCAAATTTATAAATTGTATTTGTTGCATCTTTAATTGTGTTATTTATCATAAATATTAAAGTAGAAGTTGGGGAAATAGGGAATTTAATAAAAAATGTTATTAAATTTGGGACTGGAATGAAACAATAATTGGAGTAAAAACGTAATAGTATTAATTGATTTTATGCTTTTGTAATATGTTGATTTTGTGATGTGTAAGAACCATCTTTTAATTTTTATCAACAAATGTTTGTTGATTACAAAATAATGTATTACTTTAGCAATCGAAAAGGAGCAGTAATTTAAGCCATAATATATGAAGAAAATATACGTTCTGGTTTTCTTAATCGTGTCTGTAATTGGGCTAAAGGCACAACAAGAAACGCAATTTACACAACATCCGTATGCAATTTTGCCATTTAATCCAGGGTATGCTGGTAGTAATGATGCAATTTGTGCTACAACGTTATTTCGCCAACAATGGACTGGTTTTAAAGATCCCAATGGAGAGTCTACATCCCCGCAAGACATTTTATTTACTTTAGATGCACCTGTCAGCTTTCTTAGAGGAGGTTTAGGCCTTACTGTGCTATCAGATAAAATCGGTTATGAAGATAATACAACAGTAAAATTGGGCTATTCATACAGATTGCCAATTGGCAGAAATGGTGGCGTTCTAGGAATAGGAGCTCAAATTGGGTTTTTAAATAAAAAAATTGATTTTTCTAAGTTTGTTTATATTGATCAAAACGATCCTCGATTAATGGGTAGGGGTAACGAATCTGATATGTTTACAGATGCATCTTTTGGAGTGTTTTTTAAAGTTCCTAATTTGTATTATGTAGGTGTTGCGGCTACTCAAATGTTAGAACCTCAAGCCCCACTTTCTCTTGTCAGTGGAACTGGTGTTCAACTAAAAAGACATTATTTTATTAATGGAGGTTATGAATGGATTTATCCCGATGAGCCTAATCTAGTTTTTGAACCTTCTGTGTTTATTAAAACTGATTTTGTATCTGCACAATATGATGTATCATTAATCGCAAGATGGAACAATATGTTTTGGGGCGGAATAAATTATCGACTTCAAGATGCTGTAGGTTTGGTTTTAGGCGTAAGCCCATTTCAAACTGGAGCAATGCGCGGATTAAAAATAGGTTATTCTTATGATTTTACTACTTCTGATTTAGGAAGAAAAGGTAGAAGTAGTGGTAGTCATGAAATAATGTTGAAATATTGTTTTAAAATTGTAAGAACCCCTGTTTTGTCAGGATATAAAAATACGCTTCTCATCGAGTAACTTATTCATGAGAATATGCGTATAACAATAAAATGTGAAAAACATGCGTTTTTTAAAAATACTAAATCAGGAGCAAGCATGAAAAAAATAGTAATGGTATTAATGGTATTAGCTTTCTTTGCTAGTTGTAAAAATTCGGGCAATGGAGAGTTAACTGGTGTTCAGGATCGTCCAGTTTATTATTCTGAAACTCCTAATGGAATGTTATATATCCCAATGGGTGGTTATAACATGGGTACGGGCGATCAAGATGTACCTTATGCTTTAGTTAGCGGATCTAAAACAGTAACTGTTCCTCCTTTTTATATGGACGAAACAGAAATTACGAATAATGAGTATCGCCAGTTTGTAGAATGGGTTCGTGATTCAATTGCTCATTGCTTGCTTGGTAAAAATTTAGATGATGCAGAGAATAATCATTTTTTGAAATACGAAAATGGAGATAATCAAGGTGAGGTAATTCAACCCAACTTTATTAATTGGGAAGAAGAAATTGATTGGTATTCTGAAAATGAAGAATATCGTAATGCATTAGCTCCTCTTTTTTCAAGAATTTCTGATGATCGTTTTTACCATTATCGTCTAACTGAATGGAATACAAAAATGTTTGATTATGAATACTGGTGGGTAGACCTTAGTAATCATAAAGGTAAAATTGAGGACTATGCTGGAGAACGTGATGGAATTGGTGGAGCATATAAAGAAATGGAATCAAACGACAAAAACACCCGTTTTAAAGGGTTGTATTCTAATCGTCCAACAGGTTATAATAAAGGAAAAAAAGCATTTGTTCGTCACGAAATCGTGAACATTTATCCTGATACCTTATCTTGGATTCATGATTTTACATATTCATTTAATGAGCCTTTAGCTCAAAACTATTTCTGGCATCCATCATTTGATAATTATCCTGTAATTGGAGTAAGCTGGCGTCAAGCAAAAGCATTTTGTCATTGGAGAACTCAACTTCAAAATAATTATTTAACTTCCAAAGGTGAAATGATGTTCGAAAATGATTTCAAATTGCCTAATGAAGCAGATTGGGAGTGGGCAGCTCGCGGTAGCTTCGCATTAAGTCCTTATCCTTGGGGAGGTCCATATATTCGTAATGCAAATGGTTGTTTCCTTGGAAATTACAAACCAATGCGTGGTCGTTATTTAGACGATGGTGGAATATATCCTATTATTGTAGGACATTACTCACCAAATGACTTTGGATTATATGATATGGCTGGCAATGTTTCTGAATGGTGTGAAGATGCTTTCGAAGAGTCCGCATACAGTTTTGCTCACGATTTAAGTATGCAATATTCATATAATGCTACTTTAAGTGAACCAGATGTAAAGAAAAGAAAAGTAATCAGAGGTGGTTCATGGAAAGATGTTGGTTATTATCTTCAAGTAAGTGCTAGATCATACGAATATCAAGATACCGGAAAGTCGTATGTTGGATTCCGTTGCATCCAACCATATTTGGGTCGTCAAAAAGGAGATAATATGAATAGTGCTTCGAATGTTTATTAAAATGAATTTCAATTAAAATCAAATAAACCAATTAATTATTAATCAAAAAACAACAACATTATGGGATTAAATGAGATTGTTAGAAGTAAGGGTTACAAAAATTTTATGGCCAAGTTATACGGCATTGGAGCTGCAGTTGTAATTCTTGGTGCATTGTTTAAAATCATTCACTTACCAGGTGCTAACGAAATGCTAATTCTTGGTATGGGTACAGAGGCTGTTATCTTTACTTTTTCTTCGTTCGAACCTTTGCACGTAGAATACAATTGGGCATTAGTTTATCCTGAATTAGCTATGGGCGATGATGCACATGACATGACTCATGATAAAAAGAAAGCAAATTCATCATTATCAGTTACTCAACAATTAGATAACATGCTTGAAGAAGCTAAGATTGGACCTGAGTTGATTGATAGCTTAGCAAAAGGAATGAAAAATTTGGGTGATAATGCAAATAAACTTTCAGGTGTTTCTGATGCAGCTGCTGCTACAGATGGTTATGTTTCAAATTTATCCAAAGCTGGAGAATCTGTTCGTAATTTAGTTGCTAATTATGATAAAACTGCTGAAGCTTTATCTAAAGACATGAATATCTCAGAAGAATATCTAGCTAACGTATCTCGCGCTGCTAATGCTGTTAAATCTTTAGCTGGTGTATACGAAGAAACGATTAGTTCAATCCAAACTGATAGTGGTTCATATAATACACAACTTAAAACATTGTCAAATAATTTATCTTCAATTAATTCAATTTATGAATTACAATTACAAAATTCTACCGAATATAGTAATCTTACTGCTTCAGTACAAAGTCAAATTTCAGCTGTAAGTAATAACTTAAACGAAACTGTTCAAGGTACTATTAAGTATAAAGAACAAGTAGAAGCTTTAACCAAAAATGTAGCTATGCTAAATACCGTTTATGGTAATATGCTTACTGCGATGAACGTTAATCGCTAATTTTTTTGAATTGTAATATTATTAATTAAAAGAAAGAAATTAGATATGGGCGGAACAAATTGTCCGGAAACTCCGAGGCAGCGAATGATTGGGATGATGTACTTGGTGCTTACTGCTATGTTGGCACTCAATGTCTCCAAAGATATACTTAATGCATTTGTTATTGTAGATGAAACAATGCTTCAAACAACTGCAAATTTTGATACTAAGATTGCGTCTACTTTCCAAATGTTTGCTACTGCAAATATGTCGCAACCTGAAAAAGTAGGTCCTAACTTTAAAAAAGCTCAACAAGTTCAAAAGTTGACTGATGATATGGTAAACTTTATCGTTGATTTGAGAAGCCAACTTTTTATGCGTATTGAAAAAAAGACGCTTGAAGAAGCAAAAAAAATGACTTTAAAAGATGTTGCAGCTCTAGATAATAAAGATATTCCTCATAATTATTTTATTAATGAGAAAAAAGGAATTGAATTAAAATCTAAAATTGTTGAATATCGTAAGAAAATTCTTGAATTAGTTGATGATCCACTTCGCAAACCAGAAGAAAACGCTAAAAGTAAAGCGGAAATGGATAAAAAAATTGGTTTAGAAACTAAAGACGGCGTTGATGCAAAAACTAAAGCAGCCTATACATGGGAAGATCATGCTTTTGGAGAAACAGTGCTTGCCGCTTGTGTAACTATGTTAAACAAACTTTCAGGAGAAGTTAAAAACGTTGAGTTTGATATGCTTACCTATTTAATGGGTGATATTAATGCGAAAGATTTTAAATTTGACAATGTTACTGCAAAGGTTCTACCAGAAAGTCGTTTAGTTTTTTCTGGAACAGAATATTCAGCGGATATTATTGTAGCTGCATTTGATTCTCGTCAAAATCCTGAAGTTTTTTATAAAATGGGATTAGATACTGCAACTGAAAGTATGGTAAGTGGTATGACAAAATTAGAAGGAAAAGATGGGGTAGTAAATTTGAAATTACCTGCTGGTGGCAGTGGCGAACAAAAATTCGCTGGTTTAATTAAAATTAAATCTCCAGACGGCACCGATAAATATTATCCATTTAAAAGCAAATTTGTAGTTACAAAACCAATGGCGAATGTCTCTGCAGATAGCTTACGTATACTTTATGATGGAATTGATAATCTTATTTCAGTAGCAGCACCTGTTGCACCAGAAAAACTTAGAGTTAATTTCGGTGGTTGTGTTAGTAGATCAAATGGTCCAGGTCGTTATTTGGTTAAGCCACCAAAAGGTGTAAAAGTTGTAACTATTTCTGTTTCTGCAGACATGGATGGAAAAATGCAGAGTATGGGTGGAACTCCTTTTAGAGTAAGAACAGTTCCTAGTCCTAATGCTACAATTATTGGTAGAGTAAGTGGAAAAGTTAACAAAAGTGAAATATTAGGTTTTGGTAGAATAGTAGCAAATATGAATTCTGACTTTGCTTATCCTCTAAAATGGTCTGTTCTCAATTATGAAGTGAGTATTAAACGCCCTTCAGATATTGGTAAAGGATCTACTATTACAAATAGTGGAGCTACTTTTTCAGGTGCTGTGCGTGATGCTATTAATAATGCCCCTGCTGGATCAAGAGTTAGCTTTGATGAAATTAATATTTCTAATCCAATTTTAGGAAATAGGCCTACAAATCCTATATCTTTTAAGTTAAAATAATATAGAAATTAAATATGAGATAGCTTTTGCTATCTCATATTTTAAAAGGAGGAGTGATTATGTTATTAAAAAAATCGGTTAAGTTTGTGCTGTTTTCTTCTATTTTCTTGTTTTCAGCTAGTTTCATTTCATTGGCTCAGAATCAAGCAAATGTTGGTGCAACTGGTACTTTAGATTCTATTAAGATAGAAAAGCAGGCTATTCGACCTCCAGTTGAGGGTGTTTTTAATTCTCCTGGTGGCAAAAAAAAGCATGTTTACAAGAGAGCTCCTACCCCTCTAACTCCAATTAGAGAAGCTGATGGAATGTGGACAAAAATTGTTTATCAATACATCGATGTTAAAGAAAAAATTAATCAATCATTGTATTATCCTACCGAACAAAAAGGGGATAGAATCTCTTTGTACATGCTTATGCGATATGCTACAAATACAGATACTATTTTGGTGAAACAACGATTAAAATCTATGCAGAATTTGTATGGACAAGAAATGTCGCTTGAAACTCCATTAGTTACTTATACTGATGAATTTTTAGACTTTCCAAACACTCGAGATGAAACATTAAAAAACTTTGGTTACCAAAAGGCTCAAGTAATTTTTGATCTTGAAACAGGTTTGCCTCGTACAGACACTGTTGCTCCAAAAATTACCGAAGTATTCAAGTCTGATAATGTTATTGGTTATGAATTTAAAGAACAATGGGTGTTTGATAAACAACGTTCAGTCCTAGATAATACTCAAATTATTGCAATAAGAGCTTATTTTAGATATGAGAAAGAAAAAGTAGCACCCGTTGTTGTTGAAGGTGCACCTCCTACTGCAAAAGAAGACGAAGAAGATGATGGTGATTGGACTCCAGAAGTTGGTCCTTGGATATATTTTAAAGAATTAAGATATTTTACTGCTAATGCTGATGTTTTCAATTCTGCAAATAGCGCCGAATGTAGATCCTTTGATGATATCTTTTTAAAAAGACGTTTTGCTAGTGTGGTTAAACAAGATGAAAACGAAAAAAATAATAGACAGATATCTGAATATACCTTATGGGGATTAGATCAAGTATTAGCTTCTGAAAAGATGAAAGATGATATTCGCAAATTTGAACATGATCTTTGGGAATTCTAGTCCTTTAAAATGAAATTTTATAAAAAGCATGGCAAATAACCATGCTTTTTTGTTTTGTTTACTATCTTTGTATTTATATATTTAAAGAATGGCAGTTGATTTATTAGATACTTCTATTGAATATCTTAAAGGCGTTGGCCCTCAACGTGGTGATGTTTTGAAAAAGGAACTTGGGATATTTACGTATCGTGATTTGTTGTTTTATTTTCCATATAGATATATTGATCGTTCTAAATTCTACAATATCTCAGAAATAAATGCTGATTTAGCTTATATCCAAGTGAAAGGTGTGATTGTTAATGCTAAATTGATGGGAGATGGAAGATCAAAACGCTATATTGCCACTCTAAAAGATTCCTCAGGTGATTTTATTGAATTAGTTTGGTTTAATTCCATAAAATGGGTTTCAAATTTCATAATTTTAAACCAGGAATACATTGTTTTTGGTCATCCTACTTTGTTTAATGGACGATATTCATTTAATCACCCAGATATTGAGATTCCTGCCACTGTTCCGCAGAATTTAGTTTCCAAATCGTTTATGCCATTATATAATACTACAGAAAAAGCTAGAGTTAAAGGTTTGGATAATAAAAGTATTGGAAAGTTAGTATTCTCATTACTGCCTCAGATTAAAGGATTTATTCCAGAAATTTTCCCTAATGATTTCATTTCTCAAGAGAAAATGATTGGTAGAGAATCCGCACTATTTAATATTCACTTTCCCGAATCTTTGCACGATTTGGCTGAAGCGGAATACCGATTGAAATTTGAAGAGCTCTTTTTTAATCAATTGCGATTAATTTTTCTAAAATTAATTAGAACATCTAAATATCAGGGATTTGTCTTCTCAAAAATTGGGACTAATTTTTTGACTTTCTTTAATGATTTCTTGCCATTTGAATTGACAGGTGCACAGAAAAGAGTTATTAAAGAAATTCGAACAGATTTTCAATTAGGGAAACAGATGAATCGCCTTCTTCAAGGCGATGTTGGAAGTGGTAAGACGCTGGTTGCACTTATGTCTATGCTCATTGCAACGGATAATGGTTTTCAGGCATGCTTAATGGCCCCGACCGAAATATTAGCTCAACAACATTTTAAGAGTATTTCAAAATTTCTCGATAATCAAAATGTAACGGTAGAATTGCTCACTGGATCTACAAAAAAATCCTTACGCCATACTATTCATGCTGGCTTATTAGATGGTTCAATTCACCTGTTAATCGGCACACATGCGTTGCTTGAAGATATTGTACAATTTAAAAATCTTGGATTAGTGGTTATCGACGAACAGCATCGTTTTGGAGTTGCTCAAAGAGCAAAACTTTGGACTAAAAACGAGATTCATCCACATATTTTGGTCATGACTGCAACACCGATTCCTCGCACACTGGCCATGACTTTGTATGGAGATCTTGATGTATCTGTTATTGATGAACTTCCTCCTGGTAGAAAGTCAATAATAACAGCCCATTATTATGATAGTCAACGATTAAGAATTAATGGGTTTATTAAAAAACAAATCGAATTAGGAAGGCAAATTTATGTTGTTTATCCTCTGATTTCAGAATCTGAAAAACTCGATTTAAAGCATCTTGAGGATGGTTATGAATCGCTTTCTAGAGAATTTCCGCTTCCTAAATATGCTATCAGTGTGGTTCATGGGAAAATGAAACCCGCGGATAAGAATCGTGAGATGCAACGTTTTGTTCGTGGGGAAACTCAAATTATGGTTGCCACAACCGTTATTGAAGTTGGGGTTGATGTTCCAAATGCATCTGTAATGATTGTAGAAGATGCTCATCGTTTTGGGCTGTCTCAGTTGCATCAACTTAGAGGCAGAGTAGGTAGAGGTGCAGATCAATCGTTCTGTATTTTGGTGACAAATTTTAAGCTCACGATGGATGGAAAAAAACGTTTAGAAGCAATGGTGAAAACATCTGATGGTTTTGAAATTGCAAACTTAGACTTAAAACTTAGAGGACCAGGTGATATTGAAGGAACTCGCCAAAGTGGTGCACTTGATTTTAAAATTGCAGACATCGTTAAAGATGAGAAAATTTTAATAAATGCTCGAAATTCAGCTATAGAAATGCTGGAAAAAGATCCTAAACTAAAAGAAAATCAGCATCGGATTATTGCTGAACATCTGGCTTTAATTTTAAAGAAAAATGGAAATTGGGGATTAATTAGTTGATTCAACCATCGCACACTCTTATTTATTCAAAATCTTTTTATTAATTCAGTTCAAATCAGTAAATTTGCAAAATAAGTATTAGCTTCTGCTTTTAGAGGAAAATACATATTAATAAATCAATAAAAAAAAGATTCATCAGAATGAAAATATCGCACAAATGGTTAAATAGTTATCTACATACACAACTATCACCAAACAAAATTTCGGAAATTCTTACAGATATAGGCTTAGAAGTAGAATCTACTGAACCTATTGAAACAGTGAAAGGTGGATTAAAAGGTGTCGTTGTTGGGCACGTACTTACTTGTGAAAAGCATCCAGATGCTGATAAATTGAGCATTACGACCGTAAATGTTGGCGAAGAAAATCCATTACAGATTGTTTGTGGTGCTCCAAATGTTGCAGTTGGACAAAATGTTCCTGTAGCCACAATTGGAACTGTGTTATATGATGGTGATGATTCATTTCAAATTAAAAAATCTAAGATTAGAGGAGTCGTTTCTGAAGGGATGATTTGTGCTGAGGATGAGTTAGGATTGGGTGTTTCTCATGATGGAATTATGGTTTTAAATCAAAATGCTGTTGTTGGAACTTCTGCAAAAGATTATTTTGGGATTGAAGACGATGTTGTATATGAAATTGGGCTCACTCCAAATCGGAGCGATGCAACTTCTCATTACGGAGTAGCTCGTGATTTAGCTGCTGCTCTGAATTGCAGAGATATTGAAGCTGTTAAAGCTAACTTGCCTAGTGTTGATTCATTTATTGCTTCATCAAACAAACAAACAATAACATTACAAATTGAGAATTCTGATGCTTGTCCAAGATATTCAGGATTACATATAAAAAATATTTCAGTTAGCGACTCTCCTAAATGGTTGCAAAATAGATTGTTAGCCATCGGAATTCGTCCAATAAATAATATTGTAGATATTACTAATTTTGTGCTTTTTGAAATTGGTCAACCACTTCACGCATTTGATGCTTCAAAAATTGAAGGGAATAAAATTATTGTCAGAAAAGCATTGCCAAATAGCAAGTTTACTACTCTTGACGGTGTAGAGCGATTGTTAAATGGTTCAGAATTAATGATTTGTAATTCTGTTCGCGAAATGTGCATTGCTGGTGTTTATGGTGGTCTTGATTCAGGAGTATCCGAAAATACAACTGAAATATTCCTCGAAAGTGCTTACTTCAATCCGGTTTCAATTCGTAAGACTTCGAAGCTTCATAATCTGAAAACAGATTCTTCATTTCGTTTTGAGCGAGGTTGTGACCCAAACATTACCATTTATGCCCTCAAACGAGCTGCTTTGTTAATTGCTGAAATAGCTGGTGGCACCGTAGCTTCTGAAATTGTGGATGCTTATCCAACCGAAATTCCTCATTACAAAATGGATGTGAAATACGATCAAATAAATTCATTAATCGGAACCGATATTCCTAAGGATACAACCATTAAGATTATTGAGATGTTGGGAATTGTAATTGAGGAAGAAAATATTGATGGGTTAACCATTCAAGTGCCATTATTTAAAGTTGATGTAACTCGACCTGTTGATGTTATAGAAGAAGTTTTGAGGATTTATGGGTACAATGCCATAGAAAATCCAAATTTGATTAAATATGCATATTCTCATCAACCGAAACAACCAATTTTGGATTTAAAGGAGCGCATTTCAGATTATTTTGCAGATAATGGAATGTTGGAAGCAATGAATAATTCACTGACTAGGGTGGATTATTTTGAGAAATTATCTTTTTTGAGTCAAACAGAAATGGTTAAACTTTTAAATCCGTTAAGTAGAGATTTAGGAGTCATGCGCCAATCTTTATTGCCTGGATTACTCGAAAATGTGATGCTGAATATCAATCATAAAAATTCAGATATTAAACTATTTGAGTTTGGCAATACATACAGATTAAATGATGCTGCTGGATCTGATGTTGTTGACAAATATCCCGAAGAATTAATGCTTGATGTTGTAATTTCAGGAAATAAAGAACCCGAAAATTGGGATCAACCAATGAAATCTGTTGATTTTTATGAAATTAAAAAAATAGCTTTAAATCTGTTAAAAAAAGCGGGTATAAACTCAACTGAAATTGTGTTTAAAACAATCAATGATGACAAAATTGATGGATTAGAAATGATTTATAAAAATCAAACCATTGGATTATTTGGAGAAATTGTTCCTTCAGTGTTAAAAGTATTTTCGATTAAACAGCCAGTTTTTCACCTAAGTATTTATTGGTTAAGATTTGTAAATACGAGTCAAATCACCAAATTGCAGTTTAAAGAAATTAATAATTTTCCCGCTGTGCGTCGCGATTTAGCCTTATTAGTGGATCATTCCGTTCCTTTTGAGCAGATTAAAGAAATTGCTTTTAAAGTTGAAAGAAAACTACTGAAATCAGTTGGACTTTTTGATGTTTATATTGGAGATAAAGTTGATGCATCAAAAAAATCATACGCTGTAAGTTTTGCATTACAACATTCTGAAAAAACGTTATCAGATTTTGACATTAATAATGTGATGAATCGTTTGATTAAGGCTTTTGAAGAACAATTAGGCGCTACATTAAGGTAGAGTCACTGAAAAAAAAGGTTGGTCGTTGAACGTTGTTATTATAATAAATTTAAGAGTAACGAACTACTTTGGCCCCTCTAATTTTCTTGGTAATCTCAATACGATATTTATCGGCATCTTCAAATGATAAAAATCCTACAACTGTAATTTGAAAGTAGTTTTTATTTCGATATTTTTTTGGAATTACTAATGTCTTACACTGGTATTTGCGAGCAAAAATTTTAGAACTTTGATACGAACTAGCTTTGTTATTAGTAGTTCCAACCACAACGCCGAATTTTGTTGAAGTGGAATCTGGAACTTTTAATAATGATGATCTAGCCGATAATTCTAATGAATCCAACATGTTCCCATTTAGAAATATTTGATTTTGTTTAGTAAGAATTTCTTGATTTTTAATAAGCGATAAACTGTCAAGTACTTCTAGGGTTACGTATGCTCTACCTGCATACAACATGTCTAATTCTTTAGCTGCACCATAAGATAAATCTACAAAACGCCATGGCTTTCTCCGAGAACAACGGTCTATAACTCTAATAATAATTGATTTATTGTTCTTTTTATTGGTAACTTTTATTCGAGTTCCAAAAGGCAAACTTTTGTGAGCAGCAACAAAATCATTCATGTTGATTCGTTCGCCACTGGTCGTGAATTTTCCATGTGCTTGACGTCCATAATAGGTTGCAAATCCATGATATACTTGGCCTTTAACTGTGATAATGATTGTAAGAAAAAGTAGGGTTATTATTAATCTTTTTATCCCCATTTTGTTAATTTGAAATGATTATTTTTTTTGTTTCAGATATATTTTCTTTTATGCTTCTTGCATTGATATAATAAATTCCAGCGGAAGAAATTCTAGTCGTTACTTCACGATTATTCTCATTTATTTTAATTTTTTTAATGATTTTTCCTGCAGAATCAACTATTTCGAGATCTGTGATTTTGCTTGAATTGATTGTAATTGTAACTATACCATTACTTGGATTTGGAGATACATTAATGTAGTTTTTAGGTTGACTTTGTTCCTTAATTCCAATTTGGTTTTTGTCACCAATTGCTAAAGTATATTCTCCGTATTGTAAGTTATCGCTTTTGATTAATCCTGAGGAACTTCCGATTTTTGTAAAAGGGACCAACGTCCAATCTGCAGCTGTGTTTGGGCGATAAACTAAAACCAAGGAGTCTGCATTCAAGGTAGAAAATAGATTCCCATCCAAATCTGAAGCAATATTATAGTTAAAGTTGACTTTAGCGTGGAAATTTGAAGGTGCAATACCATCTATTTTCCAATATCTATTTGGGGATAATCGTTTAATGGAAGATGAACTGTATTTAATATCATCAGGTTTAGCCCAATGATGTTCAACACGAATGAACGCAGAATCAATAATTGCATCAACAACTACATTTGCAAATGCATAAGTGCAATTATTTGAAGCTATGGTCTTGATTTTTAAATTATAATCTACAATTGCATCAGCCATTTTTTCATTATAATCAACCGCAGTCAAGACTGGAATAAATGGAATTGTAATATTTTTAGAACCAAATTCACCCGAAAAGCTAATGATGTCGGTAAATGTGTTCCAATTTGCATCAAAAAAAGTGACTTCAACTTTGTTCGAGTTTCCAAAATTTTGTCCCAGTGAATGTTTTTGATGAATGTAATATTTATATTGATTGGGTTGATTTTGAATAGGAACTAACGAATCTACAGAAAAGTGAAGTTGTCCAGGTTGATAAATCCAAGCGTCGAAAAAATCGTGAAGATCTATGCCAGAAAAATAGGAGAGTCTATTACAAAATTGTGCGCTATTAATTGGTTTGAATGCATTTTCTAGCAGAACTTGCTTCACAGTGGAAAAGAAAACGCTGCTACCCATATAATTTCGTAATGTATGAACCATTAACGCACCTTTATCGTATGTGGTTGTTCCATAGGTAATTGCTTGTGGCATCGGATAAAGTGGGTAATATCCGCCATCATCGAGGTATGCTTTGCGAAATGTTTTGTATTGTAAATCACGAATTGCTAGTTTGTATCCATCTAAAAGTGGGTCTGAATTTGGGTTAAGATCTCCTTGATAAATAGCCTCACTATATCTTGCCCAACCTTCATTTATCCACATATCTTCTGCGGTTGCACAGGTCATTAAGTTGCCAAACCACGAATGCGCCAGCTCATGAGCGTAAAGACTTTCATAATTTAAAGTTCCGTCGATTGTTACTGTAGGATATGCAATGTTGGTTGCATGCTCCATTGCTCCAGAATTAAATGGGACACTCACATATCCAACACGTTCCCATTGGTATGGTCCCCAATTGTTGATAAATGAATTGAAAATTTGGTTAAGACGAGTAAATGAATTTCGAGCATGAATGGTGTCACTTGCTCCAACATATATGTATGCTTGAGTAGTGTCGGTGCCATGAATTAGCGGAATTTTGACATTTGTATAATCACTTACTGCTACCGAAGCCAAATAGGTTGGGATATTTGCGGAAAGCTTCCAATGCCAAGTTTTTGAATTGTCACCGTTTAGTACAGAGCCAAGCAAAGTGCCATTACACACTGCCATATTATTGTTTAATGTCGTAATGTAAAAATCGTAAAAAGCTCGGTCTTTAAACTCATCAATACAAGGAAACCAGACTCTGCCAAAGTTGTGTGGAATTGATTCAAAGCCACATCCCATATTAAAAGCCGTATTTCCAGAATAGTAAAAACCACCCCATGTGGATGGATCTATAACCGGAACTCCATGATAGTAAACAGTGAAATTTGTGGTGTCGGATGTTGTAGCTGGAGATGCCAATTGAATAGATAATAATGTGTCGTTATATTGATACAGTGTGTGTTTGGTGTTATTGATGTAAATTGAATCAACATCTAATGCCAATAAATCAAAATTAACCGTATTGATATTAGGGAGTTTAAAAGCCGTTTTTAT
Source organism: Bacteroidota bacterium (assembly GCA_037130365.1). Lineage (GTDB taxonomy): Bacteria > Bacteroidota > Bacteroidia > Bacteroidales > WCHB1-69 > JBAXTE01. Next base: position 131,378 of record JBAXTE010000002.1, read on the forward strand.
AGTAGTTAAACCATTGATTGTTTTATTGGTAAAGTCTTTAATTTCAAGGTGAATATCATAGTGAATGACATCAAGTGTGTCAGATCTACCTGGTTCTTGAGCTGTTGCTTTACTAAACGAAATCAGTGTGAATATTAGGCTGTAAATTAATAGGTTTTTCTTCATATTATGGTGTTTTTTTGACTTGAGTTGTAATTCTTTTAATTATTATTATCCAGTATTTATTAGAAAGTAACTGAGTATAAAGAGTTTTTGAAACCTTGAAAATCAAGATGTTTACTTTGGCAAACAAAAGGTTTAGAAACAAAAGAACGACAAGGATAATTCTGGCTTTTAAACACTATGTGATTGACAATCAATACAAAGATAATCATTTTGATTTTAATTCCCAAAAATTAGTTCAGGTATGGGAATTCTTAACGCTTATTAACAGAAAATAAAGGGTGATAATTAACCCATTTGCGAATCTTAATTGAGTAGAAGAAAACTATATTATGTGCAATAAAAATTCTAAATTTTGACACTTTATATCTAAAAAGAATCGCTTTATCTCACTAAATTAATCAATTATATTTTATAAGTTAATATTTAATTTTACATTTGCTTTTCTGTTTTTAATAAGTCATGATTTCACTCAACATATTCTTCTCGCTAAGTGTCGTCACAACAATCTTTATACATACTTGAAAAAATTACAAAACTCCACTGATACGATTTGCAATAGAAAAATAACCTGTTTAAAAGTTGTGAAAATCTTCAACCACCTCTTAAAATCAAATAAATTTAAAACCTAAATAAAAATACTGCCCCATGTATATTAATAAGCACCATCATAAAAATGTTCAAATAGTCAGAATAGAAGGAACTGGCTCCCATGAAAATTTTGCTTCCAAACTAAATAGGACTAAAATTATGATTAGAAATTCATTCACTATTTTGCTTGTATTGTTTTTAGGTGTCAATTTTTCCTTTGGCAGCATTGATAATGGTAAATCTAATCATATATCTTGGGAATATTATCACAAGAATCAATGTCAATTAAATGATAACGCTGTTTGTTTAAGTCAAAACACCTTAAACTCCGATTCTTTATTTGCTCAGAAAGTAGAAAATATTGAGGTACTTTGTCAGGTATGGGGGTTTCTGAAGTATTATCATCCAGAAGTCAGAAAAGGCAAATATAATTGGGACAATGAATTGCTGAAAATTATGCCAAATGTCATCAATGCAACAACTGGAGAGAAAAGAAACGGTTTATTGTGCAACTGGATTGATTCATTCGGCAAGGTTAAATCGGGCAAAAGAAAACTTAATGCGATTGATTCGGCTATTGTGGTTCAATGGCCTGATTATTCTTGGTTTCAAGACACGGTAAAATTCGGAACAGCGTTGATTGAAAAACTCTCATTGATTAAGGATTCAAAAAGAACATATAAAAACTATTATGGTAGAATGATATTCAGAGGCAAGTTGATTAAATTTGGTTCTCATAACTTCGAAAGGGAGGTTGGTTATGAATCCATTTCATATCCGGACAGTTTAAATATTCGGCTATTAGGTCTGTTTAGGTATTGGAATATAATTCAATATTGTTATCCGTACAGATATATAACCGATCAACAATGGAATGATGTTTTGAGAGAATCCATTCCGGCTTTTTATAATTCAAACGATTCTGACTCTTATGCGAATGCCTTATTTTTGATAACAGCCAAAACAAACGACGGGCATTCATCTACACGAAATAAAAATGGATTTAGCGCTTTTCCTTTTTATTATTTTGCGCCATATATTATTTCCAATATTGATGAGAGCGTGGTCGTCTTTGGCAAATATAGTGTTAAGGGAGAATATGCATTTCAACTGAAACAGGGAGATGTTATTCGCAAAATAAATGGGATAGAAATAGAAAAGCTTGTAGATGAAAGGCTTAGATATGTGGGCGGGTCTCACATTCAATCAACAGTGGGTAGAGCTTCAATGGCTCTGTTAACGAGTATGAAAGATACAACATATCATGTTGCTGTTTTGCGCGAAAATAAAGTCATTGAACTTGATGTGAAATCCATCTCTTTTTCTCAACTTGATAATAATCATTTTTGTAAAGAAGAAAAAAAAATGTTTCTAAGAGATAGTGTTGTGTATTTCACTCCATGTACTTTTCGTGATTATAATAGGGAAAATTTTGAAAAAATATTATCTGGATGTAAAAGTTTAATTATTGATTTGAGATATTATTCCGCCAATAGTTGGTGGATGTGGCAATTCATTTCCGATAAATTATTGCCTCAGAGTAAAAAATATAGTGGTATAAGTCACTTGAATAATAAGTATCCTGGAATGTTTATTCATAAGGAATATCAGAAAATTGGCAGAAAAAACAAAAATTATTTTAAAGGTAACATTGTTGTTATTGTCGATAGGACCATAATGAGTAGTTATGAGCACCTAACATTGGCGCTGCAAGCTTGTCCTAATACAACGGTTGTTGGGTGTCACACTGCGGGAGCTAATGGTGACGTTATGCCATTTAAGTTACCCGGCGGTTTCGACAGCCAAATTAGCAGTGTTGGAATCTATTATCCTGACGGCTATCAATTACAAAGAAACGGGGTAAAAATAGATGTTGCTGTTTATCCAACAATCGAAGGACTCAGAGAAGGCAGAGATGAACAACTCGAAAAAGCAATTGAGATTGCGGTAAGTCAAAAGAATACAAAAATGTAGAATTAAACTCATGTTTTTTCTTGCGACTTTATGCACTTTAAGAACTTTCAATCCCGAAAAAAAAGAAATTTCCAATTTCGTGTTTTTTCGAGGATCCACGAAAAATTAAAAAATCAAAGATTTTTATTTTTCGGGACTTTATAGACTGAGTAATGTTTCACCCTTCTCTGGTCAACGTTTGTAGGTAAAAAAGGTTGTTTTGCAGAAAAAACAAAGTTTTTTCTTATTTTTTGAAAAGAGTTGCGTATTTTTACAAACTTAAAACAATAATCATGGAGTGGTTTAGAAGATTTATTATATCGTTGATTACATTATTGATAATGATGATTACTCAACTCTTTGCGCAAGAGACAAAACCCAGCGTGTGGGGATTACAAACGTGCATTGAGTATGCGTTGAAAAATAATATTCAAATCAAGCAACAGTTGCTGAATGAAGAGTCGTCGCGTCAGGAAATGATTCGGAACAAGTGCTCGATGTTACCAAGTATAAATGGAAGTGCATCGCAGGGCTACAATTGGGGAAGAACAGTGGATAGATATACTAATCAGTTTTCGGAGTCGAAAGTGCAATCTAACAACTTCTATTTATCCAGTCAAGTGACTTTGTTTAGTGGTTTTCAGCTGTATAACAATGTTCGTCAAGCACAACTTTCGCTCGAAGCTAGTAAATTTGATTCCCAAAAATACAAAAATGATATTGCCCTTGGTGTTGCAACTGCTTATTTGAATGTATTGTTTTCTAAATCATTGGTTGAGAATGCTTTGGTTCAAAAATTGACCACTGAAGTGCAATTAAATCGCACCAAAAAAATGGTAGAAGCAGGCTCGTTGTCTGAAGTGAACTTATTAAATATTGAAGCTCAATTTGCTTCCGAAGATTTACAGTTGACTAATTACGAAAATCAGCTAACCATTGCTTATCTCACACTGACTCAGATGTTAGATTTGAAAAATGTTGACGGTTTTGATGTAGAAACCCCTCAAATATCAGTTAAAGGGAAGCCAGAATTGATTTTATCTCCGATGGATATTTACAAAACATCGCTGACAAAAATGCCAGAAATTCAATCGGCAGAAATAAGAGAGAAAATTGCCCAGAAATCATTGCAGATTGCCAGAAGTGGCTTTAGTCCTTCGTTGACATTACAAGGTTCGTTGGGAACGGGTTATTCTGATGGGAGTAAATCAATTACAGGAACAACTCCAGATGGATATCAAACCATTGGAATCGTTGAAGGAACAAATCAATTGGTGCTGGCTCCTTCGTTTCAATATAATTATGCGACCAAATCGTTTGATAATCAAATTAATGACAACTTTAGTAAGTCGTTATCTTTCAATTTATCTGTGCCAATATTTAATGGATATCAAGTTCGTAGTTCTGTAAATAAAGCCAAAGTGAATTACAAAATGGTTCAATACAACACCGAACTTCAAAAAAATCAACTCTACAAAAGTATTCAGCAAGCATTTACCGATGCTCAAGCTGCTTTAAAAAAATATTATGCTTCCGAAAAAGCGGTGTTGGCATATCAAGCTGCTTTTAATCTGTTAAACCAAAAGTTTACGCTTGGGAGTGCCAGCTATTTTGAATATTCGGATGCAAAATCGAAATTGACAAAAGCTCAAAACGATTTTATCCAAGCTAAATTTGATTATACTTTTAAAACAAAAATTATCGATTTTTACTTAGGAAATCCTATAAAACTTGATAATCAATAATTGCAATAAATATGAAAAAGAAAAAAATTATTCGTTGGTCAATCATTGGAGTAATTATCCTAATTGTCATTTCAGTTATTCTTAAAAAAATGGGAGTAGTTGGGTCTAGCAATGTTGTTAAGGTTACTACTGAAATTTCAAAAAAGCGGTCAATTATTGAAACAGTTACAGCCAATGGCAAGATTCAACCTGAGACTGAGGTTATTATCAACCCAGATGCTTCGGGGGAAATTATTGATCTTTTTGTAAAAGAAGGTGATCAGGTGAAAAAAGGCGCATTGTTGGCAAAAATTAAACCCGATATTTACGAATCAACCTACGATAGAATGGAAGCTGCAGTAAGTTCACAATATGCGACTTTGGCTAATGCTAAAGCTCGTTTATCGCAGACCGAAGCTCAATTTTTATCTACAGAATTGAATTACAAAAGGAATCAAAAACTTTGGGAACAAAAGGTGATTTCAGATGCAGAATGGGAATCAACTACTTCGCAATATAAAGTGGCTAAAGCAGAAGTTGAAGCAGCTAAACAAAGTGTAATTGGTGCTGATTTTGGAGTGAAAAGTGCTCAAGCAGGTTCAAAAGAGGCAAAAGAGAATTTATATAAAACCGCTGTATATGCGCCAATGGATGGAACTATCTCTAAGCTTACCAAAGAAAAAGGAGAACGTGTTTCTGGTGCTTCCCAGTTTTCGGCAGGTACCGAGATTATGCGTATTGCTGATCTACAATATATGGAAGTTCGGGTGAATGTAAATGAAAATGATGTGGTTAAAATTTCCCTTGGTGATACGTCAACCGTTGAAGTGGATGCGTATCCAAATCGGAAGTTTCAAGGAGTTGTGACTTCAATCGCCAATTCCGCTACTTTGAGTGCAACTGGTACTTTTTCTGCCGATCAAGTGACTAATTTTGAAGTTAAAATTAGAATTCTTCCTGGTTCGTATGTTGATCTTATCCCTGCAGATAAACCATATATGTCTCCGTTCCGCCCCGGAATGTCGGCAACGGTTGAAATTATTACCGAAAAGGTTGAAAATGTACTTTGTGTGCCTGTTCAGTCAGTAACCACTCGTGATGATACCATCTCTAATGTGAAAGCCAAAGTTGTTAAAGAGATGAATAACGACAACGACACGCAAAAGAAGAAAACTAAAGAGAAAAACTACACAGAATATGTGTTTGTGTATGAAAATGGAAAAGCAATGTTGAAAAAAGTGAAAACTGGCGTTCAAGATAATTTATATATTCAAATTTTGGAAGGTATTTCAGAAAATGCTGAAGTGATTTCTGGTCCGTTTAATGTGATTTCTAAAGAATTGATGAATGGAGCTAAAGTAGAAAAGGTTGATAAATCAGCACTGTATGCTGATCCGAAAAAATAATACGATAAATGACTAAGATTCTTTGCCTTGAAACAGCTACCGAAATTTGTTCGGTAGCTATTTCTATAAATGGACAAGTGGTTGGACTAAAAGAGACCTCAGATCAAAACTCACATAGTGAAAAATTAACTGTATTTACTGCGGAATTGCTAGAAAAATGCGGTTTATCTATCCGTGATATTGATGCTGTTGCGGTAAGTATGGGCCCTGGTTCATACACGGGTTTACGCATCGGGACATCGTCGGCTAAAGGTTTTTGTTATGCATTGGATATTCCGCTAATCGCAGTTTCCACACTTCAAGCAATTGCAAATGGGGCTAAGAATCTTGTGAAAACAAATGGAATACAAATAATTCCTATGATAGACGCACGTAGAATGGAAGTTTATACCGCTACTTATGATGTTGATTTATCAATCATAGAAGCTGTTCGTGCTGTAGTTGTGGATGAAAATTATGTGGAACAACTTTCAAAAGCTTCGCCAATGTTTTTTTGTGGAAATGGTGCGCTGAAATGCGCTTCAATATTAGAAATCATTCCAAATGTGATTATCCAAGATCTCCCTTGTTCAGCTAGTTTTATGGCTTCCATTGCTCAAGAAAAGTTTTCAAACCAACAATTTGAAGATGTTGCCTATTTTGAACCATTTTATTTAAAAGACTTTATTGCAGCTCAATCTTATGTTAAAGGCCTCCGATAATACTTACGATGACAAAATACACCGAATCATTGCTATTGTTGATGATTCAGATTATGGTTATGCATCGTTGGCTCATGCATTTAAGTTTGCCAGGATTTTTCGTGCTGATTTAGCTGTAATTCAACCAGATGGTTATCAATTAAGCGTGAGTATTCTTTTAAAAATTGAACAATTGAATGCTGCTTTTTTGGATGAAGAAAAGACGCTGATTTTAACGCCATCATTTTCTGGCTCATTAAAGAAAAATGTTTATCGATACGCCGAAGAGATAAATGCCATTATCATGGTTTTGCCTGCTTCACGGATAAAAAATCAAACTCTTTTTACTCATAAATCAGCATTAAAGCTGATTCAAAAATCTCGAATTCCTTGTGTTGTGACAGGATTATCTTTGCCAAGTGAAGATGCATATAAAAATGTAGTTTTGCCTATTGATTCGCTTAGACAATCAAAGGAAAAGTCGCTGTGGGCGGGATATTTTAGTCGGTTTTACAAAGCCACCGTTCATGTGCTTATAGCTTCTTATAGTGATGGATATTTTCAGGATAAAGTTAATCGAAATTTAAAGTTTACTCAAAAGATATATGCCAATCTCGAGATTGAGTATAAAATTCATGATGTTGGTGAGATAAAAGAAGATATTGATGAATTTGCACTCTCGTTTGCACCACAAGTGGGTGGAACTTTAATTTTGGTGATGACAACCCGATTTTTTACCGTCTTCGATCTCTTTTTTGGACCGTCGGAATTAAATGTAATTGCCAATAGTCAAGAGATTCCAGTTATGTGCATCAATCAGCGAGACGACTTGTATGTGCTTTGCACTTAGAGCGATTTTGATTTTGAGAAATAATCATAAAGCACAATTGAAGTTGCAATTGCCGCATTAAGCGATTCTGGACCTTCAATACCATCTGCTATTTGCGCTGCTGGAATTGCAATTTTCTGATCAATAATTTTTTCAACAGATTCACTGATTCCGTGCGCTTCATTTCCAATTATAAAGGCTGAACGCTTATTGTATGAGATTTCTGTGATAGCCACACCATTCATAAAAGTTCCATAATAAGTGAATTGGTCTTTATGATTTTTGATAAAATTCTCAAGTTCGGTATATTGAATTTTGACTCTCATAATTGAACCCATCGTCGATTGAATTACTTTTGGATTGTAGCAATCAGCGGTTTCGGGAGAGCAAATAATTTGTTTTATTCCAAACCAATCTGCCGTTCTAATAATGGTTCCTAAATTTCCAGGATCTCTAATATCGTCTAAAATTAATATTGAATTGGATTCAAAATTTTCTTCAATCGAATTCGTTTGCTGTTTGAAAATTGCTAAAATAGGAGAGGGCGATGATAAAGACGTAATCCGATCCATCTCGGAGTCAGAGATTTCTATTGGTTCTAATTTTAAATCAGATACTGTTTTTTGATTTGAATTTGTCCATCCCTTAGTGGCGTAAATTTGATTTACATCACCTCCCGAACGAATAATATCTATGACTAATTTTGATCCTTCGGCAACAAATAGTTGATATTCATCACGTTCCCGTTTTTTATCAAGGGATTTAATAAACTTAATTTCGTTTTTTGTAAGCATACCTCAAACTCTTATCTCTTAATTTGTAATGTACCAATTGTGGTGAATAGTATACATCATATCCACTGACTTTTGCAAAATTAATTCTTTTATCTCAATAAACAGATTTTGTTTTATTAAGAATTTTACTTGCCGATATGTATTCTAAAGTGCACAAAATCAAATATTAAGATAATTTAATATATCATTTACAGATGTATCTTCGTGTCGCTTAGTACTGTATGAGTGATTTTGAAAAAAGCATTAGAAATAATTTATGGGGATATTCAATAAATGAGTATATTTATCCTCGATTTATCATACTATAAATATTAATATTCAAACAAATAAAATTAAATTAATCATGGGAAAAGAAATCTGCAATTTGGAACCCAAAGCATTATGGGAAAATTTTTACAACATGTGTCAAATCCCTCATCCATCTAAACACGAAGAGAAAATTCGTGCTTTTTTAGTGGAATTTGGAAAAGGATTAGGTCTTGAAACAATAACCGATGAAGTGGGTAACGTAATTATCCGTAAACCTGCAACTCCAGGAATGGAAAACAGAAAAGGGATAGTGCTTCAAGGCCACATGGATATGGTTCCTCAAAAAAATAATGATAAAAATCATGATTTTGAAAAAGATCCTATTGAAACAATAATTGGCGATGATGGCTGGATTAAAGCAAATGGAACGACATTAGGTGCTGATAATGGAATTGGTTGCGCTGCTGGAATGGCTGTGCTTCAATCAAAAGATATCGCTCACGGACCAGTTGAAGTGTTAATCACAACCGACGAAGAAACTGGTATGACTGGTGCTTTTGGATTACAACCAGGCGTTTTAAAAGGTGATATTTTATTGAATCTTGATTCAGAAGATGAAGGCGAATTATATGTAGGATGCGCAGGTGGCGTTGATGGTACTTTTGTATTTGATTATAAAAAAGAATCAGTTCCTGCTAATTACGAAGCTTACAAAATAAATATTGGCGGTTTAAAAGGTGGTCATTCAGGAATGGATATCGTTTTAGGATTAGGAAATGCTAACAAACTAATTATTCGCTTCTTATATCAAGCTATTCAAAAATTTTCTTTGCGCCTTGCATCAATTGAAGGTGGAAGTTTACGTAATGCTATTCCTCGCGAAGCTTCTGTAGTTGTTGTTGCGCCTAAAGGAACTTCTGAAGAGTTGAAACAATTTATGTTTGGTTTCTTTGATATTACTTCTGCAGAATTATCAATCAGCGAACCTGATTATAAAATGACGATAGAGCCTGCAGCAATGCCAGAATTTGTAATTGATGCTGATAATACTAATCGTGCTGTAAAAGCAATTTATGCTTGTCCAAATGGTGTTATCCGTATGAGTGATGCAATGGTTGGACTTGTTGAAACATCAACAAATTTAGCTATTGTTTCTTCAAAGAATGACAAAATTACAATCAATTGTTTATTAAGAAGTTCTGTAAATAGTGCAAAAGAAGATCTTTCCGATATGATGGCTTCTGTATTTGCTCTAGCAGGTGCTAAATTTGAGTTTGAAGGTGGCTATCCTGGCTGGAAACCAAATCCAAATTCACCAATCTTAGAAATTGCAAAGAAAGTTTATCTAGATAAATATGGTAAAACTCCTGACGTAAAAGCAATTCATGCTGGTTTAGAATGTGGTTTATTAGGTGATGTATATCCAAAATGGGACATGCTATCTTTTGGACCAACCATTCGTAATCCACATTCACCTCGGGAACGAGTAAATATTGAAACTGTGAATACTTTCTGGAATTATTTAGTAGAAATTCTAAAGAATGCTCCTGTTAAATAGGCGGTTGAAACAAATTGAATTTTAATTATATGGGTTGGTGAATTTTCGCCAACCCTATTTTATTTTTTTATGAAAATTAAGTGGCTTCATCTTTTGTTGGTTTTATTGCAGTTTGGAGGAATTTTTTATTTCTTAATAAGTGGAGCAATATTCCCAGTTAATTGGTATATAGCAATTTTCCTTGTAGATGCCATTCTGCTTGGGCTTTGGGCAATTGTTAGCATGAATAGTAAAACAATTTCTGTACTTCCAGATGCGAGAGTAGAAGCAACATTAACTAAAAAAGGTCCTTACAAACTACTTCGTCATCCTATGTACACAGCAGTTCTTGAGCTCTTAATTGCACTTTTGCTGAATGATTTTTCTTGGCTGCGTCTAATTGTTTTGCTTATAGTTGTTGGTGTATTGGTTACTAAAATTTCTATTGAGGAAAAAATTCTTAACCAAAAATATCTTGAGTATTCAGAATATATGAAATCAACAAAAAAACTGATACCATTTGTGTATTAAAATCTCACTTCATCTAAAAACTTAAAAACTATCGATTGTATTTACTAATAACCTTATTTAAAAGTGAATATAATCACTGTATATGTATTTATTGAGAAAAAATCAAATAAAAAATCCTATGAAAGTTTAGTCTTATTATTTTCTTGCTCTGAATTTACATAAAATACATCTAATGCAACGATTAGTGCTATAGCGCCCCAAAAAGGAACGGCAAGTTTGTCTGTGTCGAGAAAATTATTCAAAGATCCGTGAACATAATATGTTATTAACGAACTTATTGCAACTAATGCATATACTTTTACCTCTTTAGATTTTGAGTTTAAATATACTTTTATAGCAGTATAAAATGTAGCGATAGCAATGGCAATAAATGTCAACAAACCGATGATTCCTGTTTCAGCCAAAGGTCCAATATATTCGCTATGCGCAGTCCCTTTATCCCCAGCATTGGTACTGATTATTGTTTTTTCGTAGGAATATTGATATGGTGCATAAACAAATTGATAAGTTCCTGGCCCCCAACCAATAAATGGTCGATTTCTAAACATTCGCATTGCTGCCGACCAGCGATTTATGCGCTCCAGATTAGAAGCATCCGTAGATATATTAGACATTGATTGAATATGTTCAGTAAGATTATTAGATGAATCTTGTTTGTTCTCACTTAAATTATTGATAATGTCTTTCTGAAAGATAAAAAACAATCCAATCAGTATCATCGAAAGCGAAACTACCCAATAAAATTTTATCTTTAATTTGACTAGAACAAACACTCCAATAGCGATAACAATACTTAACCAGGCAGCCCTACAAAATGAAAGATAAAAGCCTACAAATAGGATGGAAAATATTATTACAGCAAATAGTTTTTTTGTTCTACTATAACTAGATTCAAAAATAATCCCAACCATTGGAGGTAGAAAAAATGCAATTGCAGCTCCATAAGCGGTATGATCATTATAAAATGGACTCATCACCCAATGCCCAGTTTCTTCACTAAAGCTGTATTGAGAATGGACAATAGTTGTATAAATTACGACAATAGCTAAGCCAATTGAATAAAGTAAAAAAAAGTTTCTGATTGATGCAAATCCTCGTTCAAAAACCATTGCAACCATAAAGTAGAATGGGACGATGTACCAAATTTTTGAAATCAAGAATTTAATTGAAACCAAAGGAATTTCACTGGTTAGGGAAGTGAAAAATAGCCAAAGTAGGTAAATAAAAATTGTAATAGTTATGGGGTGTCGAGTAATTTTAAAGTTGTAATTGTTTTCATAAATTAGCCTAAAAAGGAATACTGCTGTAAGCAAAACCATTAATGGTTCTGTAGGCAGAGCTAGTCCCATATTTAAGTCTTTGTTGGTGGAGATAACTGATAGTGGGGTTAGAAAAACAACTAAATAAAGTAATTTATCCGCTGCAAAAAAAGTAAAAACTAAAGAGAATAAAACACCAACAATTAGTGGGAACCAAAATTGCTCATAAATAACAAACATTGAGTTTAGAAGCAAAAACAATCCGACTACTGAATAAATCCAAAAAGTGATTGATTTTTTGTTGAAAAAATGCAGTAAACGACTCATATGAATTATACTACAGGTTCCTTTTCAGTACTTTCGATAGGTTTCAATTTATACGAGCGAATCGTTTGTATGATGATAATAGTGAGAAGAGCAAGAACAAATGCGCTAAATGAAGAGACTACAACAATAAGCCAGCGAACGGGTGATGATTTTTTTTCTGCTTTATATGCCCTATCTACCATAAATTTTTGAGGTAAATTTTGTTCAGCATCAACTTTTGCTTCATTGTATTTTGCTTTTAACTCGGCCAACTGCTTGACTTGACTTTCAAAAAGTTCACTTAAAGAAACAAAAGCTCCACCATATTTAGAAAGTATATCTAGCTGTTCTTTAACTAATTGAGCTCCTTTGTGATTCCCTTTAGATAAAGCAATTGCGTATTGTTCGTTGAATCGTTCTGATTGTAAATCGTAATTGGTAATACCTAAAGCACGAATTTTATTCAAAGAATCTTCGTTTGTCTTCATCTCTTTAAGTAAGCCAGCATATTCTTTTTCAATAATTTTAAATCCTTCAATGGCTCGTTCTTTTTGAATTTCATTTTTTACAGTATCAACCAAATCAGAAATGTCATTTGCAATATCTGCAGCCATTTGAGGATCTTTGTCTAATACAGTTACCTCAACTGCCATAAATTCTGTTCGTTTAAACGTAATATTTTCGTCAAATTCTTTATATAAATCTGTCATTTTAGTCTTTGAATCCTCTTTAATATCATAGTGTTTAAAAAGGTCAAATTTTTTAATTACGCGTTGTTTAATTTTTGAAGAGTATAAGATTTGAAGCATTTGTTCGGCTTGTTCTTCTGCTCCGAATTCCATAATATCTTGCTTACCACCAGTATTTGCAGAAATTAAGGCTTTTGAAATCGAGTTTGTTGAGACTGGAAACATAATTACCGACGATTTATATTTTGGTGTAATAAACCAAGGCGATGAGAATAACGCACTTGTGAATATGGAAACACCCACAACGATAATTAGGGTAAAACGCCAATGCCATAAAAAGATAAGTAAGTTGGTTGAGTTAAAATCGAATGACTGGTTATTAGATTTCATTCATGATTGTTTTTAATTATTAATCATTTATTTATGGGCAAATTTACAAAAAAATGCATGCAAAATTGCCTTTTCTGAGGTCATTAAACGTTTTTTTTTTACTTTTATTTCAATCTAAAGTTGAGATATACATTTGTTTCACCTTCATCTTGTCTGATTTTTTCACAATAGTTTTTGATGTTTCGTCAACTACTTGTTTCCCACTCATTTATAAATTCAGCAACGAATGATTCCATAAACTGATGGCGTTTTATGGCAAGTGCTTTTCCAGTTGGAGTGTTCATCAAGTCTTTTAATTTAAACAGCTTTTCATAGAAATGATTTATTGTAGGTGCATTGCTTTTACGATATTCATCTTTGGTCATTGTCGTTAATGGTGGTATAGTTGGGTCGTAAAGAACTCGATTCTTATTGCCTCCATAACTAAAAGCGCGAGCAATACCTATTGCGCCTAAGGCATCTAATCGATCTGCATCTTGAACAATATCAAAAGCAATGGTTCTTGAAAAAACTGATTTCTCACCGCCTTTATATGAGATATTCTTAACAATCAATTTTACATGATTAATTATTTCTTCAGAAACACCTTGTGCTGAAAGAAATTCATGAGTAATTTGACTTCCAATTTCTTCATTTCCATCGTGAAACTTTGCATCGGCAATATCATGCAATAAAGCTGCTAACTCAATTACAAGCAGACTTTGGTCGTCCAAAATAATATCATTGGTTTTTTGTTCCTCTTGAATGATTTTTTTTGAAAGTTTCCAAACTCTTAAAGCATGCCACCAATCATGACCTGGTTCAGCAAATTCCAGCCTAGTTTTTACAAAAAATGCAGTATTTTCAATCAGTTGTTGTTGATTAATCATCGATAAATTGTGTTAGAAAGAAAGTTGGTGTTTTAGCTTCGCTGAGCTCTCCGCCAGCTGGCGGATCGGTTCTTGCAAGCACTAAAAATTATTATTTTGAAGATGCTGACTTTTCTTCTTTTTTCTTTTTTAACCAAAGTGTGTCGCCGGTTCTCACTACAGCATCTTGCTCTAAGTTATTGTATTTGTATAAATACTTAATTTTTAATGCATAAAATTGAGCAATGCTCAATGCTGTTTCACCATCTTGAACCACATGTTTGTCCACAGAAGCTTTTTTGCGCTTAGTTTCAATATAAACAATTTCATTTTCCTTAACCTTAGACCCTTTAGGAACATCGTTGTATTTTACAAAAAGCCATTCGTCTTGACCAAAATCTTTTCCAATTTTTGTATAGGTATCCCCTTTTTTTGCAATTAAAAAGCGGGTGTGATTGTTAAGGTATATTTTTCTTCCATTCACATCATCAATTGGGATGTATTCAATATCACCAATTCTAATTGATCCATTACTTGCCCCTTGATTCTCATTATCTTTTTTGCCAACGATTATCGCTTTATACATTTTATCGTATTCGAAAAGTTCATAATCTTCAATTAGTTTAATTAATCGTGTTGCATATTCCTTACTAGTTGCGTATCCTGCATTTTGAAGACCTTGAGCCCATTCTTTGTAATCAGTTACATTGAGTTTGAATAAATCGGAATACCTTGCCTTTGAGGTTAAAAAATTTGAGTGATCATCAAAACAATCATCCACTGAACTATATTTACGAAAGCATTCGTCTTTTTGATCATCATCCTTGGTATACGTATCTCCTTTCCAATTGTCGCCACATTTAATTCCAAAATGATTATTTGCAATGGTAGCAAGATCGCTTGAGCCTGCACCAGATTCTAAAACACCTTGAGCTAAAGTAATACTTGCTGGTATTTTGTATAAGTTCATTTTGTTGATAGCAGCTTGTTTGTATTTTGATATGTAGATTACAATATCCGCTTTGCTATATGTTTGCGCTTGAATATTTGAGAAAAAGAGAATAAATGGTAGTATTATTGAAAGTTTACGTAGCATAAATAATTACCTATTTAAAGTATTTGTTGAATTACTGAAATGCAAAAATACACATGATTTTGAAATATCACATCACTTTAACTTAATTATTTTAACAATTATCGTTTAATAATTGGTCTTGGGAATGGGGCATTAGGAAACCTAACGTCGTAATTTACAACCCGAGTCGTTCCATCAGTTTTTTTGTATATTTCATTGGCACGCGTTGCCACAATTTGCCAAGAAAAAGCGGTATTAGATTGCCCATTGTTGAGTTCAATAACATCAAATCCATCTTTAGATTTGTTTTCAACAAAAACTCCATTACAATTTCCTTCTACTTGAATATAAACTTTTAGTGGATGCTTATCGTCTACAGTAATATTTTTAACTAAATTTGGATCAAGTGTAATATGGACTTTGCCATTTTGAAGTGCAGATGTTCCGAAATCTTGAAAAAGCACTTCTGGCGCTTCTGTGCAGAACATAGTTACAGCTTTGTCGTTTACATCGGTAACGATAGTGGAAGCCGCTCCATTTCCAAGAATTTTATACGCTGTACCAGCAGTGCTATATCCTCCAACATATGCATAAGAAGTAACTCCACCGCCATCGTTGTTAAGAAAATATCCACCCCAAACATTAATACCAGCACTTCGAGAAATTCCATAAACACCAATAGAATCTCCAGTAAAAGCACCACCACTGCCTCCAGGTAAGTAATAAGTTCCTAATCCACTGCCAGAAGCCATAATTCCTGTACCTTTTATATTAGAATTTCGTCCCCATAAAGCTGCCGAAATACTTTGATTTGTAGTTGCATCAATTGCATCACCTATATTACTTGTTCCAGCAGGAGCGGAGTTTACGCATTTAATAGCATTTAACAATGGATCCGTTTGAACAACATGTAATTTTTCAGTTGGTGTAGTAATACCGATACCGACATTTCCATTAGGAATTATTCTCATTCGTTCACCGAAAACGTTATCATAGTTTGTAGAAAAAATTAAATCTCCTGAAATATTTAGTCCAGTACCAGATCTAATATAACTTGCAATCATTCCTGTTTTTCGTTCGTTTGTGGCTTGGGATGCTCCAAATACTAGTGCGCCAGCTGGGTAATCAAGTGTAGTTGCATGAGTAGTTATTGCTACAACACCACCATCATTTATTGTTGTGCCAGGATCGTGAACATGAAGAATTTTTGCGCTAGAAAATGGGGTAAAATTTATATCAGGGAAAATGGTGCCTATTCCAACATTTCCTGCTGCTGTTTCATAAACTGGTGCAACAGTACATGTGGCTGCAGATCCATCAGATTTTATTAAATAATTAGCTGAGGCGCACCCCACTGGACCTGTTGGTCCTGTGGCTCCAGTAGCTCCAGCAGTTCCTGTTCCAGTAGCTCCAGTTGAGCCTGCGAGACCGGTTGCTCCTGTTGACCCAGCTATTCCAACACCAGTTGGTCCGATTAATCCAGTTGCTCCAGTCGCACCTATAGATCCAGTTACTCCAGCTGCTCCAGTATTTCCAGTTGCTCCAATTGTTCCACTTGAACCTGTTGGTCCTGTGGCTCCGGTAGATCCAGCTGTTCCAGCACCAGTTGCTCCCGTTGCTCCTGTGAGACCCGTTGCACCTGCAGTTCCTGTGACGCCTGTTGCACCAGCTATTCCGGCACCCGTGGGTCCGATTAATCCAGTTGCTCCAGTATTTCCAGTTGCACCAATTGTTCCAGTTGAACCTGTTGGTCCAGTAGCTCCTGTAGCTCCAGCAGTTCCTGCTCCAGTTGCTCCCGTTGCTCCTGCGAGACCCGTTGCACCTGCAGTTCCTGTAGCTCCGGTTGGTCCAGCTATTCCTGCACCTGTGGGCCCTATTAAACCAGTTGCTCCAGTAGCTCCAGTCGCACCGATAGATCCGCTTGTACCAGTTGGTCCCGTGGCTCCAATAGCTCCAGTAGCTCCAGTAGCTCCAGTTGTTCCTGTTCCGGTAGCTCCAGTTGCGCCAGCGAGACCGGTTGCACCTATAGATCCCGTGGCTCCTGTTGGTCCAGCTATTCCGATTGCTCCATTAGCTCCGGTTGCTCCAATATTACCTGTAGCACCCACTGGACCAGTGGCTCCAGTTAATCCAATATTTCCAGTTGCACCTGTAATTCCAGTTGCACCCATTGACCCAGTTGCCCCTGTTAATCCTTGATTCCCTTGAGCTCCTTGCGATCCTGTTGGTCCCGTTGGTCCAACTGAGGCATTACAAAGTGAAATCCATATTGGTGTTATTGCCTTATAAAAAAAGACACAATTTGAATCCGTATCATAAACCAATAATCCATTAGCAGGATTTACGATTGCCAACCTAGAAACTGCAGACATACGAGGTATTAACATTCCTTTATTTGGTGAGGAAACATCCAAGGCGGATGAAGGATCTGGGTTTGCACCAGTTGGATTTATTCCAACATTATTTTGAGCATATGATAGTATTCCAAAAATGAATACGAATAAAAAAGTAAAAATAGTTTGTTTCATTATCTCTATTGAGGTTTTTAATTAACGTATAAGTGTAAAATTTCCATGGTATGTATATTCTTTTCCATCTGGTTTTACCATTGTAATTTTCCAGACGTATACAGCTTGTTGAGCAAGTTCTCCTTTATAAATTCCATCCCAACCTTGTTTAAAATAGTGTGTGCTATAAATGAGCTCTCCCCAACGATCGAATAAGTCGAGCGTGTAATTAGTAGGAATAAATCCAAAAACAGGAGCAAACACATCATTCTGTCCATCTTCGTTAGGGGTATATGCGGATGGAACCCAAAATTCTCCTCCAACTTCAATTGATGTCATAGTCCAATTAGTTCTCCAGCTTCCAACAGGAATATTCATTACTGACATGGTATTTATATCTGGTGATACAATTCCAGCGGGTGGAACTGATGCCCAGGAGGCATCTCCACTTGAGGCACGAATTGCTTTTAAATTAGATTCTATTATTGAATTTCCACTTTCCACATCATGGTTCGTGTATTTAAAAATTAATGATGAAAATGGTCTAGAAACATAATCATCTGCATCAGTTATCCAGTAGCGATCTGAAACATTAAGGGGTTCGTATGGTGATAAACTCGAAATACCTGTAGGATAAGGTAGGTTATATCTGTCTCCCGATGGATATGTGGCAAATTTTATTCCTGCAGTTGACGGAGAACCTGCTATTTGGGAAATATATTTCAATTCAACATCATCAGAATTAGTGCTTCCAGTTCCAAATGGTATCGAGTATGCACTGGTTTGTCCGCCAATTTTCCAATCTAGTGTCCCATAACCGTCTACCGAATTTGTTTCGCTAAGAATATAATTACTAACATGATTAATTGCGGTAGGTTGATTATTATACAAAATAAAATTATTGCTGTTTAATTTAAAAACTGCATCAAGTAAGAGCACCCCTTGCGCTCCACTATTTGTTGCTTCTAAAATTTTATTTGATCCATGCATTTCAATATTCTCAAAATGTGTAGGTTGAGTTCCTGCTATTGACTGAGTAATGGTGTTATTTCGCATCACTACACGTCCATCGGGAACAGCTTCTTGATTTACAAATACTTGATTTGTGGAATAATTTATAAAATTTCCATCCAAAAGTATGGTGCCATCAATATCTACGCGACCTTCAACGGTTGCAGTTTTGTTAACAAAGTCGCCTCCAACAATAAAATATGCACCTTGATTTACTACTATGGCGTTACCATTATTTATAACATTTTGTGCTTCAGTAGATTGAAATATTGACAAAGCAACAAAATATATTACACCAATTAAAAGTGACCAGTTTTTCGATTTCATTTCCCCAGTATTTAATGCGTAAAGTTACAATATTTTTAATATCATTACTGTTAAGAGCCATATAAATTCGAGGAAGTTGTCTGATTCTTTTTATTAATAAAAATATTTTAAGGAATAATATTCAAAAACTTTCCTTGCCACAAATCTAGCTTTTCAAACTTATTTTGTATTTGAATCAATACCTGATCGTATCGCAAGTTTCCCCAAGGTTCGGAGATTAGAAATCGGGGTGGAACTTCACCTGCAAAGCGTTCTATCACAAATTTTGGATTGAGATAAGAAATGTAGTTTACGATGAAATCTAGATATTCTTCCAAGGTAAATAGCGTAAATTGGCTTGGGTTCTGTTGATAATCAAATGCCATTTGCGTTTCTTTTACAATCTGAAGTTGATGAAATTTAATTGTATTTAATGGTAATTTTGAGATTATTTTTGCTGATTCCATCATCATTTCTCGAGTTTCCCCAGGAAGTCCAAAGATTAAATGTGCACCTATGTGAATCCCGAATTGGTGAGTTAATTTTATAATTTCCTCAGCTTTTTGGTAGGTGTGGCCACGGTTTATTCTTAACAAGGTCTCTTCGTAAACAGATTCTACACCATACTCGATAATGACGTATTTGGACTTTGCAATATTAGCAAAGTAAGCTAATTTCTCCTCATCCATACAGTCTGGCCGAGTGCCAATAACTAAACCGCAGATTTTGGGATGGTTGATGGCAGGTTCGTAGATTCTTTTTAAATCTTCGAGTGAAGCATGTGTATTAGAAAATGCCTGAAAATAAGCCAAATAATTATTTGCTCTGCGATATCTGTTAGCGTGAAATTCCATCCCCTCTTCAATTTGTTGCAATACCGATTTCTCAGGAACGCAGTAGGAGGGGTTGAATGCGTTGTTGTTACAATACGTGCATCCGCCCGAGGCAACAGTTCCGTCGCGATTTGGACAACTGAAGCCCGCATCAATGGTCACCTTCTGGACTCTGCCTCCAAATAGCTCTTTAAAATACGATGAATAACTGCGATATCGCTCTCTGTTTTCACTCACAATCTTTCGGTTTAAAAAATGAAACGATCAATCCAATAATATTTAAAAGCCAATGACAACAGATTGCGATTGCAAGATAAAACCACCAGACAAAAGCCTCTTCTCCTTTTTTGCTGAAATAATAATTGTAAAACAGAAATCCACCATAAATTATCAGGATAATTATATTGATTAAAAAAGTTTTTTTCCGTTTTTTACTTCGATATACGAATATTATAAGCGTAAAAATGTACAAAATGAATAATGAGAGTAATATTCGATTGTCTTCACCCATTTTGCTATATTTTTATTCGATCGAAGTTCTTTCCAAATACGCCGCTAACTTTTGCAATTGAGATAAAAGCGCTATCATCACACTCTTTAATGATTTTCATAATTGCTTGTTTATCTTGCTTTTGAGCAATAACCAACAAAACATTTTGGTCGTGTTTGGTGTACCAGCCCATGCCTTTTAACAGAGTAACTCCACGTTGAATTTCATTGCCAATTCTGTCGGCAATTTCGTTGTTGTTATTAGAAAATACCATAAATTGGTAGGATTGCTTGTTCCCTTCAATCACCATATCTAAGGTGTAACCAAAGACTCCCATTACAACATATCCGAACACGATTTTTTCTACCGATTGGAACACCAAATATGAGCTTGCAATAATTGCAATATCTATATAAATAATTACTCTTCCGGGACTGATATTGTAATAATTGGTAACCAGCAATGCAACAATGTCAGTACCACCAGAATTTCCTCCATTTGAGAACGCAATTCCTACGCCTAAGCCAGAAAGCATTGCTCCAATAAGTGCACACATAAATGGATCGTCTACCAATGGTTGTTTTATGTAATGCTGTAAAAGTATAAAGAAAAAGGAACTCATCAGTATGCCAAACACGGTGTTTATGCCAAATTTAGCACCTAATATTTTCATGGCAATCAGTACCAATATTCCGTTGATAATTAAATTGATAATCCCAACAGGTAATCCTGTAGAAAAGAATATCAGCGATGAAATCCCAGTAACACCACCTCCTACAATTCCCGCAGGAATCAAAAAAGCAGTCCAACCAAAAGTATATATCAATAGCCCTAGCGTAATCATAAAATAGGTTTTGATATATTGAAATGTTTTTGTTTTCATAGGATTATTTGTAGTTATAAATATGCATTATTTGATTTCAAAAAGAATATCCACCCAGTATGAATCAGCTCCAAATTCGTCAATTATCTTGTATTTATAATTGTATTCAAATACAATTTTGGTATACTTCAATTCCCATAACATAATAATTAGACTGTCTTTTTTATTAATTTCATTTTTGCTTGGATTGCCATAATCATTTATAAATTCAGCCTTAGTTTTAGTAAAAAACTTTTCTGATTCATTACTTTGATTAACGCTGAAAACCTTACGCTGATGAACTTTAGCTAATTGATTATTGCTGTTGTAAAACAGCCAAGTATTCAATTCTTTGTATTTGAAATTGGCATCTAATGCTGTTGGACTAGATAAATTATTTTTATTTTCAATCAAAACTTTTTCAACATTGTCTTTGCTCATCTTCCAATTTAGAAATTCCCAACCATTGAAATCTTTTTTTTGTTGAGAATAACTAGTTGCTATCACAAATATCAATATAAGTAATGTTGAAATTTTTTTTATGTTCTGCATTTAATGGTTATTCAATCTTTTGAAGTGTAAAATTACAGAAATTTCATCAACTTATGAATTTCGCTTAAGAATGCTAACCAATTTTGGTTATAAGGAGTTGATAATTTTTAATCAGTAATCTCTTCAATTATATAGATTCCAGGTTGATAGTGATACACTCTGAATTTTCTTTGGTTAGCTACAATGCTCTCCTTTTTTTTAATAGTATTGAAGCTGCCTCCTTTGCATAGTCTGTATAGTCAGTTTTATTTTCAATAATTTCTGCCAATTTTGAGTTAGAATAATCCTTAAAATTGTTTTCAAATTCCATAACTCTATCTTTATACCCTTTTGTTGTCAAAACATTATTCCCTAAATAGCTGTAAATAAATGGTATATCATAATACTCCATCTTGCAATTCAAATTTAATGCTTCAATAATTAGCTCTGGTTCGCACAGTAGGCAAGTGATATAAATTTTCTCTCTCTCTTTAAGAATCAGTGCAATGTATTTATAATAAGGGAATTTTATTCGCTTGTGACCATATTTATTAGGATCAACTTTCACAAAGTATGATTCAACAATATCATCTTGTCTAATAATGCTTTTTTCTCCATGTCTATTTATTAATAATTCCCGATTATTCTTATTAACAAAAACCTGTTTTGATAAATCATGATAAAAATATGTTACAGATAAAATAAATGGTATCAATAAAATAGCTAAAAAAAACAAGATTACAACCAAATCTCCTTTATGAGTTATTAAATTACGAACTGCCAAAAAGAATAATGATATAAAAAAAATGATAAGTATGAGGAATATCAATACTTTTTCAATTCTTAGAGTAAGTTTTTCCATAGTAATTTTACATTATACTAGGTAGTGGTTGACTGCAGTTTCAGAAGAAAAAGCCCAAAATATTTTCTATTTGTCAATACTTATTAAGATATATTTGATATTGCCCATTCCTAATTGATAAGCATATTCAATTTGACGTTTTCCACTCACCGAATTGGCTTTCAAGAATGCATCGTTACACTGATGGGCTTTGTCTACAAGGTCGTGCGCAGCAGCTTCGATGGCAACAATATCTGTGGAGACTAAAATTCCGATATTTGGGATAAATGGGGCCTTAGGATTGCCAGAACAATCACAACTGGGTGATACATTGATGATGATATTGAAATACAATGAGTTTTTGAGTTCAATAACTGGTTTTGCATATTCAACCAATCCTTCCAAAAATCGTTTAGTTTTATCGGCATCATCGGGTTTGGTTATTGCTCCATACTGGCATGTGGTGATGCATTTACCGCAACCAATACATTTTTCCTTATTAATTTTACATGGTTTCAGCGTGATGGCATTCTCTGGACAGTCTTTAACACATTCCCCACAATTAGTGCAATTTTTGTTGACTGGTTTAGGGAAATTGTTGAAGTGCATCGCTTTTTTTCCTTCAGGAGTTGCCATTCCCATCGAAACATTTTTAATACAACCGCCAAAACCGGCACTTCCATGTCCTTTAAAATGAGTGAAATAGATTATCGTTTGGTATTTTTCAATATTTTTTCCTATTAATGCGTTTTTGAAATGTGTTCCACCTTTAATCGGCATACTTAAAGTGCCCCCTTCATCCAAAATATCAATTGGGGCAAAGGTAAAGCCATGATCTTTGGCAAGTTGAATGTGAGTGGCTGTATTCCTTCGACGACCTTTATATGCAACATTTGTTTCAATTAGAGTTCCGTTTAGCTCTTTGCACAGCGGTTCAACAAAAGTTGCTGGTACATAATATTCGTTACCGTCTTCGCCAAAATGCACTTTTATACCAACTTTGCCTTTAACGTTACTTTTTATATATTGAAATATTTTCATCACGCCTTCTGGTGAAATATCTTTAGTAAAATATACTACTGACGAGTCTTTTTTATCTTGTGCATAGATATTATTTCCAAAAGATAAAAGTCCGATAACTAGTAAAAAAAGTAGATTTGCTTTTTTGATTTTATTCAAACAATAATGATTCATAGTGTTGATATTTAGATTATTACAAATTTTCAGATTATTATTGATTTTATTCATTGCAAAAGTATCAATAAATCCTTGCTAATTGCAAAATAAATTTCAAAATTGTGAATCTTAATTTGGGTTTTATTGAGATATAATGTTTGTTATGTTTTTAGCATTTTAATTGTTTATTTTCTGAATTAAAGTTATTGATTAACAAATGCTCAATCTGTTAATTGACCAGTACCGCTAATCATTTAATCCCTTTCCGTTGAGGATTTGCTGCTCACATTTTTCAATTCTTGCCACTCGGGTTTTAGATTGTTTGGGCTCAGAAAAATACAGATTGTATGCTCTTTGCCGTCCTGGGGTCAAAGCGTTAAAAGCAGTTTTTAAAGCTAATCCACCTTCTGAGGATAATTTTTTTAGAAATTCTTCGGGGAATATTAGCTCCGTATTCTTTTTAAAATTCACGAGTTTATTCTCAGAATTCAACCCAGCTTTTTCTATGTTTATGGCTTCATTGATATAAGCTTTCAGGATAGTTTCCATCTCAATTATTTCTCGAACGTTGGTGAATCGAACTTGACGCGCCATATGTGTATTCTTCGTTTGTTGGATTAGAATTCCATTGATGTCACTTAAGAAGGCACCTTTGAAAAATAAAAATGCGCAATATTCTTTAAATGAATGAATTAAAACAATATTGTTTTTCTCAAACATATAGCAAGGAACACCCCACTTCAACTCTTCGGTCAACTGACATTCTAAGACAATTGTTCTTAATTTTTCCAGTTCTTCCTGCCATTTATTGGCTTTTCTAAAATAAAAATCAACGTTAGGATTCATTTTATTCTTTGGTTTTTTATTGGCTTAATTGGTATATCTACAAAAAAAAATCTGGTTATCATGTTGAATAACATAACAAAGCGCTAAATGTTTTATGATTATCCGTTTTGAGCCTTATACCAAATCTTAATATAAAATAGCCCAAAGATATTTTATATGCTAGATTGGTCTAATGCCGCTCGTAGATATAAATAGTTCATTTAAAGTTTGAAAAATGGACTATATTATATCTAGAGGCGGTATTAGCAAATATTTTGGAATAAAAATAGTTTTGCTTCACCACAATTTTTCCGCCAAAATAGGTGTTTTTAAATTCATTTTAAACCTCGTACATCACTTCTACAGGCTCAGAGACTTGCACGGGGTTACTAATATTTGATCACGCCAAATCGTGACAAGCTCTTGCAGCACCATAAGGTAGCACCAATATTATATAAAAACTGACAGTCGTTAATTGTTTTTAAAAAGCTCCCAATTATACCAAGAGTTTGGTCTTTTATAAATTTGATTTTTTTAGAGGGGAATTCCTACATTATCGTCGAATAAGTAATACTGCAGTTCGTTGTTGAAGATGAATGGTGTAACATTGAGACCAAGATTGTCGATATATTCCTTTAGTTTTTTATCCTTGACAGGGAAGTTGGTTGTTTTTTCAATTTTAAGGGGAAAATTGTCTTGATTGGGATTGTTTGAATGAATGAAAATTGAATCTTGTGAACTATCATTTTCCAAAATCATAATAAAGAGTTGAAACTCTTTCGGATAATTTTTTATTTTTACCTTTAGATTATTGTAAATATCAACCAACTCATCGATGGCCTTTTTTCTAATCTCCCAATCCTTATTCCCTTGTCCACCCCAATCGGCATGCGTGTGCCAAAAATCAAACCAGCTGTCTGATCCACCACTAAAGTCTAAATTATTGATAAGCGTTTTATTGTTCATTTAATTTACTATCTTAATTTATGTTGTATAAAGCAAAAGCGACAACAACTTTGGTTATTATCGCTCTTGGGAAGTATGTCCCGCAGGACTAACTGACACAAAGATATAACAAATTTTTAATATTTGTATTGGTGACTTGAAATATTGTATTTATACATCGTTTAAAAACAGTTTAAAATGGTATTAATCTTCAAATTTCAACAAAAATTCGTTGCTTATCACTTTAAACGACTCCGAAGAATCTAACAATCGAAGGACAATTCCTTCTCTTTTGCTCTGCTCGTTTAACTTCGATTTTCCATTGGCATACGTGATCATCTCTTCAACAGTTTGTGGCAATGTAAAATTTTCATCAATTATTGGAACCATAGGTAAATTGGACGTTGAGCAAAATGTTTTAAGCTCGTCGAATGAACTATATTGGTACGAATCGATATCGAATAGGCTAAAAAAACAGATGGTTTGACCTTGTTTTTTATACTTATTTCCCTGTATTCCTTCGCCATAGAGTTCGCCTTGCAAGGCAATATTTTTGTTTTGAGACCTTAAAATTTCTTCGAGATGTAATTCGCGTGCAATTTTCCAAAAGGTGTTATTTTGGGTCTCCATTAAATCTAAATTATGAGAGCAAACTCCAAATTTTGAATCATTTACATAAAATGTGGCCGAACTTCCATCTACTTTTTCTGTGACATAATAGGGCTGTTTTTTCAACTGGTCGTATGCTAGATTCTGAACTCGCTCTTCATTCGTTTTACGAATAAAGGATGGAAGTTTTCCCAAAGCAACTCCTTCTAAACTTGCTGGTAGTGGGGGCTCAAATTTTACAACTTCTAAAATATCGGTAACATCTTCGCCTAAACGAACGTTTTCGCATTCGGGAAACAAATTCTTGTGTAGTACTAATCCTTGCGAATATTGACCTCTTAGTTTTATGGTACGAAGCCTAAAACCTTCCATATCATTCGACATTTTTTTATAACAGTTTTTGCGTAAAAACTCAAATTCTGGACGAATAGGTAAAAATGAATCAATTTCAAAAAAAATGACCTCTTCGTCTATTAAATAATTTTCGGCTTTTGCTACTACAATGTGCCAATTGTTGATTCGAACTAGTTCAATTAAATCAGCTCCTTCGATTGGAATTTTTGCCGTAATTTTTTGAATTGATGCTAATTTTCTCATGTTTTTTATTATGTGTAATATTATTTCAAGGTGATATTTACAGTTGCTCCGCTTTCGTAGCTAAATATTTAACCTGATTAATTCCTAATCGGCAATCCTTTCAAACAGATATTCATTCTTATACTCCACTTCAAAAGCTTTTAAAAACGCAATATATTCCTCTTCAAACGTCTCTTTTTTATGATGTTGCTTTTGATTATCAATGTATTGTATTACATTTGAAATTTGCGAATGACTATACGAAAATGCACCAAAACCTTCTTGCCATGCAAATTTATGAAAACTAAAATGACTCTCATTAATAAACGTATTTGATGATTTCTTAACCTCTCTAACTAATTCCGACAAACAACAGGTCGGTTTCATTCCTATAAAAAAATGAATATGGTTATTTGTCCCATTTATTGCTAACATCTTCTGACCTTTATTTTGAACAATTCCTGTGATATATTTGAAAAGCTCAGTTTCCCATCCATTATTAATCAAGGCTTTACGATTCTGAACCGCAAAAACAACATGAATATATATTTGTGTATACGTATTAGGCATCTATTTACATTTTAAGGGTTAATATTTGTTGTAAATTTACATTATTTTCTCAAATAAATGCATTGACTTAGTCTTTTAATCAATGTGTTCCGACCACAGCGTGGTCACATTTCTATAAAAACAATTGTCAGCAGATTTATACGACCCCATCTGGGGTCGAACATTGTCATAGATTATGTGCTTTTAAAGATATTTAATCCCGTTGGGATTAGAGCAAAAGAGAAAAAACCGTTTTATCTGCTTAAATTTACAAAGGCATGCCCTTGGCATCAGAATTGGCAAACACTTCTGATTATTTTTTGAAAAATTGCTTTCTGCGTATATGCGTTTAACAAATGCGTATTGGATATAAAACCAGCGAGTTCTAATGGCTGTAAAAAAGGCTACACCGATTGATTGTTCCGACCACAGCGTGGTCACATTTCTATAAAAACAAAAGTCAGCAGATTAATACGACCCCATCTGGGGTCGAACATTGTCATGGATTATGTGCTTTTACAGATATTTAATCCCGCTGGGATTAGAGCAAAAGAGAAAAAACCGTTTTATCGGCTTCATATTACCCCAATTGTAAATATAAAATAGTCCAATCTATTTTATATTTTTACAAAGGCATACCGATAGGATCAAATTGCATTTTGCCATCTTCAGCTCTTAATTTCAACTGGTGACAATTTGTCACCGTTTCATTTCCTTCAATTACCAATCTTTCTTTCAGCTTATTCCAATACTTTCTTGCCTTTTGGAAGTCCTCTTGATTGGTCAAAACAGCCACTATATCAATAACCGAAAAATTCCATTTTTCATCATCTTCGCTCCAAATTGAACGAATCTCTTTTTGTTCGAATAATTTTATTGCCGTTTCTTTGGTCATTCTATCTATTTTATGCTTTTTCTACTATCTCTATCTCTTCTTCCGTTAACCCGTAAAGCTCGTAACCCAAACGGTCAATTTCTGCTTAGAGGGCGCTTGTATATCTGTTTGGGTCTAATTACTTGAGTTCTAACATTTGGTTAACAATTTCAATAAATGGTTGTTGAGTCCTAAATAATATATTCTTTTCTGGTATTTGATCAAATATCACTGAGTTTTCTTGCAGACATTAATTAATAGACTCAAATAACTCAATTTTGTTGCCTTCTATATCAAGAATATGAACGAACTTTCCGTATTTATAGGTTTCTATTTTATCTAGCAATGTTACTCCTTCCTTTTTTAGTTCTACTACCAGTGCCTCAAGGTTTTCAACTCGGTAATTAATCATAAAATCCTTAGTTGAAGGCTCAAAATATTTTGTTTTTTCAGAAAAAGGGCTCCATAGTGTATAGCCTTTATTTGTTGAGTCCGCTTCTTTTTTCCAGTCGAACTGTGTTCCGTATTCGGTGACATCGAATCCTAGATGGGTTTTATACCATTGTCTGATTTTTTCTGGGTCTTTGCATTTGAAGAAAATGCCTCCAATTCCAGTTACTCTTTTTGTTTTTGGTTGTTCTACAGTGGTCTTTGTTAGAATTGAATTAAATGCAAATCCAAAACCGAATGAGGTTGCAAGTGCTAAAATTAATAAGGTTGTTTTTTTCATTGTTTTGTTATTTAATACGTCTATCCGTTTTAAGCCAAAATCTTTTGCTCTATATATTTTTACCCCGCGCTTCACTTCGACAGGCTCAGTGACCAGCATGGGGTTATTAGTATTTGTCGCCTTCAGTGCCATAAAGCATAATCAATAGTTTATAGATCAGAGAGTTAAATTATTTAAACCCAAATAGAAATGGCAGCACAAATATCACAATAATAGTCCAAATAGAATAAATTGTCAAATACTTGGCAACTGTCCTTTCAACCGAATCTAATTGATTCCCCTTAAAATAAGCCTTAAAGAGACTCGTAGAAAGTAGAATCAAGTTTACGAAAATCAAAATATTTGAAACTAAAACAACAGTTCTATTTGGAGTTAATCCATTCGAAATTCTGGAAATTATTGCGAATAAAGCAATTGAATTTATCACAATTGCCATTACTGCTAGTGCGAATAAAATTAAAACATTCATATTCTTCACTTTTGATTTGTCAAGTTCAGATACTGAAAATACAATTATTGCCATTACTGCTAAAAGCATAATATTAAAAAGTATCAACAAATCTCTGTCTTCTGAAATCCGGCTCGATGAAAAAATCAATGAAACTAAATAAACGGCTAGTGTAATTAATACCAACGGAGTAAAAACCCTTGCGATAACTGGGGCAATCTTATTTGTAAGGTTTGGATATAATCGTATTAAATAATATGAAACAATTGGTGCAGCAACACATCCAAATACAACAACATAATCAAAATAGAACTTCTCAATGTGCATTTTTATAGCTAAGAATAAACCTAATGTAATGCCCATAAGGATTCCTCCAGCAATAAGTATTAATCCTGTCATTATTAATAATTCGCCATTGAATCGTATGAATTCAATCCGTTTATCTGTGTTTTTAAAATCGAACGACAAAAAGGATAACCCAAATAAACACCACAAGAATAATGGCGTGTGGATTAATGAAAGAATAATAGAATCAGTGATTTTATTTGGTAACAAGTTCAAAAACAGCAATAATATCGAGATAGTAAATCCGTAAAGTAGAATTTTCTTTTTATCAAAAATCTTATTTTGCCAGAAAGCATAAAGAATTAATCCATTAAAAACTATGATTGCTAAATCCCTAGTATAGAATGATTCTCTATTTATTTGAGAAAACAGATCGGGTAGTTTTACCAATAATCCGGTTACAAGCGAAAGAATAATCACAACAAGTAAATCAAATTTATAAAAAACCTTATATTCAGTTTCAGCCACGGGGGCTAATCTAATTCTCCAAAATTGCACTAATTCAGAATTATAATCATCCGAAATCGCTGCGAAGGATTTAGAAAATTCCTGTTTATTATCTCGATATAATTTTTCGAGATTATCGGGATTCTTTATGTTATCGATTATAAGTTGTTTCATTGTTGTAATGTTTATTGTTTGTGTTTCCTTTCATCACCGATTTGTAATTTTATATATTTTAAGTAATTCGTTATAAAAATATCTCTAGCATTTGATAATGATCAACATTAATTTTTTAATGGTTCTCTAGTGTCATAGATTATTGTAAACTTAGGTTTTGAAATAAATAAAAAAAAGTCTGGGCTTGGCTTATGGATTTTAGCACCATTACTGTTTTGTATAACCTGTGTTTTGCCTTGTACTTTATTTAATATTCCAGTTACTAATACTTTTTTACCTTTTAATGAATCGACTCCGCTTTTTGAAATGTCGTTTGAATAGATTCTATATTCATTCATTTTATATACAGATTCCCCATGAACACCCATATAGGTCTGCCCATCAAAAATTCCAATAGTGGATACTTCTGTTTCTTTCGTTCTAATTAAAAACATTTCTTTCCATGCCTTAAAGTCTTCATTACACGCCATGGTAAATTTATCGTCAATAATGTACGATGAATTTATATTTGAAAATTTATATATGATGTGCTCAGTGCTTGAATTTTTTGAAGTTTTGATTCGTTCAGAGCATTTATAAAATATATTTTCTAGACTTTTTAGTGTATTTAGAGATACTAAAGTGTCTAACCCTTTTTCTGAACGGCTCATTGGGTCAGGATTATCACATTTTATTCTTAACTTATCGCCTTCTGTTTTAAAAATATATATTTGAGAATGTCCTCCCCAATCTCCGATGTATTCTTCTTCAATAGTAAATGATTTGGAAGATAATATTTGTTTTAGTGAATCATTATTTACTTGAGAATAACAAAGTGATATTGAGGATGCAAATAAGATTAATGTTAAAAAACGAAAGTGATTCGTTATCATTGATGTTGATTTTTGGTTTTTATTTATTGACTTTTGATTTACAAAGATAGTGTTTTTTCGATATGCTTCTTTCTGAGATTTCTCAAGGTTTTCCTGCTCCGTATTCCTCGTAGTACATCTCAATGTTGTTTATTTGAAGGGTATTTCCTCGAATGGTTGTTTGTCTAGGAGCGTATGTAAATTTCATGCATGTTTCTCTTTTTAGTTGGTTTGATAACGTTTGCGCCATACAGGAGTCGCTAGAAAAATCCTGTTTCGCCTTTTCGGTAAACGAATTTCGATGGTTATTGTATGTTAAAATTTCAATTTACTTCTAAACCGCTGTGATATATTCCAATTTTATCTCTGAATTATTAATCTTTGATTTGTTGTCAAATCTTTGGTTTTAATTGTTACCAGATAAACTCCATTTATTAAATCCTCGATATTAATTTGTCGTTGGTTTTGTTTTAGTGTTTTCGTTTTAACTAAAGTGCCAATTACATTATAAATTTCTATAATATAATCTGTATTGTTTTTGTCATCAATACTCAAAGTAATGATGTTGGAAGCGGGATTAGGGAAAATTGAAAGTAGGTTTGGATCTGGCTCAATTCTGACACCAGTAGCATTAAAATATTCATAACAGCCAATATCCACAGAATCACTTATTAATCGAATAACGCCATCTTTATCGATGGTGGGTGCAAATAAATGGGAACCTGTGTTTATTGCAATACTACTATTCTGTAAGTGAAAGTCTGCGAATACTGGATTAATAGAGTGTAAAACAAAATCAGGATTACCTAAAATGGTGTTGGCTCCAAATGGATTTGCTAAACCTGAATTTGTAGCCCATAAATTATTTTCTACAGATATTGCAGCAGTGGTGCTATTTGATTTGAATATAGGAGCTACCCCTGAATCTGGCCATGCAATATTATTAATGAACCAAATACTATCGGCACTGTAGGCTGTAAGTTCGCCATCATGAACCGTTGGTGACTGACAATTTTTATAACTTGTGTTGTTCACAACAATAACGTTGTCAGAAGAATAACAATGAATACCTCTTCCCCCATTATCAAAAACCAAATTGTTAGCAATATATGTTTTGCCCACATAAGCACCCATTACAGAGCCATTTTGTGTATTTCTACTGTCATCAATGCTAATTGCATTTCCATCCGAAATAGCTCCAGAATAGTGCACAGGTATATATTCCTCATTTCTGTAGCATATATTACCAATAATAAAATTTTTTATTGCATCAGTCGTGTCTGAATTGTAAAGTTGGAACAATGTTATGGCAGAATTTCCATAGGGAGAGTACCATGCACATTCCGAAACAATATTGTTTTCAATTGTAATATAGTCGCCGGGATATGCAAAAATACCACCGCCACCACATTTACTGACATTGCAATTTCTAACAATTACATGATGAGGTTTGTTTGCCGGATTACTATACTGTGATCCAATACCAATTCCATTACAAGATGTAGTTGGATTATTTAAACTGTCTTGCTGCGATTGCGCATAAGTAAGCGTAATTGAATCGTTATTTCCAACTACCTTAAATCCATCAATTACAATGTAATCCGAACCTTGAACAGCAATACCACACCATTGATCGTATAACTTAATTATTGGCGTTTCCCCTGGGAAATTTTTATAAACAATATAATTATCAGAAGTTCCTGAATGGTAGATACTCAAAACATTGGTAGCACGAACCAAATTTGTATAGGTTCCAGCCATTGCAAAAACAGTGTCGCCAGGGTTTGTTTGGTCTGCAGCAAACTGTAAGGTTTCAAATGCAGTTGCTGGTGTTAATCCATCATTGCTGTTGCTACCCGATGGTTTTACAAAATAATTTGTCGCAAATGTATGAGATGTTGCGCTTAGCAAAAATAGAATCAAAAATTGCTTCATTTTCTTCATCTTTCGAGTCTTTTGTCTGATCGTTATCTTAATTTGATCTCTTTTAGTATTCTGGTTAACAACCAAATTGGTTTACTTATTCGAGGTCAACCATTTTTTTAAATAATTATTTACATCAAAGTTACATTTTATTCATAAATCCACAAGGTTGATGTAATTATTGAATTTGTTTGATGAAATCCATTAGTAACTCATTAAACTTCTCCGAATTGTCCATGTTTGCACAATGACCCGCATCCTCAATCAAATAATATTTACTATTGGGGGCTAAATCGTGCCATTTTTTGCTTGTTTTTTTTGCCAATTCAAGATCCTTTTCGCCATTCATTATACACAAAGGGTAGGGTAATGCAATATTATCTCTTTTTTGAATAACATTGCCTAGTCCAGACATTGCCATAAATGATTTTCGAGTAAACATCTTCGACATTTCATAATATAGAACCTGTGATTCGATATTAGAGACAGAAACGGTTGCAACATATCTTCGAAATGAATTCATCGAGAACAATGCTTTAAAAATCCACTTTAATTGTTCTGAACGTTGAGCTTTAGAGATTTCACTATTATCCGCATTTATATCATATCCACCCAATATGGTCATTGATTTGACTTTTTCAGGGTGTTTTAATCCAAAATATTGTGCGATTAAAGAACCCACAGAAACCCCAACAATATGCGCGTTTTGAAATCCTTCTAATCTTAATATTTCATCAATATGGCTTACTGTAGCGTCAATCTTATCTTTTGCTTTCGCTACTTTTGATAATCCATGACCAAGCATGTCTATCGAAATAACTCTAAAATTCTTTGAGAAAAAATCAATCTGTTTGTCAAAACAGGTATGATCTGCAAATGCAGGATGAAGGAATATGATCAAATCTTTAGTGGATTCACCAGCACAAAAGTAATGTATGGAGTAGCCTTTAAGTATTAATTCCTTATGTTCTACATTGCTTTGAATATTTATCATTTTTATAGAGTGGTTTTTCTAATTAGTGGTTATCTGAATTATTATTTATTCATTTGTCAATAGATTTGCTATTCTGTAAATTGCATATATATCAATGCTACCGCAGCCACTGTCATAATAATTAATGCAGCAAAGCCAAGAACATTCGATAATCTTCCATTCACTTTATTGCCCATTATTTTTTTGTTGTTGGAAATGTGAAGGATGATAGCAATTAGGACAGGAGCCGTTAGTCCGTAAAGAATGGCTGTATATATCAATGACTGAATAGGAGTAATTCCTACATAATTTAAAGATAAACCAAGAATCAATGAAATTGCGATGATGATATAAAATGCTTTCGCTTCGTGCCATTTTTTGTCAAGACCTTGTTTCCAGCCAAATGTTTCGGTGATGATGTAAGAAATAGAGCCGCTCAATACAGGAATTGCAATAAGTCCGGTTCCGATTACACCGATTGTAAAAAGAAGATAAGCGAGGTTTCCTGCTAATGGTTTTAATGCCATTGCAGCTTGTTCAACTGTATCAATTTGATGGATGCCACCTTTAAACAATACCGTGCCCGTAGTAAGGATGATAAAATACATAACTAAGCCCGAAACGGTCATTCCAAAATATACATCCTTGTTCATATCGCTGATTATCTTTTTGTTTACAACCAAATGTTTCTTTTTGGTTTTCATTTCTTCAACCTCTATAGATGCTTGCCAAAAGAAAAGATACGGTGAAATGGTTGTGCCAAGTATGCCTACAATAATGGCTATAAAATTCTTGTCAAACTTTATAGTTGGAATAAATGTAGCTTTAAAAATTTCGGTAAAATCTTGTTTATACAAAAACGGAACAATAAAATATACCAACATCACGATGCACAAATACTTTAAAACGGATGCAATTTTCTGATAAGGCAAGTAGATTATTAATCCGATAAGCAGAATCGTAAAAAAAATACTAAAATAATTAGCATGAATAGCCGGAAAAAGCAAATTTCCAACCGCCCCCATACCTGCAATATCAGCACCAATATTCAGTACAATTGCAGGAAAGCTGAACAACAACATCAGATACAAAATTGGTCTTGGATAATGTTCTTTTATTATTCCTGTAAGCCCTTGTGATGTTACTAACCCAATTCTCGCACACATTTGCTGAATTGAAGCCATGAGAGGAAAAGCTACAATTGCGGTCCACAATGTTGAAAGTCCAAATGCAGCACCTGCTTGAGAATAAGTTGCAATACCAGAAGGATCATCGTCGCTTGCACCTGTTACAAGGCCTGGTCCTAGTTT
The DNA here is from genome assembly GCA_037130365.1 of Bacteroidota bacterium. Classification (GTDB taxonomy): domain Bacteria; phylum Bacteroidota; class Bacteroidia; order Bacteroidales; family WCHB1-69; genus JBAXTE01. The sequence goes on from JBAXTE010000002.1 coordinate 166,537, forward strand.
TTTCCAACTGTTAAGAAGTTTAGTTGAAAATGATTTCTTTTTGTTCATTCTTTAAGTGTTGTTAAATGTCGGCTAAAGCACAACCAAGATGAGTAAGTGAGTATCGAAAAAGTTGGCGTTTTAGCTTCGCTGAGCTCTCCGCCAGCTGGCGGATCGGTTCATGCAAGCACTACATAAGTATCGTTTTTGCAAATGTGTAGTGCTTTGTATATCTCCTCTGTTTTTGATTTTAATGTATATTCTATCACAAAGCTAATTAAAAATCGCTCTACTGTTCAAAAAAAATCCTACAACTAACACAAAAGCAAAAAAACTAATTCAAATAACAGAATTGGGAGGATAGAAGTTCGGGAATACGAATTATCGAGATATTGGTTGAGAAGAATTGACCCAATTTATTGGGTCGTGTATAAAGTTTAGAATAATATTATTGAAATTCACTCATTAAAAGGTTATTATTAAACACATTTTTCCAGATTTTCAGCCCCATTATTACCAAACAAATGTAAAGATTTTTGAAAATTTTCAAAGCCAATTATTCGATTTGTTCCAAAAGACCATTCATTTTTAATTTGACTGTTTTTATGAAGTGCATTCTGACTTAAAAAATTGAATATTAATAAAAAATTACTATTTTTGAGTTCGAAAATGAATATTAATAATCTTTAAATACTTCTTAAACACATAGCTATGAAGATAAAATTTCTTTCTACAATAAGTCTTCTCATTCTTATTATCGTATTATTGTCTAATAACCTAAAAGCGCAGCAAATTTTCGACACATTGATTATTCGTGATATTTGCTCCTATTGTGAAAAAGCACAAGGCAACAGAACCAAATGTTTTTGCTCTAACGATTGCGACAAAAGCGAGTTTCAGCAGTTTGCTCGTCAATATGGAAATGGAATATCTCATTTAATCATTGAAAATCCTTCTAAAACAATGAATTGCTTGGACTTTTCAAAGTTTCCTAATCTAAAAGTTGTGAATATGTTTGGGACTGATTGGGATTTATTAACCGCAATTCATCCAGAAATGATGAAAATTAAGACATTGAAAAAGATTGAGCTTTCGAATATAATGGTACCCGAACTCGAAGTGGAACGTTTGAAAAAATATGTTTCCGACATCGAGATTTCTGGACTCGACGGTACCGTAAATACTGATGGAAGAGATACTGCTTTTGATTTGACAATTGTAGTGAAAAAGGACGATAAGTATGCACTCTGGTCATATCCTTATGAATCAAAACCTCTATATGTTTTTGATTATATTCAGAGGCTTGGTTATGGAAAATATATCTGCAACTCCGAATCGGGATGTCAATTTATCAACACTCGATTAAACAGTGACCAAAAGTATACTCTGCATCAGGAGATATGGTACAGTTACCCGAATGTTCAAGATCCGCTTAGCCGATATGTTGTAAATAATCATGGCATGGTCAGATATCAGGGTTTGAAATATTTTGAATTAACAGGGGCAAATGATGTGAATGGAAATTTTACAACAACCGAAAAAAAAGAAGTTTTGGATTCTTTGGCGCTCATTTCTGGAGGATATTTTGGTTTGCTATCTAACGATTTTAAGATAATTATTCCCGCAGTTTATACTGATATCCGTTTCCCTGCGAAAGTCCATTATAGGGAACTTGCAAACGTAGTCCCAGATAAGATTAATGAATACCTTAATTGGGTGGATTGTAGCGAACTTTATAGTCAGACCAATAATTCAAATACAAATGTTCAGGAACTGATTTTGGTGGACAGTGGAACATATAAAGGGGCATATAATTTTGATGGCAAACAGGTTATACCAGTAAAATACACTGATATAATTCCCATGATTGATGGAAACACAACACGCTATTATTGTTTTGAAGATAATAGGAAAGGGTTGGTTTTTGATCAAAAAGGGACGATTATAGAACCCATAGTGTTGTCGAAGAAAAATCGCTTACAATATCCTTTAAAAAGTGATGAGACTTCATCAGCCGAATATCCTTATAATCCAAAGAATTTGAAAGATTTAACCACATTGATGCAAGAAATTATAGATAAAAAAAGTGTGCGTTTTTATAATGATATTTCAGCTTCTCACTCCGCTACTCGTGTTCCTGAAAAAATAACTACAATATATGTCACGGTTATTTCTGTTCCCGGAACCAAAAATAATCGGACTGTTTTTTCAATTAGCCTTTTTGATACGACTAAAGATGTCAAAATTGTAATTAGATTTAATGATTTATTGTTAATAGCTTACAAAAATCCAGAATTGATGAAACAACTCGAAGCAATTGAAAAGAGTTTTAAGTAATCCTTATTTTAGCAAATAATTGCAAAGATATAAATGAACCTTATAATTGCCTTTTTTGAGTCAAAACGCTGATTGTCTAGATTTTAAAAACATCACCGAAATATGTAATGTATTATTTTAAAATGCATCAGGATTGGGATTACAATTGAGTACTGCTTTTAATATTTCAATTTCTTCGTCAAAAAAACGCCATCCTTCCTTTTTAATCATTGTTTCAATATGTGAATATCCAAGCTTTAGTTCTGGGGTAATTTTTACTGCAACAGACAAATAATTTTTATAGTTTTTTTCATCTTTTAATGAATAGTAGGTCATCAATAACCCGAGAGCAGCACCCAAATTTTTATCATCAGTTTCGAGTGCTTTTTTATAATCTGCTATAGACAAATCGTATTTTTTAATCATTCGGTATGCATCACCTCGACAAGCATAAGATGTTGATTGTAAAACGTTAAACCTATTGATAATTTGGGTAAAGTCCTTTATTGCACTTCTGAATTTTCTACTTGTAAGTTTTGCCCTTCCACGAGCATAAATTGCAATTATTTCTTGTCTTAATCTGCTCATATACAGCTTGTTTTCTTTCGTCTTTCCGCTTAAATCAAAATAAGTTTCATTCTTAAGAAATTTATTAAAATACTTGATAGATTTTGAATACTGTTGCATAAAATACGCTGAATAACCTAAATAATAAAAAATATCATTTTCCTCCTGATCGAGTTCGCAATAAGGTAATGCTTTTAATAGTAATTCATAAGCTTCAGGAAAGCTTTCCTGCATAAAAAATGAAATGCCTAAGATTTTATAAGATAAAAGGTAATTACTATTTAAACTATACGCCTTGTAACAGTCTTCTACTCCTTTATCATATTGCTTTAAATTGATATAAGCCAATCCTCTATAACAAAATGCTTCATGCATATTGGGTTTATAATTTATGCAGTTACTAAAATCAAGAATGGCTTTGTCGTATTCTTCTAAATAAATATAAGCCAGTCCCCTATTATAGTATGCTTTATAATTTGAAGAATTTTCTTGGATTGACCAGCCAAACCGTTCAATAGATTCTTTATATTTCTTCAAACTATAATAATACATTCCTCTCTCATTCCAACTTTCAGAACGACTCTCGGCAGTAACAACAACCTTCGGCCTATTTTCTGTTTCCTCTTCTTCCTTTAGTCTTCTCTCTCGTCTTTCTCTTAATCTTGCTTGTCGCTGTTCTGGCGTTCCGTAAACCGCATTCTCAATTGAATTATAAGCGTTGGTTCTGGCATTTTCGATTTGATTGCTTGTATTTATCTGATTCTCGTAATTTTCTTTCGATATTTGTTTTTTTCTTTCAATTCGCTGTCTTTGTTTTTCAACTTCTTGTTGCCGATTTGACTCTTGTTGCCGCCGATTTATCTGTTGCTGCCGTTCTATCTCTTTTTGTTTTGCATTTGCCGTGGCTGTGGCGGAAGCATTACTTTTATTTGTTTGAGTATTCCTTTGATTGGAATTAGTTGGTGTTGTGTTAGTTGTATTGGGATTAGTTGGTGTAGTTTTATTTGTAGTTGCACTATTTGTTCGGTTGATTTGTTGACTGTTTTTTGAATTCACTTTTGGTTGTACATTGGTTTTATTTTCAACTTTAGGCTTAGATTCAGCGTTTGTAACGGTATAATCAATTTTTATATACGACGGACAGGTTTTACCACCATCAGGGTACCAAACCAACCCACTCCATTGGCCAGCTTGTTCTGAATGTGCAGCAATATTAACAGCCTGTGGTCCCATGTTGAATGTTTTAGTGTTTACCGTAAATGTAGGTGTAAGTCCGACTGAAACTTTATATGAATTTTTATTTACCACCTTTATTACTGATCGATTCTGGTTTTTAGCTTCGTTTTTACATTGCCAATAAAAATCAACACCATAACCCGAAGTCACATAATTCCATCCATCCTGAGAGAATGCTTCTGCAATAATAAAGCAGATAATTAGTGTCAAGAAAGCTTTCTTTTTCATTGTATACAAGTTTTGTAAAATAAAAGTGCACTAAGACTTAAAAAACGATTGATTATGCAACATTTAATTATAAAAATTAATATTAAGGTGATAAATGTACAATTTATTATTAAAATATAAAAACTTCTTTTTCATTTTTACAAAAACAGTAGCCGTTTATATAATAAGGCTTTGCATATTCAAACAAATTGAAGATTTCCAATTTAAAAATCAGCAACACTTAGTATATGAGGTGTCTATGATTTATAAACGAACAAAAAACAAATACTACATAAGAAAATAACAACTCGCATTATTACCGTCCAAGGATGTTTTTTTTACAAATTTCGAAAAAAAATCAGTAATTTGCGCCGATTATAAAATCATATTATATGGTATTTAGTAGTATTACTTTTCTTTTATATTTTTTACCTGCTTTTTTGCTCATTTATTACTTTGCAGATAAGAAATATAAAAACTTGGTTTTGCTTTTTTTTAGCATCTTTTTTTATAGTTGGGGTGCTCCAAAGTTCATTTTTGTAATTCTTGGAACTACGTTTATTGATTTCCATTTAGTAAAATGGATGTCGCAGACCAACAAACAATTGCATCGCCGATTAATACTTACACTTTCGGTATCGATAAATATCGGATTATTGGCATATTTTAAATATTCCAATTTTTTTATTGAAAATGTAAACAATCTTCTTTCAGCTCTAGGATCTGGTAATATTTTTTGGACAAAACTTGTGCTTCCCATCGGTATTTCGTTTTACACTTTTGAAACCATCACTTATGTCGTTGATGTGTATCGTAGAGTTCATAAGCCATTACACAATTTTTGGGACTATCAATTATACATCATATTATTTCCCAAATTGATTGCTGGTCCCATTATTCGATATCACGATTTAGCAGACCAAATTACTGATAGAACGGCAAACGATACCACAGACAATCGACTTATTGGTTTTTACCGATTTTCAATTGGATTAGCAAAAAAAGTATTGATTGCAAATCAAATGGGACAACAAGCTGATTTGATTTTTGCATTGAATTATGCAGATATTGATTCCTATACTGCTTGGGTAGGTATTTTATCGTACACTTTTCAAATTTACTTTGATTTTTCGGGATATTCAGATATGGCAATTGGTTTGGCAAAAATGGTTGGTTTTAAATTTCCCGAAAACTTCAACAATCCATATATATCGCAAAGCATATCTGAGTTTTGGCGTCGATGGCACATCTCGCTAGGTAATTGGATGCGAAACTATTTATATATTCCTTTAGGTGGGAACAAAGTAGCATCAAAAAAAAGACTCTATTTTAATCTTTGGATTGTGTTTTTAGCTTCTGGATTTTGGCATGGTGCGTCGTGGAGTTTTATTCTTTGGGGTGCCTATCACGGATTATTTCTAGTTCTCGAAAGGGGTTTTCTATTGAAAGTTTACCAACGATTAGGGAAATTTCCAAGTACCGTTATTACATTTTTTATTGTAATAATTGGCTGGGTGTTTTTTAGAGTAGAAAAGCTTCCTGATGCTTTTGCTTTTATAAAACGAATGTTCTCATTTAGTTTAAATAGTACTTCATCTGTTGATTCTGAATATATTGCCTTTTTTTGTATCGCCACATTTTTTGCTTTTTTTGCCTATTTCAAGAAAGGTCAAAAAATCCAAGATGCAGTTTTTTTTAATGATTATACTCTAAAAAAGCATTTTGCATTAACTTCAATTTCTGTTTGCCTCTTTCTATTATCTGTAAGCTCTATTTCAACTTTTGGCTTTAATCCATTCATATATTTTAGATTTTAACATGAAAGACTGGTCACAAAAAATACGAGGATTGTTATTCCTATTCATTTTATTTATTTTAATCGTCCCGATTATTCAAAATAAATTTGAGTTTATTAAATTGAAGCCATTAAAAGGAGCAATTGCAATTCCAGTTAAAAATTATTTTAATGTTAAAGATTGGTTTTCAGGTGAATATCAAAGTAAACAAGACAAGTACCTTAGTGAAACTTTTGGGTTTAGAAACATCTTTGTTAGATTTAATAATCAAATGGCGTTTAATCTATTTCGCAAAGCAAGAGCAAACGGGGTAATAATTGGGAAAAACGGCTATTTATTCGAACAAAATTACATTAACGCATATAATGGAACTGACTTTCTTGGTGCTGATAGTATTTTGCATCGGATGCAAAGATTAAAGTTTATACAAGATACTCTAAACAAATTAAATAAGACAATTTTTATAGTTTTTGCCGCTGGGAAAGGATCCTATTTCGCAGAGTATTTTCCAGATAAATATAAGACAAAAACTGGTCCTACGAACTATGAATATCACATAAAAATTGCACAAGAACTTGGACTAAACTATATTGATTTTAACAAGTATTTTGTTGATCATAAGAGCAGTTCAAAGTATCAATTATACCCCAAATATGGCATTCATTGGAGTTATTACGGAATGAGTCTAGCCACTGATTCAATCTTGCATTATATAGAAAAAATCAGAAATATTGACCTGAATAACATTTATTGGAATGAACTTAATACAAGTTCGCCAAATGAAATTGATTATGATATTGGAAACGGAATGAATCTTTTATGTAAGCTTGATCGCGAACAATTGGTTTATCCAAAAATTCAATATGAAAATGATTCAACCAAAGCAAAACCCTCATTTTTGGTAATCTCCGACAGCTTTTTTTGGGAAATATTTAATTCTGGAATATCGTCTGTTTTTTCTAAAACACATTTTTGGTTTTATAACAAACAAATTTACCCCGATAGCTATGAAAAACCATTAGAAGCAAGTCAAGTTAATCTAAAGGAAGAAATTGCGAAGCATGATATAATTATGATAATGGGAACTGAAGCTACTTTGACAAACCTTGGATGGGGTTTTATAGAAAATGTATATCAAATCTTTAAAGAAGGTGATCAAAAAAAGGTCAATAAATAAAAACATAAAATGGATCAAAACAAAATTACGTCGAAAGAATATTTTAAGGGTATTAAAATTATTCATTTAGCTTTAGCAATTGGACAGGCCTTTTTTCTTTTGGTTGCATTTGGTTTGGTACAAACAGGTAATTATGAAATTGCATTTCAAGATTCATCAAATATTTTTAATTATTTAGTTGTAATTTTTGGACTTTTAGGTATTTCGAGTAGTTTTTTAATATTTAAAAACAGATTGAATTCTTGCAAAGAAAAAACTAATTTAATCGATAAAATGGAGTGCTACCGTTCGTCATTACTTATCAGGTATGCTTTATTACAAGCACCTTCCTTTTTTGCAATTGTTTTTTATTTACTCACAGGAACAATTTTGTATTTAGCTATCCCTGTGATAATTATCGTAATTTTTATTTTAATCAGACCTACACATCAAAAGGCAGAAATTGATTTAGAATTAAACTCAACTGAGGTTCAGATGATAAACAACCCGGATGCTTTAATTTCAATAATTGAGAAGCATTAAAAGATTAATTTCCACTTTACTATTGTATTTTATGATGTAAACTTCAGCATTTACAATAATTGATGATGCTGAAAGACTAATACGTTCAGAAAATTAATTTTCAGAAGTTTAACAAAAAAAACTACATTTGCCACTAAAATCATTTTAATAACAAACAAAAAAATATTAATTACCAATGAAAAACCATCGTTTAATTACAAAATTTGGGCTAATAAGCGCCCTCATGTTTATGGCAAATTTTAGCCTATTTGCACAAGAAAACTTGCAAAAAAACATTACTTCAATTTTAGAAGTACAGCAATACGATAGAGCCATTCATATTATGGCTATGTTGCTGATAGGATTTGGATTTTTAATGGTTTTTGTCAGAAAATATGGCCGCTCGGCATTAACTGCAACTTTTTTGTTGGTGAGTGTTTCGTTACCTATATATTTATCAATTAGCAGTTTAGGTATTCTAGAATCTAAAGGAGAAATTGAGCAATTAATTTTGGCAGAATTTAGTGCAGCAAGTTTATTAATTGCCACAGGAGCAATTTTAGGTAGGATAAAAATGCATCAATATATAATTCTTGGTTTATTATTTATTCCTTTTTACATGTTAAATGAACTTATTGTAGCTGTAGATTATTTCCATTTTGTAGGCAAAGTTGTTGACACTGGTGGATCCATAGTTATTCATGCTTTTGGAGCTATTTTTGGGGTTTCTGCTGCAATTTTTTTAACATCAAAAAAAGACAAAGAAATATCTATTGAGGCAGATGCAACCTCAGATAAATATTCAATGCTCGGGAGTATGGTACTATGGGTCTTCTGGCCCAGTTTCTGCGCCGCCCTTGTTCCCGTTGAAGCAATCCCACACACGATTGTAAATGTGTTTATCGCTTTATGTGGATCAACAATTACTACCTATATTTTTTCTGTCCTTATTCGAGGAAAAATAAGCATAGCCGACATTGCCAACGCAGCGCTTGCTGGTGGTGTGGCTATAGGATCAACATGTGATTTTGCTTCACATCCTCAAGCAATGATTATTGGAGCTATCGCTGGAATCATTTCAACGGTTGGATTTGCTTTGCTTCAAAGTAAGTTTCAAAATATTTTTAAAATTGTCGATACTTGTGGCGTTTCAAATCTTCACGGATTGCCTGGTTTATTTGGAGGACTAGCAGCAATTGTTGTAGTAAACGGAATTGACATGAGTGCTCAGTTGAAGGGAATACTAATTACTGTAATTATTGCCGTTATTGGAGGTTTGCTTACGGGTAAATTAGTCTCATTTTTTGGAAAGCCAACGGTTATTTATGATGATGTTTCAGAATTTGAAGATGCAGAAGAGTAAAAATTAGCTTTTGTTATCATAAAATTGTTTTTTTTAATGTTGAACTAACGCAAGAATCCCAATTAAGGGGTGAGTATTGTATAATGTCATTTTGTATAAAAGAAGCCGAAAGGAAGAAAATCCTTTCGGCTTCTTTTATGATTGTACAATTATTATTTATAAATCCCTATCATAAGCTCTTTCACCGTGAATTGAAGCATCTAAGCCCATTAATTCTTCTTCCTCGGTAACCTTAACTGGGGTTATTAAGTTGATTAAGTATAACATTAAGTAGGTAAAAACAAAGCCATAAAGGGAAGCTCCAGCTACCGCGGCTAATTGTTTAAAGAAGAATGTGAAGCCACCACCAGCTAAGATACCATCGGCACCTGTTCCATTTACAGATTTATAAGCAAAAACTCCTAAAAGAATACTGCCTAAAACACCACCAACGCCATGAACACCCCATACATCAAGTGCATCATCCCATTTCATTTTATTTTTCAACATTACGGCATAATAACAAACCACTCCTGCAGCAATACCAATTATCGGTGCAGCCCATAGCGGGATAAATCCAGCACAAGGAGTAATGGTAGCAAGACCTGCAACAGACCCTGTTAACAATCCAATTAATTTTGGTTTACGTTCTTTACTCCACTCAATCACCAACCAAGCAATAGTTGCAAAAGAGGCTGCAATATCGGTGTTTAAAAAGGCTAACGAAGTAATGTAATCCACCTGTACTTCACTTCCAGCATTAAAGCCATACCATCCAAACCAAAGCAAACCAGTTCCAATTGCAACCAACGGAATACTATTAGGCGTAGAATCTTTGTCTTTACGAGCACCAACATATATTACAGAAGCTAATGCAGCAAAACCCGCTGTAGCATGAACTACAATACCACCAGCAAAATCTAATACGCCCCATTGTGCTAAAATTCCACCACCCCAAATCATGTGAACGAATGGATAATACACTAATATTTGCCAAAAAGTTAGAAATATCATGTAAGATTTAAAAGTAACACGTCCAACAAATGCACCAGTAATAAGTGCTGGAGTAATAATTGCAAACATCATTTGATATGCAATAAAAACAATTTCTGGAATTTTACCATTGCCAGCAAAAATGGATGTAGAGGTTACACCATTGAGCAAAAATTTATCAAAATTGCCAATAATTCCACCTTCACCACCACTAAAGCAAAGTGAATATCCAAAGAAAACCCAAAGTACTGTTGTCCAACCTAATGAGACAAAACTTTGAATCATAATTCCAAGAATATTTTTCTTGGAAGCTAAACCGCCGTAAAAAAACGCTAAGCCGGGAGTCATTAGCATTACAAGGCTGGCTGCAAGGAGCATAAACCCGGTTGAACCTGTGTCAATCATTTTCTTATTTTTTTAGTTGATAATTTGAAATTTTATAATGAAATACCTAATACCATAAATATTCGTTCTCTTTCTGGATTTGCAATTAATTGCGCTTGAATTGGAAGGGAAAATTTATCCGTAATTTTTATCTCTTTTGCTAGCTTTAAACCTACATTGATAATCCCGTTAGATTCGTTTCCATAAAACCCAATTTCTCCTCTATCTTGTTTTGGATCATCAAGAGTTCCGCCTATAAATACATTAACAGTCATGTCGTCGTAAACTTTTTTATATCCTAACTCCACATACTTGCTCATAAATATTCCGCCATCAGTGCCATCAGCATTGATTTTGCGTGCATCCATTCCATAAAAATTCATAGCAAACATTAGTGTAAATGGAATTTTTTTTGTGCCATTAAAAGCAAATGTTCCTTCAAAAACATGACCTGTTTCTAAATCTTTGTAATTGCCATATCTAATGGATGCTCCATTATCGGCAGGGAAAAAATAATCAGTTACGCCAATTGAAATGATTTCATTAAAAGTATAACCAAAGGTTAAATCACACTCCTGAAACTGGTTACCGCCTGTGGAATATGCTCCCCAAGCACCAATTGAAAAAGCATGTTTTTTACTTCCAAAATTGTACTTTAAAGTTGGCTGAATGCTTGGTGTGTTGCCACCCAAATTAACTCCTCGCCAAATGTAACGACTCATAAAGTCAACATTCATCGAAAAAGGCGATTTTTTTGCAGCAGTGCTGTCTTGGCTTTTTGCAGTAAAACCACTAATACATAATACAGTGGCTAAAAGTAAAGTCATTTTGTTCATAAAAAATAGTTTTGCATTTTACTGTACAAAATTACACGTACAGTCTCTGTAGCACAATAGAGCAAAACCGTATTTTTATCTAGGTAAAATACTTAGCAGTTAGCGTCGACACTGCTAAGTTAATATATGTCCACAATTAATGGACTTTGTTTACTAGCACTGCTATACAAAAAATCTTGAGCACGTGCCACAAAGCCTCCAAGTACTGGGTTTTGATGAATGTAATTTTCTTTGATTTTAAATTGCATTATGTCCCAAATTTTAATTGGCTGATTATCGTTTTGCCAAAATTGATGGCTTTTGTTTAACATGTTATTTTTACCTGCTTGTTTCATCAAAGAAATCATCCATTCTTTTCTACTTTCTTTCGGATTTTCTTTAATCATCTTAAACAATTGCTTTGAAGTATAAGTTTTAAAATCTCGAAGAGTATCGCTTAATGGATTTTCTTTTGATTTGAGAATCAGGTGAAGATGGTTTGGCATAATAACATAAGAATAGATTTCAAGCCCCTTATTTTTTCTACAATACTCCAAATTTTCTATAATATAATCCTTGTACACAGGACGTGTAAACACATCAATCCATTCTACTACCGTTAGTGTAACGAAGTATGTGTCGTTTGAATTAGCAGTTAGTTCCATGTTATTTTATATTGCAGTATGCGTCGACGCATACTGCTAAGTTTATAATGTAACAATATCGTTTTTTATGGCAAACTTCACCATATCTACGGTGCTTTTAAATTCAAATTTTTGCATGATGTTATTTTTGTGGGCATCCACAGTGCGATTGCTAATACACAGTTTATCGGCAATTTCCTGATTGGAATACCCTTCGGCATACAATTTTAAAATCTCACGTTCACGCGTGGTAAGCGATTCAACTGTTTTTGTTTCAAGATTGCTTTTTTTCTGCGCTTTGTTTACATAATTTTTCATCATAATGCTTGCCACGGCGGGACTATAATACTCCTCGCCATTTACAATCTGATGAATTGCCGAAATTAACTCTTCTTTGGTGGTATTTTGTTTCGTGAGATAACCTTTCGCTCCCGCCTGAATAGCTTTGAAAATATAATCTTCGGAAGCATACATCGATAATACAATTACCTTTGAAGGAATATCCATTTTTTGTATTTGCTCACAAAGTTCCACTCCATTCATATCGGGCATCGACACATCTGTAATAATAACATCTGGTGGGTTTAATTGTGCTAATTCCAAGGCTTGTTTCCCATTTTCGGCACAAGCACAAATGCAAATGGATGATTCGCCTTCCAGCATCTGTTTAATTCCGTCTAAAATTATTTGATGGTCATCAACGAGTAAAATTGATATTGTCATCGGTTTAAAGTTTTGGTATTTTTATTCTTAATGTGGTTCCATGTCCTTCTTTAGATTCAATGGTTAATGTTCCATCGAGGAGTGTGGCTCGTTCACGCATGTTGTATATTCCATTTCCACGACTTACAGGCTTATTTTCAAAAACAAACCCTTTGCCATTATCTTCAATAATTAGGATATAATTAGAGCTGTTTTCAATCATTTGCAAATTTATTAATGAGGCGGTAGCGTGCTTTGCTGCATTGTTAAGTCCTTCTTGTGCAATACGATAAAGATAGGTTGTGGTCTTTTGAGGGATGTTTTGAAACTCTCCAAACGAAGAGAACTCACACGGGATATTCGTATTAATAGTAAAATCGCGACACAATGTTTCGAGGGATGTTATTAATCCGAGTTCGCTTAGAATGGAGGGACGTAAGTTATTAGAGATTCTACGTAACTCATCTATTGAGGCAGAAAAATAGGTTTTTATTTCACCAATGGTTTCTTGGGTTTTTTCGAGGTTTTGATTAATGGTATTTTCAAGACGAAGTTTTATCCCAACCAAATTTTGGCCCAATCCATCGTGCAATTCTCTCGAAATACGATGTCGTTCCATCTCTTGACCATCAAGTAATGCCGACATACGCTTGCTTCGTTCCAATAACAGTTCTTGTTCTGCTTTTTTACGTTCGCTTATATCACGAATAATGGTAGCAACAGCATCTTCGCCTTTAAATTGTAGTCTGTTGTTTTGCACTTCTATATCCACCTTATTTCCGTTTGAAGTTCTCATTTCGGTTTCAAAAGAGATGAGTTCTTCATTGTAATCTACAATCCAATTTTGCAAATTCATCGACATTAGGATGGTGTCCGAAAACCCTGAGAGACGAGATATGGCCTGATTTGTAAGCACTGGTATTCCGGCTTGATGAATGATAATTCCTTCGAGTGTTGCTTTGTAAAAATGGTTCAAACGCTCTTCTCGCTCAATAAGTGCACTGGTCATAGTGTTGAGCTTTGTTGCCATTTGATTGAACGAGTTCGTTAGTGAGCCGATTTCATCTTTGGAGTTATTGGTAACAATGGCATCAAATTCACCAGCTCCAATTTTTTGAGCTGCTTTTTCGAGCTTTCGAATAGGATTGGTGATGGTGAGCGCTAAAATATAGGATATTGAAAAGATAAATAGTGCAAAAATTAGTGATAAAAACAAAAAATCATTTCGCATCGAAATTATGGGGATCATCGCTTCTTTGTAGTCTATTTCGGAGAGAATTGCCCATTTTAATCCAGGAATATGTAATGGACTGTATGAAGAATAGACTTGAATATTTCTGTAATCTTGTGTTTTGATTTTTCCAGATTTTCCGTTAATAGCATTTCTGGCAGCCTCGCTAGTGAGTTTTGTGGTTAAGATGGAATTTTTGATAAATCTAGAATTGCTTCGCATCAAAAAATCATCACCAATAATATATGCTTCGCCGGATTTACCAAAACCTGTTTCGGGAGTGTATTGAATAAGAATATTCGTAATCGATTCTGATGGTAGCTCCAAAGCAATAATCCCTAAAGTTTTACCAAAGAAGTCCTTAACTGGTGCTGCAATCATCAAAATTGGGTTGGTGTCGTTTGGAAACCGTTTCGAAAAATCACAAACAATAGAAGATGCTCCTCCCTCTATTTCTTCCCAAGCCATTTGTAATTGCTTATGTTTTGCGTCGGAATTAAGGTATTTGTTTTCTTCAACCAAATCGACGCTGGAAGATATTAATTTTCCGTTCTCGACATCCTTCCAAACAAAATAAAGATTACTGAATCCAGATTCGCGAAAATCCACTTTGGAAAAAGATTGACTATTTGACAATTTATTATCGATTAATCTGGCCATTTCTTTTTGAACCTCAATCGATTTTGACAAATACCCGACATTGTTGATACGCTCAGCAAACAAGAATTCTACTTGACGTTTTTTGATCTCTCGAACGGCTGTAAGCTGATCAAAAGTTCTGCTGATAATAGCCTCTTTACTGTAATAATAAAAGTAAATTCCAAGCAAACTTACAATGCTTAAACCCACAAGTAAAAACATTAAGACCAGTCTGCTAATAAGTGATTTTTTGATTGAAATCATCGATTAAAATTTGTCGACCAAAGGTACTAAAAAACGTATAAAAGCTTAAGTATTTTATTGTCTATTTCATTAGCGGATTATAATTATCATTAGATCAATATATTATAAAGTATTTTTACAAGAAATCACAACAATGTTTTGGGTCACCTTAAAAAGCATGGGCGCGGGAGAATATAAGTAGTTCAGTTTTCACTCTAAGAGAAGAAAGCATGATTTCAAATTTGAGTAGAAAGAGAATAAAACATTTCCTTTTACATGTCCTAATGCCGCACAGGCACTGGCTTTTTTTCTCCAGCAAAAAAAAGATACTGTGTCAAATTCCAAATTATTTTTTTA
>JBAXTE010000020.1:0-74698 GCA_037130365.1 Bacteroidota bacterium
ATCATTTTTATACATATCTACTTCTTTTAGTGTAGACATTTTTCAGGACGACTCATACTTGCACATAACGGAGGCGGCTTTGCGCAGTAGCGAACTAAAACCCGCCAAACTTTTCACCGCACACCAAAATTAATTAATTTGTGTGAACTTTCAAAACCAGCCACCCCGCTATATTGCCAAGCTACTTATTATGTGATAGTGTATTATTCTCATAGTTCATTATCAATTTATATTTTTTTAAGAATGTTTTGAAATAGTTTTTGGTCTAGAGTCAATTCAAGCAGTTTTTCATAATGTTTTGGATTGCAAAAAATGTATGCTTGTCTATTGTCACCTAAATAGCTATTTAAGGAATCTATCTCTTTAGGATGCTCGTCAAATTCTTTTTTTCTTGTATTGAAAATTTTAAAACCGTCAAGAATATATTTCTCACCATCCTTTAAAGGTGTCCTTTCAAGAATAATATCAAGTGGGTCTAAATCGGGGATATAATCTTTAAGAAGATTGGCTAATTTTATACTTTTTTCAATAAGCTCTTTGTATGATTTTGTATTAAGTAAACTTCTGAAAAATTTATTTATTGGTGCAGTTTCTTTTAAATTATGGTCAAAATAAATATAAGCTGGTTTGTAAATTAACTTACGCCCTCCATATGCAAACGGCTGAATTAGTTCTTTGAGTTTTATATCTTTAGTTTTTATTGACCATTTGTAAAGAGTAGAAATAAATTCATCGTCTGATTTATTAAGAATATCATTAAGTTTCTTATTTGTTTCTTTTTCATTACTTGCTGATATTACTAAAACATACTCATAGAAAAATCTTTTAAACATTGCTTCACAAGCACGAACAGTTTTGTGCCAGTAAACTTCTTGATACATTATATTTCGTGTTGCAAGTATTGAAAGCAATGCCGACCTTCCTTTTTCAGTCACACAAAGTTTATTTGATTCATTGTTAACATACAAGGCATCAAGCAACCTTTCAACATCAATTCCTTTTCCGTAGTTAATACCGCAATGAACACTATCCCGAATTAAATAATCAAGTTTGTCCACATCAATAACTGAATTAATAAAAGAGTTTATGAGTTCATCTTCGCTATTATTGCATATCAAGTCGGTAATTTCTGAGATGTTTATTTGCCAACTATTTTCAATAACATCTTTAATTTCTTTTTGCTCTAAAATTTGTTTTGCTCTTTGTTCGTGGGAGGGAAGTTTTAATTTATTTGGCAATTCATCAATTTCTTCGATCCAATGCGAATAAGGATAATGTCCGATATCGTGAAGTAATGTAGATAAAACAATTAATTTTATTGATTTTTCAAGAGGCTCACATTTGTTTTTGAAATCTGTTAAGCTTAAAAGTTTTTCCAAATAACGTAGAGCAAGAGAATAAACCCCTAATGAATGTTCGAACCTTGTGTGGTTTGCTCCAGGAAAAACAAATATGGTTGGTCCCAATTGTCTAACCCCTCTCAATCTTTGAAATTGCGGTGTGTCAATCAATGCTTTAATTTCTTTTGAAAGGAGTATTGAGCCACTTACTGGTATTCTTAATTTGGAATCAAATCTACCAAATCCGTCGGAGGTTAAAAATTCGTCTAATTTTAATTGAAAACGCCAACCTCCTTCAATTAAAAAATATTGCTTGATATGGTTGTAGAATTCATCCATATCTTTGTAACGCTTTTTTAGGTCAGGGTTTTTCCCTTTATCTATTGAAGATTCAAGACCAGAATAACGATTTGTCAAATACTCGTCTTTAAGTGTTGGCAATACTTTTGTCAGCATCTCGGAAAACTGACCCATATCATTCTTTTCATAATCCTTTGCTTTGATTGATGGTAAATCAATGTAATCTGTTCTTGGAATTGATTCTTCATTTTGTGGAGAAGTAATATGATGAGCAAAACCAAAGTCAACTAAAATAAATGTGGAATCATGAATGCTGAATCTGATATTTTCAGGTTTAATGTCCTTGTGAGTAATTTTCTTTTTGTGATAATAAATCATTGCCTTACTCACTTGTTTAATTAAAATTTCAAAATATTTTAACTTAAATGAAATTGGAAAATTTTCATTACTTCTTTCTTCTTCTGATTTTCCCAATTCATTAAAGATATGGGCTAAATCAAAGCCGTCAATAAAATCCATTATGTAATAGAAGAATTCATTTTCTTTTAAATCGGTGGGAAGCTTAACAGGAAATCCTTCCGTAACTTCCCATTTATTTTTATTCCATTTTGCATAACCTCCAGTGTATATTTTAACTATGTTTTTGTGTTTTAAAGTAGCAAGAGTATTTACTTCGTTGATAAAACGTTTTATACTTTCTTTTAAAATGCTCGGGTCTTTATCTGTTGGTTGATAAAATTTGAGAGCAAATTGTTTATTTATCTTGTTTTTAATTTTAAGCACAACTCCCTGCTGTCCCTTTCCAAGTTTTGCTTCAATTTCGAAACCATCAAATTTTTTAATCGGATATGGCTTCTTGTCCTCGCAAGCTTTAATAATGGTGTCAATAATACTCATTTTATTTGTTTTATTCGTTTGTTATTATTGTCGAATTTATTCAATTTATTTCAAGGCAGCATACCTTTCAGCATAACGAAAATATACGTCTGATATAGTAATTCATTTCCCCCCAAATTTTCACAGTAAATTCATTACAAATAAACAATAAATTATAATAACATTTATAAAAAAGATGTATAAAAAAGCTGTTTTTTCGCGCTTCACCCTCCTTTTCGTATGTTTTTAATGGTGCAAAAGGTCTGGAAAATCAATATATAAACATGAATATCAAACATTTATATATCGAATATTAAATTTTTTCTTTTTAAAAGATATATGTATTATTTTAGTAAAGTTTTTGTGCTTTTGTGCGCACAAACATCAATTTCTTGTTTTTCGAGAGTTTAAATTAGCACAAATTTGCACAAGTATAACACTTCGGTAAATTTTTTATTTCACGAACTTACAAAGAAGTTCGTTTTATTCAATAAAAACCATTTTAGGTTAATACCGCTAGAACAACTGTAATACCGTATGCTAATATGATTTAGTCCAATAACTCAAAAAATTCATAGATCATATTAGCATCGAGCATTAAACCCCCTTAAATAACGAGGGCAACCCATTACCTAATTGCTTATGAACTTCCATTGCACAACCAATAATTTTCCTCGTTAAATCTTCGTATTTCATAATCAAGTCATCAAATAATCCTATAAATCATGGTTTAGACTACTTTTTCTTCCTAGTCCCTTTTAAAACTTTCTTTTCATCACCGTCAAGTTTCCGTTGCAATTTTTTCACATCTTCGGCAGGAGGTAGATTTTCGGGCACAATGCCTCTTTGTGTAAGCATATTGCGCACCGCTAAATTATTGTCGACGTGTTCTTTTTCTATTTTGGCTTGTCCTTTCAGGTCTTTGCTTTGCACATTTAGCCCCGTCATTTCGGCTGCTAGATCTTTTGCTTTTATGCTTATTGTTGGTAAAAAATCGGCAATAGGTCGACTCTCGGGCACGCCCATTTTTCGTTTTAGCATTTGAGTATTTATCTTGAAAAGTGCTTGGTCGCCCTTGCTTCTTATTATTGCAAAACCCTGACTATCAACACCACGTTCGTATAAAATACCCGAAAGTTGTTTTTCTGTATGGCTTAATTTTTCACGCGCTTTTACTCTTTCAAATTCTAATAAACGTTGTTCAACTAACTCAGCTCTACGGGTTTGCACTGCAAAGTAATTTTGAGCAAAAGCAATTTCTTCTTTTCTACTATCGCCATTTTGGGCAATTAAATAGCAAGCATAACGTGTTAACAAGATGTCAACTAATTCTTTTTCAGCACCTTTTGGCATTGGTATCGTTTTCCTGATGTCAGGAAAATGATAATCTATTTCTTCACCAGCATTTTTACAAGCATCTTTGGCTTTTTGGATTACTTTTTCAAAATTCTCCCATTTGCTATATCCTAATAAATTCTGTAATTCTCTAGCACTCCAACATTCAACCCCCTCTAATTCGGAAGCTGCTAATTCAAATTGTGAAAATAGATTTTTTATTTCTTCTGATTTCATTTTTCTTCTGATTAAAAAGGTGTGTCAATATTTAATTCTTTACAAAAGGCAATTAATTCAACATCGGTATTTTTCATTTCTTTTTCAAGACTCCTCAATTGGTTTGCTACCAAGGGAATATCAATAGTTTCCTGTTCCTCAAATGTATTCACATATCGAGGAATATTTAAGTTGTACTCGTTTTTAGCAATAAATTCAAGAGTTGCCAAACTGCTATATTTCTCAACTTCTTTTCTTTCCCTGTCATTCAACTGACTTGTCATTTGTTGTTGTCGGTTGTTGTTGTTGTTGCTGTGTCGCTTGGTTGCCTATAACTAGTGTATCGGTATCATATCAAAATACCTATCCCCAATTATTTCACAGTAAAATCATTACAAATAAACAATAAAATATAATGACTTTTATAAAATGATATACAAAAAAGCTGTTTTTTTTCCCGCTTTCCCCTCCTTTTCCTATATTTTAAAAGGTGCAAAAGAGCTGGAAAATCAATATATAAACATGAATATCAAATATTTATATATCGAATATTATATTTTTTCTTTTAAAAGATACTTCGTATTATTTTAGTAAAATTTTTGTGCTTTTGTGCGCACAAACATCAATTTCTTGTTTTTCGAGAGTTAAATTAGCACAAAATGAGCACAAATTTGCACAGGTATACCAAATCTTAAAATAAAATAGCCCTGGTGGGTAAGCAATGCCTGCCACGACTTGGCGTTGCCTGCCACGACTTGGCGTGGGTCGAACTCAAAGATATTTTAATTTTTAGATTGGCTTAATGCCGCTCGTAGATATAAATAGTTCGCTGAGCGTAAGAGAAGTGGACTATATTATAAACAGAAGCGGTATAATATCAATAACCGCCAGTAAAACTGGCGGCTGCCAGAATATTTACGAAACTCAGCCCCGAATGGGGTTGAACAACACTCAAAGTAAAACAGGAGGTTCAACCACTTCGTGGCTGTAGTGATTTTTTTACATTTTTACCGTGAGTTGCACTCACGGTTATTTACATTCAACCACTTTGTGGCTGCAGAACTACTGGGTCACATTAAAAATTAGGGGAAGAGCATTCTGCTAAGATTTAAATATCAAATTACTCATGCTCTCGACTTTTTTCTTTCTAAAGACCTCAATCTCCCGCCTTGCGGGATAAACTCCCTGGCTTCACGCTAAAAGCGTGGCAAAAAAAGCCGCCGCTATAACAAAATAGCTAAAAAATGAAGAGTTCCGCTAAAGTCCATGAACTCCTCCTTTTAGCCAAAATGAGCAATTATATTCTAAATATAAATTGCTCATAAAGCTCATTTCGTCTAACGTCGTCAAACACCATGGACTTCTTGACACAAAACTATTCATTTTTTATACGTGAAAATTTATTATATTTAAAGGTCTTATAGAGCTCGTCCCGCTATGGCGGGTCTCGGTTCTTGACGCAATTTTATTAAAGGCGGTTCAGCCCATAACTGAGGCGGAATATAAGAAACATGACGAACAAATTCTGACACGGCATTTTTCTGAATTTTTTAAATCACCGCGGTAGCCTTAGGATCGACCTCATCAAAAAAGCGTAAAGAAAATCAACCATTTATGCGATTAAGACGAGGCGGGTGGTGCAACGCAAATAAATATACAGCCGAATAATCCGTCGAATGAATTTCATTGCTTGAATAATGTCCATGACTTGCATCGTTCAGTATAAATGGCTGATTTTTAGCTTTTTTGGTGCAGTCTTGACTTTTTGGTTACTTTTTGTGTCAAGACAAAAAGTAAGGCGACAAATAAAAACATTTCCCATCTAAAGACCTCAAACTATTTTGACTAATTACATTACATTCATATTGAAATTTAAGTCAAAATAAAGCATGTAAAATATTTTGGAATTTGAGGCTCTCACCCTGATTTTGGCATTGACCCGCCAAAATTCATGCATGGATATTAAATACCAAAGCAAATTGAAATCTACATGATAACGATAAAAAAACCGCTGTTAATCATTGATTAGCAGCGGTTTTAATTTTTCAAATCTTGTGGAACTGGCGGGATTCGAACCCGCGTCCAAACAAGGCAAAAGAATGTTTTCTACATGTTTAGCTTTGGCTTAATTGTCGGGGAGATGATGGTGCCTAGCGAACCGACATCAACCGTATTCTCTTAATTTTCACACTTACATCGAGACAGGTAAGCGCTAGTTCCTCATTTATGATGTTTCCGATCCAATCGCTGAAGAACAGAGCTATCGGGGAAACAGCAAGCTGTTAGTCCTAGACTAAGCAGCTAATGCGTAATTGTTATTTTCGCCAGTTATAGGCATGATAGTTGGCTATTAACGGGACCTTCTAACAACGCCCGACATGCTTACAAACCCGAACACTTGCTGTCAAAACCAAGTCAGCCCCATTTAAGTTTGCGATTGCAAAGATACAATAAAATAATCAATAATTATCTCATAATAGTAAGAGAACCCGAAACAACATCTGTCCATCCATCGGTTCCTATAAGCTGAACCTTCATCGGAAGATTAAGAATGTAGTAATAAATACCATCGGCAAAACCACCACCATTCCAATCATTTTTATAACTTTCGCTTCGGTATACCACTCTTCCCCAACGGTTATAAACCACCAGATTTGAATTGCTATAATACTCAAGATTAGTGAACTTTAATACATCATTAAAGCCATCACCATTAGGTGTAATTATGTTTGGAGCTGTAATTTCGCAGGGAACAAATGTCAAAATTATCGAAGCAGTATCAGAACAAAATCCATTGGTTGCTACTACAAAGTAAATACCTGTTTGATTGGTAGTATATTGAGTTGCTGAAGAAACAATGTTTCCCATCGATGAAGGCGACTGCGATTCATACCAAGTAATACTATTATAGGTACCATTCAACGCAAGTGTTCTTGTTTCATAATCACATAAAGTTGCATTATTTCCAATTGAAACACTCGGCATTTGATATACAATTACACGAACTGTATCATATACGGTTCCACAAACATTTCCCATAATCACTGAATAAACCGCAGATTGATTTGCTACCACAGATATTGGATTTGTGGTATACCCAGCCCAAGTAATATTTCCATCAAAACTTGCGCTAAACGAGAGCGGTGTTCCACTACAGACGGTCGTATCGTTACTTATCGTATACATTAAACTTCCGACCGTAACTTTAATTGAATCCGTAGAATGATTATTACATAAATCGGTGGCAGAGACATAATAGGTGGTGGTAACGAGTGGCTCAACCTCCTGACTGAGCACATTTCCAACTCCATTACTCCACGAAAATGTATAAGGTGAAACTCCTTGGGTTGCAGAGACTGTTAAGTTACCTACTCCCCCATCACAAAGTAATTGATCATCGGCAACAGTTAATATGATTGGTGAATTATCAATAACCGGAATCTTCAATGTGTCAATCGTATTACTACATCCAAGGCCTGGAATTATAATATAAATGGTATCACCTGGATCTAAAATATTATCTTGAATTGGAGTTATGTGAATATAGCCAGTATCAGAACCAGCAGGAATAACTAATGAATCAACATCGGGAAAAATGGTGTAGTCCACGTCGCGAATTGCACTTCCACCAGTGGTAAAATGGATTGCCACATTTTCGGCATAAATTGCAGGTAAACGAAATACGATATCAGCATTACTACATCCTTCAACCACAGAATTTTCACGAACATCAGACTCAAAATGAAGCTCTGCATTCATACCTGGACTAGAAAAAGAGTTTGCTTCTAAAAATACACCAGAATCATAAATTCCATCACCCACATCGCCAATTGCAATTTTAATATGATATACCTGACAAGGCACCACAGCTGCGACAGCCGTTAAGACTGTAGTCATTCCATCGTACTGTATATACTGATTTATGGGTGATTGATTGTTTACATAATACTGACAATATTCACAAGGGCCATTATTTGAAGTCCCGTTATTTATATTATTGATGGTTACTGGGAGATTAGTTCCTGGGATTCGTGCAATATTTGTATTTACAAATGCAGTTCCGAATGGATTTGGGCCAGTAATAAAAAAACCAAAGACATCATTCCATGTACTATTGGCATATTCAGGATATTCTTCGGATGCAAAAACATATTTAAACTGAACAGTGTCAGAAAGTGGAATAAAATCAAATTCAAGCACTGCAGCATCTTGCACATCAGCAACTAAGCCGTCTAGTTGCGGATCTGATCCTCTTCCATTGTCGGTAGATGCAAATCCAGATGCTAAACCAGCAGCACCAGAAGCGAGTCCGGTTGAAATTACTAAACCACTTGTAATACCCAAATTAGTAGGAGTTGAACCAGTGGTAAAGGTTCCGAACGAATTTGCTACACCATTATAGGTAATATTTGTAATGGTTACCCCAGATCCTAACAGCACATTTTGCACTCCACTGGCAGGCGAAATCCCCTGTGTGACAACAATTTGGCTATAAACATTAGCAATACTGAAGACAACTAAAAATAAGTATAAAAATATTTTTTTCATATTTTAATATTTAGAATAAAAATCGATACTTTGTAATTATTTATATTTTTACAGAAGAATACGAGGTAACCTTTTATTAAAGACGTAATTTTTAGTAATTGAGTTGCTTAATTAATAGGCATTTAATAAATATATTTTATCCAACTTTGTTTTATTTTCAAAATCCTAACCGATATCTCTCCATGCCCTCCCTAATTGTAGTAGTAAGTTATTTTGTAATTACCAACGGTTTAATTACTGAACTAGTTGAGTTAGATAGTTTAATGGTATAAACACCAGCTGATAATTTGGTTAAAGGCAAGCTCATTATTCGAATATCTGCAGTGATCGTTTTGTGATAAACTTGCTGTCCTAAATTATTAAAAACTGATATTTCTTTTTCTGTTGGTGAATAGGTTCTAATAGCAATATTTACATTCTCCGAAGCAGGATTTGGATATACATCAAACCCTAAAATATCTTCTATTGTATTTATTAATGTGGTATTGGACTGAACCTGTTTTAATACAATTTCATTGTTTGGATCAAATTGAAAAGAAGTAACTTGTTTTGCAAAATTAAAAGTAAATTGCTGATTATTAACATCATTCATCACTTTTACAATCGTATCTGAATTATCAAAAAAGATATATTTTAACTCCACCGGCATTTTAAAATAAGGAGTATTTGTTTCACCAATAGTAGTATATACCTGTGTACCACCTAAAATAGTTTGAATAGTATAAAGTGGATGGTTTGGATTATAAATCCACTGATTCATAAACCAACTCAAATCTTGTCCAGAAGATTGTTGCATTTTTGTAAAGAAATCAGGAATAGTCGTATTGTTTAACTTGAAATTTGAGGCATCGTTGGTGTAATTTTTCATTCCATTAAAAAAAGCGGTATCTCCCATTACATATCGCAATTGATGAATTACGCATGCACCTTTTTGATAAGTAATTGCATAATTAAAAAGGGTGTTTACATCTGGAGTAGTAATTGCCCATGCTGGATTGCTAATTGCCCAACCAGGATTATTTAATAGATAATAACTCGCATCGCCATTAATTTCGTCGCGATACGCTTGCGCACCTTGTGTATGCTCGAGCCATAATGCTTCGGAATAAGTTGCAAAGCCTTCGTTTATCCATATATCAGCCCAAGTGGCACAGGTAATCATATCGCCAAACCACTGGTGGGCAAACTCATGCACTGCCAACATCTCTTGCCAACAATTTGGACAAAGACTTGTTAACGTTTGGTTTTCCATTCCGCCCCATGCAAATTCACTACTCAAGGTTGCAAAGCCATTTTTTTCGAATGGATGTTCCACAAAAGTGTTGGAGAAAAAATCAGCCATCGGCGACATAATATCAATAACAGATTGAGGATTTTCGCCAGCATTATAATAAAAACGCATTGGAACACTGTCTTGAGGATGAAGTGGTGGATGCCAATATGTTACTTTTAGATTAAAGCCATCTTTGGAAGTCAAAAGCATTAAATATGTTGACATTGGATCTCTGCTTACCCAGTGATAGTAAATGGTATCCGAAATTTTCAACGAATCTTGCAAACGACCATTCGAAGCCAAAAGAACTGTGGATGGCACTTTTGCTTTCACTTCAAATGTAGCTTTATCAGCAGGCCAATCCCAACAAGGAATCCATTTACGAGCGCCAATAGGTTCATTATCTGTAAATACAAAACCATTGTTGCTATAAAAAGCATTATCCGCTACGTCGTTATGTTTGTAATAAATGGTCAACCGAACAGTATCGCCAACTTGATAGGTTTGATTGAGGTTAATCTGCAATAAATCATTTGTATGTGAAAATGTAACCGTTGAGGGTTTAATTGAATCAATCCTTAAACTCGTATTTACAGCATTCAAAGTCATGGTACTCATCACAGAATCGGCCTTTAAAGTAATTTTATTTGATGCGCTAAAGCTCTTTGGATAGGGCGAGGTATAACAATGATATAAATCGATTTCTAGATTGTAATGAATCACATCAAACGAATGCTTTGGTGTATTTATTGATTTTGCAGTAGGAGAAAAACTTCCCATCGACTTACGTTTTGAGCAAATTGCAGCTCCATTATCCTGAGCAAAACAACTAAAAAAAGCAACTATTGCAATTGATAGTATCAAAAATCTTTTTATCATAAAAAACCCATTTAAAAAATTAAAGTACCAAATTACATAAAATTACAATATCATGAATAAAAAATGTATTTTTGAAAAAAAAACGAAATGCAAAGAGAGGAATACGACTTTATTGGCACCTTATTGATTCCTGAAGAAGCGCTTTATGGAATTCATGCGGCACGAGCGCGGGAAAATTTTCCGTACTCCGACTCATTTGATATGGACTGGTATTCTGCTGTTGGCACGGTTAAAATGGCTTGCTATCAAACCTATTTAAGTCTTCATGATGCGGTTTCTGAGCGATATCCAGAGCATAAGCCAATTCCTCTTATCGATAAAAAAATAATTAGAGCATTGATTAGTGCATCAAAAGAGGTGATTAATAAAAATCATTTTGAATGGTTTATTGTTCCTTCAACCCAAGGTGGAGCGGGCACAAGCATCAATATGAATATCAACGAAATCATTTCCAATAGAGCATTGCAAATTTTAGGAAAAAAAGCGGGAGATTATGTTATTATCGACCCCGTAGAACATGCAAACATCTATCAATCAACTAACGATGTAATTCCAACTTCGCTTAAGTTATGCACGATGCAACTTTTGCAACACTTAGAAAAAGAGATCAATAACCTCAGAGCTAATATAGAAACAAAGGAACGCGAAGGTCGCAATTGCATACGAATTGGCTACACCCAAATGCAAGCTGCTGTTCCTACTTCTTATGGAAAACTATTTTCAACATACAGCGAAGCGCTATCCAGAGATTGGTGGCGAGTTTCGAAATGTTTTGAGCGGATTAAAGTGGTAAATATTGGTGGAAGCGCCATCGGAACTGGAATTGCAGTACCTAGATTTTTTATTATGGAGGTGATTAACCAATTGCAATCTATCACCCAACTTCCGCTTACCCGTAGTGAAAACTTATCCGATGCCACTTCAAATCTGGACTCTTTTGTAGAGGTGCATGCGATTTTGAAATCCCTTGCGGTAAATTTGGAAAAGATAAGCTCCGACATCCGACTTTTGTCCTCAGATTTAATTGGAGAAAAGGAAATTACGATTCCCCCACGTCAAGTAGGAAGCTCCATTATGCCAGGAAAAGTTAATCCTGTAATTGCTGAATATTGCATCACCGTAGCACACAAAGTATACGCCAACGACAACTTAATCAGCGAATTATCGGGACTTGGGTGTTTAGAACTCAATGCATATTTACCCGAAATTGGCAGAGCGCTGATTGAATCGATAAAACTGCTCTCTAATGCCTGCAGAAGTCTTTCGGAATTTATGATAAAAGATTTGTCTTTCAATCCTGAGGTTTCGATAAAAAAACTTGTAATGAGTCCGGCAATTACCACAGCTTTAACGCCACACATAGGTTATCATCATGCGGCATTACTTTCTAAAGAGATGCAAAGCGAGCATTGTTCAATCTTTGAAGCCAACGACAAATTGCAGATTATTGATTCCGAAAAATTGAGGCAACTTATGCAACCAGATGTTCTTTTGCAACTTGGCTTTTCGTTAACTGATTTGAAAAAATAGATGAAAAAACACAAAATTTCACTACGTTCCCATTTCCTGATTTCAACATTTGTGGTGGTTGCAATTCTGTCTTCTTGTAAGCCAAAAACCAATAACGACGGCAAAACCGTCTTCAAATACAATGAATCTGCGGGCATTGGCACACTCGATCCAGCTTTTGCACGAGATCAGGCAGTGATTTGGGCGTGCAATCAACTTTACAACGGATTAGTGCAACTTGATGATTCAATGAATATTACGCCATCCATTGCTAAATCGTGGGAAATCACAAATAATGGAACTCTTTACACTTTTCATCTTCGGAATGATGTGTATTTTCATCAAACCCAGTTTTTTGCATTTTCAACTCCACGCAAAGTAATTGCGTCTGATTTTGTATATAGTTTCAACCGAATTCTTGATCCAGCAACTGCTTCGCCAGGCAAATGGGTTTTTGCAGTAATCGACACCAACTCATTGGGAAAACCAGATTTTAAAGCGCTAAACGACAGTACTTTTAGCATTAAACTATCTAAAACATTTCCTCCATTTTTAGGGATTTTAACCATGCAATATTGCTCCGTAGTTGCTCGTGAGGTAGTTGAAAAATATGGAAAAGATTATCGAAATCATCCTGTTGGAACAGGTCCTTTTCAATTTAAATATTGGAAAGAGGGCGTTAAATTGGTCTTAAGCAAAAATCCCTCATATTTTGAGTTTTATCAAAATCAACGACTTCCATTTCTGGATGCTGTAGCCGTAACATTTATAGTGGACAAGCAATCGGTATTTATGGAGTTTGTAAAAGGCAACTTAGATTTTCAATCGGGCATTGATGCGAGTTACAAAGATGAGCTTTTGACTTCATCTGGAACGTTAAATCCAAAGTATAAAAACAAATTCAAACTTCTCACCCAACCATACCTCAACACCGAATATTTGGGATTTTTGGTAGATAAAACCAAAAGCAATCCTTCCACAAACCCATTAATGAAGCGGGAAGTTCGACAAGCCATCAATTACGGTTTCGACCGGGTGAAAATGATTCGTTTTTTAAGAAACAATATTGGCACAGCCGCTCGTTCAGGAATTGTTCCGCAAGGCTTGCCTTCATTTGACACCACGTTAGTGAGAGGTTATAGTTATCAGCCACAAAAAGCGTTAGATTTATTGGCAAAAGCGGGTTATCCAAACGGAAAAGGAATGCCTCCAATTACGTTATCTGCATCTGCATCTTACCTCGATTTATGTCAATATATTCAACACGAACTCAGTAAGATAGGCATTGAATTAAAAATTGAAGTTAATCCACCAGCCACCCAACGAGAAATGATTTCTCAATCGAAACTAACCTTTTTTAGAGGCTCGTGGATTGCCGATTATCCTGATGCAGAAAACTATCTATCGCTTTTCTACTCCAAAAATTTCTGTCCCAACGGACCAAATTACTGCCACTATTCTAATCCAAATTTTGACAAATTCTACGAGAAATCACAAAATGAAGTCAATGACTCCCTTCGATATAAAATTTATCAGAGGATGGATAGTTTGCTTATGGAAGATGCTCCAGTGGTAGTTTTGTATTATGACCAAGTGTTGCGATTGGTGCAAAACAATATTGACGGTTTGGGAAATAATGCGATGAATTTGTTATCGTTGAAGAAAGTTCGGAAGCATTAACGGGACTTCTAAAAATTCATTTTTCAGCGTTAAACTTCAATTTTAAAACTCTTATTTACCCAAGTAAACATCGACTTTTAAAATTTTGTTTGCCTCAAAAAATTGAATTTTTAGAACCCCTCTTAATTAAATTGAAATTGAACTCAGAAAACTGAAAAGGAAATCATTTAATTATTAAGGCTCTATGACCTTATCTTTCTTTCTTTTAATTTCTTTTTTCTCGTTAATTACATAGATCAGACGAATGGTCATCATACTATTATATTGATTTCGAGAATGGTCTGTTTTAATAAAATATCTATCTCGTATGGGAACGAGTGAATATGCCCATCTGAAATTGAATTTTAATTGTCGCCAAATTCTAAAACGAACATCCGCTAAAAAATTCCAATCACTACGTGCATAAACACCTGAAGTAGTAGTGGTTGAATCAACAATTTTTCCATTTTCATATTCTTTTATTCCAATTAATCGTCCCCAAGAAAAGCCCAGACCTAGGGTCCAAGAGTCTTTATCTTCGATGTGGAGCATCACGGGAGTTTCAACATAATCGAGGAATAATCTATATTTCCAAGGTTCTGGAAAAGTATCAACAGAGGTTCTACGTTGAATGGCTCCTTTTTGATTATAAATAGTCTCGAGGCTCACCATCCATTTTTTGTTTTTACTCACAGGGAAAATCACTCCTAACCCAAAGTTTCCACCCCATTTTTTAAAACCATACACCTCATCGCCATCCACTTGGGTAACATTTGCACCCGCAATTAGTTGTGCTTTAAATATTTGTCCTTGAATTTGACTGATTCCTAAGCAGAAGAAAATTAAAACTATTAATAGGACTTTTTTCATTTTTTTAAATTCATAAATTCTAACTCAACATTCCTTTTATTCTCGGAATAATAATATTTTGAAGGATTGAACTCTCTGTTTTAGCTGCTGTGCAAAGATACACAAAGTCTAATGTATTCTTGATTCTTCATTTCAATTCTTCCTTTTCACGTTTCCACCACTAAGACACTAAGTTCACTAAGAAACACTAAGTTCACTTAATTCTGTTTTGGCGGTATATGGTCCACGGTTCTTGGTAAAGGGTTCGCGATGCGTAGCGCTTTTACCTTGCACCCTTTCACTTCTTCCTTTTCACGTTTCACGAAAAATCTTTTCACTCTTTGTTCTTCCTTTCACGTTTCACGAAAAATCGTTTCACGTCTATTCAGAAGCTTCCTTCATACTTAATCCAATTCGTTTTCGGTCGATTTCAACAGACAGAACCTTAACGATTACTTTTTGATTTAATTTTACAAATGTGTTCGGATCAGAAATAAATTGATTGGCAATATGGCTAATATGTACAAATCCATCTTGATGAACTCCAATATCGACAAATAATCCGAAGTTGGTAATATTGGTCACAATTCCAGGAAGAATCATTCCAAGGTTCAAATCTTCCATACGATGCACTCTGTGATCAAATTCAAACATATCGAACTTTGCACGTGGGTCTCTGCCTGGCTTGGAAAGCTCATTGACAATATCTGTAAGCGTTGGTATTCCAACTTTATCAGTCACAAAATCAGCAAGATTGATACTCTTTCGCAAATCTTCTTTTTCGATTAAATCGGCAACAGTACATTTAAGTTTCACAGCCATTTTCTCCACTACGATATAACTTTCTGGATGTACTGCACTTTTATCGAGCGGATTTTTTGCATCTCTAATACGGAGAAATCCAGCGGCTTGTTCAAAAGCTTTTTCGCCAAACCGAGGTACTTTTTTAAGCTTTGCCCGTGTTGCAAATGGACCATTTTCATTCCTAAAGTCGACAATATTTTTTGCCAAAGCCGAGCCAACACCCGAAACGTGCGAAAGGAGTTCCTTGCTGGCTGTATTCACCTCCACTCCTACTTTATTTACTGAACTAACCACAATTTCGTCTAATTGATTTTGCAATAACGTTTGATTTACATCATGTTGGTATTGTCCCACACCAATTGATTTTGGGTCAATTTTGACTAGCTCAGCCAGTGGATCCATCAATCGGCGACCAATAGAAACTGCACCACGAACGGTAACATCATAATTTGGGAATTCGGCGCGCGCAATGGATGATGCAGAATAAACCGAAGCACCACTTTCATTTACCACAATTGCCAAAACATCACGATCGAATTTAACTTTACGAATAAATGCTTCAGTTTCTCTACCCGCAGTGCCATTTCCAATAGCAATAGCTTCCACTTTATATTGTTGCACCAACCGTTGAATCTTGCTAGCCGCTTGACTATATTCGTTTTGTGGAGGATGCGGATAAATATTTTCGTTGTGTAAAAGTTTTCCCTGCGGATTTATTACAACTACTTTACACCCAGATCTAAAACCAGGATCTAATGCCAGCACAGTCTTTTCTCCCAACGGAGGAGCCATCAGCAGCTGTCGGAGGTTTTCACCAAAAACACGAATCGATTCCAAATCGGCTTTTTCCTTAACAACCTGTCTTATTTCGGTCTCAATTGAAGGCTGAATAAGGCGTTTGTATGAATCTTTTATTGCTTTTTTAATTTGGTCACCAGCTTCGGTCTTTGAACGAATAAATTGACGTTCAATCAATTCAATGGCAATGTCGGCATCTGGTTCGAGTGAGAGCTTTAAAAAACCTTCTGTTTCACCTCTAAACATTGCCAATACTCGATGGGAAGGAGCCTTTGCAATTTTTTCGGAGGTGTTAAAATAAATTTGATATTTTGCTCCTTCTTCTTCTTTTCCCTTAATCATTTTGGAGGAAAATTCAGCATCACGTTGAAAAAGATTTCTAATTTTACTACGTACAAAATTATCTTCAGAAACCCATTCGGCAATAATATCACGGGCACCAGCAAGAGCATCTTCAATATTTTCAACACCCAACTTGGAACTAATATATTTTGCAGCAAACGACGCTATCGATTGGGAGTTTTGAGTCATAATAATTTTCGCCAATGGCTCCAATCCTTTTTCGCGAGCAATGGATGCTTTTGTTTTCCTTTTTGGTTTGAAGGGTAGATATAAATCTTCTAATTCAAAAATTGTGATTGCATTTTTAATTTTCTTCTCCAAATCTGCAGTTAAATTTCCTTGCTCAGAAATGGTTTCTAAAATCGTTTTTCTACGACTATCAAGTTCCACAAGTTGTTTATATCGATCTCTAATTTGCATCACTTGAACTTCATCTAAACTCCCGGTCATCTCTTTCCGATACCTAGAAATAAAAGGAATTGTAGCACCTTCATTGAGTAATGCGAGTGTATTTGCAATCTGATTTTCTCGAATATTTAGTTCTGATGATAATATTGATAGGTATTTTTCCATTCACACAATTTTTCTACAAAAATAATAAAAAAGAGGCTGTTTTCCCAAACAGCCTCTTTGAAACAAAAAATCTAAAAGATTATTTTGTAATTGAAACTTTTTTAACAGCTACTTTATTATTGTTTTTAATTGTAACAACATATAAACCACTAGCCATATCGTTGGTTTCAATAGCCATCCCGCCAACATTAGTTTGAGTATATTTTGTTGATTTTACAATTCTGCCATTCATGTCAGAAATAATAATATCTGCATTATTGTATGAATTATCAGCAAAGTTTAAGAAGAACACATCATTTGCTGGATTTGGAGATAATATAATTCCGTTTGAGAAATCTTGATCATCAATTCCAGTAGGTGCTCCAATTGAGATATCATCAATCATAAAGATAAAAGCATCGTTTGAAGTACAATTAATTCCAACATAAATATTTTGACCGTTATAACTCGATAAAGGAAGTTCTTTTAAAGTCCAAGCTAAAGGAGCAGTAATAGCAGTAGCACCAGTTAAGAATGTAGTAAAGTTTGCAGGTGTATTACCAACTGTATTTACTCCAACTTTATAAGTTTCTAGTCCATATTGATCAGTATATGATCTAACCCACATGGATATTTTCCAATTAGAACCACCAACTAAAAGTCTTGGAGAAATTAACCAATCATTATTTGGAGGTGTAGAGGCTGCGAAGCTAGCACCAAATCTTGAACCAGCGTGGGGATCAGCGCCAGTAGTAGCAGGTGTTGTTGTTGTAGGATTAAAAGCAATAAATGACATTGCAGTACCGGATCCAGCAAAAGTAACGCCTGTAATTCCATAGGTTGCACTTGCATCAACATCTACACCAGTCCATGGGGTGAATGTAGTTTGGAAATCAGTACAAGCTTCAAAATCAAGTGAGAAACCAGCACCAGCAGCGGTAACTGTAATATAACCAGTTTTAGTTTCATTATCGGTAACATTACTAGAGTTTGTAATGGTTAGAGAAACATTGTAAACACCAGGAGTAGAATATGTTACAGATTGTGATGTAACATTACCAGCAGTTGCTGGGCTACCACCTGTAAAAGTCCAAGCTCTGTTGGTAATTGTGCCTGTTCCTGGAGTTGAAGCATCAGTAAAAACAACTGTTAATGGAGCAGAACCAGAAGTTACATTTGCAGAGAAGTTTGCATAAGGAGTGGTTGCACTTCCTGCGATACAATTAAGAGCTGCTTGAGCATCAACAACTCCACTACCAGCCATGATTTGGTTAGAACCAGCACCCAAAGGCATTGAAGTAGTTTTTAAGCAATTTAGAATTTGCGTTGGTGTAGCAGTTGGGCTTTTAGAAAGCAATAGACCGCAAAGACCAGCAACCATAGGGGTAGCCATTGATGTTCCCTGCATTCCATCGTAATTTCCAGTAATACTAGTTAACCCAGATAAACGCAAAAATTGATTTGTACAATAAGTTGTGCTTAATATATTCATTTGACTAGTAACATGGTTTCCACCAGGACAAGCGATATCTACCCATGTACCATATTGCGAAAAGTATGATAATTTTTTATCTGAATCTACAGAAGCAACTGATATTACATTATTATATCCTGCAGGGTAATTTACTGCATTTCCAGCATCGCCTTCATTTCCAGCAGCAGCAACAACAGTAACTCCATTGTTAAAATATGTAGTAAACTGAGTTTGTTCTGTTGGCGAACTAGTATTTCCACCCAACGACATACTCAATACTTTAACTCCTTGAGCAACACAAAAATCAGCGCCACGAGTAATAGCAGTGGTCCACATATCCATATTTGCATCAGCAGCTCTAGCAGCAATAATTGTAACACCGCCACCAATTGAGGCAACTCCAATACCATTATTATTTTTTGCACCAATTAATCCAGCACAATGAGTTCCATGTGACCATTCATAAGAAGGACAAACATTTGGGTCGGTACAAGCGGCAGTTTGACTAATTGTACTTGGAGGAGCAGATTTACCAACACCAGTTTGATATGGACTAACAGAAGCGTTGCATTGATTTGTTGCAGAAATTCCTAAATCAGGATGTTCTGCCCAAATTGCGTTATCAACAACACCAACTTTAACCGTTGCAACACCTTGTTGAATATCCCATGCAAGAGGCGCTTTTATTAAAGCTAAATGCCAATTTACATATATTCCAGTTGGAGTTGAATAGTAAGGATCATTTGGAACCCAAGATGCAGTTCTGCGAGCGTCTTTTTCAACGTATTCAATAACTCCAACTTGTTTTAACTCGTTTACAAAAGCATCAATTCTGTTAATATCGCTGAACTCTACAAAAAATATTCGCATAAGTTTTGGATCGTTTAACGCTGTTAATTCTCTTGAAACCCTTGTAACACCATATTTGGTGATTAATTGACTCATAAACGTTAAATCAGATAATTCTACAGATTTATCTTCGTTAACTTGACCTTTAAACGTGAAATTATCACGTAGTTTAAAAATTAATGAACCATCTTTGTAGTTGTAGTTCACAGTTTGTGCATTTACCGTACTAGTTATGATGCCCATAAATAATAGCAAAACCAACGAAGCACTTAAAAATTGTCTGATTCTTTTTTTCATTTCCCCAAAATTTATTATTAAAAAATATCAACGACGAAATTAATAAAAAAAATAATATGTTCAATTATTTACATTAAAAAAAAGTGAATCTCATTATAAATACTCTTAAATTGTGACTATAAAAATTTACATAGATGGATTTATTAGCAATTTTATCAATCATTTTAAAATTAAAAAATAAAAAATTAGCTCATTTTTCATAATAAAGATTTTATAATCAAATAATTTTTTATATTTTTGGCTAAAAAACAG
Source organism: Bacteroidota bacterium (assembly GCA_037130365.1). GTDB lineage: Bacteria > Bacteroidota > Bacteroidia > Bacteroidales > WCHB1-69 > JBAXTE01. The sequence goes on from JBAXTE010000020.1 coordinate 20,153, forward strand.
ATTATGCATATAGCAATAGCAGGGAATATTGGTTCTGGGAAGACAACCCTCACCAATTTGTTATCCAAACATTTTCATTGGGAACCACAATACGAGGATGTCGACACAAATCCATATCTCACTAGTTTTTACGAAGATATGCAACGTTGGTCGTTTAATTTACAAATCTATTTTTTAAACAGTAGGTTTCGTCAAGTGGTTGAACTGAGAAAGAAAAATATTGATGTAATTCAAGATCGAACTATATATGAGGATGCCCATATTTTTGCTCCAAATTTACATAAAATGGGATTGATGCCTTCACGAGATTTCGACAATTATTCGTCTCTGTTTGAGCTAATGAGCTCATTTTTACAACCACCAGACTTATTAATTTACCTTAAGGCGAGTGTCCCTACGTTGGTAAGCCAGATTCAAAAAAGAGGTAGAGAGTATGAAGCTTCTATCCGATTAGATTATCTTCAGTTGCTCAACGACAGATATGAAGAGTGGATTGGTTCATATAATATTGGAAAATTATTGGTTATAAATGTTGACACGTGTAAATTCCAAGATAATCCTGAAGATTTAGGCGACGTAATAAACAAAGTGAATGCTGAACTTTTTGGATTGTTTTAAATAAAAACTGATATGAACATCATCGGAATCATTCCTGCACGTTTTGGATCGAGTCGTTTTGAAGGCAAGCCTTTAATCGACATTCAGGGCATGTCTATGATTCAACGAGTTTATCTTCAATGCAAAAAAGCAAAAAGTCTCTCGCAGGTAGTTGTAGCGACGGATGATCAAAGAATTTTTGCTCATGTTGAAGATTTTGGAGGGACGGTTATACTTACATCTCCACTTCATGCTAGCGGTACAGAACGTTGTAATGAGGTATTATCAATTTTAAAACAAACATCAACAACCTCCATAGATGGAGTTTTGAATATTCAGGGAGATGAACCATTTATTAATCCAACCCAAATTGATGAACTTGCAAAACTTTTACACAACCCTGATGTTCATATAGCAACATTAATTAAAAAAATAACAGATAAAACAGAACTTTTTAACTCAAATGTCGTAAAAGTGGTGTTTAATCAGTTTTCTCAAGCACTTTACTTCAGTCGAAGTCCGATTCCACATCTCAGAGGCGTTGATCAAAACAACTGGTTATTAGAAGGTTCGTTCTTTAAACATATTGGCATATACGCATATCGTTCCTCGGTTTTGGAAAGCATTGTAAAAATTGAGCCTTCCAATCTCGAAAAAGCAGAATCACTCGAACAACTTAGATGGCTTTCGAACGGATATAAAATTGATGTTGCTGAAACAGATTCAGAAAGTATCGCGATTGATACTCCTGAGGATTTAATTCGAGTTTTGAAAGCATATTTTTAAACTATTTGAATATCAATAACTATGATTAAAATTGAAGAAATTATTCTTGCTATTATTCAAGATCAAAAAAAAATATATTTAAAAGATATTGGGACACTTTACGTCGAAAAATCGGGTGCATCTATTCATCCAGTTACTCACGAAATAACTCCTCCTCATTCCATTTTAGTATTCAACAGAACACTTTCAGGTGTTCCAAAAGAATTAACAAATAGAATGGCATTAGTAAACAATATTACTATTGCCCAAGCTGAAGAAATTGTAAGCCAATATTTGGATATTATTCAAAATACGTTACATAATACTCGTACCTTTACAATTAATAATATCTGTGTCGTTGAAAAGAAATCTGATGATTCATATATTGTCCTCCTCAATGATTCAGTTATTATTGATAAAGACGATATTGGATTAAAACAAATACAATCGGAAGTTGTAAATACTAAAACATTTCCAATTCAAGAACCAACAATTCAAGAACCAAAAAAAGAAATCACAAAAATGGAAGAGCAAAACAAAACGGAAAACACACCCCCATTAAACACTCCTGAAGTGTCAAATCAACCAAAAAAGAAAGGAAAAGGGGTTTGGTTAGTTATCATCTTCATTCTTCTAGCTGCTTCGGGAATTATGGGCTATTTATTTAAAGAAGATATCTTAGCGATTTTAAATAACGAAAAACCATCGGTAACAACTACAGATACTACCTCAAAAGTTACCACTCCAGAAACGACCTCACAAAGTGTTGCTACATCAGAAACAACCCCTGAAACATCGCAAACTGAAGTAAAAGAAACAGTGGTTAACGAACCTGAAAAAACAGTTGAAACTGCTGTAGTAGAAACTACAGTAAAAGTAAAAAAATCAAATAATACTGAAGAGAAAGCGGATCTTTCTGTAATTGTTTATGCACCAAAAAATGCAGGTAAATATTATGTCATCGCTGCTTCATTTAAAGATCTTGGCAATGCTAGCAAGGGAATAAAACAGCTAAAAAAGAAGGGTTATAATCCAGTTGTAATTGATAAAAACGAACAAGGTCTTTATCGTGTTGCATACAAAGCTGGTTACGATACTGAAAGATTGGCTCGTGATTTTGCCGATGACTTATACGAAAAACAGAACCTAGATCCTTGGATTGTTAAATACTAAATCTAACTTTATCAGTGGGCAAAGATAAACTCAAACGATTCGAAGAAAATCTCTCTTTCAACAATCTATTTCAATACTTATACGAAGATTTAAATGCCGTTCCAAATGCTTTTCCACTCAAGGGAAAGTGGCGTTCAGATTATTTCCACAATTCAAATCCAATCATATTAGAATTGGGATGTGGTAAAGGAGATTATACCACAGGTTTGGCTGCAATGTATCCTCATAAAAATTTTATCGGTTTCGACCGACAAGGAGCTCGTTTATGGCGAGGTTGTAAAACTGCATTAGAAAACAACCTAGCCAATGTTGCCTTTGTAAGGACCAATATTCAATTTATTGAACATTTTTTTGAAAAAGATGAAGTTGATGAGATTTGGGTTACGTTCCCCGACCCACAACCTAACAAACCAAATCACCGTAAAAGATTAACATCATCTTCATACTTAAAAAGATATGCATCCATTTTAAAACCCGATGGAATTGTACATTTAAAAACCGATAGTGACTTTTTCTTCAACTTTACACTCGAAACTGTTGAAAGTGGAGGACATGAAATTCAATTTATTTCTTTTGATCTTTATGCTGACGAAATCAAAGATGATGTAAGCAAAATTCAAACCTTTTACGAAAAAATATGGCTTGAACAAGGATTAACCATTAAATATATCCGCTTTAAAATCAACAGATTATCATTATGATTTCAGATTCATTTTTTGAAAACGTAATTGAAATTGTCAAACTCATTCCTTATGGCAAAGTAACAACTTATGGTGCTATTGCCAAATGCTTAGGGACAGCTAAATCTTCGAGAATGGTTGGTTGGGCGCTTAACAAAACATCTAACCGTCTTTTTGAAGTCCCTGCACATCGTGTGGTAAATAGAAATGGATTGCTTACCGGCAAAATTCATTTTGGAGAAAATACAACGATGCAAAAACTTCTAGAAGCCGAAGGAATGATAATTAAGAATAATCAAATTATTATCTTGGAAAACCATTTTTGGGATCCAAACGAAGCAATTGAAATCAAATAACTAATTGTATTTAAAATGATTTGTAAATTAAAAACATTAAATCGAAAATTATTATTCACAATTATCTCTACTTTTTCGATTATCATTGGAGTTTTCCTCCCGCTGATTCAAGTAAATATTAGCATCACTTTTATGGGAATAGCTAGAGCTGAATCTGTTAAAATTGATTATTGGAACCAAGGGAGTGGCGATGGGAAATTTCTAATCTTGTTAGCATTAATTTCGCTTTTTATCGCTTTTATCGAACGTTATAAATTCTTATGGGCCACATTTGGACTTAGTATTTGCGTAATGATTTATTCAATAATCAATATTGTAAGTGATTCCCTGACAATTAAAAAAAGCCCAATGGGCAATATGTTGGAAACAGTAATTCAAAATACAAAAATTTCGATTTACCCTCGCGAAGGTATTGCATTAATAATTATCGGCATCATTTTATTGGGTTTAGCTGCTAGTGTGAAACTTATAGAAAAAGAATCCGCTAATCTTCCATCAACACTTGAGTAATACCGCTTCTAGTTATAAGCCCTCCTCCCTTCTCTAGCGATCAGCGAACTATTAATAATCTAAGAGCGGCATCAAGCCATTCTAAAAAATAAAATATCTTTGGGCGATTTTATTCCAAGAATTGGTGTAATTTGAATTAATTTATCCTGAAATAAAAATTTCAAAATATATAAAAATCGCTTATCCAAACAATTTTGAATAAGCGATTTTGTTTTTTGGAAATCTAAATATTATCGAATTATCGTAACAGATCCATTAAAAGGACCAGCTTTTATAAACTCTGGTAGAGTAAGAATATAGAAATAAATTCCGTCTGCAGCTTCATTTCCATTCCATGTGTTTTTATAATTTTCATCAGTATAAATAACTCGTCCCCAACGGTTATAAATTTTCAAGATAGCACCATCAATATATTGCAATCCATCTACAGTAAAAGTATCATTCATCCCATCATTATTTGGAGTGAATACATTTGGAATTACAATTTTTGTTATTACAGTATATGACTTAGAGATAGTGTCCATACAACCAAATTCACTGATAACATAATGAGTTACATTAAATATTTGTGACGACCAGAATGTATGTTGTGCTATCGGATCTTGTTCCGTGATTGTGGTACCATCACCAAAATCCCATATCCATTGAGAATTAGAGTTCGTATAAGTTGAGTTAAAAGTAATTTCTTGACCAATATATCCTACTTCAAATGAGGTTGTAAAGCCAATAACTGGTTTTGGATGTACTGTAATAAAATTTTGCTCTGTAATACTGTTTGAGCATCCATTAATGTCTGTTATAGATAAAGAAACTGGATATTGACCTGAAAGAAAGTAGACCGTATTAGGAGTTTCGAGTATCGATGTCACCCCATTTCCGAAATTCCAAGAATAATTTTGAGGCGCTGGAGTAGAATTAGCAGAAAAAGAAACCGGAAGTGGAGCACAACCTTCCCTAGGAAACGCTGATATTGAAATTGTTGGCAATGGGTTTACTGTAAATGGAATTTGAATACTATCTTTACATCCATTTAATGTACCAACAAGTATATAAGAACAACAAGCAAGCGGAGATGCAGTAACAGGATTTCCTGAACCACTAGATAATGATGAAGTTGGAGACCAAGTATACGTATCGGCTCCTGCTGCCGTAAGAGCTATATTATTGTTGTAACAAATTGTAGGATTTAATGGAGATACTGATAATTGTGGCTGCGGTTTTACTGTTACTGTAGCTGTATCAAAACCTGAACAGCCAGTAGAAGTAGCTGTAACAGTGTATGTTGTAGGAGTTGTTGGAGTTGCAACTACCGAATTACCTGAAGACGATGAAAGCGTAGCTGCGGGTGACCAAGTGTAGTCGATTCCACCACTTGCATTTAATGTAGCCTGCTCACCAATGCATATTGAGATTGTAGAAGGAGTAATTTGAGGTGCCGGATTGCTTATTACTGTAACCACTGCAGCAATTGAATCTGTGCATCCATTTGTGGTTCCATGTACTGTGTATGTTGTCGTTGTTGTAGGCGATGCTGTGATTGCAGAACCAGTTGTAGGACTGAGTGCCGTAGTCGGTGTCCAAGTATAATCTGTAGCACCAGAGGCTGAGAGAGGCGTACTTGCACCAAAACAAATTTGAGCCGAAATTGGTGTAATTGACATAATTGGTTTAGGCTTTATTGTAATATTTACAGTTGTGGTATCGCTACATCCGTTAGTAACCCCTATAATAGAATAGGTTGAAGTAGCAGAAGGATTAGCTGTAACATCACTTCCAGTAGTTCCTGAGAGTCCAGTAGAAGGGCTCCAAGTATAATTTGTAGCACCTGATGCTACTAAGTTGGTATTTTCTCCAATACAAATGGAAGCAGTCGATGGTGTAACTTGAATGATTGGATTATTGATAACAGTAACAACTACAGAAGCCGAATCAGTGCAACCATTAGTAGTGCCATGCGAAGTATAAGTGGTGGTAAACGATGGTGAGGCCGAAGTAGTTGCACCAATAGATGTAGAAAGTGCTATGGGAGGAGTCCAAGAGTAGTTTGTAGCTCCCGAAGCAGTAAGTGGTGTAATAACTCCCTGGCAAATTTGAACCGAAGATGGCGAAATTGCAATACTTGGTTTAGATTTTAAAGTTACATTTACAGAAGCTGTAGATGTACAACCATCTAAAGTTCCAGTGACAGTGTAAGTTGTTGATACGGAAGGGGAAGCAATTACATTTGCTCCAGATGTAGGGTTTAGACCGGTAGCAGGGCTCCAATCATATGTTGTTGCTCCTGATGCTGTAAAACTAGCAGTTTCTCCAGGACAAATTGCTGCAGACATAGGCGTAACGGCTAACAATGGATTTGGTTTTACTGTAATAGTGGTAGAAGCAGTTCCAGAACAGCTAGCTGTAGTGCCCGTAACTGTGTATGTTGTAGTTGCCGATGGAGTGGCAGTTACCGAGCTACCACCACTAGATGACAATGATGATGATGGCGACCAACTATAATTTGTGGCTCCAATTACGCTAATTACAGAAGACTCGCCCCCACAAATAAGATTATTTGGGTTATCAATAGTAAGTATTGGTCCGGGATTAACTGTAATCGTAACTGAAACCGTATCAACGCATGCACCAGAAGTCCCAATTACATTGTATGTCGTTGTAACACTAGGAGTCGCAACTACTGTACTACCTGTTGAAGCTGACAATCCTGTAGTTGGATACCATGTGTATGATGTAGCACCACTTGCATTGATATTCGTACTTTGTCCTTGACAAAAAGTAGGTGTTGATGCTGAAGCAGTTAAATTAAAATTATTTACAATATTAACGAATACTTGATCTTGAACAACAACTTGCGCTGCATCACAATTTGTATAAGTTACTTTACCAGTATAAGTTGTGGGTGTGGTAGGGCAAACAGAAATAGATAAACCTGTGCCTACTTGTGTTGCTCCATTGAACCATGCTACAGAATAATTTGGGGCACCACTGGGCGTAAAACGCCAAGCCTCATTTGTTGTTGTCCATGCGGAAGTATTTCTTCCTGGAGCAACATACCCAACTGTTCCTGTACTGTTTTGAATTCCCACTAATGTATTTCCACTATTCCACCCAGGACAAGATGGTTTATTTTGAATATAAACTTCAATCACATTGGTGTTTTCGTAGAGCACAATTTGATGAGTTGCTTTTAAAGAAGTGCAGCTAAAAAGAGCAACATTATAAAAACTAATTACAAAAGTACGACATGGGGCAACACCTTGTATTCCATAATATAATGCACCTGTAACACTTGGATCAATATCATGATATGGGCCAAATATTGAATTTTTTTGTAATGAAGCACTTGGACAAGATGCGGAATATGACCAAGCACAATAACCTCCAGCGACAGTTTGGTCGAAAGTGATTAAGCCATTAGATCCTACCACTATTTTGTTATATACATTTCCAAAAAAACAAAAGTTAAACGGCAGCGTAATTACAGTACTCCAGGTATCATCAATATTAGCCATTATTTGAGTTCCAGAACTGTATGGATATGGTGGAGCGTATGGAACAGAGCTCACTGTATATGCAGTTGATGCTCCTGTTTGTAAAACTGTTGCATTTAATGTTGCACATGAAGTAAAACAATTCAGTGTTTGGTCGTTACCAGCATTAATACTTGGACAACCTGGTTGTGCAGAAATTGTATTTGGCGAAAATATCAAGAATGTAAATAGCCAAAAAATAAAAAAATTGCCTTTTGATTTTCTCATATTCATGATTTTCTAAATTTCTCCCCCCTAAACCGTGGTAAATATACTAAATAATTCATACTTAGTATAATTTTAAAATAAAAACATACGCATTATTTATTTTAAAACAAAATATTTAAAAATCACCCAACAATTAAAAAATAGTTATATCACTGTATTTGTATGAGTTATACGACAAATCACAGATCATATCAGGATTATTTATCAAAATAAATAATCTGTAAATAATCAAATAAAAACTAAATATTTACAATATTAAAATTGTCTTATTTGATGAAATTCGAAAAATTTGAAATTATATAGCAAAATTTACATTTGTTGTAAATACAAAAATTTGGAAAGTCAAAATTTATTTCACAAATACTTAACGAATTACAATTTCGAATTCGCACCTAAATTTAATATTTGATATTTTGAACCTGCAAAAATCAAAAAGTTGATTAAATCACTAAATGAAATAATCAATGATGCTGTGTTTATGTTTGGATGGAAGCTAACATGTTCAGATTTTGCAAGTGCTTCATCAATATACACAATTACATGATGCTCAGAATCGTTAATTAAACCAAATGGCGATACAGAGCCAGGTGTTAGCTTCAAGTATTTATACAATCTATCTTCAGATGCAAAGGTGAGTTTGCCTTGTTTAAGATTTTGCTCTAAATTTTTAATCAAAAAAACAGAATCGCAAGGCAGAATTATCAAATAATGTTGATTCCCTTTGTGATTTCGCATAAAAATATTCTTGCAATGAGTCGCGTTGTTGCCATCCCAATATTGCTTAGCAATTTCAATGGTAGGTGCTGGTGGATGCTCGATGTACTGATAATTAATTTGAAGCTTGTTGAGTAGCTCATATAAAATTGGATCACCGTTCATTATTCTTAAATATTGAAATAGTTTTTCAACCCTTCGATTAAATATTTTTTAATTTTTGGAACTTGTTCAGTTACTTTTGTAGTGTAGTTATCTTCTTTAATTAATTCATAATCATACTCAACTCTTACATCTTTTGTATACTTATCGCTCATTATTTCTTTTAAGTAAGATAAATTTTCAGCATAAGAAAAAGTCAATTTATGACCGGTTAACAAAGCATAAGCAGAAATTATTGAATTTTGCTTGATGTAATTTTTATTAAAGACATATTTCGAGTTTTGTTCCTTAGTGAAAAAAATCAAAGGTGTTGAAGCATCATTATTTCCATTACAAACCAGAAAATTGTTGTCTTGTTTTATTATCATCCAAGTTTCTGCAATATTATCTCTTTTAATTTTTTTAATTTGATCTCCTTGATAGATTTTAACGGTACGGTATGCTTTCCAAACTCCTTCTATAGGGTCTATGGAGAGGGATCGTTTTAAAAAATGAGTTTTGTAATTGGCTTTCAAATCATCGCATTGAGAATACCCATAACTCGTTATTGTTGCAAAGAAAATACAACTGATAATCAAGAAGGATTTTTGCGACATTTGCATAATTATTTAATCATTTAATTTTTACGAAATTACAAAAAGTTATTTGGAACTAATTGATTTTTTCGATTTGTTGGTTCCCAATTCTAATTAAAATCTAAGGTAATATTGAATATTTATCATCTTACACCAATTATTTATCTCGACAAATTCATATTCTAATGTCAATAATATCAACAATATATAATAGCAAATGTATCAAGTATCGAACATTCATTATGAAAAATTTCTTATTCAATGATTAGAATTCGCAAAACGATAAACGCCCTTAATTATTCGATAAACATAAAAATTTTAAAACCGCAAAACACTACAAATTATCGACCTAATTTTGTTATTGATTTTAAAACAATTTTCAAATCAAGCGCTAATTTGTAATCATGTGAATAAACATTATTCGCTTTTTCAATCAATTCATCGCTCACCAGTTTAATACTAAAGCCATCGGTTGGATAAAATATTCCTGGTTTCAAAGTTAATGAACTCGACTTTTGAACGGGATGCAAACCAACCCAACTTCGTTTACTCAAAATAACATTAAAGCAGTTACGATAATATTTTATTGGTGACGAAAACCACATCAATATTGGAGATATGATTATTGCCATGATTGAAATTACGACATCTAATATACGTTTATTCCGTTTGTTTTGCTTGGTAGTTATTGCATTAACTTGAATTACATATATATCTCCAGACGTATTTATTGAACTACTCCCAATAATTGAAAGGCTTTCTGGTGGTGCAATTTTGTACTCAATCTGATGATACTGAAGCTTCCCCATCATTTCGATAATTTGATTAGCAGCAAGATCTTTTGCACAAAAAACTACTTCCTTAATGTTATAAATGGAGATAATCTCCGAAATTTGATGAATTGAGCCTATTACTTCTGGAAATATTTCTTTTTCTAAGGTAATCAATCCAATAAATTCAGGATTTAAATTAGTTTTTCTCAAAACATCTGCCACTCGTTGTGCTTCTTCAACATTTCCTACTACTAAAAATCTCCCCGAAGAGTCATCGCTAAATGAGAAATTGTTAAACTTTAGGACATTAAGAAACAACCTCCAAAGGATCATCACAAATACAGTTCCGAATGAACCAAGTACAATCATTGCTCTCGAAAACCTAAAACTTTCGGGCATTAGTGCATAAAAAACCAAAATAAATATGGTACCAAAAGCAACTCCTTTTACAATATTTGATGGCTTGCTATTATTTCTATATCCATTAGTTAAATAGACACTATACATCCACACCAAAATATAAATTGGAATTGCAATTTGAATAAATTCCGCAGGGAAAAGGCTTGATTTATGGGAAAGCACCGTTTCTTCCCAATATCCTTTCAACAAGAACATTGTCCCAAAAATCAAAACGAAATCGGTAATTGGCAGCCAAACTTTCTGAGCAAATCGTTTAATTATCGACATCGTTGCTCTGAGATAAATTGCGAAATTGATAAGTGTTAAAAAAAGATGTTTGCTGTTACCAGAAAAGTGTTTTCTGGCAAAAATTCGCATTGCGTTGTAAAAAACAAAAACATAATTTAAACTACCCTTTTTGGTACTTTCTCCTTTATAATGAATAATTTTTGTATCGGCAAAATAGTAATTTTTGAATCCAGCTTGAGTAATTCGATATGACAAATCTATATCCTCGCCATACATAAAATAATCCTCATCTAGCAACCCTGTTATGTTTAAAGTCTTAGCACGCAACATCATAAATGCGCCAGAAAGAATATCTACTTCGTGAGTTTGATCTTTATCCAAATAGGTTAAATGGTATTTGCCAAAACGTTTTGATTTTTTGAAAAGCTTCGATAAACCAAACATCTTATAAAATGCAACTTCGGGAGTTGGCAATCCTCTTTTTGATTCAGGAAGAAACTTTCCTTTACCATCAATCATGGTAACACCAAGGCCACCAGCATCTTGATGATTATCTAAAAAGGAAATTGTTTTAGAAAAAGTATCATTTTCTACGATAGTATCTGGATTTAAAAGCAAAACATACTCCCCTTTTGCCTCTCTAATGGCTTGATTGTTTGCTTTCGAAAATCCAGCATTCTCAGTATTCGCAATCACTTTTACCCACGAAAATCGTTGAGTCAACATTAACAATGACCCATCAACGGAATTATTATCCACTACACATACTTCTGCGTCAATCCCTTGTATGGCCTTCTCTACAGCAAACAGACACTGTTCAAGAAAATGCTCTACATTATAGTTTACAATGACAACACTAAGTTTCATGAGCTAAAAATTAAGCTACAAAGATATAAAATTTATCGGTTTTTTACGACCAATTACATCTTAAATCTAAGCCTAATAAGGAGAATTTTAACCAATATAATTCCTAATATAACTATTTATTTAAGTATAATCAATTCATAATCAAGAAGTGATTATGGTGTAATTTTTACTGTGTTATATAATTTTATGTAACTTTTTAAGCACAAAAGGAGTAAAACATATTTAATGTACATAGTTCTCACGAATTATATTTATGATGAAAAAACAAATCTATAATATAAAACTTCCACTATTATTATTATTTCTGACCTTCTGCCCCTTTGTTTTATTTTCCATTAACAATCCTGTAGAAATTAAAAAAGGGATGGTGCTTGTATATCAATTTGAAAATAATAATCAAAAGAATGATTTTATTGTTACCGTTGATGATTTCAAAACAACACTGTCTTTTTCTTTTAAAATGACAAACCAAAAAAGGACTACCGGTAAAATATCATTATCAAAAGAAGCTTTAAAAAATGCAATTTCTCAATATAATTATTTTCAGAGTAATGATGTTGCACTTGAAAATCAAACCTCAATCTGGGTGAGTAAAAAAGTTTGGAAAAACATAAAGAAAAAGAAAAAATGTTTCATTTCAACCAACTCTGGTGAGCTTAGCTTAAAAGAGTTAGAATTTGTAAACAACCAAAATTATCCACTTCAAATGAATGGAAATGATTCAATTTTGAATGTGATGTATTGCATTACAAAAGATTCAAATGCATACAAATATTGGATTCTTGATGATCCAAATAATCCATTAATATTAAAAATGGAACTTAATTTCAGCATTGAACTCATTGAAATTAAATATTTAAATTAGTTTCTTTCAAAAAGGAAAAATCGATTTTTTTATCCCACTATATCAAATCCAAAATCTTGTAAAAATGATTTATGGGTTTTTACGTTTATCCATTTTTTTATTCAATTTAAATTCAGAATTCCTGAGGATTCATTTTCTGGTGATTTTTGAAAAATAGATAAATAATGATGCTTCATAAAGTTAATAAAAGCACCATCACATAAACAAAAAACACAAATTGCTGTTTAACATCTATTACAATAAGAAGATTAATATTTGAAATCAGAATATAGATTATGTCAAAATTTGAAATAGTTATGCCCCGAATGGGCGAAGGAATTATTGAAGCAACCATTATTCGATGGTTGAAAAATCAAGGAGATAAAGTAGCTTTAGACGAACCCATACTTGAAATTGCTACAGATAAAGTGGATTCTGAGATTGTGGCCTCAGGTGATGGAATATTGATAAAACAACTTTACCACGAAGGCGATATTGTAGCTGTAGGGAAACTAGTTGCAATAATTTCCACCGATGAAACCGTTGAAATAATTGAATCGGATACTATAAAAACAAACGACACCTGTGATACCGAAGGTTGCAATTCGCATCATCCTGATTTTGAAAACATTGTTGATATTGCTGACGAAACAGGGACTGAAAGATCATCTCGGTTTTTTTCTCCTTTAGTAAAAAATATTGCTCGAATTGAAAACATTTCGATGGTTGAACTTGAACAAATTATAGGCTCTGGTTCAGAAAACCGTATTACGAAAACTGATTTAGACAAATATATTCTTTCAAAAAAATCAATCCCAGAGACTAACTCCCAACCACTAAAAGTTGCAGAAACTTTATCACAAACTATTCAAATACAACCTGCTGCAATAAAATCGAATACTGAAGACACCATCGTTGAAATGGATAGAATGCGTAAACTAATTGCAGACCACATGGTTATGTCCATTCATACTTCGGCTCATGTAACCTCAATTATCGAAGTTAATATGTCGAAAGTTGTCAAGTGGCGTGATAGAGTAAAAGATGATTTCTTAAAACGTGAAGGGCAAAAAATAACTTTTACTCCAATATTCTTCAATTTGGTTGCAAAAGCTATAAAAGAATTTCCAGGTGTAAATGCTTCTGTGGATGGCAATAAAATAATTTATCGTAAGAATATTAATATTGGAATGGCGACTGTATTGCCTAACGGAAATTTGATTGTGCCTGTGATTAAAGATGCAGATCAAAAGAATTTGCTAGGACTTACCAAAACGATAAATGACTTAGCTTCGAGGGCTAGAACTTCTAAATTGCAGCCCGATGAAATTCAAGGTGGTACATTTTCAATAACCAACCTTGGCAGTTTTGACACAGTGATTGGAACCCCAATTATCAACCAACCACAAGTAGCAATTTTAGCAATCGGAGCCATCAGAAAGCAACCCATTGTTATTGAATCTGAATATGGAGATTCAATTGGAATTGCGCCTATGATGTATCTTTCGTTATCTTACGATCATCGTGTTGTTGATGGTGGAATGGGTGGAATGTTTATTAAAAGAGTTAAAGAACTGCTCGAAAACTTTGATGATAATATGGCAATTTAATATTTACCAATATTTTGCAGTAAATTATTTTTTCAAGACATTGATTAATCGAAACATTTAAAATTCAACTACTTGGAGATTGATTGCTGTATGATGCTGAAAATTATTTTCACAAAATCATTATAATCATCAGACCCTATAAACGCTAGAAATCTAGCGCTTATCCAATTGATATTTTAATATTGAACAATATCAACAATAAGTTATTCATAAATAAAATGCATAATTTATGTTTTTTAATTGATTACTTGTACTTTTGTAATTGTAAGATTCGTTATTAAATAATTCATCTTCAACATATTGATTTTCAAGCACATTGCATTATAACAAACTAAGTTTATGAAATATCTTAAAAAATTCAAGTATTTGATTACGTTAACACTCTTTTTTTCGTGGATGTTAATTTTTGATTCAAACAACATAATCAAACAGGTAGAATATTTGAATACACTTAGCAAAATTGAGCAAGAGCGTGAATATTATTTGAATGAAATAAAGGAAAATCAAAGCTCTACTAATGAATTAATATCTAACATCGATAAACTTGAACGCTATGCTCGAGAAAAATATTTGATGAAAAGAGAAAATGAAGATGTGTTTTTAATAATCGACGAAGCTGATTACACAAAAGACGGAGAAGCTAAGAAAGAGAAAAAGTAAGTTGATAGACATCAGATAATTCGCGCGATATAAGGATTGCATGGAATCTGAAACGTTATAAAACATCCTTTACCATGGAACTTGTAACAATATTTTCTTCGAACATCCCTATGGATTGCCATATAATTATGGGCAGATTGGAATGTGATGGATTAGATTGCTTTATGTTTGACGACCATTTTGTTGGGGTTTATCCCTTTAATGCAGTTGCAATTGGCGGTGTCAAGTTAAAGGTTCCTTCAGATCAGGTTGAATTAGCCGAACAAACATTGGAATATATTAAGCAAAACATGCTTTTTGACGAACTTGGTCAATACGATACAGCTCCTGCATTAGAAAATGATATCAATCGGCAGAATGAAATATTTTCAATCAAATCTCAAATCCGCAAAAACTCAGATCTTCTCAATATCCCAGAATCATTTAAATCAGAATTTTTAAGCAAAGAAGAAATTTCAGAAGTTATTGCTTCAGAAAAAGAATTTCTAGAATTGTCTAACACAAAATTCGTTTTTACAATGACGAATTTTTGGTATGAACTTTTTGACCCAAATCGAAGTTTTTTTAAATATTTTCGCACAAAGCCTGTAGATTATTATTTTGAAAAAGAATTAGTAGAATTATCAAATACTGAAACAATTCCAAAATCGCAGACAATATGCCCCAATTGCAATTCAGATGATGTTCGGTATGGTTATGCTATAGATTACAAATGGGATTTTTTATACTTGTTCTTAGCATTCTTTCTATTTATGCCATTTCCACCTATTCGCAAAAAACACCACTGTTTTAATTGCAAAACAGATTTTAAATAACAAACTATGATTAAAATTAATAACAATAAAATTTTTGCCATGAAGAACACAACCTTAACTTTTTTAGTACTATTGTTTGGAATAACAACCAATATTTTTTCACAAGAAGCTTCTCCAGTTTCTAAATCCAAAAAAATTCAAATTGGCGCAAATTTTTCTACAGATTATTGCTATAGAACTTTACAAGAAAATTACAACAACAATAATATTCTATCAAATAAATTAATGATAAGTTTGCGTAATAAGACAGAAAATTATAAAATCTCCTATACCTCAGGACTCAATGTTGTATATAATTTAAACAGAACAATCGGTATTGAAGCTGGAATTCAATTTTCAAACAAAGGATATCAAACGAAGTCACAAACATTGACCTATGGAGATATGATTGATACAAATGGCGGTTTTATTAATAGTACTGCCGAAATTTATACAAATGCCTATTTTGTTTACAATGATTATTATATTGATATACCATTAAAAGCGAACTTCATCTTTGGAAAAAAGAAAATTAGACTTATTACAAGTGCTGGAATTACAACAAATATATTTATTATAGAATCAACAACTTCCGTTTTAACAAAGGGGGATGGCTCAACAAAAACGGTAAAACAATCAGGCACTTACAATTATAACTCAATAAATCTTTCGCCAACAATCAGCCTTGGAATAGATTGGAGAATAAGCAATCGACATTCTTTAAGAGTTGAACCTACATTTAGATATGGCATTTTGAAAATTATTGATGCACCAATCACAGGATATTTATGGAATGCTGGTTTGAATGTCAGCTACTATTTCGGTCTATAATTAGAGCCTTTGCTTGGATTGAAAAAGGAACAAATATCCAAAAGTTTTCAAACAAACCACTTGAAACTGTTCGCTTTTAGCCCCTAGAGTTGATTTTGTTGAAATTTAACAATCAGCCCTCTCGCTATTAGTCTAAGAATTATTTTTTTTTCAATGTCATCTGCAAAATCTGCCATTATATAAATGGGATTTTTGGGATCTAATCTCCTCATTGCTATGCTATACTCAATTATAAATCTGTTTAAGTCCGCAAGTCCATCTGTGTAAAAATAGAATTTTGCGGTGTCCATCCGCATTGAAAACGTTGGAGAACTTCCCTCCTTTGATTTAATCCTGTATTTGTTTTCGGTTAAGAACTTACCAAAATTCCAAGTTGTATCATTTTCAGATATTTTTATTGTCTTTTGTTCAACATATTCTTTGTCTGAAAATGCACTTTCTTTAAAGTATAACAAAATATTCAATGAGTCCATTTCTTTTGTGATAATGAATTTCTCCATCCCTTGACGTATGCATACACTTAGATTCATCCAAACTAAAATTGTGTCTGATTCGGACATCCGTTTCTGAAAATTGGAATAGTCATTTAATAAATTAAAATTAGTTTTTGTCAAATTATCATTATTTCTTGTTGGATTATTGCAACCAACTAAAATAATATTCAAAATTAATATGCTAATTATCAGTTTTTTCATATTGCGTATTACACTACAATTATTTACATACTTATCTTATTGTGGATCAACATCTACTGAAATTCTCACTCCTTTGTATGACATGTGGTTTTGAACCTGATCGATCATTTCCCGAATGCGAAGTTTTTTCTCGTTCATGCCACTATTTTTGTCAATTTTCAAGAATATTTCGTTGATATAGTAATTGTTAATCATCGAAATCATAGGATATTCGGGGCCTAAAACAGTGTCGGGCAACTGATTGCGCATCAATTTTGCAAGCATTTGAGCAGCGGTGACGGTTGTTTTTTCGTATTTGTGTTTTACTACAATCTTAATCAATCGGACAAACGGAGGATATTTAAACATTTTTCGTTCCTCAATTTGATGATGATACATACTCAAATAGTCGTTGCGCATTACAAATTCGATCACAGGATTTGCTGGTTGATAGGTTTGGATAATCACAGTTCCCTGTTTCTCTTTGCGTCCCGATCGACCACTTACCTGAACCAGCATCTGAAACGCACGCTCAAACGATCTAAAATCTGGATATGCAATAATGCTATCGGCATTAATCACCCCAACCAACGACACGTTACTGAAATCCAAACCCTTGGTCACCATTTGAGTTCCTACCAGAATTTGTGTTTTTTGATTTTCGAAATCAGTAAGAATTTTCAACAATGCATTTCTAGATCCAGAAGTGTCGTGATCAATTCGGCTGATTTCAATTTGGGGGAAAAGAATCGCAAGTTCCTCCTCAATTTTTTCAGTTCCGAGCCCTTTTGCTTTTAAATCAGCACTGGAACAAACTGGGCAAATTCGAATTGAAGGAATAGTATACCCGCAGTAATGACATTTCATCACATCATTTTTTTTGTGATAAGTTAATGACACGTCGCATCGGATACATTTAGGAACATGTTGACATTTCTGACATTCAATAATTGGCGAAAACCCTCTCCTATTTTGAAATAAAATAACTTGTTCATTGTTTTTTATTGCAGCATCAATATGTTCAACCAAAGTATTGGAAAACATAGACTTCATCTGCTTATATTTTTGAGCGTCTTTTAGATTTACTAAAATGGTTTGAGGTAATTGAACATTGGTATACCTTGATGTCAATTCTACCAGCCCATATTTTTGATTTTGAGTATGCCAATAGGTTTCCACGGAAGGAGTTGCAGAGCCCAAAATTGTTTTAGCTTTATGAATGGCAGCTAAGTATAACGCTGCATCACGAGCATGGTATCTTGGAGCAGGATCAATTTGTTTGTATGAACTATCGTGTTCTTCATCAACAATAATCAGATCCAAATTTGAAAAAGGGAGAAAAATGGCAGATCGAGCCCCTAAAATAATTGAATATCGGGTTGATTTTGATTCTTGATTCTTGTGATTCAATACCGCATTCCAGATTTCCACCTGTTCATTTTCGTTGAATTTGGAATGGTAAACGCCAACTTTATCACCAAAATAACTTTGCAAACGTTTCACAATCTGGCCAGTAAGTGCAATTTCTGGAAGTAAATAAAGTACTTGTTTGCCTTCTTGAATTGCTTTTTGAATAAAATGAATGTAAATTTCAGTCTTCCCACTCCCTGTTACTCCATGAATCAAGGCAATGTTTTTTTGCTGTAATGCATCTGTAAGTTCATGGATTGCTGTTGTTTGAGGAGCTGTAAACACAATTTTATCGGCACTTCCAGAAGATATATCATGATGAAGCCGTGAAACTACTTTTTCTTGTGACACAAGAACATTTTTGCGAATTAGACTATCAATCGAAGAAGGTGAACATTCAAATTCTTTTAGCAATTCCGATTTTTTAATTTCAACAGAATAATTCCCTTGACAAAACTTTAAAAACCCCATCAATGTGAGCATTTGCTTGTACGTTTGCTTTTTGGCATTCAGTTGATCAAGCAAATCAGAAATTGCAGATTCGTTTTGTTGAAATTCCTTAGTCAAAGAGATGAACACCTCTTCTTTAGGTTTAAACCTATGTTCAATTTCTTCCAAAACAATCACCACTTTTTTATCAATTAATCCGCGGATGATGTGAATCACTTTTTGCTGATTTAGCATTTTAGAAATCTGATCAATCATGAGCACTCCACTTTGAGTAAGAGCATCGGTTATTGCAAGTTCTTTGGGAGTCAACAGTGAGATCTCGCCATCAAATTCATCATTCATCAACACTTTGGTTTCACTACTTAACTTAAGTCCGATCGGAAGGGCAGCACTCATCACTTCTCCGATATAGCAGGAGTAATATTGCGAAATCCACGTCCAAAAATCTAGCTGAGATTGATAAACAATGGGCAATTCGTCTAATACAGAAAAAATTGGTTTTGTTTTATATTTTAGCGGTACATTTTGATGAATATTGCACACAATGCCTGCATAAATTCTATTTTTTCCAAACTGCACACCCACTCTACAGCCAATTTTTACAGCGCTAACCCATTCATTTGGAATTTGATAAGTAAACGTTCCTGGTACAGCCAACGGAATTATTACATCAACAAAATAGGTTTGTTCTGAAGGAAATATAGAGATATCAGGCATTAATTGTTGTTTTTCTGGCTATTACGTTTTTCACTAATGCATAATTATGAAATTTGAAAAAGATTCTGATTTTGTTTAAAGGAAATATCTAAACCATTAAATTATAGATGTTTCTATAAACGGACTATGGTTTCAAAACAATTTTTCAGAAATCTTGTTAATAAATCAATATGGACATTAGAGAACAAATGTAGTGATTTTTTAGTATTTAAACATTTGCAATTTGCTGATTTAACTCGACTGATTCAGTTTGTTCATAAATTTTTTGCGGTCAACAATATATCGAGTATGGAATCCTTTTCCAATAAGTCCTTGTTCATCATGAGCAATTACTTCAAAAACCAATTTTTTGCCCTCAATTTCAATTAATGTAGCATTACAAACCACTTTCATCCCAATAGGTGTTGCTTTTAAATGTTGAATATTCACTTCTGTCCCAACAGTAATTTGGGTTTCATCAAGTGAGTCATTCACGCAAAGATGGGCGGTATTTTCCATCATTCCAATCATAGCGGGAGTTGCAAAAACCTCAACCAAACCAGAACCGTACATCGAAGCAGTATCTTTCATTGCTACGGTGAGTTCTGTTGAAAAGTTAATTCCTAAAAAAAGTTCTTTTGACATCATTTTTTATATTTATTAAAAAACGTTAACGTAGCCACTGTGGCTGAATAAATTAGGATTAAAGCAATTAAAATTATTTTAAACAATAGCATTTATTCCTTTTATTGTTCATTTATTGTTACAAACTTACATTTTTTTTAGAAAACAACAAGGTCTTTTCACGAATGACTGATATTGAATTAATTAATTTTACTAGCTTTTAAAGTTATAATCAAAAATATTGAATGAATTTCTGCAAATATATTAAGATTAATGCATAAATTATGTTAATATACAAACTCTAAACAAAATATATTAAAAATAAATATATTTTATAACTCTGTCATTCAACGCATTACAAATTTTACAATTTTTATTATGATAAATACTCTTTGTGATAGCGATAATATTTGTATTTTTACAAAACAAAATGTTAAGATTACCGTTAGTTTTGTATATGTAAATATTTGGTTTGAAAAATAAGCATATAATTTTAAAAAAAATGCAAGAATGAATTCAATTCAAAAGAATTTAAAATCACTATACTTTGTAAGCTCAGTTTTTCTGTTGCTTATATTGGTGTTGGTTTTTTTAATCTTGCACAAATATGCTTATAATTACGAAAAATCAAAAGTAATTCAAGCCACAACAATTGAATTGCAAAAAAATGTCACACAGTTTTCTATCGATTTTTTTGAAACAAATCAGCAAAAAGATAGCATAACTGAAGATCATTTTAAGGAACAATTTAGAGTAATGGCTTCTAAAATAGACCAAAACATCTCAAAACCTCTTGGGGTTGAAAATGCGATAATAGTTATTAAAAACCTAAACAACAACAAAATTGAATTTAGTAATGGTTCTAATGAAATTACCGACAAATATTCGGCTCCAATATCATGTGCATTTATTTCACCAGTATCTGGAAAATTAACACATTATATCTGTTACTACGATATCCCAAATTTTAAATACCTAATACTTGGGCACTTACAACTTGCAATGTCATTTACAATAACTCTAATTATACTCCTTATCGTAGTCTTTGTTTTCATTATTCGGCGGTGGATTTCAGGGGTTAAAGAATCAAAACTAAAAGATGATTTTTTTCAAAACATCACTCATGAATTAAAAACGCCAATTGCTACAACCTCTATAGCCACAGATATTTTTAAAAAATTCAATTACGAACTTCCATCCGAAAAGATAAAAACATACATAAATATCATTGTAGATGAAAACAGAAAAATGAAGCAAATTGTGGATGATTTGCTTACTATTTCAGTTGTTGAAAATGGAAAATCCAAAATGATTAACGGAGAAGTAAACATTCATGATTTGCTAAATAAAACACTCAAGAATTTCCAGTTTGTTGTTGAAGAAAGAGGTGGAAAGTTGATAAGTGAATTAAATGCCACCCAAAGTGTTGTTGTTGGTGACTCTTCATATATAAACATGATTTTTACAAATCTTATCGATAACGCCATTAAATATTCCAAAGATGCACCAATTATCAATATCACTACATCGTCGAATCAATATGGAATTTCAATTGGTGTTAAAGATAATGGCATTGGCATTCCTTCAGATGCATTAAATAAAATATTCCACAAAACCTATCGGATTAAAAACAACCACGACGTTAAAGGATTTGGATTAGGACTTTATTTTGTAAAGCAATTAGTAGATGTTCATCATGGAGAAATTAATGTAAAAAGCACCCTAAATAATGGCACAGAATTCATCGTATTTTTGCCGTTTGGAAAAAAATAAATAGTAATATTCAAAAAACAAACATTAAATAAACAATAATTAAAATAGAAAAAGTTATGAAAGGCGAGAAAAACAAAATTTTATTGGTTGAAGATAACCAAAATTTACGCTTGGTATTGAAAGATTACCTTGAAATGTTAAACTACGAAGTTACTGCTTGCAGCGATGGTGAAGAAGGAACTAAAGTTTTTGGTAAAGACAAATTTGATTTGTGTATATTAGACATTATGATGCCTGTTAAAGACGGTTTCAGCCTAGCACAAGAAATTCGTAACATCGACAAACATGTTCCAATGATTTTCTTAACTGCAAGAACACTTAAAGAAGATAAAATCAAAGGTTTTAAAATTGGAGCTGATGATTATATCACAAAACCATTTAGTACTGAAGAATTAAGCTTGCGTATTGAAGCTATTTTACGTAGAACAAAAGCTGTAAAAATCACTTCTTTCTTAGGAGAACAAGAAGTATTTACAATGGGTATTTTTACTTTCGATTACAGTGCTTTACAACTAAAATCGCCAAGTATTAACCGTAGCTTAACCCGTAAAGAATCTGATTTATTAAAACTATTGGCTTCTCACAAAAATACATTAATTCCTCGCGAAGTGATTTTGAAAACTGTTTGGGGCGAAGATGATTATTTTATTGGTCGTAGCATGGACGTATTTATCACGAAACTTCGTAAGTATTTAAC
The DNA here is from genome assembly GCA_037130365.1 of Bacteroidota bacterium. Classification (GTDB taxonomy): domain Bacteria; phylum Bacteroidota; class Bacteroidia; order Bacteroidales; family WCHB1-69; genus JBAXTE01. The sequence continues at coordinate 42,794 of JBAXTE010000020.1, forward strand.
CGAAGATCCTAATGTAAACATCAAAAACATTCACGGATCAGGTTTTAAACTCGAAGTTATTGGCGACGATTTAGACGTAAATATTCCTCAAGACTAAACGAAGGTTTAAAATTAAATTTTCGGAAAGTTTATAATAAAAAAGGAGAGCATTAATTGTTCTCCTTTTTTTATAATTTTGACTGAGATAATGTCAATTCAAATTTAAATTATTGTCCAAAATTATTTATATGAAAAAAATCCTGATTATTTGCGGTCTTGCATTATTCTTCTTTCAAGGGCATTCTCAATCCAAAGGAAAAGCCACTCCGAAAGGTCAATTTTCAATTTATTACTCTCGTTATGAGCGAGGTGCGATAGACGAAGAATCAAATCCAATTATTCTCACCATCGAAGGATTGAGAAGCAGAATTATTGAAAGTTTTGGCGAAAAAAAGATGATTTCACAAGTTCCAAAAGAGGAAGGATTTGTTTTAATCGATTCAGCTAAATGCTACCAAACGGCATCTTTAAAAAGTGGGGAGAAAATTATGTACATCACTCCTTTTGACAAATTACCAAAACTTGAATTCACTGGAAAATTAGACACCATTCTTGGATACCCATGTAAAATATTCAAAACCGTAGTTCGCTCAAACCAGGTAGAAATATCAGTTAGTCAAGCGTTTGGTTTAGCAAATGCATCTCCAATACCGTCATTAGGAATCCCAAATGGAGTGGTTTTAAAGATTGTAATAAATGGAAATTCTGAAGTTATAGCTACTAAAATCGTGGAGAACATTGCGTCGAAAAAGATTAGTTTACCTTTTGATTTCAGGTTGGTTTCTGCATCGCTTTATCGCTCAATAATCGCAAACGGTTATATCACAAATGTGTCTATCTTCGAAAATGAGCAAATTTGTTTTGGTTGTGTTGATAACAAAATTATTAATGACAATAAAATTTCTCAAACTTTGAAATTTGCGAATGGAACAGTAATATTAAAGAAAGTATTTTTACCTAAAATTTCAAATGGTCAAGTCTTTGCCGAGCTTACTGAATTTTCAAATGGCGATGCCTACGATAGAACTGGGTCTATTTTTATTATTCCTACAAATTCGAAAATTACTTTTTTACAAGGATGTTTCGATAGTTTAAAATCATTGCCAATTTACACTGATAATCTAGGTAAAACATACCAAGGTGTGGTAGCCACCGATAATTATTCACCAATAATTGAGTTGATACGATTTTACACTCCTTTTGGGGTGAAGCAATATAATAATCAGGTAATAGTGGAAGGTCTTCAGTGGGCAGATTCGGCATACTACAAACAAGAAATCACCTCGCTATTGCCAATATTAACCGATGAAGTCTGGATTGGTGCATTTATAGGAAATTACGATAAAGGCGGTCATAAGATAAATTTAAGACTTAAATATTATCCTGATTCAAAAGAAATCATTGAAAAGAAAGAGAAAAAGAGATGGATTTGTCCATTATTTTGCACCAATAATGTTTTAGAAATGGCTGGACAAGAGTATGGGACCATGTTTTCTAACGATTCATTAACGGTTAAATTTACAATTCCACAGGGGGTTACCAACCTAAAATTAAGATATATATCCACCGGACATGGCGGTTGGGATGGTGGAGATGAATTTACACCAAAGAAAAACGAAATTTTTATCGATGAGAAAAAGGTTTTTGAAGTAACCCCATGGAGAACAGATTGTGGAACCTATCGATTATCAAATCCAGCATCTGGAAACTTCTGGAATGGCACTTCATCTAGTGATTATAGTCGATCAGGTTGGTGTCCGGGTACGGCAACAAATCCAATTGAAATTTCCCTCGAGAATCTCACACCAGGGGTTCATGAACTCAAACTGGCAATTCCGCAAGGAAAAGCTGAAGGAGGTAGTTTTAGCTCTTGGAATGTCTCTGGAGTATTGATTGGAGATCAGAATTGAACCTTTTGATTTTCAAAACATTCTAATCTTCCACTCTTCTTAGATTTTCAATGATAAATTTTTGACGATCTGGAGTGTTTTTTCCCATATAAAATGAGAGCAAATCATTCGAAGCGCTGTCCTTTTTCATAACAACTGGGTCGAGCCGGATGGTTTTGCCGATAAAATTTCTAAATTCATCTGGCGAAATTTCACCAAGACCTTTAAATCGAGTAATTTCTGGATTAGCACCACACTCTTTAACAGCTTTTAATCGCTCTTCTTCGGAGTAACTATAGAATGTTTTTTGCTTATTTCGAACTCTAAATAATGGAGTTTGGAGAATATACACATGACCCGCTTTTACTAAATCTGGATAATATTTCACAAAAAAAGTAAGTAACAAAAGTCGAATATGCATACCATCATCGTCGGCATCAGTGGCAATCACTACATAGTTATATCGTAAGCCATCAAGTCCGTCTTCCAAATTTAAAGCGGCTTGCAAAAGATTAAATTCTTCATTTTCATAAACCACTTTCTTGCTTTCACCAAAGCAGTTTAAGGGCTTCCCTTTAAGACTAAATACTGCTTGAGTGTTGACATCGCGGGTTTTAGTAATCGAACCACTTGCAGAATCACCTTCAGTAATAAAAATGGTTGATTCTAATCCACGTTCATCATTTGAATTTAGATGTATTCTACAGTCTCTGAGTTTTTTATTGTGAAGACTTACTTTTTTAGCGCTGTCTTTAGCTAATTTTTTAATTCCAGCAATGTCTTTACGCTCTTTTTCAGATTCTAAAATTCGACGTAAAAGAGATTCAGCCATTTCTGGATTCATATGAAGGTATTTGTCTAATAATGTGGAAACTACTTCTGAAATGTAGTTTTTCACACTTTGACCTTTACCGTTTGGCTCCATATTCATCGACCCCAGTTTGGTCTTGGTTTGAGATTCAAAAACAGGCTCTTGAATTCGCAAACTGATTGCAGCAATAATAGAGTTTCTGATATCTCCTGGCTCAAAATCTTTTTTATAAAAATCACGAATGGTCTTAACAATTGCCTCACGAAAGGCTTGTTGGTGCGTACCACCTTGACTCGTGTTTTGACCATTTACAAAAGAATGATACTCTTCGCCATAGCCATTGGCTAGGTGTGTAAAAGCAAACTCAAAGTTTGTATCCAAAAGATGAAGAGCAGGATATACAACTTCTCCATCAATATTATTTTCTAATAAATCAAGAAGTCCATTCTTTGAAAAAAACTTCTGACCATTAAAAGTAAGGGTTAAGCCTTTATTAAGATAGGCATAATTCCATAGTTTTTTTTCAATATATTCCGAAATAAAATGGTAATCGCCAAATATATCTTCGTCGGGAATAAAATTCAGAGTTGTTCCATTTGATTCATCAGTATCTTCGATGAGATAGTCTTTGGTAATAACTCCCCTAGAGAACTCAACCATTTTCTTTTTTCCATCACGTACCGATTGAGCACAAAAATATACTGATAATGCATTTACTGCTTTAGTTCCAACTCCGTTTAGTCCCACCGACTTTTGAAAGACTGAATCATCATACTTTGCACCTGTATTCATTTTACTCACGCAGTCGATTAGACTTCCTAGTGGAATTCCTCTACCCCTATCACGAACTTTGACTTTATTATCCTTGATGGAAATTTCAATTAATTTTCCATTTCCCATCAAAAATTCATCTATAGAATTATCAATTATCTCTTTAATTAGCACATAAATACCATCGTCTTGAGAAGTTCCATCCCCAAGTTTTCCAATATACATTCCGGGACGTAATCGAATGTGTTCTTCCCAATTTAAAGACTTAATGCTGTCTTCAGAATACTGCTGTGCCATGAATCTGTTGTTTTATATGCAAATTTACATTTATTCTATTTATCGGGTTAATATTTTCGAAGGAGTTATAAACGAAACATTGTTATTATTATTCACAAAATCAAACTATAACTACTTCAACCGAATCGGGATTGGCATAAACAATATATCCGTTAATGTTTTTATAGCCCAATTGTAAATACAAATCCTTGTATGCATTTATCTGATTATGGTAATGTTCATTGATGATTCCAGTTTTAAAATCAATCACGGCTACTTCATCTTGAATGCAAACCACCCGGTCGGGGCGATGCACTTTTGCATCAGCATCAACAACATCAATTTCATTATATACTGTTGATCCAGGCTGAAAAAAGCGAATCAACTCAGGATGATTTACGATAGAATTGATCTGTTTTTTTAAAGTAATTACAATCTCATCATCCAAATTACTTACTCTTTGCGAAATATCAAGCGCTAAATTTACATCATCTACCGAATTAATATAAGACATCGTATTGTGCAATAAAATTCCAAACTGCTGAGCTTGTGATTTTTCAGGATTATTACTCAACCAATCATTCTCTTTCCAATCGCTAGAATAAAGTTGATTTACCTCAATTTTATTGATAATTGTTGGCTTTGAAGTTCCACGTTTTGGGTCATAATCTCCATACGCAAAGAATGAAAAGGAGTCAAACTCCTCTTGAGAATTGGGAAAAGTGCTACTAATAAAATTGTAAAAACTGTTTTTGTACGAAAACGAATTTGATGTTGGAGTAGGAGCTTGAAGAATTATATGCAATCGTTCAACAGCACGAGTTAATGCCACATACAAAACATTCACTTTGTCGATTAGAATTCGGTTTAATTCTTCGGAAATTTCACTAGAAAATTCAGATTCATCCTCCTCTTTTACAGGAAGTTTGGCAACCGATAAGCGTTTATTTAAATCGCTAGATTTTTCAGATAATTTTACCCACAAATCTCCTTTTTTATTGTTTGGTTCATAATCGGGCACAATCACAACTGGGTATTCCAATCCCTTAGCTTTATGAATAGTCAACAGCGTGATTCCATTCATATTTTCTGGTATTTCTACTGAAAGTTTATGGGAGTTTTCGTCCCACCATTCCCAAAATTTATGTTCTTGAATTTGCGCCAACGATTTATCGCTCATCACACTCAAAAGCGCCAATAAATAGGCATCCCCAGAAGCATTAAAACCAAAAGAGCGCGTTATATACTCAGTTCTCTCATATAAATCAAATGAAGCCAAAGTCTCAAACTTAAACATACAACCATCATTTGCAAAAACGGATTCTAAGTATTTAACTGACATGTTTTTAGAATCAATCATACCCACATCTCCGCCAAACAATTGACGATATTTAGCAAATACCGAAAACGCCATCACTTGATTCTCGCTTTGCAGATAGTATCGGAGAATTTCGAGGATAAACAGGACTTTTAAAGATGACTTTATCAGCAACGAATCCGAAGAAATCACCTGAAATCCTTTACTGCTAAGGAACGACGCAATTTCTGGAGCATGTTTTTTATCGCGTGTAAGAATTGCAATATCTTTCAGCATAAAACCATCCCGCAGAGCTTCACTGACTCGAATTCCAATTTGTTCTAAAGCAAAGTCTGGATATTTTACCTCTGCACCCTTCCTATAAATGCTAACAGTAACAAGTCCTCCAATTTTACTTTTTAAAAAAAATTGTCGGTGATTTTTATAATACGGCTTCAAACAATCATGACCATCAGACAAGTATTGAAAAAATTGATTATTGAATTCTATGACATTAGACAATGATCGATAATTGGTTTCCAATGGAATTGGCACATACTGATTTTTTATCGTTTCCGACATCAAATCAATTAATGGATTCTGTTCGTCGTTAATAATGTTTGGCAATGCCACAAATTGATCTAAATCGCCACCTCTAAAGCGGTAAATTGCTTGCTTCGGATCTCCAAACAAGATTGCTTTTCCTTGTTCGGTACCATGATAACCAGACAATGCTTCGCAAATCAGAGGCAAAACATTCAGCCATTGTAATCGGGAAGTATCTTGAAATTCATCGATAAAATAGTAGTAATATTTATCGCCCAACCGTTCGTAAATAAAGGGAGCAGGCTCTTGAGATGTAATTTCGTTAATTTTAAAATTGGTGTTTGAAATCTGAAAAGTGTGTTCCAAAGATTCAATATGACTCACTGTTCTTTTTAATTCATTAAGCAAAGCCATTGGAAAAATCTTTCGTTGAATGGCAGATATAAATAGGATTCTGCGCGAATCATCTATGGTCTGCTGAAGCAAAGTTGAAAACTCAACCTCCATTGCATTAAATGCGGACAGATAAAATTTCTCCTTGGTTTTTGCAAACCAACTTTTATCAGCTAATGCTTTTTTCAATCCAATTTTAACATCATAGCTTTCATTTTCTATAGATTTAAACCATCTGGAAAGAAAATCATTTTTAAACTCAGTCTCAGGAATTTGTTGATTTGCAAGGCTTTCCCTTAAGGCAGCCAAGCTTTTAATCATTTTCTGTTTCAGAATTCGCTTCTCTTGAACAAAATCGTTGATAATCAGGGTGAAATCTGCTAGCGACAAGTCTTTCAGCGATTCAATGTAATTTTTACTGTGTTCGCTTAACAACTCGGGTGTGAAACTAATAATATCTTTTTCAATATGCCAACTTTTTGACTCTTCGCTACTTGAATCAATAAAATCAATCATCATTGCCGTAAGTGATTCATTTTCGCCCACTTGTTCAATCAACAACTCCACCACTTGATCAATTAATTCTTTGGAATCAATCTCCAATTGAAAATTCATTGGAATATCCAAATCAAAAGCAAATGTTCTCAAAATCCGTTGAAAAAAAGCATCGATGGTCATTACAGAGAAATCTGCATAATTATAAATTATTTTTTTCAACAAAATTGAAGCATTTTGGACGGCTAATTCTTGATCAATTTTAACTTCATTAAGGATAATTGGCAACATCTGAGTGTACCCATCTGAAGACAAATCACCACTATCCAAATCCTTTAAGTAGCTCAATATCCGCTCCTTCATCTCTGCAGCTGCCTTATTTGTGAATGTGATGGCTAAAATATTTTTATAGGCATCTGGGTTCTGTAAAGTGATTTTTAAATATTCTTTAGCTAGCGAAAAGGTCTTGCCTGAGCCAGCAGATGCTTGGTAAATTGTAAAACTCATTGTATTTTTGTGATAATTTTTATCGAAATTACAAAATATCATGATTCAACGAACAAAATTCACTCTTTTTGTCGTACTCTTTTTTACTAGTATCTACATCTTTTTTTTGCCTATTTCAATAGTTGCACAAAATGAAAAGCCGTACTGTCCACCTCTCGACTCTTTCAAAATTTTTCCACATCTTCCTCCAACTACTCAAGGGTATACTGGCACATGCTGGAGCTTTGCGATGGTTTCGTTGTTAGAATCTGAGCATATTCGTATTCATCACGATACGACTAAGTTTTCGGAAATGTGGTTTGCTTACTATGATTTTGTTGGAAAAATAAATCAAATATTGATTAGTCCAACTGACACTTTTGTGGAGGGTTCTGAATGTAATGCAATTTTAAATTGTATGACAAAATTTGGAGCTGTGCCTGCATACGCTTATCTAGGTAGGACTATAGAATCTACTTTTTTTGATTATTCATTAATGTTTGAAAAGTTGCAACTATTGGTTAAAAAAATTAAGCGGACTAAGAATCCCAACTCTCTAAAAATAATTAAACAGTGTGTTAAAATTTTAGATCAAACAATGACTGCCCCTCCTACTCATTTTTTTGACACCGCATTAAAAAGGACGATAACTCCGTTGGAATATTCAAAAGAGCATTTAAAATTAAATCCTTACGACTATTATTTTTTTATGAGTAACAGTCGATTACCATTTGGACAACGTGGAGTTTTGGATGAACCAGACAATTGGTGGCGAGATAAAAATTATTACAACTTACCTATAGAATTATTTATAGAAGCACTCAAAGAAGCATTAATGAATGGATATTCAGTTGTGATTTCAGGCGATCTTTCTGAAAAAACATATCAACCTCATATTCCATATAGTTGGTTTATAAATGAAATCGATATGTCAAAAATGGATAGCCTTAGATTGACAGAAAAGTTGAGTAAAAAAACTGAAGATGATCACAGTTGGCACGTAATAGGTTATTACAAATCTAAAAATGGATGGTGGTTTTACATTAAGGATTCTGCTTTTTGGGATAATCCAACCAACGGATACCATTTTATTCACGAAAGCTATTTTATCCGCAAATCCGTAAGCATGTGTATGCACAAATACGCTGCTCGCTCGGTGATGAATGGGATAATTAAGTAATACCGTATGCTAATATGATTTAGTCCAATAACTCAAATAAATTAATAGTTCATATTAGCATCGAGCATTAAACCATACTAAATTTCAAAAGGTCCATTGGACTATTTTGAAATAAGTATTGGTATAACATAAAAATCTGATTATCAGAAAACTGGGGCAAAAGACATCCTGTGATTTTTAATAGAATTATTTGGGCGTGCCCCTTTGGGTCGGGCTATTCGTTACAATCTTTTTTCTTTTTTGGGGGTATTTTAGTGAGCTGGTGACTTAGGGTCACCTGCTCACTTTTCAAAAAAAAGAAAAAAGGATTTCCACTTTTATCCCTCACGCAAAAAGGAGCATAAGCAATAGCTTATTCTTAAAGCATCAGAACTTTGATATCATAAAAAAGGTTACAAAAACTTGATTCAGACTATTTTTACACACTTTTTAAGTAAGTTTGTAATAATAAAACATCAATTATGAATTTAAAAAACACAAGACCAGCTATTCCTTCTTTATTGGTTTTATTAGTTTTTTCGGCTTTAACACTAATTCCTTTTTCCAATTTTGCCCAAGTAAAGCTCACCGCTTTTCGAAATAAAGTGGAAGGTGGGTATAACTTTTGGCTTCACGAACCCGACATGAGATCCTCAGATTCAAAAGAGCCCATTGCATTGATTCTTTTTTTACATGGAAAAAGTTTATCGGGTTCAAATTTGGAAATGGTAAAACGATATGGTGTCTTAAAAGAAGTCATCAGAGGGAGAAAACTACCTGCATTAGTACTCGCTCCGCAATGCCCTAGAGGCAAATCATGGGATCCTAAAAGAATTATAAAAGTTGTTAACTTTGTTCAGAAAAATTACAACACCGACATCAATCGTTTATATGTAGTTGGGATGAGTTTGGGGGGGTATGGGGTTTTGAATTTTGCTGGCGCATATCCTAACAGAATAGCCGCAGCAGTCGCGCTATGTGGCGGTGGCAATGTAAAAGATGGTTGCAAACTAGCCACCATTCCACTTTGGATTATGCATGGCACTGCCGACAGAGCAGTAGCGTTTTCTGAATCACAAAAAATTGTAGATGCCATTATTAAATGTAACAAAGGCATCAATTTAAAATTCGATACTCTTGAAGGAGCTGGACATGGAGAACCATCACGTTTTTTTTCAATGGATGCGCTCTACACATGGTTGTTTTTATATTCAAAATCTACATTTACAACCCTTCATGATTCAATTAAAGTAGATCACAAACTTTTTGTTTCAAAACAAAAAAAATCGAGTAAAAAAGCAAAAAGAAAAACAAAAAAATCAAAACGCAGAAAGAAATAAATACGCTGGTTTAACAATTCGCCATTCAATTAATGAATCATTTATTGAATTTAAGTTACCAAGAAACACCATAATGTCGCTAAATTTAGCGAGAAGAGTTAAGGTGAAAATTTTAATTAAAATCTTTAATAGGAGCTGAAATATTATAATCATGAAAATTACAATTTATATCTTGCAGTTTAAAATATATATTGTATCTTTGCACCCTTAAAAATAAAAAAATAACACATTAAATTACATTTATGGCTACAAGAATTAGATTACAACGCCACGGAAAAAAAGGTAAAGCCTTTTATTCTATTGTCGTAGCTGATGGTCGTGCACCTCGTAATGGGCGTTTTATTGAAAAATTAGGCACTTACAATCCAATGACCGATCCTGCTATGATTCGTTTAGATGAAGAGAGAGCTCTTTATTGGTTTGAATGCGGTGCTCAACCAAGCGACACTGCTCGTTCAATTTTAAGTAAAGAAGGTATTCTTTTAAAACATCACTTACTAATAGGCATGAAAAAAGGTGCCCTAACGTTAGAACAAGTTGATGCAAAAATGGATGCTTGGAAAAAAGAAAAAGAAGCTAAATTCAATGCTTACATTGGTCAAAAAGATCAAAAATCAAGAGAAAAATTTAAAAAAGCATTAGAAGCTGAAGTAAAAGTAAAAGAAACAAAAGCTGGCGCACTTGCTAAAAAACGTCAACCTGAAGCAGCAGCTCCTGTAGAAGAAGTTATCGAAGAAACTACAGAAGAAGTTGTTGAATTACCAGTTGTTGAAGAAGTTATCACTCCAGAAGTAATCGTTGCTGAAGAAGTAATTGCTGAAGTTGTTGCTGAAACTCCTGCAGTTGAAACTGCTGAAGAAGAAAACAAAACTGCTGAATAATTCAATGACCGACTATAAAGGTTTTTTTTATTTAGGAAAAGTAACAAAACCCTTTGGTTATAAAGGAGATTTAGTCATCTATATAGATGCTGATAATCCTCAAGATTACAAAAAATTAGAATCAGTTCTCATCGAAACCGAAGGAGAACTGATTCCTTTTTTTATAGACCGTTTTGAATTCAAATCGGCAAATAATGTTATTGTTCATTTCAAAGATATGGGACCAGATGAATCTCATCAATTGGTAAATAACAATCTATATCTTCCATTATCCGCACTTCCTGTATTGACTGGAAATAAATTTTATTTTCATGAAGTTATTGGGTTTACCGTTATCGATCAAGAACGCGGAGATATTGGCACTATTCAGTCTTTTCTTGAATTTCCAACTCAATCTATTATGTGTATAGATTTTGGCGGAAAAGAAATTCTTATTCCTGTAATCGACCAATTTATTAAAGAAGTTAGTCGCACAGAAAAAAAGATAATCATTGTTGCACCAGAAGGTCTTATCGATTTATACATCGGGTAAATGTCGCCGACTTTTGATTTTACTTTAAAACATTTTGGATTAAATCACCTCCAATCATCGATGAAAGTTAGCACCGACTCCATCCTATTGGGCTCACTTTGCGATTGTAACGACAGTAAATTTGTATTAGATATTGGCACTGGATGTGGAATATTAGCATTAATGATTGCACAAAAATCTGAAGCAAATATAGTTGCAATTGATATTGATTCATCCTCAATTAAAGAAGCATCTTTCAATTTTTGTCACTCTCCGTGGGGAGATAGGATTACAGCAAAAGAACAAAATCTTTCTGAGTTTACGAATCAAACCATTACTAAATTTGATCTAATAATTACCAATCCACCATATTTTGACGAAAAAACAACTTCGCCAAATGCACAACGCAATCAAGCCCGAAATGAGCAGTCCCTATCATTTGAAGAATTGATTAAATCTGTAAAACAATTACTTTCTGAAGATGGTAGCTTTTGGATTATCCTCCCACCAACTCAGTTTCAAAAATTTGCGTTCGAAGCCACCTCATCACTGCTTCGCTGTTACCAAAGAATAAACATAAGCCATAATCAAAACGAGCCCCCAGTTTTAATAGTATCACATTGGAAACACATATTTCCATCGCAAAGTCATAGCATTCAAACTTTATATATTTTTGATTCAAATCACAATTATTCCATAGATTTTAAGGAAATAACTAAAGATTTTTATTTCGATATTTAATGAAGAAAAATCAAAAACTTCAACTTGACAATTATTCAAGAACAATCTTTAGGGATAAATAATGCTTAATTTCACAATCAATCAAAAATATTGTTATATTTGTTAACGTTATTATAAATCAGATATTGAACCCAATACCTTTGTCGGTTCTATCGTCTAACAAATAAATAAGCGAATGTTGAATTCAAACGAACATATCCTAGAAATCATCCTTAAATGTTCAGAGGGTGACGCGAAAGCACAGGAGTGGTTGTTTAAAACGTATTACTCAAAGCTGATGACAATTTGTTTGCGATATACTGATAATGAAGATGATGCGAAAGATATTTTTAATGAGGGTTTTTTGAAAATCTTTCAAAATATCAATCAATTTAATCATTTAGGATCCTTTGAAGGATGGCTTAAGCGAATTATGAGTCATTCGGCAATAGATTTTATCCGTAGAAATCTGAAACATAAAAATGCTCAATCAATTCACCTCATTACCGATTACCCAGATCCAAGTTCATATAACGACGCAATATCTTCTCTTTCTGAAAAAGAGTTATTGTTATTAATTCAAAAACTTCCTCCAATGTCGCGAAGCGTCTTTAATTTAGCGATTTTCGAGGACTATTCTCATAAAGAAATTTCGAAAATTCTCAACATTAAAGAAGGTACTTCTATGTGGCATCTTAATAATGCTAGAACCATTCTCAAAAAACAAATATCACTGATTACCAAACAAGAGGAGGCTATTTATGGATAATTTTGACCAACTCATAAAAAATAAAATAGACAAAACTAAACTTCCAAATTCTGATGAAGCTTGGCAAGATTTTGTGAAATACAAATCGCAGCAAGAAAGCACAAAAGGTGGATTTGGAATCTCTAGAAATATATTTTACGGCATTGTAAGCATTTTTGTCATTGCCACCCTAACTGTTTCTGGGTACTATCTTGTTCAATCACCGAAAGATTTAATTTCAAATAATATAACCAATGAAATTAAATCAGCAAAAACCGATTATTCTAAAGATATACAGGCAGTAAAAGCTGAACTAAAACCTATTGTCCAGACTAAATACGATGAACCCAATATAGGATCAAATAACACACCTTCAAAAATTATTGAAGCTCCTCAAAAGAAAGTTCCTCAAAAGGATCAAAAATCTATTCAAAACTCAATTTCAAATAACCAGACCTCTTCAAATTCAAATCAAAACACACAAAATTCTAATGTTGATTCTCAAGGTATCGCTTCAACCAAAGAGTTAAAGGAATCAAATTCACCCATTAATAAGTTACAACTTGAATCAATTTCTTTAAACGAACAAGAGGTTAAAACTACAAACAATGGTCAAACTACAAATAGTTCCCAATCTATAAACTCAAAACAATCAGTTGCAGAAATTAGTTCCCAATCAATCATTGCAGAAGTTTCACCTGAAAGCACTAATCCATCAACAATTAACACAACTGAACCGGTATATGAATCACCTAAAGCTTCCAAAAATCAGGCACCTCAAGTAGCTACAATTCCAAATGGGACAGCAAATCAGGAATCAGGAAATGTAAAAAAAGGGAAAAGGATTAATTATCAAGAATATCTAACATTGTTTAGACGATATACTGATGTTTCGTTTTATAATCTTGAAAATTTCCGTGAAATATCAAGCATTTTAAATGCTCAGTTCACATCAAATCCAGCAAATAGTGGATATGAAAATCGCTATAGTATTTTAGCTGGGGTAAAAAGTGATTTTTTTATATCGAAGTTAACTAATACGCTACAAAATAAAGGGACTCAAGCATATTTTGCAAATGCATTTCCATTAATGAATAATAAGCTTGGCATTGGATTAGCAATCAACAATTATCAATCTAACAATTTAAGTGCACTGAATATATATTTGTCATCTGCATACAATATTGCACTTACAAAAAATCAATACTTGCGACTCGGCTTTGGTATAAACTCATATAATGCGAATGAAGTAACTTCAGAAAATATTAAATTAGATTATGGGTATACCTCATTATCTATCGGAGCGAGATATATGTATAAAACACTATTTGCAGAACTTTATATCAACAACCTACTTTCATTACTAAATAAAGCCAATGTTGCGGACAACTTTAAAGTACCAACAATTTACCATACTAATTTTGGAGGTCGCTTGTTCTTAAATAAATCATGGGCATTGCATCCAGGGCTAAACCTAGATTTGAGTACTTTAGATAACAAACTCAGAGTTTGTCCGATAACGAGCCTATCGTATAAAAACAAATGGCTTATGGGAATCCAATCCGACAATTTTCAATCAATTGGAATTCATGCGGGACTTTATGCAAACAGAAAATTCACAATTTTGATAAAAACTGATTTATACTCAAATAGTATTCAAAATTATCAATCTGGAGAACTAGTTTTAAAACTTGAGCTAGGTCAAAAAAAATAATGGACTAATCATCAGAAAATCCATTATCTACATCTTTTCTATTTGATTTAATTATACTTCGCTTTGTTTTTTCAAAGAGTCTTTCTTTGATAGAATTCAAACTACGCTTTGTCTTAATCCGTTTTGGTTGTTTAGTAGTGCATCTTACAAGTAGTTTGATAAATTTCGCAATACACAATTCTCTATTATCAAGCTGAGAACGTGATTCTTGAGATACAATAATTAAGTCCCCATCCTTTGATATTGATGAATGTGGAGAATTTAACAACATTGCTTTTTCTTCAGGTGTTAATTTCAAGGATAGATTGATATTAAAGCGAAGTTCTGCTTTAGTGTTGACTTTATTTACATTTTGACCACCAGCTCCGCCACTTCTACTGAATGAAAACTTTACCTCAGAAAGTATGTCTCTATCTATTATATCTTGAATTTTCATAATTTTCTTTGTTTCAATTTCAATCTTAAATAAGTTAGGGTTTTTCGTTTTGCCATCTAAATTTTCTGAGATGAAGTCCCATTATCAGCATCATATTAAAAAGTAATACTATGTCAGAAGACCGCAATCGATATTTTTTTTTGCAAATATAGAGATATAATAGCAGAATAGGAGGTTCCTGATTCATTTAACAGCTTAGTGTTTCATTAATATTTTCAAAAGTTCACTTACGATTAAGATATATCATTGTGAAAACCTGCTGAATTTTAAAAATTATATTTTATCTTTGTGCATTATCAAAAATAATTTAAATAAATGAAGCCATCTAAATACACCCCTAAACAGCCCTTAAAAAAACAACCGATTGCTGAAATCAAAATCAAACCAGTTGAACCACTTAAAGAGTCTGTATTTGATATTTATAATAAGCAGTTTAAAATTGCATTTTGGGTTAGCATTTTCGCAATTTTAATTATTTTGCCACTTTCGAGTATTAAAGTTGGAATACCTGCAGATGAGCCCATTGATTTAGAATACGGAAAACTTTCATATCAATATTTTTCATCATTAGGAAAAGATACCACATTCTCGAATTTTAAATTATTTCAAAACCAAGCTTTTCCTCATCAAAAATTTTACGGAGCTGGTTATGAAACATTTACCGTAGCTGTGGCAAAAATTTTCAGCACTGATTTTTACAAAACTCGTCATTTTTTAACCGGTTTAATCGGAGTAATTTTAATATTATTTACAGGATTAATTGGAAAAGAAGCCCGAGGCTGGGGGGTTGGATTAATTGCCGTTTGGTTAATGTTTTTAACACCTACGGTTACTGGAAATGCCTTTTTTAACACTAAAGATATTCCTTATGCCGCTACAATGGCTATTTCATTATATTTCTTTATTAGATTAATAAAGGAGCTCCCAAATCCAACTAAGATAACAATTGCTGGTTGCTTATTGGGGATTGCATTTGCAGTTGGAATACGGATTGGTGGTCTTATATTGTTGCCTTATGTTTTTGTTTTTGTATTATATATGGTAATATTCGACAAAAAATCACGTATAGAATATTTAAAAAAACGCAACTTAATTAAAATAATAATCATTGGATTAGTGGTTTGCATTGGAGGTGTATTTATTGGATTATTGATGTACCCGAACTTCTACAGAAATGGCTTTCAACATGTAATAGAATCATTTAATTTAGCTCGAAATTTCCCTTTTAGAATTCGATTAATTTTTGAAGGTAAAATTATTAATTCCACAGAAATTCCCCAAACTTACATTTTAAAATACCTTTTAATTACCCTTCCATTATCGGTTATGTTAGGACTTTTACTCACAATTCCATTTGCAAAGAAACTTTATCAAGATATCAAACGACCAATTTTGTTTATCTTGTTTTTTGCAACTATTTTCCCTGTAATATATATAATAAAAACTCACGCGCCAGTGTATAATGGTTGGCGACATGTGTTATTTATTGCACCTTCGTTTATCGTTTTGAGTGCACTTGGTATTTATGCTTTCATAGATTATTTTAAAAAGAAAGTTGTGATTATCATTTTATCCGTTTTTGTAGTTTTACTGATGGCTAAACCCGCAATTTGGATGGTGAAAAACCATCCCTATTCATACATGTATTACAACGAATTGATTGGTGGAGTAAAAGGTGCCTATGGCAAATACGATACTGATTACCAACAAATTGGAGCTTCTTTATCCTTAAAATGGTTGATGAAAAACGAATCATTTGCTTCAAACGACAAAAAAATGATTGCATCGAACAACAGATCTTTATATTTTTCAAATGTAGATACCAATAAAACAAAAATTTTCGAGTGTGGATTTTTGGGTTTTTCACCAATTTACTGGGATTATGCAATTTTTTCATCCGTTTTTGTACCTAAAGACGTGATTAAATTTGCTTATCCACCTAAAAACAGTATTCATATCGAAGATGTTGATGGAGTTCCAATATCAGCCGTTGTGAAGCACGAAAACAAAGATGATTTTACTGGAATGACTTATCTTATTAACAACAATATAGACTCAGCCTTCATTTACTTAGAAAAAGCATACGAATATGATCCTCAAAACTTTAGAATATTTCATTCGGTAGCATATTGCAATGCAATGAAAGGAAATAGAGGAAAAGCAGTAAATGTACTTTCTACGTATTTACTTCTATTTCCGGACAATAAACAAGCTAAAGAATTAATGAATTCGATAAGATAACATTAGGTATATCCTAGTTCTAAGACTTTCGATCGTTAGTTATTGACATTTTATATTGAATATCAATAACTAATAAAATATTTTATGTTCATCAACCATTAGATTTTCCGGTACAAAGCATCTCTTTCCTGAGGAGAAAAACCTTCGGCAATAATAACTTGATTCAATTCTTCAGCAGACATCGAAGGTGTATCTTCGGAACCAGCCATTGAGTATATTTTTGTTGAATTACTAATAGTCCCATCCAAATCGTCGACTCCAAAATGTAGGGACATACGTGCAAGTTCAATTCCTAACATAGGCCAATACGACTTAAGATGAGGAATGTTATCTAAGAATATTCTTGACACTGCATAATTGCGCAAATCTTCTACCACCGAAACCTCTGGAACGTGAGAATATTCGTTATTTTTATTTTTAAATTTCAGTGGAATAAATGCGTTAAAGCCTTTGGTTTCATCTTGTAATTTCCGAAGTCTGTCAAGGTGATCTACGCGATGATTATAAGTCTCGAAAAAACCGTATAATATGGTTGCATTCGTAGGAATTCCGAGTTGATGTGCCTCTTTATGAATAGACAACCATTCGCTGGCTGTTGATTTAGTAGGGCAAATTTCAGCTCTCAATTTCTCATCAAAGATTTCAGCTCCACCACCCGGCATTGAGTCCAAACCTGCCTC
Organism: Bacteroidota bacterium; assembly: GCA_037130365.1. Classification (GTDB taxonomy): domain Bacteria; phylum Bacteroidota; class Bacteroidia; order Bacteroidales; family WCHB1-69; genus JBAXTE01. The sequence continues at coordinate 60,227 of JBAXTE010000020.1, forward strand.
TTTAAGTCTAATTAGAACCTCTTTGGTCGAAACTTGATCTATATCAGCCATCCCCTGAATTTCGACAGCGGTAAAGGCTTTAATGTGAATATCTGGTCGTATTTGTTTAATTTGTTTTAAAATTGGCGCAAAATAGGAAACGCCATGATTTGCAAAAACACCACCTACAATATGCAATTCGCCAATATTTAATTCAAGTGCTCTAACTTTATCTAACATTTCTTCGGGGGAAAATTCCCAAGAATGGGCACTTACACGAGCAGAATAGCTACAGAATTTACATTTATGAATACACACATTAGTAGGCTCAATGTGGAAATTACGAACATAAAAAACAGTTTTTCCATTAATTCGAGTACGAACTTCATTCGCCAATACTGAAAGCACAGATAAATCAGCCTTTTGATATAAAACCAGGGCGTCCTCGGTGGAAATACGCTCATTTAAAATCACCTTTTGGGCAATCAACCTAATTTCGTCATCACCAATAGTTGTAATTAATTCTGATAACATAACTTCAAATTAAATTTTCGAAAGTAAATCTACAATTCTGCTTGAATAGCCATATTCATTATCGTACCAAGCAAGTATTTGCACAAAGCGAGTTCCTATAACTTTTGTAGCACGCGCATCAAAAATGGCACTGTGTGGATTATCAACAATATCACTAGAAACAATTGGGTCTTCTGTATATTCAACCAAATTAAGATATTTTCCCTCCGCTGATTTTTTCATCAATTGATTGATTGTCGACACATTAACATCTGAAGACAAGTTGAGACACAATTCGACAAAAGAGCCATCAGGAACTGGAACTCGGGTGGCAAATCCATTGATACGATCTTTAAACTGTGGCATAATCTCAAATAAAGCCTTGATTGCCGTGGAAGTTGTAGGAATTATATTTGAAGCCGCAGCTCTTGAACGGCGAATATCAGGATGGGGTGCATCTATAATACGTTGATTATTTGTAAATGGATGTACTGTGTTCATAAACCCAGTTTCAATACCAAACTTATCATCCATTATTTTTATAATTGGAGCAAGACAATTGGTTGTACAAGATGCATTCGAAATAATTGTATCTTCTTCAGTAAGAATATCCTCGTTCACCCCAAGTACAATTGATTTAATTGTATGATCTTCAGAAGGGCAAGAGAGTATAATTTTTTTCGCACCAGCTTTCAGATGTTTTTCTAGCATTGGGCGATGTTTAAATAATCCTGATGATTCAATAATATAATCAGCACCCCATAACTTCCAAGGAATATTTTCTGGATCATGTTCCGCACTCACTGGAACAAAATGATTATTAACCAAAATACCACCTTCTGCAGCTGCAACTGTACCATTGAAACGACCGTGAACGGTGTCGTATTTCAATAAATAAACCATGGTATCAATATCCATTGGGTCGTTAATACCTACTACTTCTACTTCGGGATTTGTTTGCAATAATCGAAAAACTACTTTCCCAATTCTACCAAAACCATTAATCCCAACCTTCTTTGTCATATTAATTTTTATCAATAATTTCAGCCACAAAGGTAATCTTTTCCATCAAATCAAATCTAAAAATGGCGTTAAATTAGTACTAGCTATTGATATAATTGTTGTTGCAAACATATAGCTGAGCTGAAACATCAAACCATAAACTAATAATCTTAGAGATTTTGTATATTTGCCAAATACCAATAAACTGAACAATGAAAAGCAAAAGCGGAATCACCTCTTTCCCTAAAAATTACTGGACTGTAATCATTATGGAGTTTTTTGAACGAGGCTCATATTATGGTGTAATGTCAGTATTATCAATGTATTTGGTTACTTCTCTTAACGATGGCGGATTAGGATTTTCAAAAGAAGGAGTTGGTGTTATTAAAAGTACGATTACTCCACTTTTATACCTACTTCCAATTCTTTCTGGAGCCATAGCAGAGCGTTTTGGTTACCGCAAAGTTCTTATGGGTGCATTTATGGTTATGAGTTTAGGGTATTTCCTCACGGGATTAGCCACCTCTTACACTGCAGTTTTCAGTTCGCTATTGTTGATGGCTGTGGGTGCAGGATTTTTTAAGCCAATTATCTCTGGTACCATTGCTCGTTCAACAACAAAAGAAAATTCCTCACTTGGCTTTGGGATTTTTTATTGGGTAATCAATCTTGGAGCATTCTTAGTTCCTCTAATCATTATCCCAATTCTAAAAGAGATTTCATATACCTATATCTTTTTCATGGCCGCTATTGCGACAGGTTCAATGCTTATTTTAAATTTGTTTTTATACAAAGAGCCTCAACGAACTGCTTCCACTAAAAGTATTGTAACTGTTTTAAAAGAAGCACTAATGGTTATTCGCGATTACCGTTTTATTGTTCTAATTGTAATCTATTCGTGCTTTTGGATTCTATATTTTCAGATGTTCGATACCGTATTATACTACGTCCGCGACTACGTGGATGCAGCTTCATTAAATACTGCCATTAATCAATTTTTATCGATATTTATAGATAGTCCAACATGGAAATTCGATGTAGAGCATGTAACCGTAGTTAATGCAGGAGCAATTATCTGCTTGCAATTATTCATTTCTGCCATCGTGAAAAAATGGAACCCACTTCCAACAATGATTATCGGAATAAGCATTGCGACTATTGGAATGATCATTTTTGCCATCTCTACTAATATTTGGTTTTTCTTAGTTGGAACGGTTATTTTTTCTATTGGAGAAATGACAGCACATCCAAAATTTCTTTCTTATGTTGGATTAATTGCTCCCGAGGACAAAAAGGCGCTCTATTTAGGTTACTCATTTTTATATGGAGTAATTGGCAGCGGAGTAGGTGGAATTTTGGGAGCATTGCTATATGTTCACTTTGTTGATGAGCTTCATAGTCCGACTACTCTTTGGTTAATTTTTAGCGGAATTGGCGTGATTACAATCATTGGGCTTTTGCTTTATAATAAATTTTTAGTGATAAAGAAGTCATAAAATTTTATATATTTGCATTAGTGGGTTTCTAAAATATCATCACAATGAAAATAAAAAAAAGCGAAGTACCGAGCAGTAATTTTTCTGAAATTTTATTATATAGAACACCAGCAGGTGGTGTTAAGGTTGAAATATTTTTACAAAATGAAACTATTTGGCTTACCCAACAAAAGATAGCTGATTTGTTTGGTGTTGACCGAAGTGTAGTCACAAAACATTTAAAGAACATCATAGACACAAAGGAACTTGACAGAGATTCAGTATGTGCATATTTTGCACATACTGCTTCAGATGGTAAAAAATATTCCACGCTTTTTTACAATCTCGATGCAATCATTTCCGTAGGATATCGAGTAAACAGCAATCAGGCAACTGCTTTTAGAATATGGGCAACCGAACGATTAAAAGAGTATATAATCAAAGGTTTTACAATGGATGATGAACGTCTGAAAAATCCAATCTCAATTTTTGGGAAAGATTATTTTGAGGAGCAACTTGAACGCATTCGTGATATTCGTTCAAGCGAACGTAGATTTTATCAAAAAATCACAGACATATACGCTATGTGTAGCGCTGATTATAATATTGATCATGATTTAACAAGACACTTTTTTGCAACTGTTCAAAACAAATTACACTTTGCAATTTCTGGTCAAACCGCAGCAGAAATAATATACAATAGAGCTAATAGCGAAAAAGACCATATGGGTTTAACAACATGGAAAAATGGACCATCGGGATATATTCGAAAGGCTGATGTTTCAATAGCAAAAAATTATTTAAGTTCTAAAGAATTAGACAACTTGAATAGAATTGTAAGTATGTATCTTGATTTTGCAGAATTACAAGCAAAAAATGGAAAAATCATGTACATGCAGAATTGGGTCGATAGATTAGATGCTTTTTTACAATTTAATGAGCAAGATATATTAAAAAATATTGGAAAAGTATCAGCAGAAATAGCTAAAAATTTTGCAGAAACTGAATATGAAAAATACTATTCTTCTAATATACAAAACTTTAGAAGCGATTTTGACAGACTATTAGAAAGCGAAGTCGAATATTTATTGAACACGATTAAAAAAGCAACTAAAAACAAATAACTAGTTTGTTTTATACAGTTTTAATTTGCCTCTAGACACGAATCTGAATACTTCATGCATAGAGGCAAATAAGTCTACATTAAGTATTTAATCAGGACAAATCCCCCAATTAGTAATACTGTAAATCCCATAGCTAAAAGATTGAAATACTTGTCGATAAACCGCTTGATATTCGGTCCATATCTCCATATTAAAAAAGCAACCAAGAAAAATCTAGCTCCACGACTAATAAATGAAGCGATACAAAACAACATAAAATTCAAATCAAACACACCAGCTGTTACGGTAAATACCTTGTATGGAATTGGGGTAAATCCAGCTGTGAATACAACCCAAAAGCCCCATTCATTAAACAATTCTTTAATTTCGTTGAATAATCCAACAGAGAATCCAGGTACATTATTAAAGAAAAAATTTGCAAATGGCGTAAAATCTCCACTGTTAGTTAGCCATGCGAAGTGTCCAATTGCATATCCAACAAAGGCTCCTGAGACTGATCCGACAGTGCAGATAAAAGCAAATCTAAATGATTTTTTCGGACTGCCTAAAGCCAGTGCTATGAGTAAAACATCTGGTGGAATAGGAAAAAAAATTGATTCAACAAATGCTAATACAAACAAAGCTAGGGATCCATAAGGTGTTTCTGCCCATTTTAACACCCAGTTATACATTTTTTTTATCCAATTCATAATATTTCTAATCTAAAAAATGATCTATTAATATCTATAATATTTCAGAAGTAATGCGTAATTACTTCATTTAAACATCGAACATAAATTCGATGAGAATCAAATCAGCCCAAAAGAGATTACTCTTCTAGATTAATTCATAAACAAATAAAATTATTTATAATTTGGGTGGTTGCCAGACAGAAACGATAATTTTTTGAATTTCTAAACAACGTGCTGAATTATCATCCAACAATGTTGTTTTAAGAATTAATCTAATTCTGTAAAATTCAAAAAAATGGTCATCATCTACCGAGTCTATATCTGAAAATAGTTGATTATCCGAATTATTTGATGTAGATGAAACCTCTGTTAATAAAGCTCGAAAATCAGTATTGGTAGAGGAATGCACAGTTACATCAAAACAAAAAAGCACTACAATTAAGAGGACTATTCCAAATGTGTTTTTATTTTCCTGTTTCATCAAATGCAAAATTAACAATATCCTCTTTAGCATTAATAAAACCAATGTTAAACTATTGTTATCGAAACACGTTCTTCATCAATCCTATTAGATAAAATCCGATATTAATTATAACTATCTGAAAACCAGCAACACTTTGAATAAAAACCGTTATTTGCTTTGTCTTCCCCAATTTTTGCTTGGAGTTCTCTCATCTCTTCTAGCAATAGTATTAGTTAGAGTGCTGCTACGGGTTCCTTGAGGGCGTCTATTTGAATTTTGCGAACGCATATTTTGTTGCGGTTTTTCCTTCGATTTTCTATCTGGATGGATTTGTTCAGCAGGATATGGATGATTTTCTACAACTGGTATATTGAATAAAATCAGTTTCTGAATATCTTTCAAATAAGCACGTTCTTCAGCATCACAAAAGGAAATTGCTTTACCATCAGAACCAGCTCTACCTGTCCGCCCTATTCGATGAACGTACGTTTCGGATATATTCGGAATCTCATAATTTATAACCAAAGTAAGATCATCAATATCGATTCCTCGAGCAGCAATATCTGTTGCAACTAAGACTCTTGTTGTGCGGTCTTTAAAATTTTTAAGTGCTTTCTGTCGCGCATTTTGAGACTTATTTCCATGAATAGCTTCTGCTATAATATTTTCCTTCACAAGAAATTTTACAACTTTATCTGCTCCATGTTTGGTTTTAGTAAACACTAATGCTGTTATAATCGATTGATCTTTAAGTGTATGAATTAACAAATCCTTTTTACGGGCAGTATCAACAAAGTAAACCTCTTGTTTTACAGTTTCTGCAGTTGAAGAGACAGGAGTTACCTCAACTTTTTCGGGGTTAGTAAGTATCGAATTCGCCAATGAAACAATAGAATCAGGCATAGTAGCGGAGAAAAAGAGGGATTGACGTTTATTTGGAATTACTTTTATAATCCGCTTCACATCGTGAATAAATCCCATATCGAGCATTCTATCTGCTTCGTCTAAAACGAATATTTTAAGCTCATTTAATCGAATATATCCTTGATTAATTAGGTCAAGTAATCGACCTGGAGTTGCAACCAAAATATCCACTCCAGCTTTTAAAGAAGCAACTTGAGAAGTTTGATTTACTCCACCAAAAACAACGGTATGGCGCAATTTTGTATACTTTCCATAGCTAGCAAAACTCTCATCAATTTGTATAGCAAGTTCTCTTGTGGGTGTAACAATCAGCACTTGAATCTTTCGGAAGATTTTATCGTTTCCTTTTTGATTGACTAATTGTTGAATGATTGGAATAGCGAAGGCTGCCGTTTTTCCTGTTCCTGTTTGAGCACAACCAAGTAAATCGCGACCTTTGAGAATAATTGGAATTGAAACTTCTTGAATGGGGGTTGGATGGGTATAACCTTCGGATTTTAGAGCATTTAAGATCGGCTCTATAAGATCTAATTTTTCAAATGACATAGTAAATTTTTACGATCTGCTCTCAATAATATCAATGTAAGTTAAATGTAGCAGTATGAATTATTTTGCAAAGATACAGAAAAAAGTTCGCTTTTGGAAATTAACATTGTTACAACAATTCAATTTAATAGATGCATTTTTATATCTTTGCATTAAACATAAATGAAATGAAAGCGATTACAGAGCCAAATCAAGGTTATTCTTGTGAAATAAAAACACCGTGCTTTGAACTTCTTTCCGAAAAAGAAGTAGCGCTTATTAAGAGTAGCAAAACTCATATTCTCTTCAAAAAAGGAGAATCACTCACCAAACAAGGAGCTTTTTCTGCTTATATACTTTTAGTTACAGATGGTTTTGTAAAACTCACTTTGGAATTGGATCATCAAAAAAGCTATAATTTCGGTATTGCCAAAACTGGAAGCTTTATTGGTTTATCTGCTGTTTTTAACGATGCTATTTTCAAATATACTTCAACAGCAATTACTGATGCCGAAGCTTTTTTGATTGAAAAACAATCGCTGCTTGCTGTATTATCTAAAAATGCACCTTTTACTTTAAAAATGATGCAAAACTATTGTTCTCAAAATGCTTTGTTGATGAATGCATTAACAAGCATTACTTCAAAACAAATCAATGGAAGAATTGCGGATACTCTTCAATATCTATATCATGAATCGAACAACGATCCTACCCTCTTTGTTAACTTAGCCAGAAAAGACATTGCCGATTTTGCAGGTGTATCTACTGAAAGTGCAATTAAAGTGCTCAAAAGTTTTGAAAAAGAGGGGATTATAAAACTAGAAGAAAAAAATATTTCAATTTTACAATTAGATAAATTATCAGAAATCAGTAGAATTGGTTAAAACAGATTACAATATGAAAATATTTAAAAAATTATCACTTACGAGCCTCCTGATAATCATAGGATTACAACCAATTTTTTCACAAAACAAAATTGACTCATCAGATAGAGTAAACAAGTATTTTGGTGTTGAAATTGGTCCAAAATTAAATTTAAAAACATCGCCAGATACTTTAGCAGGAAGCGGATTTGGAATTATGTTAGATTACTCGTGGCAAGTGGGTGGACTAAATGGCAAAAAATGCCGTACATACATCTCTATTCCTTTGGGTTACAGCTTTATGGTTGACAATAAAAATCATGAAAAGGGTTCTGTATTAAATTATGGATGGGCAATAACTCACGAATTATCTAAGGATTCGAATAATGTGCCTTTCATTGGTTATGGAATTTTATTAAATCAATACCGATTTGATGGAATAAAAGGAAGTATTTTTGGACATCAATCGAGATTTGAACTTGGTATTAATCACTATCTTTCAAGTAAGTTCGTAATATATGGCAAGTTAAATTATAGCTATCTTAGATTCCCATCGCTTTACGATTCTAAGAGCAAATCAATGCATCAGATGGAAATTAAATTTGGGGCACGAATTCTATTTTAATTCGCAGAAATTATGAGTAAAGGAAGAGATCACAAACCACATATTGGAATTTTCGGAGGACGAAATAATGGAAAAAGTTCTTTGATTAACGCACTTTCGGGTCAAGATACAGCAATTGTTTCGGATGTTGCTGGAACAACCACAGATTTAGTAAAAAAATCGATCGAAATTGAAGGAATTGGACCTGTAATTTTGCTTGATACTGCAGGTATTGACGATGTTGGTGAGTTAGGTCTTAAACGCGTTGCAAAAACCAATGAAGCATTAAAAATTATAGATTTAGCTATTTTGGTTATTACCAATAATACGATTTCGGAACCCGAAATGGAGTTGATTGACAAATTTGAAGATTTGAAACTCCCCTGGTTTGCGGTCCATAACAAAGCAGATTTATCAATGTTGGGGTCAAAAACAAAAGACTTTTTTAGCTCAAAAAATATAGAAATCATTTCGTTTAGCACCATTCAAAAGACCAATCTCGACGAAATAATATTAAAAATTCAGAAACATATTCCCGAATCTGCATACAAAACATCCACACTCATTGGAGATATTATGCATTATGGCGACACCGTTTTACTCATTACTCCTATTGATATTGAAGCTCCCGAAGGTCGGTTGATCTTGCCTCAAGTTCAGGTTATTCGTGATATTTTAGATAATGATGGAATTGCTGTGGTAATAAAAGAGCGTGAAATCGATACGTATCTGAGCAAAATGAATCCCAAACCCGCTTTGGTGATTACCGACAGCCAAGTGTTTTTAAAAGCCGATGCAGCTATTCCAAAAGAGATTCCGTTGACTAGTTTTAGTATTATTCTGGCACGTCAAAAAGGTGATTTTTCTAACTATATCAAAGGAACACCACACATCGACCAACTTAAAGATGGGAATAAAATATTGATTTTGGAATCGTGTACACATCATGTTTCGTGCGACGACATTGGCAGAGTAAAAATTCCACGTTGGTTAACAAATTACACGGGCAAAAAACTTGAATTTACGTTTGTAACTGGCCTCGATAAATTACCAAATATTCACGATTACAGCATGGTAATTCAGTGCGGTGGCTGTATGATTACACGCAAACAAGTGCTAAATAGATTAAAACCTGCCATCGATGCTGGGATTCCAATTAGCAACTACGGAATGGCGATTGCCTATTGTCATGGTATTTACCATCGAGCTGTAGCACCCTTTTTAAAATCGGAGAAAAATTTGACGGATTATTTATAAAATCAATCGATTTTGATAAGCTTTTAATTGTATTTCCAGATTATTTCGAAGCTTTTTTCGTATAAATTTGGAAGCCCAATCCTCCCGAAATCATAAACTCATCCAACGATAAACTTCCTGATGCAGTGCCTCTATACCTCGAAATTAGGTATTGCGCATTTAGAAAAAAGTGACAATACTTTGCGAAAAATACCGTGTAGGTAGTCGAAATACTCAGTGCGGGCATCATTCGACCAGAATATGTATAATCCTCAATTCCGTAATAATTTGGCGTTGTATAGGTAAATCCAGGTTGAATTCCGATGCTTAAATCATGCGATGATTTCGAAAAATGATAAGCAGAGCCAAACAACACAATTACGTTTTGTTTATAAATAGGATTGCTCAATCTAGAATCGATAAACCAAAGACAGTTCCCCTTTAAACTGAGGTTGTTTTGGGTATAATATTCAAGATTTCCATCGAGGTAAAGGTTTTTATCGGGATGGTGCGACATAAACGTCTGCGATAATCCCAAATTAAACTTCAACGGACGGTTGTCGGTGGAATATTGGCTTTGCTGAGCGTGGCTAATGTTCGCAATCGCGACAAAACACAAAACGCTTATTAACCTTACCATAAGTCTGAAATTTTATAATTTATACTCATGTGAAGCAAAATATGATCGTGAATTCCTGAGCCTTTTACTTTATTAAAAGTGGTGATTCCATTATCGTTTGAAGCAATAATCTTTGTTCCAAAGTGAACCATATATTGAGTTGCGAACGAAACATCAAATCGGGAGGTTAAATTTATATGAGCTCCTACCCCACCCTGAACCGATGCACTCCACCTTTCAGCATAATTTGAAGGAATTAAATTATCCGAAAATTTTAAATATTCAAAGCAGTGTCCAGCCAAAACATAAGGTTGTACTTTTGGATTTGGATTTTTTAGCACATAAAACATCACACTCCAACCAATGTGAGTATCGGCACGCCAGCCATAATTAGACAAATCAGCCGTAAGATGATCGATAAACCATTCGGTATTAACTCTATCCCCAAATTTAAGTCGAAACTGACCACCTGTACCAAAAGCTGGCTTCTGCCATTTTCCATCATTTACTAATCCGAAACTTGATCTTACTCCAACAGAGAGAATCCCTGCAGAGTTTCCTTTTAGGTTTAAATCTTGGCTAAATAATGGCATCGATATAATAATCAATGACCATAAAATTAAATTTTTCATGTGTTTAAATTTTAAATGATGAATTATCACATGGAACTTTCATTTTATTTAAAACGATATATACTGGTGATATATTACGTGAATTGCAAAATAGTGATTTGGTTGTATTTATCTTTAAATCAGAATCTATTCATCATCAAATTCCTGAATTTTATCTAAAAAATAGTGAAATTCAAACCAAATTTCATAAGTTTGTACATTCTTGAATATTAATTAAACTCAAAATAATTATGAATCGAAAAATTTTAGTAACACTTTTGGTTGCCATAGGGGTTACCTCGCTATTTGGGCAAAAGACGTATAAATACGAAACAGTACCCAACGACCCTTTGAATACGCGTATTTACACACTCGAAAATGGATTAACTGTTTTTATTTCGGAATACAAAGAGGCACCTCGGGTACAAACCTATGTTGGTGTTAGAGCTGGAAGTAAAAATGATCCTGCTGAAACAACTGGCTTGGCTCATTATTTTGAGCATATGATGTTTAAAGGAACTACTCATTTTGGAACCTCTAATTGGGAAAAAGAAAAACCAATGATTGAAGGAATTGAAGCACTTTTCGAAATTTACAGAAACGAAAAAGATGATGCAAAACGAGCAGTTATTTACAAACAAATCGATAGCCTTTCGTATGAAGCTTCGAAACTTGCTATACCAAATGAATACGATAAGTTGATGAAAGCCATTGGCTCACAAGGTACTAATGCAGGAACATCAAACGATTACACGATGTATATTGAGAATATTCCTTCAAATCAGGTAAGAAATTGGGCTACTATTCAAGCTGACCGCTTTAATGAGAACGTGTTGAGATTGTTTCACACCGAGCTCGAAACTGTGTATGAAGAAAAAAACATGTCGTTAACCAACGACGGTCGCAAGATGAACGACGCTATGTTTAAACTTCTATACCCAAATCATCCTTATGGAAAACAAACTACTTTGGGCGAAGCGGAACATTTAAAAAATCCTTCGATGAAGAACATTCGTGCATTCTTTGCGAAATATTATGTTCCCAATAATATGGCTGTAGTTATCGTTGGGGATGTAAATTCTGACGAAACCATTAAAATTATTGACGAGACTTTTGGAATGCTAAAATCATCGCCAGTAACTGAGTTAACTTTTCCAAAAGAAAAACCCATTGAAGCTCCAATCGAGCAAGATGTAATTGGTTTAGATGCTGAAAATATGCGCATTGCATACCGCTTCGATGGTGTAAATAGCAGCGATGCAATGATGATTACTTTAATTGATGAAATACTTTCGAATGGAAAAGCAGGAATTATCGATATCAACATCAATCAAAAACAAAAAGCGCTAGATGCTGGCTCCTCAGCATACATTTTATCTGATTATTCATCCTTGATTTTATCTGCAAAACCAAAAGGAAATCAAACGCTAGGAGATTTAAAGAAATTACTTTTGGATGAAATCGCTCATCTTAAAAATGGTGATTTCCCCGATTGGTTGGTTGAAGCAGCCATCAACAATCTTAAATTAAGAGAAATCAAACAATACGAAACCATTCAAGGTCGTGGAACAGCATTGATAAATGCATATTTAAACAAAACTCCTTGGCAAAAGAAAGTGCAATATTTTGACGAATTGAAGAAAATTACAAAAAAAGATATTATTGAATTTGCGAACAAAAACCTCAATAACAACTATGTCGTAATTAATAAACGTCAAGGTAAACCTGCTGATATTGCAAAAGTATCTAAACCTAAAATCACTCCAATTGTCATAAACCGCAATGTAGAATCTGACTTTTTGAAAAAGATAAAATCTAGCAAACCTGCTCCAATATCTCCTGTTTTTATTGATTACAATAAGGAACTCACCAAATTAACATCAAAAAGCAATGTTGAAGTTTTATACACAAAAAACACCGAAAGCAATACGTTTTCGTTGTATTATTACTTTAAAATTGGAACTCTTCACAACAAGAATCTTAAACTAGCTGCTTCTTACTTAGATTTTCTTGGAACCTCAAAAATGTCCGCCGAAGACATTCAAAAAGAGTTCTATCGTTTGGCTTGCAACTTCTCTGTATCCTCTAGTGAAAACGAAACTTATATTTCAATTTCTGGCTTAAGCGAAAACCTAGTAAAAGCCACAGTGTTGGTAGAAACCCTTCTTGCCGATATGCAACCTAACAAAGAGGCCTTAACCAATCTTGTTGATGACATGTTGAAAGAACGTAAAAATGCAAAATTAAACCAACAACAAAACTTCTCTAAATTAGTCAGTTATGCCACTTATGGAGCAAATTCACCCGACAAATACATCTTGTCAGAAACCGAACTAAAAGCATTAACTCCTGAAGCATTAATTCAAACCATCAAGGATTTAATGACCTATCAACACAAGATTTTATATTATGGCACCGAAAAACCTGCTGATTTAGTAAGTATCATCAACACAAATCACAAGGTGATGAGAACGTTAAAAGCGCCAAAAACGGTTACGAAGTTCATTCCTCAGAATACCGACAAAAACAGAGTTTACTTTGTAAATTATGATGCAAAACAATCTTATCTCCAACAAGTAATTAAGAGTGTGGTGTTTAATAAAGAGATGACTCCAATCGTGAGCCTTTTCAATAGTTATTTTGGCGGAAGCATGAATGCGATTGTATTTCAAGAACTTAGAGAAAAACGTTCGTTGGCATATACTGCACGGGCAACTTTCCAAACACCAAACGATCCTCAAGAATTTTATATCAACAATGCATTTATTGCCACTCAAAACGATAAAGTCATAGATGCATTTGATGCCTACAACGAATTGTACAACACCGTTCCTCAAAGTGATTTGTCATTTGGTCTTTCGAAAGAGGGAATTATGAACAAAATCGCCACCGAGCGAATTACCAAAATGAACATTATCTGGACGTATCTTAACGGTCAAAAAATGGGATATGTAGGCGATTATCGCAAAGATGTATTTACTAAAGTTCCAATGCTAAATATGCAAGATGTTGTTACTTTTGCAAACAAATATATGAAAGATAAACCTAAAACTTACATTGTACTTGGAAACGAAAAAGATGTTGATTTAAAAGCACTTGGCAAATATGGCGAAGTTATAAAATTGACTCAAGAGGACATTTTTGGCTTCTAGACTTTAGTCCTTAAAGTTTTTAAAGTCTAAAGTTCATAAAGTCCAAAGATCGTAAAGTTCAAATAATTAAGCACTACAACATTGATTCATTTGTTGTGGTGCTTTTTTCATGACTATTTGGGCGTGTTCCGCGCTATCCGCTACAATCTTTTTTTTCAAAAAAGGATTTCCACTCCTATCCCGCACGCAAAAAGAAAAAGGGAATAATCAGAAGAGTTAAGTCGGAGGTCTGTGTATTAAGTAAAAGCAGAACAAGTGAAACAAGTAGAACAAGTGTGAAAAGTAAAACAAGAAAGTCCTTAAAGCTGCAGAGCAGCGCAATCTATGTAAAAAAACAATCCAGATAAAAAAGGTGCAGAGCACCGAAACCTTAAAGTTGAACATCAAAAAGACGGAGGAATTGAATCAGAAGTAAACAGCCAACAATAGCAATAATTGGATAAAAATAAGGCAATCCATAAAAATTGCGAAAAGTAAAAAACAGAAGAGTTAAGACCAAAGATAGAGTTGGTGTAATAGGTAAAGCAAGTGAAACAAGTGTGACAAGTTAAACAAGAAAGTCCTTAAAGTTGCAGAGCAGCGCAATCTATGTAAAAAAAACAATCCAGATAAAAAAGGTGCAGAGCACCGAAACCTTAAATTTGAACATCAAAAATACGGAGGAATTGAATCAGAAGTAAACAGCCAACAATAGCAATAATTGGATAAAAA
>JBAXTE010000021.1:0-71466 GCA_037130365.1 Bacteroidota bacterium
GGTTCTAATTTGTGACTTGGGAAAGTGAAAAAAATGAATTTTTAGAACCCACCATAATGTATATAATTACCGACCATGCTTGGGGTTATACGATTTCCCTCGAGGCAGGTTTTGTCATTTGGATCGTAAGAGCCAACAATCGTTTGCATTAATCCGAAACTATTATCTGCATTCGTTTCTTCTGGTTGTCCTCCAACTATAACAGCATCAAAACTTAATATATCGCCAACGTTCAAAGCTGGATTTTCAGTTGGGCTATTAGAATTCATAGTAAGCATAATTTCCTTTGTTTGCATGGGCATTAGGTTGCTAAAATTCCAAGTTAACATCCCAAAAGCTTGAGCGCTTGGGGTTTCAGATGTATTTACAAAGTCGATTAAAGAATCTGAATAACCTAACGTTAAATATCCTGATTCGATTATATTTCCTTTGTTTTTATATACAATTTTATACGTAGCATCAAATCCAGGACGAGCAGGAATAATTGGAATCATTGAAATTTCTAAGTCATGATGAACTCCATTTGGAATGATGCAAAAATCATAAATAAACGGATTGCTTCCAGCAGGCAAAGAAACCATTAAACTGTCATATAAAAAATAGGAGGGATTTTCGAATATTGGTTTTATTATATAATTTCCAGCTTGAAGTGGCAAATTGTAGTTTCCTGAAGTATCAGAAATTACATTGCCAATGGTTGAGCCATTGTTAATTGATAGTATTAAATTTGCCCAATATGGATCCAAAGTGTTACAACCATTATTATCAAAATCTATTCTGTTTTTTCCTTGAATAGAATAAAAGGTTCCCCCAGGTGTAAAAGAGCAATAAGAACCAATAGCACAATTTATATATCCATAACTATTTATCTTTGCTTGAACTTGATTTATTTCGTTTGTATCACAACAAACATACACTAGATTTGGATTGTTGTCAAATTCCAAATATGTTTCAAAGTAAGTGTTGTTAATATTCAACATAGTTAATTGATTATTTGAACAATATAAACCGCTGAGAAGTGTCAATGATTGCAAATTCAAGGTAGTTAATAGGTTATTGTTGCATTCAAGGTGCTGCAAAATTGGTACTCCTTCAAAATGTAATTGTGTAAAGTGATTATTGTTACAAAACAAATATTCCAAATTCGCTAATCCAGTTAGATCGAGAACCGAAAGATTATTATTTGAACACATCAAAATATTTAGTAAGTTGAGCCCTTGAAGATTGAGCGATGATATCAAAGTACTGTCACAATATAATCTATGCAGTTGTGTTAAGCCCTGCACATTTAAGGACGATATTGGGTTTCCAGAACACCATAGAGTTTGCAAATTAGTTAAACCCTGCACATTTAAGGACGATATTGGGTTCCATCCACAATATAGAGCTTGCAAAGTAGTTAAGCCCTGAACATTTATAGAAGTTAATAGGTTTTGGGAACAATTCAATTCTAATATGCTTGATAATCCAATAATATTTAAAGTTGTAATCTGATTATTAGTACAATATAGCTTTGTGAGGGCGTTAAACCCATGTACATCTAGCGATGTTATGTAGTTAGTAGTGCAGTTTATTTCTTGCAAACTTGTGAGCCCTTGAACATTCAATATGCTGATGAAATTGTCAGGACATTCTAGCTTCTGTAAATTAGAGAGTCCTTGTATGTTGATTGTAGTTATCTGACTTTCAGTACAATCTAAATACTCAAGGTTTGTTAATGCATGTAGATCAAGTGTGTCCAATGTGTTATGTGAACAATCCAACCAAAGCAGATTGGTAAAATTTTCAATCCCTTTAAGTGAAAAAATACCTGAACCTAATAAATTAAGTCTTTGCACTGCTAATGCCTCACTTAATTGAATCAACCCATCATTATTAATATCAACATCATCTTCTGAAAAACTATCACCATTCGTATCAACGCACAAAGTATTCACTAATGCATTACGGAAATTCGAATCTGCAAATGTAATTGTTTGGGCAGTTGCTACCGCACTCATGCCCATTAATACAATAAAAAGTAATTTTTTCATAATTCTAAATTTTTCATGTTGGTAAATTGAATTTCAAATATACGGTAATATTTTAAAAATAATCAATATTTTAAATATTTAACAAAACTATTAATTTTTCAAGAATGGTATTCTCCTTTTTCTTAAAGAAAAGTCCTAAATGCTGTAAAATCATAGAGGAACTAAATAAAAGATTCTTTTTTGTGATATGCTTTATTCTAAACTTTTTAATTGGTTTTAGAACTTATTACATTGATAAACTTCATTTGCAATTGTAGCACTCATTTGCTCAAAGAAATCTTGGCTTAAAATCTTGGAATTTGATAATAAAAGCAATTCGATTGACGGTTTTTTGCTAGAATAAGGCGGTTGAATGTATTTAAATGGGAATGTAAAAAACCCTAGATTCGTATAAAAATTTAGTCTTCGTAAACTAAGTTCATCTAAAGCAGGCTCACATTCTAGCACCACCGCTTTGTTTAACATAAACTCTTCTATGATTTTCTTTCCAATTCCATTACTTCTAATTTCAGGAATTATAGCAAAGTGCTCAATATAATAGAAGTCAGGGAATTTCCAATAATTAAATAATCCCACAAAACTTTGATCTACAATGATTTGATGCGGACAAAATAAGGGATTTGCGAAAGTCTTTAAAAGCTCTTCTTCATTCCTTCGTTCCTCTTCTGGAAATGAGTTTTGGTAAAGTGTGAAATAAACTTTCCACAATAAGTCATTCGGCTCAATTGGCCTTAAATAAAGAGAATCAACGTTCATAACCATTATAACTGGAGATTTTGCTGATCTCTTTTCTCACCTTTGTTCTTATGTTATTTGACTCAGGATATCCAACAGAAATTAGCAAACCAATATTCTTTTTATCGGGGATATTCAAGATGTTTTTAATTGGTTTTTCGTTAAACCAGCCAATCATGCAGGTTCCAATTCCCAATTCAGCGGCTTGAAGACAAAAGTGTTCAGCTGCAATTCCGATATCAACTAATGGATATTCTATTTTCTTTATAATTGTTCCTGCTTGCGAGGTTATATTTGCTTTTTCAATCACAATTACAACCATAACTGGAGCGTTAAGTGTGAACTTATTGAATTTATCGATTAATCCACATGTTTCGCCAGCAACTTTATTCTTAAGCTCTTGATCATCAACTACAATAAAAGTATATGGTTGAGCATTACAAGCAGAAGGTGCTAAACGTGTGGCCTCAATACACTGATCTAGAATTTCTCGAGAAATGGGAGCGGAGCTGTATTTTCGAGTGCTTTGACGAAGGTTGATAAGTTCTGAAAATTTCATTTTTTATGATTTATTTATTGCAATTTGCGATTATTTTTTATTTTATGGAATATCAATGTCATTCTTAAATAATTGGGTTTGTAACAGTGTAATTCAATCGAATGAGTATTTTCTAATATCTAAACATCAGCCACATTAACCAAATAAAAATCCCAATTAAGATGATGAAAATTGGAGTTTCAATAATAGCAACCCTTCTTCTTAATTTTTTAAAGTCGTTATCAATTTTTTCAATAGCACGAACTTTCTCCTCTTCGGTGAAGAATCGTTGTTTTCGGTCGATTATTTGATGCGAAATGGGTTTAAAGAAAATTGACTTGAATTTTTTAAGTTTGTTTTTTCTTGTTTCAAGTAACTCTCTATTTTGTTTAATTCTGTTTATCATATCCAGAACATGACCACCGTAACCCATATTTTTTTCTTTAAAAATATTCTACTTCAACCGTTCCAATAGCTCATTTTTGAGTGTTTCATAACCAGGTTTTCCGAGCAATGCAAACATATTTCGTTTGTAATCTTCAACTCCAGGTTGATCAAAGGGATTTACATCAATCATATATCCACTAATTGCACAAGCATATTCGAAGAAATAGATTAGCTGACCAATATAATAAGCAGATAATTGAGGAATACTTAGATGAATAACTGGAACACCGCCATCGACATGAGCTAAAGTGGTTCCTAAAAATGCCATCTTGTTGATTTCGTGAACTGATTTTTCGAGTAAAAAGTTCAAACCATCAATATTTTCTGGATCGTGAGGAATGGTAACTTTTTCATTGGCTTTATCTACCCACAACATAGTTTCGAACAAATGTCGTTCACCCTGTTGAATGTATTGGCCCATGGAATGCAAATCGGAGCTAAATGTCACGCTGGCAGGGAAAATGCCTTTATGCTCTTTGCCTTCGCTTTCGCCATAAAGTTGTTTCCACCATTCGGAAAGATAAACTAAAGTGGGTTGATAGTTTGCTAAAATTTCAGTTTTAAATCCTTTGCTATACAGTAAGTTACGTGTGATTGCATATTGCAAAGCTACATTTTCTGAAGGCTCCGATTTTAGACAAAGTTCACGCATATCTTGCGCTCCTTTAACCAATGCATCTACATCAAAACCTGCTGCAGCAATAGGAATTAATCCAACTGGAGTGAGCACCGAAAAACGTCCACCTACATTATCTGGAATAACAAAAGTTGAATATCCTTCGGTTTTTGCCACTTGCAATAATGCCCCTTTTGATGAATCGGTGATGGCAACAATGCGCGTGGCAGCCTCTTTTTTGCCATATTTTTGTTCGCAATGCGATTTTAATAATCGAAATGCTAACGCTGGTTCGGTGGTTGTTCCTGATTTTGAAATAATAATAACGCTATAGTCTTTATTATTAAGTAGTTGAATTAGATCAGCGTGATAATCTTCGCTAATGTTATGACCAGCATAAACAATTATAGGCCGTGATTTGGTATCTTGTAAGTAGATTAAATTGTTACCTAAAGCTTCAATAACCGCTCTGGCTCCTAAGTACGAACCTCCAATACCAACTACAACCACAATTTCTGATTTTGAAGATAATTGATGAGCAGTTTCTTTTATTTTTTGAAGAAAACCTTGTGTAAGTTCATTAGGTAAATCAATCCAACCTAAAAAATCATTTCCTTTTCCTGTTCGTGAATTTAGTATTTGTTGTGCTGATAATGCACTATTAGTCATTGCTTTGTGCTCATTTTCGGAAAAAAATGATTGCGTATTTTTTGAGTCTATCTTAATCATAATTGCTTTTTTTTACGAAGTTACATTTTTTTTGGAAATTCTCTATCGAATATTTGATGTTCTATTAAAAGGTATTTATACTAAGTCTTCTATATTTGAATATTTATTCAGGTACACCTTAAAATATTAAATATATATGATAAAAATTCAACTGTACTTGAAAAATATTAATAAAATATCAAATAATTCAACTGTACTTGAATAAATACCATAAAACGTTGTTACCGTTTCGTTGTTTATTTCAGTATATTTTTTGCTTCAATATAGATATTATCAGATACTTTTTTTAATGCTTTCATAAAGTCTTGTCCGTTAAGCGATTTTAATTGTAACTGAACTATCTCTCTTAACTGCTTATATCGTTCAAGCTTATCAATCTGATTACGAATAAAAACTGAATTTATATTCTCAAGGTTTGATAAAACAACAAGCTCATTTATACTTGCAAAGTCTCTTATGTTTAAACCTTTCTTTGCTTTATCTGTATTTGCCTCTCGCCAATCTTTAGCAGTACAATTAAATAGTGCTACTTTTAGCAAGTCAGCTTCATCTGCATAAATCAACCATTCTTTATCTTTATCGTAATTTTTTTCTGGGAGAATGCAATCTCTTACTGCATCGGTATGAATCAGGTAGTTTGTTTTTGTCAAAATCCGTTTAACATTCCACTCAAAATTATATTGATTGCTCTCAATTTCCTTTAGTCGTTGATATTCCTTAATCAACAAGAGTTTAAACATTGGACTTATTCACGAACCAAACTCGAATGCTATGTCTTTATGAGCATACGTACCTCCGTATCTGCCTGATTTTGATATTAAACCTATTGCATTAGTTGTTTCAATCCACTTTTTCGGTGTCAGATTGAAACTGTTTAATCCAGCTTGTTTTCTAAAGGTGTCGAATTCGACAGGTTTAAAATTCGGGTTATTCAAAGTCTCCCATAATCCAATGAATTCAACAGTATTGCGATTTCTCATCCAATTGCGAATATGGTCAGACCCTTCTTCATTTCTAACCATATCTGTCAGACAAATATAATCTTGTTTGTCTTGTTTTACTATAGAAATGAGATTGTTTTCAACTATTATCTGATTTTTATTTGTCATATTGTCAAACCGTTTTTCAATTTGTACAAATATACGATTCTTTTTAATTTACCATATTGGTACTTTGGTACTTACAATGAACGGTAATAAATAGTTCAACCGTACTATAAAAAAATACTACTCTGCATGCTTTCACATACAACAAAAAAATAGTTTCTAAATCTACTTTTTTCCAATCAAATTAAGTACACCATTAATAAAAGTCAGCGGATGAGCAGGATTACCTGGGATATAAAGATCTATTGGATATTTATCTAAAAAACTTCTATCCAAAGCGTTACTTTCCGAAAAAACACCTCCACTTATGGCATCAGTACCCACAAGAATTATTATTTTGGGGTCGGGGGTAGCATTATAGCAAATTTCTATGGATTCGGCCATATTTGAGGTAATTGGTCCTGTAATTACAATTCCATCAGCATGGCGAGGTGAAGCCACAAATTCAATTCCAAAACGTCCCATATCGAAATTTACATTTCCAGCAGCATTTAATTCTAATTCACAACTGTTATCGCCACCGGCAGAGATTTGTCGTAGTTTTAATGAGCCCTTAAATAATCGTTTTATCTCTTTGTTAACTGTAGTTTGATCAATTTCAATAGGTTTGTCTTCCCCAGCTTTTACAATCAACAATTCCCTTTTATTTGAAGCAAGTTTAAAATCTTTTGAAAATTTTATTTTGTTTGGGAACCGAATTGCACATTCTCCACAGAAAGTGCATTTTCCTAAATCAATACTCACTGGATTTACAGAAATAGCACGAGTTGGGCATAACTCTGCAAGCTCATTTTCGTTTATTGAATCAAGAGAAATAATAGGTTTTCCTCTATAAACCCCAGGAACTTCCACCTTAGTAACATCTGGAATATATTGTTTGCCTTGATGGTATAAAATTTTTAGATTGAAAAACATAGCTTTTTGGTTTATTTATAAATCGTGACCACAATAGGATAAATTGAAACTTTTATTACAAATAGGAAAATCAGAAATTTCGTTATTTCTAACTGCTAGAGCCAATGTCAGCCAATTATGAAACGATGGATCTTTGATTTTGTATAAAATTAATTCCCCAGCATCATCGGTAATTGCACAATGACAAATTTCTCCACGCCATCCTTCAACTAAAGAAAGGGTAAATGATTTTGGTTTTGGATTATTTAATTGTATTGATTTTGAACTTTGGTCAGGGATATTTTCAATTAATTTTCTTGCATAATTCATCGATTGAGGAACTTCTTTACGACGAATTTGCACCCGCGAATAAACGTCACCATGATGTTTGATAATGGGTTCGTGATTTAATTCTGGATATAATGCAAATGGGTGAGAAGTGCGGATATCTCTACTTAAACTGTTCATACGAGCAGCCATTCCCACGGTACCAATAGATAAAATATCTTCGTAAGAGACCACACCAGTCCGCTCAAAGCGAGATAATGCGCTAGGGAGATTGAAAAGCATTTTCCCCATTTCCTCAAAATCAGGCTGATAAGCATCAAACACTTTATTTAATCGCTCAGCTAATTGCGTGCTTAATGGAAATTGATTGCAACCCGGACGAATTAACCCTTTTGCTAATCGATTACCCGACCATTCCTGAAAGAAATTGATAATAGGAGTCCGTAATCGACCAAAAACAGAGCTGCCTAGTTGATAGGCTATGTCGGTACAAACGGCGCTTAAATCGCCAGTATGTATTGCAATGCGTTCGATTTCGAGAGCTAAAGTTCGAGCAAATTCAATATCTCTTGTTGGTTTAAATCCACATAGACTTTCCCATACTTGCGAAAAAGCCGTAGAATGACCCACAACGGTATCGCCCGCAATATTTTCGGCTAATGTAACTCGTTCGAGCAGTTTTTTCTTTTCAATAAAAAGTTGTTCGATGCCTCGATGTTGGTAGCCTAATTGAATTTCGAGATGCAATATTTGTTCGCCATTGCAAATAAATCTAAAATGACCTGGTTCAATAATTCCAGCATGAATAGGACCAACGCCAACTTCGTGCAACTCCTCACTATCGATGGCATAGAAAGGATAATTAGCAATTGTTTTAGTTTTGTCGAAGCGATTAAAAGCATATCTCACAGGCTTTAACCATGGATGGTCTATATAATTAATTCCAAAATTTTCGTGAATTTCGCGTTCAAATTTTTCAAAACAAAATAGTTTTGCAGTAAATGAATCCAATTTTTCAGATATTGAAACCAAACAGGAAGAAATATAAATTTCATGCGTGGAATCGTCAGCAATACAACAAATTAGCTTGATTCTATTGCCAATTTCTTGACCAAAATAATTCACACAATGCCTTTCTGGATGATCGATTATAAAGCCAGTATTCAATTCAAAAAATGGCTCATAACCAATAACAGGAATTTCTGAAATGGCAATGGTTTGATTGTTAACTATGGTTGTATAATTCATATTTATTTAGGTAAAAGCATGATACTATCGTTAATTAATTGAACAAATTCTGCCGGTGGGTTTAAACCTAAGTAGGCTGAAAAAGCAAGCAACAAAAATTGTGATAAAGATTCCCACGAGCGAATTTTAGGAATATTATTCTCTTCGAATTCTACCACAGGAATAAACAGAATTTTGAGAATATTTTTACCAAAAGCCCAGATAATCATGGTGAGAAGAATTAACACCGCAATTAATAAAAGCAGTTGATTGGATTCAAACAATGAGCGAAAAATCAAAAACTCACTTACAAATAAGCCTGATGGAGGCATTGCTGCTGCACTAAAAAAACCAAGAAGCAAAACCATGGCACCAGTTGCATTATATTTGAAATAATTGCCTATTTGATATATGTTTTTAGTCCTAAAAACTCTAAATATTTGACTGTATTGAAAGAATAAACTTGATTTTACAAATGCATGTAATACAATATGCAGAATGGCAGCATAATAACCAATTCCACCTGCAGCAATACCAAGCATTACCAATCCCATGTGTTCTATTCCAGAATAGGCAAACATTCGTTTTAAGTTTTTTACTTTAACCATATAAACTGTTGCCACAAATAATGAGAGAAATGCTGCAATGCCAATTACCAAGTTTGCCCAACTATGAATAGAGGTATTTGCAATTACAACATAAAATCTAAAAATACCTATAAAACCCAAGTTCATTAAAACGCTTGCTAATAATGCGCTAACAGGGGCTGGTGCTTTGTCTTTTGCGTCAATTCCAGCTGTAAACATAGGCACTAATCCTAGCTTTGCCGTAAAACCTGTAAAAATAAAAAGGAATGCTAATCGCAACCAAAATGGATTTAATTTATCGCTATTTGCCAATAAATTTTTAAACGATAAATCGTCGGATCCTGCATGTGTGAGCGATAAACTTAAAAATAGAATACCTATAAAAATAAAAGTGACACTTATTGCGCAGATAAAAACATATTTCCAGGTTGCTTCTAGTGCTAGTTTGTTTCGATGATGGTATATTAAGATTGATGCGCATAATGTGGTGATTTCAGTAAAAATCCAAGTAACTGCAATATGATTTGCTAAATATCCAAAACCAATAGCCGTAATAAGTCCAACAATAGCAGCATAATAGGTTGAACTTAAATGACCAGTTTCAATTCGGTTATTTAAATAAATATAGCTGTGTATTAAAGCGGGAACAGAAATGATGCTTAACGTTAGTAATAATAAAATTCCTATTGAATCGAATGTAAAGTATTCTAATTCAGTCGCTTTATAGTTTATACAAGCATAAATAGTAAAACTCCATTGAAATAAAATAAACAAAATCAAAAGACTATTTTGAACTACTTTATTTCGATTTATTGTAATTCCAATACAAATTAGCAAAGCACAAATCAAATATATTAATGTCATATAATTTTATATTTAATAAATTAAATGTCTTTTAGATTACTTAACTGATCAACGTGAATATCTTTAAAAACATCACCGATTTTATTTAAGAAGATGCCAAGAATAAGCACACTGGCAAAAATATCTAGCATAATTCCTAGATTAACAAGCATTGGCATTTCGTTTCCTACAGCCAATGATAGCACAAAAACACCATTTTCGATAACCATATAACCCATCACATGAGTAATGATTTTACGACGAGAAGCAATAAAATATAATCCTGTAAAGATGGTAGAAAGAGCTACTACAAAAAACATTTTATCTAGATTCACATCCTCTATTGAATAGGATAATAAAATGGTTGTCACCGCAATTAGCGTAGTTATGATTAAGGATACAAACTGTGGTAAAAATGGTTCAGCTTCGCGAGTGATATTATTTCGTTTAAGAATGTATTCCAAAAAAACAGGTACTGCAATTGATTTAAAAACAACAGTTTCTAGTAATATCAATATTAAATTTAAGGTGCTAATTTCCTTTAATTCAAAAAAAGCAACTCCAAAAAGCAAAACTCCTTGCAACATTAAAACCCTGATGTAAGTATGCATTCTATTTGCAATAGACATATAGAAAAGGGTAATCAGAAAAATAATTAATAACACGTTTATCATAACAATGATTTTTAAATTTGATTATAAAAACTTCCCAGAAATGATGAGCACTCCAAAAAATATCAATAGACTAACAGAAGAAAGTACGACAATAAATTGAGCATTATGATTCATTCTAAATCTCGCCATAAACGATTCAATAATACCGATTGTTATTGCCATAAATAGTTGAATTACAAAGAATAATGGAATTGCAAACATATAATCTATGGATCCAATAAATAGGTTTGCGATAAGTGCTCCATAGATTGCAAACTTTAAATAACCAGCCGTAAGAATGAGTCCTAAATCAAACCCACAATTATCTAATATCATAACTTCGTGAACCATTGTGAGCTCCAAATGAGTTTTAGGATCATCAATAGGCATCCGACTATTTTCAATCATCGCAATCATCAGCAATACAAATGTGGCTAGTGATGCAAGGGCATAACTAATATATGAACCCAAATGCAAAGTGTAAAAAATTTCTTGAAAAGAAGTATGACCAGTAAGTAAGGCCAACGAACCCATAAGAATAAAAAAAGCAGGTTCGGCAAACATCGAATATAGTGCTTCACGACTGGCGCCCATTCCTTCAAAACTACATCCAGTATCCATTGCCCCAATAATGCTAAAAAATTTCCCTAAAGCCAATATGTAAGCAAAAAATATAAAATCACCATTAAAGCTAATAATTCCTGTTGTACTTTCAAATGGCACTACTAATGCTGCCATAACAACCGTTGAAAAATAAATAGTAGGCGCAATCTGAAAAACAAAACTAGTAGTTTCGCTATAAACAGCCCCTTTTTTGAAAAGCCGGATAACATCTTTTATTGGTTGGAAAAGTCCAGGACCTTTTCTGCCAGAAAAAATACTTTTGGTGCGGATAACAATCCCCATGAAAAAAAGTGCTGCGACAATGATTAATAATAAACTCAACATAATTATAACTGATTTAAAAAGCTGATTAATTCACCAATTTTATTATAAATTAATGGAACTGTGATAACTAGAACAATAAAAATAATTCCATATAATAGGTAGAACTGTAAATTTCCATTTTGGAGATATCTAAATTTGCCTAAAAATGATTTAAATGCCATTAAAGGATAATTAATAAACCATTTTTCAATTTTATCGTCAGAATGTGATTCAAAATGAGCATGTTTTGGAAAAATATTTTCAATATGTTTTACTTTTTTGTGAAAAAGCAACATCATCCCAAACAATTTGGTAAAGGTTCGAACAAAAGAACTTGCTGTATATTGCATTTTTGGAGTAGGAGCCACATACCCACAACCCCAAGTGGGTTCATGCGTAATTGTTTGTCGCTTTTGAACCTGTTTTCGAATTAAAAACACAATCCCTACTATAATTATTAATCCCATTGCAGCCCAACTTATTGATTGCAACATCTCGAAGAAAATAGTTTGAGATACAACTGTGGACGTAGAATATACACTAGTAAAAAGCGATGTGGGTTGTGACAATATGGTTAGAAAATATTGAGGAAATAATCCAATAATGACTATAAATAAAGCAATGAGGTATAATGGAATTAATTGAAAAAAAGAGACTTCTTTTATTTCATGATGAATTTGAGTTCTTGGATTTCCTAAAAAAACAACGCTGAATGCTTTTGTAAAACAGAGCAAAGCTAATCCACCAATGGCAACCAATGCTAAAATTGATATAATTACTGTAATCGACGACATAAGCAGTGCATCTTGCATCCATTGATACAGGCCGTTGTAAATAATAAATTCAGAAATAAAGCCATTAAATGGTGGAATTCCGCAGATTGCAATTGCTGCAATTAAAAAAAGAAAAGCCGTTTGAGGCATTTTTTTGATTAATCCTCCTAAATGCTCAATATTTAAGGTATGGGTAGATAAGTATATGTTTCCGGAAGTGTAAAATAAAAGAGATTTAAAAAGTGCATGATTGAGCACATGAAGCAAAGCACCAGTAAAACCAGAAATAGCAAGTATTTGATTATGAGTACCCAAACCAATACATCCAATTCCGATTCCAATTCCAATAATTCCAATATTTTCGACACTATGATAGGCGAGGAGCTTCTTTAAATTATGTTGCACAATAGCTAAAATCACTCCATATAATCCTGATATAATGGAGATTACTAATATTATGTACCCAATAATTGTAAAATCTGGTTTGATAAGCAAAAGCATTCTCAAGATTCCAAAAATTCCAATTTTAATAATCACCCCCGACATAATTCCCGAAATATGTGCAGGAGCTGCTGGATGTGCATAAGGTAACCATGTGTGAAAAGGAACAAACCCAGCTTTAATAGCAAATGCAACAAAAAAGCATAGAAACAACACTATGGCAACGGCTCCATTATTAGAAGAGTAGGAGGTGATGGCATTAAAATCGTAACTGCCAGTTTTGTGCGCTACCCACATAAAACCAATCATTAAAAAGACAATTGCAATATGCGATTGAATGAGATAATTTATTCCAGCTGATATTGTGGTAATCTTTTCATGCTCAAATATAATCAACAGAAATGCTGTGAGTGCCATAAATTCCCAAGCAATTAAAAATGCTATACTATTTTGAATTACACAAAGGGATGTCATTGCTGCGTGAAGCAAAATATATGAAATTCCATGAAGAGTGAGGTTGTTCTTCTGTTCTCTGTATGTATTCATGTAAAATAATCCATAAAAACCACCTGTGATAAAGATGAAATTTATGACTAACATAAACCATCCTGATAATGCGTCTATTCGTACTGGAATTAATCTAGTAATTATACTACCACCAAAAATAAATTCAAACGATTGTCCTCCAAGTGTTTGAATGGCAAAATAACTCGATATTATTACATTTATACTTAAAGCAGCGAATACAAGAATAGCCTTCCATTTGTTATTCGTAAATGGAATTGCAATTATTGTAAACAACGAAATAAGTACGAACCCAATAATCAAAATCATTTTATAAAATTTAAAGCAGTAAGGATAAAAATTGCCACAATAAAAAGAATTCCGTAAAGCACATACGATTGCATTCGCCCATTTTGAATGAATTTAAAGTAATTGGTAAAAAATATAATTCGATGCAAAATGGGATTAATTAATCGATTTTCAAAAAAATCTGAATACTTAGAACGATAGGTCCTTTTATTGGGGAATATTTCATCACGCTCAATTTTTTCGTATTGTTTATCTTCAATCAATATAAAATTGAATATTTTACTCAATGGCTTAGAAAAAGATTTTCCAGTATATTGCATCTTGTTATTAGGCGCCACATATCCGCAACCCCAAGTTGTTTGCACTTCTTGTTTCCTTTGTTTAAGGGTATACCAACGTATAGAAATCACCAAAATTACAAGGATAATAAACAAAACGGAATATATGCTTATATAATTTAATGTTTGGCTGTAAAATGCTAATTCTGAGCAAGTTGATGAAACAAAATGATTGCTTAAGTTATCAGAAATGATGTTTACAGAATTCAAATAAAATGAAGAAAAGAACACAATACTAAGCATTACTGCAACAATTAGGTATTGAGGAACAAGCATCCATTTTGAAACTTCTGTTGGTTTTTTGTGGAATTGTTCGCGTTCTACTCCTAGGAAAATAGCGCTAAATGTTTTTGAAAAAGTTAATATTGACATTCCCCCAATTACGCTGATTCCAGCAAATGTAAGGACTAAGAGCATTGTTTCACCAATATTATTTGACTTTAATCCTTCGATAAGGCCACTATAAATAATAAATTCCGAAATAAAGCCATTAAAGGGAGGAATACCTCCAATTGCAATGCTTCCAATTAAAAATAATACTGCAGTTTTTGGCATGTATTTAATTAATCCACCCAATTTATCCATATTTCGAGTGTGGGTTTGCTGATAAATTGAGCCAGCAGAATAAAAAAGTAATGATTTAAATAGCGAATGATTTAATACATGTAACAGAGCACCACCAAAACCCAGATAATATAATAATGGAGTTCGAGAGCCTATACCTAGCAATCCCAAGCCAATTCCAATTCCAATGATGCCAATATTTTCGATGGTGCAATACGCTAACATTTGTTTAAAATCGCGGCGTACTGATGCGTTCAGTATTCCATACAAACCTGTAATTATTGATATTGTGATTACAATTTCTCCCAGTACAATATAATCCGCTTTTAAGTATGTGATTATTCTGAAAATACCATAAATCCCCATTTTTACAATTACCCCCGACATTACTCCCGAAACATGCGACGGAGCAGCTGGATGGGCATAAGGCAGCCATGTATGTAAAGGAACAAAACCTGCTTTAATGCCAAATCCGGCAAAAAATACTAAAAACAACCAAATATTTGGATTCGAATTGAAAAATATGCCAATGGCTTCAAAATCAAATGATCCAGTTTGAAAATAGACCCAAAGGATTCCCACTGTGAGCAAAACAACACTGATGTGCATTTGTACAAAATAATTTATTCCAGCTTTAATTGTTTTGGGGTTATGATGATCGAAAACAACCAATAACATAGATGACAAAGACATTATTTCCCAAACAATTAAAAATGCAAAAGTGTTTTGCAGAATACAAACCCAAACCATCGAAAGATGAAATAGTATGAACAGAATCCAATGAAATGAAATTTTGTTACTACTATCTTTATATGCTTTTAAATAGCCAACGCCATAAATTGCACCAGTAAATGTGGTAAAGTTTACTATTAATATAAACCAAGCCGACAAGCCATCAATACAAATTGGAATATTGCCCAAAAAAGTACCCGCATTTAACGATAAATGGATAACATTGCCTTGCAATGCTGGAATCGCAATTAAACTTAAGATTAATGCATTTATCGCTATTATAGTTGCTCCAAAATATGCTTTAAACTTTAAGGGAATAAATCCAATTGCTACTATTGATGCAAAAGATACTATCAATGAGATATTTAAGAGCAAATCTAATCTAATCAATAGCATGTGTTTAATAATTTACAATTATTTTATAGTGCAAAGTAACGAAATTCATTTTAAAAGGAGGGTTAAAATATTAAAATACCTACTATTAAAGCCGAGAATATATTTTTGTACCTTTGATGATTCAATGAATTTGGTGCTAATATTATAATTATTTATTTATTGAAATTGTCAGAATATGAACGTGTTAGAATTATTAAACCAACATTCTAGTCGCAGGTTAGTGGATTCAATAGTTGAATTAATTGGGTACGATAAAGAACTTTTCGACGAAGTGGTGGCTTTAAGTTTTTCGGAACCATATCCTATTAATATGCGTGCCTCGTGGGTAATTCAACACTATTGTGCAAAAAACGCAACATTTATTCAATCGCATCTTGATGATATTTTGCAAAAGCTCAATTCATCTCAAGTTGCAGGAGTAAAACGAAATTATATAAAGATATTTGCTTGTTATGCAAATTTAAACAAAATTGAAAACCTAGGAAAACTTATCGATTTATGTTTTTTGTTTTTCAACGATCCTGCCGAAACCATTGCGGTAAGAGTATTTTGCCTAGATGTGCTTTTAAAAGTAGGAGAGACTGAACCCGATTTAATTCCCGAAATCATTGATTCTATTATGTTTCACTCTGAATATTTTTCGGCTGGTCTAAAAAATAAAGCGGGAAAAGTAATCAAGAAACTTTCAAAGAATAGAATAAGTATTTAGGTTTTACTTTTGAAACTCCATAAAAAAAAGCTACCCAGAAGATAGCTTTTTTTTAATCAACAATTTGGGGATTATGAAACGAAGAGTCTAAACAATAAGAACAATCCACACGAAAGAGCAACAGTAACAGGAATTGTGATTATCCATGCAATTGCGATGTTTTTTATAGTTTTACTTTGAAGATTTTTCACACCACCTTCAGCCATCATACTACCCGCAATACCCGACGATAAAACATGAGTGGTACTTACAGGAAGACCAAGAAGTGTGGATGCAGTGATTGTACTTGCAGCTACAATTTCAGCACTTGCACCTTGCGCATAAGAAAGGTGAGATTTTCCGATTTTTTCTCCAATAGTAACAACAATTCTTTTCCAGCCAATCATAGTGCCTAAGCCTAAAGAAATTGAAATGAACAGAATTACCCACCATGGCGCAAATTCAGTGAATGATTTAAGTTCTTTTACGTTTGATTTTAGATGCGAAATCTCCTTTGAACTTAATGAACCCGATTTTACAAAAGTTTCGTCGCTAATTAGTTTATCCACAGATCGAGCAATTGTAATAATGTCAGAACGAACCTGAAAACGTTTCGATTCATCAATTTCAGAAGAAATATCTGATTTTTGAATTATTTGATCTATTTCGGCTAAATCTGTTTTAACCGTTTGAATCATCACTAAGTGTTTGGTGTCAACTTTTGTAGTATCAATTTTATTCATATAAGCTGACACTACTCTTGTATTACCAACCATATTACTTTGGTTTTTTGAATGGTCGAGTGCAAATTTTGCGGGCAATAAACTTATTAAGATTATCATCACCAAACCAACGCCTTTTTGACCATCGTTTGAGCCATGAGCATAACTTACGCTAGTGCATGTAAGAACTAAAATGCCACGAATCCAAAATGGAGGTTTCTTATCTGAATCTGCAGGTAGGAAAAACTTCTTTTTCTTTACAAGCTTTTTGAAAATAAACATTAGCAATAGTGCGAATCCAAGTCCGAAAACTGGAGATACTAATAATGAAAGGCCAGCGTCAATTACTTTCTTCCAGTTTAATGCCACTGCTCCATCGGGATTAATAAACATAAAAGCTAATCCAACGCCAAATATAGACCCAATTAGAGTGTGTGAACTCGAACAAGGAATACCAAAGTACCAAGTGGCAAGATTCCAGATGATGGCTGTAATAAGCAAGGCCATTATCATCGCAACGTTGTGATATACATTTTGGTCTACAAGTGCTTCCATGGGTAGGAGATTGATAATTCCAATTGCAACAGCAATTCCTCCAACATTAACTCCAATAAAGTTCCAAATTCCTGACCAAATTACCGCTGTTCGAGGTTTTAATGAACGAGTATAAATTACAGTTGCTACAGCATTTGCCGTATCATGAAACCCATTAATAAATTCAAAAGCACCTACTGCAATAATGCAGAGAATAAGTAAAATTGATAATCCTAAATCTAATCCAAACATAAGTTTATTATTTAATTTTCAACCACAAAATTAGATGATTTCACCCTTTTGAAAATTAAGCAATGATTGCCTTTGTGTTAAGTTAATGTTACGGAATAGTTTTGATTAGATAATTGAAAAACGCATCCACTACATGGTTGAACAGACTTTTTACACTGATTTAATGATAAAATAATTAAGCAGACAAAAGGTTCAACCCCATTCGGGGC
The DNA here is from genome assembly GCA_037130365.1 of Bacteroidota bacterium. GTDB lineage: Bacteria > Bacteroidota > Bacteroidia > Bacteroidales > WCHB1-69 > JBAXTE01. The sequence continues at coordinate 18,086 of JBAXTE010000021.1, forward strand.
TGAGTCGTTTTTTGTTTTAATAACCGCCAGTTTTACTGGCGGTTATTAACGTTTCGCACCTTTGGCGCTCTTTTGAAAAAAAACAATTTTTTGCCAGCATATTTACTACTTGGTTGTGGATTTTGCTTAAGCCACTAAGTGGTTGAATGTCAATAACCGTGAGTGCAACTCACGGTAAAGTGTATGGACGAAAACTCAGCCACGAAGTGGTTGAACAGACTTTTTACACCTATTTAATGATAAAGTAATTAAGCAGACAAACGGTTCAACCCCATTCGGGGCTGAGTTGATTTTTGTATTAATAACCGCCAGTTTTACTGGCGGTTATTCACGTTTCGCACCTTTGGCGCTCTTTTGAAAAAAAACAATTTTTTGCCAGCATATTTACTACTTGGTTGTGGCTTTTGCTTAAGCCACGAAGTGGTTGAATGTCAATAACCGTGAGCGCAACTCACGGTAAAGTGTAGGGACAAAACTCAGCCACGAAGTGGTTGAACTTTTTTTTTTAAAATCCAGTGTAATTGCCTTTTTAACATCCATGTAAATTTTATTGCGTTTGATTTCTGTTAAACTTCTCATTAGTAATGTAAAAATTACTATTTTTGAAAATATAATCCTTTATACAATAGTGAAATGTCAAGTTATCGTCAAATTATTTATCATATTGTTTTTAGAACTAAAAATAGCCAGAAAGTTTTAAATTATGAGTATAGAGAAGAACTCTTTAAATACATTGGAGGAATAATAAAAAATAAAAATTGCTTTCTTTATCAAATAAATGGGATGGAAGAACATATCCATATATTATCAGATTTGCATCCAAGTATTGCATTAGCCGATTATATAAGAGATATTAAAACAGCAACATCAATTTGGATGAAAGAATCTGGAAATTTCCCTAGTTTTGTAGCGTGGTCTGAAGGATATGCTGCACTGACATATGCGTACCGTGATAAAGAAATGATTGTTAATTATATAAAAAACCAACAAGATCATCACAAAAAAATCACTTTTGAAGAAGAATTCAGAAAGCTAATGGAAGAATTTGGAATTGAAATGGATGAGCGATATTTTCTAAAATAAATGCAGAAAGAGTTGATCTTTTCAGCCACGAGTCTTGTTTATCGATTAAATGATATATTAATTAAGCAGACAAAAGGTTCAACCCCATTCGGGGCTGAGTCGTTTTTTATTTGAATAACCGCCAGTTTTACTGGCGGTTATTCACGTTTCGCACCTTCGGCTCTCTGTAAAAAAAAAACATTTTTTGCCAGCTTATTTGCTACTCGGTTGGTTGTTGCTTTTGCCGTCAGCCACGAAGTGGTTGAATGTCAATAACCGTGAGTGCAACTCACGGTAAAGTGTAGGGACGAAAACTCAGCCACGAAGTGGTTGAACCTTCTTGTCGAAATATTATATTAAGGCAATTTGATAGAACTTATCAAAAAAATCGTACAGTTAATTACAGCTTTTCAACGTACTTAAATCGCTTAACTTTTTGAGTGGCAGTTCGTTCTAAATCTTCTTGAATAGGGATTACAATAGATATTTTTGAAAATTTATTCACTTTTGAATTCACATACTCTTTAAGCTCCATCATCATTTTATCGGATTTTTCACTCCACTCAACTTTCCAATGCTGATATCGTTTTTCAAATTCTTCTTTATTGAGCTGAACCATTGCCACGAGTTTGCCTTTTTGCTCTAAAACAATAGATTCATTCACAAGCTTATGCGAGTTGATTACTGATTCTATGTCTTCAGGATAAATATTTTCGCCACTAGCACCAATGATTACGTTTTTCATTCGACTTTTTATAGACAAATATCCATTTTTGTTCAAAACTGCAATATCACCAGTTTTAAACCAACCATCTTCAAATACTGATTCTGTGGCTAGTTTATCTTTGTAATAACCCTGCATTACATTTGCGCCTTTAACCCAAACTTCACCTTCACCAGTAAGAAATTTTGGATTATTAATTTTAATTTCAATTCCTTTTAAAGCAGGACCGGTTGATTGTAACTTAACCATCGAAGGGTTAACTCCAGCAACTAATGGGGCGGTTTCTGTTAATCCATAACCAATTGCATACGGAAAAACTTTACCTTCAATTAAAAATTGTTCCACTTGTTTGCTGAGTTTAGCACCACCAATTCCAAAAAATCTAACGTTACCACCAAAAATTGAAACCAACTCAGTACATGCTTTTTTATGCATAAGTTTTCGAAAGAAAGGAATCTTATAAAGAGTTCTTAATAAAGGTGTAGCTGTTAATTTTGGGTATATGGAGTTTTTAAATATTTTTTCAATAATTAATGGCACCGACAAAATCATGGTTGGTTTGATTTTTTTAAGGGCTGGAAGTAAAATGGTTGGTGTAGGGGGCTTTTCAAGATAATATGTAGATGAACCACACATAATATTTGTCAATAAACCTAAGCTACATTCATACGTATGAGGCAAAGGTAAGATTGATAAATAGATATCAGTTTCAAAAACTGGTTGTAAATGAGATACCATAATGAGCTGTTCAACAAGATTATGGTGCGATAACATAACTCCTTTTGATTTTCCTGTAGTTCCTGATGTATAGACTATTGAAGCTAAATCATTAGGTAAAATAGTCGGGAAATTAGTATTTAAATCAGAAGTATTTGAATCAGTAAAAAGTGCAAGGTTATCGATATTTATTACATTAATATCCTTATTTATTGATGATTGCGCTTTTTTTGCCAATCGCTCAGATACAAAAATTGCTTTTGATTCGGAGTGCTCAATAATATTTGAAATTTCATATTCAGAAAAATCAGGCATCAGCGGAACGGTAACTGCTCCAATATTAATTATTGCAAAATAAGCAACACCCCAATTTGGCATGTTATGACTAAGTATTGCAACTTTATCACCTTTGGTAATTCCAATGGCAATAAGCGCATTACTTAAATTATATACTTGCAACCCAAATTCTTTATATGATATTGGAACACTGTCGACAAATGCAAGACAATTGCGATTTGAATGCTTCGTGACGCTTTGGTTAAGCATCTCTTGTAAGGTGTTGAATGTTTTTATCACAATGTAATTTTAAAACTAATATGCAAAAGTACAGATTTCATTTGCGCAAAAGGATAGATTTTGTGAAATTTTCAACAATCCCTTGTGAATTAAGTATTTTTATGACTTTTGAAATTCAAATTTTTGTCTGGATTAATTATTTATAGAAATAGATTCTATATCTAAATTCTTTTTGATCACGCTTTTCTTACGCCATCTATCGGTACGATAATAAATAAATGAGGCAATCATTCCTAGTCCCCATGCTATCGGAATTGCCCACCATACCCCCGTAATTCCTATTTTCGAAGATAAAAATACAGCAATCGGAATTCGTATGATCCAAAGGGAGAAAAGAGTAATAAACATTGGAATTAGTGTATCACCAGCACCACGTAATACACCTGTAAATGCAAACATTAAGGTGAAAAGTAGATAAAATGAACAAACTATCCATAAGTAGTGAGAACCAAGTTCAATTACGGCTGTATCATTTGTAAAAGCTTCCATTAGTGGATGTGCAAATAACCCAATTAATAAGGATACTAATATTGCAACACTTCCGCTCATCAAAATTGTATATTTCAGCCCTCGTTTTACACGGCCAATGTGTCCAGCTCCAATATTTTGTCCTACAAAGGATGCCAATGCCATAGAAAAATTCATCGCAGGCAATGCTGCAAATGAATCAATACGCCCAGCAATCGTATATGCAGCCATTGCATTGGTGCCAAATTCATTTACAATTCTGATGAGAGCTACCATGCCAAGGGCGACAAATATTTGCTGCATTCCTGATGGTAAGCCAATTTTTAGACTTAATTTAAAAATTTGTTTATCGAAAACCATTTTAAAAAATCGAAGTCGAACTACCGCATGAGATCTGTTTAAGTAGAAAATACTGATGGAAAAGCCCAAAATTTGAGATCCAATGGTTGCCCAAGCTGCTCCTTCAATGCCCATTCTAAGCCATACAATAAATATTAATTCAAGTAATATATTAGAAATAGTAGTAATTATTAAAAAGTAAAGTGGGGTTTTTGAATCTCCAAGTCCTCGTAAAATGCCCATTGCGCCATTAAATCCAGCCATAAAGACAATTCCAGAGAGATAAATGCGCATATAAATAATGGCTTCATTCATAGCTTCTTCACTCAAATGCAACATCGAGAATATTTCGGGAGCAAAAATAAAACCTACGATTCCTAGCAATGCCGATGAACTCAATAAAAATATAAAAGCGGTATCTATGGCTCGTTTAACGCTGTTTAAATCTTTTGCACCATAGTACTGAGAAATTACAATTGAAATACCTCCAGATATTCCAATAACTAACGAAATTAAAGCATAAATTACTGGAAATGAAGAGCCAATGGCTGCTAATGCACTTTTTCCGATGTAATTGCCTACAATTATTGAATCGACGAGGGTGTTGAAGATTTGAAAAAAATTACCCAAAATCATAGGCACCGCGAAGTAAAAAATTAGCTTGCCTTCATTTCCTTTGGTTAAATCTTTCATTAATACTGTTTTTTCGTGCCCGCAAAGGTACAGTTTTATTTATTTAGCTGTTTCTAAAACCAAATAAAAACTAGACATTAATTTGTAGTTCCCACTAATAATTGTATATTTGCACTCATTTTTGAACAAAAAAACAACAAATTCAACAGATTTTAATTTATAAAATAAGGTTTAGTAATGAACATCAAAACAGAAAAAGTAGGCTCAAATCAAATGGGTTTGATTATTGAAATTGAATCAACGGATTATTCACAAAAAGTGGAAAATACAATTAAAGATTTTCGTTTAAAAGCAAATGTCCCTGGTTTCAGAAAAGGTATGGTTCCGCTAGGAATGGTGAAAAAGATGCACGGCACTGCAATTAAAGCTGATGAAATTAATAAGATTATTACCGATGAGCTTCATAAATATCTTAAGGACAATAATATCTCATTCTTAGGAGAGCCTTTGTTGAATGAAGAGAAATCAATTTCTGATTTGACTATCGAAAACGCAAACTATTCATATTATTTCGAAATTGGCCTAGAGCCTGAGTTTGATTTAAAAGGTGCTAAATTCGAAAAAATTACCGATTACGAAATAGAGCCTTCAGCCGAAGATATTAAAAAAGAAGTGGATTACTTAACTCGTCAATATGGAAAATTATCAGAGCCAGAAACAATTGCTGATGAAGATCTTGTATATGGTAAAGTAACCCGCAAATCGACTCCAGAAGCTGAATCTTTTGAATCTACAATTTTTGTTCAATCAATTGATTCCAAGAAAATTAAAAAAGATTTTATCGGAAAAAAATCTGGGGATATCCTTTCTTTAGATCTTAAAAAAGCATTTACTGAAGATAAAGCTCAAATTGCTAAAATATTAAAAATCAAACCCGAAGAAGTAGAAACTGCGGATACATTAATTGATTTTGAAATTACTACAATTTCACGCATCACTCCATCAGAAATGAATGAAGAGTTCTATGCAAAAGTTTTCAAAGATGAAGAAGTTGCGTCGGAAGCTGATTTTATGGTAAAAATAAAAGCTCAAATGAGTGCCCAATATTCAGAAACTAGTCGTCAAAAGTTTATGAACGATGCCATTACTTCGGTAGTAAATGGTGTGGAAATAGATATTCCTAACGAGTTTATGAAAAAATGGTTGGTTCAAACGAATAAAGAACTTACTTTAGAATCTGTTGAAGCTGAATATGCTAAATATCAAGAGTCAATTAAATGGCAAATGATTGAAAATAAATTAGTTAAAGATAATAATATCGCTATTACTCGTCAAGATATTAAAGATTTCATTATCTCATTCTTCAAAAGTAATTATTTCAAAAACAGCACAGAACCTGATATCGAAGAGCGTCTTGATACTTTAGCAGAATCATCGATGAAGACTGAAAAAGATGTTAAAAATATTTACGACCAATTATTTGACAAACGAATTGAAGAAGCATTACGACAAATTCTTCCTATTGAAAAAAAGAGTATTTTAGCTGAAAAATTTATTGAGCTAATCAACAAAAAATAGAAAAGTATGAGACACGATGAATTTCGCAATTATGCAATAAAACATAAAGGAATAAGTAGTCTGAAATTAGATCGTTATACCTCAATTTCAAACGATTATATTTCGCCAACCATTATAGAAGAGCGTCAATTAAACATTGCAACAATGGATGTTTTCTCTCGATTAATGATGGATCGTATCATTTTCTTGGGAGTTCCAATTTATGATGATGTGGCTAATATTATTCAAGCACAATTACTCTTTTTAGAGTCTGTTGATGCCAAAAAAGATATTCAAATTTACTTAAATTCTCCAGGTGGTTCTGTGCATGCTGGTCTGGGTATTTACGATACCATGCAGTATATTGCTCCTGATATTGCAACTATTTGTACAGGTATGGCTGCATCGATGGGAGCAGTGCTACTTTGTGCTGGCGCCGATGGAAAACGAACTGCATTGCCACACTCTAGAGTCATGATTCATCAACCAATGGGTGGTGCCGAAGGACAAGCTACAGATATTGAAATTACTGCTCGTGAGATTCAAAAATTGAAAAAAGAATTATACGAAATCATCGCTCATCATACTAAACAACCCTATAAAAAAATATGGGCAGATGGTGATAGAGATTATTGGATGACCGCCGAAGAAGCAAAAAGTTATGGAATGATCGACGAAGTTCTTATTCGTACTACAAAATAATTTTTTTATCATCAATTTATTTACGAATCCGGATTGAGCTTTCGAACTCATTCCGGTTTCTTGTTAAAATACGAACGATTAATTATGGCAAAACAAAATACTAAAACTTGCTCATTTTGCGGGACAAAACCAACTCAAGATAAAATTGTTTTTAATGGCGATAACGCATTTATCTGCGAAGATTGTGTTAAACAAGCTACAACTATTTTAAATGATTCTGCACAACATCAAAATTCGACTAATTCTGAAAAGCCAGTGCTTAAGCTAAAAAACCCAATTGAAATTAAAACCTTTCTCGATCAATACGTAATTGGTCAGGATGAGGCTAAAAAGGTTCTTGCTGTAGCTGTTTATAATCACTACAAGCGGCTGATGCACAATTCACCAAAAGACGAAAAAGAGGAGCAAGAGGTTGAAATTGAAAAATCAAATATTGTTATTGTTGGCGAAACTGGTACCGGAAAAACCCTGTTAGCTCGCTCTGTTGCAAAGATGCTCGATGTTCCATTTTGTATTGCTGATGCTACCGTTTTTACTGAAGCAGGTTATGTGGGCGAAGATGTAGAAAGTATATTAACTCGATTGTTGCAAGCTGCTGATTATAACGTAGAACGGGCACAAATGGGAATTGTTTTTATCGACGAAATTGATAAAGTTGCTCGTAAAAGCGATAATCCTTCCATTACCCGAGATGTTTCTGGCGAAGGTGTTCAACAAGCGTTACTCAAATTATTAGAAGGTGCAAAAGTTAATGTGCCACCTCAAGGAGGTAGAAAACATCCTGAACAGAAGTTTATTGAAGTAGATACCAAAAATATCTTATTCTTAGCTGGTGGCGCTTTTGATGGTATTGAACGTAAAATTGCAGCCCGATTAAATACGAATGTTATTGGGTATAATAAAAAATCAAAAGTTATTGATAAAGCCAATCTACTAAAATATATCTCCTCACAAGATTTAAAAAGTTTTGGTCTTATTCCTGAGTTATGTGGCCGTTTTCCTGTGCTTTCACACCTTGATCCACTCGATGCAAATGCCCTTAAACGAATTCTTTTAGAACCTAAAAATGCATTGGTTAAACAGTATCTTCGCCTCTTTCATATTGATAACATCGAACTTGCTTTTTCTGATGAAGCACTCGATTATATCGTTGAAAAAGCAATAGAATTAAAACTTGGCGCCAGAGGATTAAGAACGATCATAGAAAATATTATGACTGATGCTATGTTTGAAATGCCATCAAATAAGGTTTCTGAATTAGAAATTACGAAGACGTATGCAATACAACAGTTCGAAAAATCGTTTATTTCGGAAATGTCTGGAAATATGATCGACTAATTTTAAAAAAGCAGAGTCATGAGTAAAGTGCAAACCAATGCTCTATTTCAAAATTATAAAAATTGGGATATGAATTCAAGAATTAAACAGATTATTAGCCTTCGATTTAGTAATTTTTGGATGTTTGGCATTCTTATGTTCTTCGTATTTCCAATTACATCGGTTTCTGCTCAAGTCAACGAAGGTTTTTTAGTGCCTGCAAAAATTGTAGATGGTGATACAATTCCATATATTACATTGCCAGAAGTGACTGTTTTTTCGTTCAAGCCTTTTAAAAATGCAAAGGATGAACAGCGCACAAAACGGTTGATTAATAATGTGAAAAAAGTATATCCTTATGCAAAATTAGCTGCTGCAAAAATTAAATATTATGATCAACTGGCTCAAAATGCCTCCTCCAAAAGCGAACGTGATAAAATAAATAAGAAAGCAGAAACAGATATCAAAGCTCAATTTGAAGCAGATATTAAAACAATGACTCGAACTCAAGGGAAGCTGCTAATCAAATTAATAGATCGCGAAACAGGTAAAACTTCGTACGATATTATTAAGCTTTCGAGAGGAGCTTTTAAAGCTATTTTTTGGCAGTCGATGTCTTCGTTTTTTGGCATGGATTTAAAAGAAAAATACGATAAAGATGGAGATGATGCAACCGTCGAAACCATCGTGCAATTAATTGATAAAGGAATTCTTTAGTTCAAAGTGAATGCTTTGAATACGTGTGATCAACGGTAATTATTCATGAAAAAAATATTATTTTTAGATTCAACTCATCCCATATTATCCCTTCGGTTTGAAGAAGCGGGTTATGTTGTTGAACATGATTATACTTCTACAAAAGAAGAGGTTATGAATAAAATAATGAACTATTTTGGAGTAATTATCCGCAGTAGATTTATAATTGATAAACCATTTATTGAGGCTAGTTCACAGCTAAAATTTATTGGCAGAGTAGGAGCTGGACTAGAAAATATTGATCTGGAATATGCATCTTTCAAAAATATTCAATGCATAAATTCTCCCGAAGGTAATCGTGATGCGGTTGCAGAACATACTTTGGGAATGCTATTATGTTTGGCAAATAATATTGTAAAAGCAAATAACGAAGTAAAAAATGGTTTGTGGCTCAGAGAAGCAAATCGTGGATTTGAAATTAAAGGAAAAACAATCGCCATTATTGGGTTTGGGAATATGGGCAGCGCATTTGCTCAAAGATTAATTGGATTTGAAGCAAAGGTTATTGCTTACGACAAGTATAAATCGAACTTTTCTTCTGCAATTGTTGAAGAATGTACGATGGAAAAAGTGTTTAATGAAGCGGATATTGTGAGTTTTCACGTCCCTTACAATTCGGAAACTCATTTTCTTTTTGAAAAAAAATATATCAATCAATTCAGAAAATCAATATATTTGTTGAATACTTCAAGAGGAAAAGTAGTCAAAACCGATGATTTGGTGGAGGCTTTAAAACAGAAAAAAGTTCTTGGTGCTGCTCTTGATGTTCTAGAATATGAGAGTGTTGCATTAAATAATAAGGATAAAGAGCAGTGGTCGGAGAGTATGAATTTTTTAGCAATGGCTCAAAATGTTATACTAACTCCACATATTGCTGGTTGGACAGTAGAATCAAATATTAAGTTAAGTACAATCATCGCAGATAAAGTAACTGAGATTTTTAAATAAGTGAATTATGAGAAAAACAGAAAAAATTTTCAAAGGAAAAACACTAGCAATTTTATCAGGTGGAGGAGATACTCCTGCCATTAATTCAAGTATAGAATGTATTCGTAATAGAGCTTCAATGCTCGGATATCGTGTATTTGGCATTAAAAAAGGTTGGAAAGGTTTGTTAGGAGATGGCGAAATTGTAGATTTAACCAATCAACCTTATGATGGTGTTTATGGTGGAACTGCTTTACAATCAAGTAGAACAAATCCATTTCCTTCAAAAAAGAATCCCGAAAATCGTGTCCCTCAAATTTTGCATAACTTAAATCGTTATAAAATTGATACTTTGGTTACTATTGGCGGCGATGATACCAATGGCGCTGCAAAACGGTTATACGAAGAAGAAGGAATTCCTGTAATTGGGTTCCCTAAAACTATCGATAATGATTTAAGAACTAGAACAATACATCATTACAAAGGCGTTAATCACGAAGCCGTAATGTGTCCAGGTTTTCCATCTGCCGCAAAAGGATTAATGGAATTAATTCTTCGCTTAAGAACAACAACCGAATCTCATTCTCGAATTATGGTGGTTGAAATTATGGGTCGTGATGCGGGTTGGTTAACTGGTAGTGCCATCTTTGGAGGCGCTGAAGTTGCACTTGTTCCTGAAGTGGTTATGACTAAGGAACGTAAAGAGTTCTTCTTCGAATTTATTAAAGAAAAATATTTAAGCTCACCTAAAAAATCTCTTATAATCGCTGTTTCTGAAGGCGTTCGCTGGTGGAATGAAGAAAAAGGAGATATTGATATGGTTTATGCTAGCTCAGAACTTGATGAGTATGGTCATCCTCGATTTGGTGGAATTAGTGGCGTAATTGCTTCCGAAATCACTAAACGTACTGGAATCGATGCCCGTGCTCAAATTACTGGTTATTATCCTCGCTCTGGTCAATGTCGTGAGTACGATCGCCGATTAACTTCCACATTAGCTGATAAAGTGGTGGATTTATTGCTCCGCGAAGATTATGGACAAATGCCAGTCCTTCGAGAAATTGTTCCTTATCAAGAACTTGAAGAATTCCATACTACTTCTATCGATATGGGCGACATCGGAAATATGCCTTTGCCAACAGCATATTACACTCCCGATAAATTTATGTTTACCGATGTGTACACTGATTTTCTATCTCAAGTAATTGGAAAACCACGCTTTATAGATTTTATTCCTAGTTTCCCTATCGTTATTCCTGAATAACTAGAATTTGTTTTAATACAATTAATAGAACACAGATAACGCAGATTGAGCGGATTTTCGCAGATTGAAAAACAAACTAATCTGCGTTTATCAGCATTCATCTGCGTTATCTGCGTTCCATCTCTTTTTTTAAGGATGTGCTATTTTAAAATTCAAAAAAAAATCGTAGGTTTGTTGTTCAATAATTTAAACTATGTCAAAAATATTAATAATTGATGATGAACGCATGATCCGCCGAACAATGAAGGATGTGCTGGAATATGAAAAATATGAAGTTTACGATGCCGATGATGGATTAGTTGGCTTGGAAATGATTAAAAATAATAAGTTCGATTTAATTTTTTGTGATATTAAAATGCCTGGCATTGATGGAATAGAAGTCCTTGAAAAAGCCATGGAATTAACTGAAGCTCCTATTGTTATGATTTCTGGTCACGGAAATATTGAAACAGCAATTGGTGCAATTAAAAAAGGCGCTTTTGACTATTTAGCTAAACCTCTCGATTTAAATAGAATTTTGGTTACTACCAGAAATGCCCTCGATAAATCGTTGTTAATCAAAGAAACTAAGTTTTTAAAACGAAAAATTAGTAGTAAATATAATATTATTGGAGAATCTGAAGCCATTAGTTCTATTTTAGAAATGGTAGATAGAGTTGCTCCAACCGATGCTAGAGTGCTCATAACTGGCGCTAATGGAACTGGTAAAGAACTTATTGCGCATCGAATTCACGAAAAGAGTAATCGAAATAATGCTCCATTTATTGAAGTGAACTGTGCTGCAATTCCTTCCGAATTAATTGAAAGCGAATTATTTGGTCACGAAAAAGGTTCTTTTACTTCTGCAATTAAACAAAAGAAAGGAAACTTTGAATTAGCAGATGGTGGCACACTTTTTCTCGACGAAATTGGCGATATGAGCTTGTCTGCTCAGGCAAAAGTGCTTAGAGCGCTTCAAGAGAATAAAATTACCCGCGTTGGCGGCGAAAAAGACATCTCTGTGGATGTAAGAGTAATTGCCGCTACCAATAAAAATCTGCAGCAAGAAATTGCAAACAAAACGTTTAGAGAAGATTTATATCACCGATTAAGTGTGATTTTAATCCGTGTTCCTTCACTAAATGAACGTGTTGATGATATTCCATTGCTTATTCAGTATTTTATGGATGATATATGCAAAAGTCAAGGCAAGCAATTGCTAACTATCCATGATTCTGCCTATAAAGAATTGCAAAAAATTGAGTGGACTGGCAATATTAGAGAACTTAGAAATGTAATCGAGCGCCTTGTGATTTTGTGCGATAAATCGATTACTAGCGAGGATGTAGTAAAATATGCAGCTCCATTTAAATATTAATTTTTAAATTTAAAGAAATACTCTGACAATGAGCGACGATAAAAAGATAATCTTTTCAATGGTACAGGTGAGTAAAACATATCCACCGGCCAAACAAGTGCTTAAAAATATTTACCTTTCGTTCTATTATGGAGCAAAAATTGGCGTAATTGGTCTAAATGGATCTGGTAAATCTTCGTTACTGAAAATTATTGCTGGCGAAGAAAAATCGTTTCAAGGTGAGGTAGTTTTTTCTCCTGGGTATAGCGTTGGGTATCTTCCTCAAGAACCAATTCTTGATGATACCAAAACCGTAAAGGAAATTGTAACTGAAGGTGTTCAAGAAGTTGCGGATATTTTAAAAGAATATGAAGAGGTAAATAATCGCTTTGCGGATCCTCTTACCGACGATGAAATGAATAAACTCATTGAGCGTCAAGGAGAACTTACCGAACTTATCGAGCAACATGATGCTTGGGAACTCGATACTAAGTTAGAGCGTGCAATGGATGCATTGCGTTGTCCAGATGGCGATATGCCAATTTTAAATCTATCTGGAGGCGAAAGACGACGTGTGGCTTTGTGCCGATTACTCCTCAAACAACCAGATATTTTATTGCTTGATGAACCTACCAACCACCTTGATGCTGAATCAATTGAGTGGCTCGAAATGCATCTACAGCAATATAAGGGAACTGTGATTGCAGTTACTCACGATAGATATTTCCTCGATAATGTTGCTGGTTGGATTCTCGAACTCGATCGTGGTGAAGGAATTCCTTGGCAAGGCAATTACTCTTCGTGGCTCGAACAAAAATCAAATCGTTTGAGAATGGAAGAGAAAACAGAAAGTAAACGTCGCAAAACATTAGAACGTGAGCTAGAATGGGTGAGAATGGGAGCGAAGGCGCGTCATGCTAAATCAAAATCTCGATTAGATGCGTATGATAAATTGCTAAATCAAGATGTAAAAGAAAAAGAAGAACGTCTTGAAATTTTTATTCCTAACGGACCGCGTCTAGGGAATAAAGTGCTTGAAGCTACAAATATTTCTAAAGCATTTGGCGATAAACTTCTTTATGAAAATTTCTCTTTCTCGTTGCCTCCTAATGGTATTGTTGGAATTATTGGACCTAATGGTGCTGGAAAAACTACCCTTTTTAGATTAATTATGGGATTAGATAATCCTGATTCTGGTACTTTTGATGTGGGCGATACTGTTAAGTTAGGTTATGTAGATCAGCAACATACCAGCATTGATCCTGAAAAAAGTGTGTACGAAATTATTTCAGATGGTCTTGAACAAATACAATTGGGTGGCCGTTTACTAAATGCGAGAGCTTATATTTCGAGATTTAATTTTAGTGGTACCGATCAAAGTAAAAAAGCAGGTGTGCTTTCTGGTGGTGAACGAAATCGACTTCAATTAGCACTTACTCTGAAATCTGAAGCAAACGTTCTTTTACTTGATGAACCTACTAATGATATAGATATCAACACGTTAAGAGCACTTGAGGAAGCATTAGATAATTTTGCAGGTTGTGCCGTAGTAATTTCTCACGACAGGTGGTTCCTCGATAGAATTTGTACTCATATTATTGCTTTTGAAGGTAATTCGGAGGTATATTTCTTCGAAGGTTCATACAGTGAATATGAAGAAAATCGAAAAAAACGTCTTGGAAATGAAGGTCCTAAACGAATTCGTTATCGAAAATTGATCAAAGACTAATATTTTTTAAGGAAATTTTACCGTAAAATAATTGATTATGAGAAATAAACAAATCATTACCCTGATAATTGTAGTCGCAATTATGATGGTCTCTTGCAAACAATTGCAGGAACTTACAAATCTTGCTAAATGCGATTTTAAATTGAAATCAGTTGATAATATCCAACTTGCGGGAATTGATATTCAAAAAGTGCAAAACATAAATCAAATTAATGCATTGGATGTGGTTAAATTAACTTCTGGCTATATGTCTAAGTATCTCCCATTGAGCTTCAATCTCAACGTAGATGCCAGAAACCCTAACCCATCAAAAGCTGCGCTTACCGCTCTTGATTGGATTTTAGAAATTGACAACATCGAAATGACTCGTGGAGTGTTAAATCAACGTATCGAAATTGCTCCAAATGGAGGAATCTCTACTATTCCAATGAACTTAAATTTTGATATTTTTAAGGTCCTATCTGGAAAAGCAAAAGATGCAGTGCTGAATTTTGCATTTAATCTAACGGGTGCTGGGAACAATACACCTACAAGAATTACGCTTAAAGCTCGTCCAACTGTGATGCTAGGAGCCATTCCAATTCAATATCCTGGATATATTTCCATTAAAAACACTTTTGTATCAAAATAAAAAATTAAAAGTTATGATTCAACGTATTCAATCCATTTATTTATTACTTATCGCAGTTTGTTTTTCGATTCTCCTCTTTTTCCCACTAGCTACTATTGACCCAAATTACGAATATTCGTTGTGGTCTTTACGTTCTGTTGAAGGTATGGTTAAAGCGCCAACCTACTATTTAGGACTTTTAGCCATTGTTATTTCGGGTATTGCCCTTTATACAATCTTTGTTTATAAAAAAAGGATGACTCAAAGTAAGCTTTGTGTAGCAATGTTTTTATTGATGTTGATATTTTTAACCTTAATGTTTTTTGTTTACCCAGAATATGTGATTGCCAAATTTTTAGGTGATAATGCTATTGTAAACTACAGCTACATTGCCATTTTGTCTGTATTACCAATGGCTTTCGTGCTTCTTGCAAATAGAGCAATATTAAAAGATGAACAAAAAGTAAGAGCTGCTGATCGATTAAGATAGAATTACCGACTGAGGTTTTACATGAAATTGTCTATCCAAGAGTCCTAATATTCTATTCTGATTTATATCCGCCTACATAAATAAGCAATCATGAAAATATTATCCGTTCCGCAAATTAGAGAAGCTGATCGTTTTACCATTGAATGTGAACCAATTTCAGGACTAAATTTAATGGAACGTGCTTCTTATACAATTTTTGAACGCTTGATTAATCTCTTTGATAAAGAACATGAATTTCATGTGTTATGTGGTCCTGGAAATAATGGTGGTGATGGTCTGGCAATTGCTCGAATGCTTTCTCGCGCTTCTTATAAAGTCACCACATGGGTAATATATAATCAATTAGAACCTTCTGAAGATAATCGTGCTAATTTATCAAAGTTGCAGCAATGCGAAGGTGCAATTATTAATTATGTGGTAACGCTCTCAGATTTCAATATCAGCGTTGAATCAAAAAAAATAGTATTAATTGATGCACTATTTGGTTCTGGCTTAAATCGTTGTTTGTTAGGATTATGGAGTGGTTTAATTGATCTAATTAATCAATCAAATGTTGTTAAAGTTGCTGTTGATATTCCTTCTGGACTTTTTGCTGATCAATTAAATAATCCAAAAGATTCTATATTAAAAGCAGATTATACTTTTACTTTTGAGTTTCCAAAATTAACATTTTTATTTTCAGAAAGTGCTCAATTTATTGGCAATTGGGAAGTTGTTCCAATTGGACTTCATCCAAATTATATTGACAATCTCGCAGTAAAGAATTATTATATTACTCAGCCGTTCATTCAGTCAATTCTTCAGACAAGAGCTAATTTTTCACATAAGGGAAGTTATGGTCATGCCCTTTTAATTGCAGGTAGTTTCGGAATGATGGGTTCAGCAGTGTTGGCTTCCAAAAGTTGCATGCGAAGTGGAGTAGGACTCCTTACATCTCATATTCCTGGGTGTGGATATAATATTCTGCAAACTGCAGTTCCTGAAGTGATGGCGGATGTGGATATTTGTGAAACTCATTTTTCGGATATTGATTCGAGAAATTTAGATCGATTTGATGCCATCGCTGTTGGTTCTGGTTTATCACGAAATTCAGAGTGTGCAAATGCACTTAAAGCATTGATACAGAATTATAAACGTCCAATGGTTGTGGATGCAGATGCACTAAATATTTTGTCGGAGAATAAAACTTGGCTCTCTTTTTTGCCTGCAAATTCAATATTAACCCCACATCAAAAAGAATTTGAGCGACTTGCAGGAAAAGCTTCAAATAGTGAAGAGCGAATTTTGCAGTTGCGAGATTTTGCAGTAAAATACCAAATTGTAATTTTGCTCAAAGGTTCTCACACCGCAATAGCTGCTCCAAATGGCGATGTCTTCTATAACTCTACTGGAAATCCTGGAATGGCAACTGCTGGAAGCGGAGATGTGCTTACAGGAATTATTTTAGGATTATTATCACAAGGTTACTCTTCATTAAATGCAGCCATTTTAGGCGTTTATTTGCATGGCGCAGCAGGAGATATTGCCACTCATCATTCTCAATCGCAAGAATCACTAATTGCGTCGGATATTATTGAATATTTAGGAATTGCTTTTCAGAAAGTAAAATCAAGACAATAGACGCTTGTTAGTAAAGCTATGTATTCAGATTTAGATTCCAGAGTGGTGCGATTGGGAGAGACAGGAACGCTGCTTTGCAAAATTATAATAAAATATTTGGTGAATTTATTTTGTTAGCGAAAAAGGCAATGGGTGTTCTCAAGAATCATCCTTTTGTTCGTGTACAAATTTGAAGTTTTTAATGTCTTCAAATAATAGAATTAGAATTTCGCGTTGATGTTCTGTCAGTTTGCCAGATGTGTAATCCATATAGCTACTCCAAGGATATTCCATTGGATGCGAACAAAAACCATGTTTTAAAGGATTATTGTGAATATATTTCAATACGGTTCTTAAATAGACTTCGTTGTCAATCAATTTGCGTCTAAATGGCCGTTCGAAAA
Organism: Bacteroidota bacterium; assembly: GCA_037130365.1. Lineage (GTDB taxonomy): Bacteria > Bacteroidota > Bacteroidia > Bacteroidales > WCHB1-69 > JBAXTE01. The sequence continues at coordinate 35,296 of JBAXTE010000021.1, forward strand.
GGGAGCCATGCCTATTAAAATATTTGTTGTATGCTTTAGAATATGCGTTAAATAAATTCGAAAAATGTTGATGTGGTGGTTTATTTATAATACCAGACAGGTTTTCAAAACCTGTCTGGTCTATTCTAATAACATCCACATCATCGTGTATTCGAATTAAAATATGAAAATGATTAGGCATAAGTACCCAAGCATAAGTATCGGCTATTGGGTTAATATGTTTTTCATACAACTTAAGAAAATATTCATAATTGCCAGGCTCCCGAAATATGTCGCAACTATTTATACCACGATTATAAATGTGGTAATAATTACCGGCTTCTAATGGCGTTTTTGGATCAGACATTTTCTATTCTGGTATATCTTCGTAAAAACTGTAATATAAATCGTAAATTTCATCAGCAAAGCCATACCCAGAGTTTGAAGCCCATTTTACACAATCCAAACATCGAGGTTTGAAGTTTTCAAGCAGACCATTGCTTTCTATGAATGTGAGTGCTATTTCAAAATTTGTTGCTGCGCTGTTATAATATTGCTCTGTCATATCGCCAAATTGGTATGTAATTTTACATGACTGTTCGGCTAGTGTGAGCAATAAATCTGCTAATAATTCGGGAGATGGTTTGAGGATTCGGAAGTCGGAAATGGCTTTTTTTGCAACCGAAAATCTTAGTTTGGGTTCGGAATGTTCCCATTCTGTTGAAAATTCTTTTGTAATTATTTGCCGAAATTTCTCCAACATCTCTTTTTCGTTCGGGCTTAAATAATAATCGAAATAACCCCTAACAGGTTTCATATTGCTGTATATTTCGAGCACAACTTCAATTATTTGATCTTTATTTAGCGTTTGTAAATGTTTTTTCAAGGTTGATTTGGACATAAAAAAGTTATTTGTTTCTTTTATGATTATGATGATTCAATATTACAATACTATGTGACTGTTTTCAATACCAAAAATAACCCTGCCCATTGTTACTAGTGTTATGTTAATGATGGATGTATAGGCGAAAAGTAAATGACGCTTTCAACCAAACACCAACCGCTTGTCTATCCAATAAGAATTGAGCCATGTGAATATTTGTATTTGTTAGAAAGTGCCTTTTTAGCGAGTGCTAATCCAAGGGTTAATGTGCCAACACGACCAATATACATGGTTAATATAAGGATTAATTTACCAGCATCTGTAAGCCCAAATGTGATACCAGTAGAGAGTCCAACGGTTCCAAAAGCAGAAACTTCCTCAAATAATAATTTAATAAAATCAATATCATCCTCCGTAATTGTGAGCATAAAAGTGGATGTAAAAATTAGGGATATTGAAAATAACACGATGGTATATGCTTGATCAACAAGACTAAACGATATAGAGCTTTTTCTTATCTCAATATTCTTTTTCCCTGTTAATGTAGCCATAGCTGATTTAAAAAGCACATAAAAGGTAGTTGTTTTAATACCGCCACCCGTAGAACCCGGTGATGCACCAATAAACATAAGAACAATAAAAATAATGAGCATGGGCTGCCCAACTAAGCTCATATCAACTGAGTTAAATCCCGCAGTTCTGGATGAGACCGATTGGAAAAAGGAGGCAAATATCTGACTTACTCTATCTTCGCCAGCAATTGATTTATTTTGTTCTAAGATAAAGAAAAATGCGGCACCAACTACTATCAAAACAATTGATGTATACAAGGCTACACGAGTAGTAAGTTGTAACTTTTTCCATTTAATTCTTCTTCGCTCAATAATTCTTCGTGGATCAAAAAGATCTTGCATCGCCATAAACCCTAATCCACCAAAGAAGATTAAAAACATAATCACTGTTTGAATAAAGTATGAATGGCGAACTGCCGAATCATAAATATTATTGGTCCATAAGCCAAATCCAGCATTATTAAAAGCGGAAACGCTGTGAAATAATGAATAAAAAAATGTTTCAGCTCTGCTGTCGAAAGCTCCGGTGTACGACCAGTATGTGTAAATGCAAATAGTTCCAATCAATTCAATGCCAATACTAAAGAAAATGATTTCCTGAAGCAATGTTCGAGTACTCGATAGCTTATCAGCACTTAATATGTCTTTAATAATTGATTGATTTTTCAATCCAGAAGCACCTCTAGAAAAAGTTGCAAAAAAAGTAGCAAATGAAATAATGTTGATCCCTCCAAATTGAATCAACATCATAACAATAACTTTTCCTTTTAACGTGAAACATGTTGCAGTGTCCACAGCTGTTAAGCCAGTTACACAGCAAGCACTTGTAGAGGTAAACAATGCGTCAACGTAACTAATACCGGAAGTAGTCATTTCGGGCATCATCAATAAAAATGAACCCGTTAATATCAGAAAAACAAATGATAGTAACATTAATGCTGATGGTCCTAAATTGAAACTGGAAAGCGCCTTGCTCGCTTTTGATATTTCAATCAGCATAAATATAAAAAAGTAAAACTGAATGAATATCAGCGAGTAACTTGTCAGATGAGGTAAACTTAATAAATTTGAAACACTGTTAACTAAATGATAATCAAAGAAATAAATCATAATAAAATTGGCGATTAAAAAGAGAACTACAATGCCCTCAAACCAATTTTTTCGAATATATGCTCGAATCTTAAAATTTAAAAAAAGAAATACAAAATATTTGATTACATAAAACGAAAAACTGGCCTTGATAATAACTCGTGACCAAAACATCGTTTTATCAGAAACGGGGAATCCATAATATAAAATTATGCTTAATAGTGCAATTGTCGAAATAAGTAAGCTAAGTGCTGAAAAAAGTTTTGTGATTATGGAGCGATTGTCCCAAATTGTTAAACTGAGTTTTTCTCGAATATGTATAAAAAGACGAATTGGCATATAATATTATTGATTTATTTCAATAAAACGCTCAATATCTCTAGTTTTTCCAAACAATACCAAAGTGTCGTTATGTTGTACAATTGCTTTAGAATCAGGGACTCCAATAATGTGTTGAATCATTTGTTTCTGTTTATTTACCATTTCTTGAAATTCTCTTTTTATGGTAACCAAACTCAACTTATATCGGTCGCGAATGTCGATATCAGCAATTGTTCTTCCTGTAATTTTTCGTGGAGCAATAACTTCTGCAATTCTATAATCATCAGGTAGTTGAAGATATGAAATAATGTTTGGATTTAACAATCGTTCAGCCACAATAATTGCAACTTCATCTTCAGGGGACAGAATTTCTTCAATTCCCATTTTTTCAATTATCAATCGCTGACTTTTTCCTAACGACCTACAAATAATTCGTTTCACTCCCAAATCGAGCAACACCGCTGCACATAATAGTCTTTGCTCAAAATTTTGACCAATTGAAACTACCACTGCGTCAAAATCGGTTATGTCTTGGGACATTAGCGCTTTTCTGTCTGTTGCATCTAAAGTAACGGCATAAGCAACATCGTCACTTATTGAATCAATAATCTCTTGATTCGTATCAATTGCCATTACCTCAGCACCTTTTTTTGATAATGTAAGTGAAATAGCTTTTCCAAAATGTCCAATTCCAATAACAGCAAATTTTTCAGAAATCATAGTTTTAAATAATTATAAGACAAATGTATGTAAAAAAATGAAAAGATTACCAAATAATGAAATGTAATACCATATATTAATACGACTGTCCGTTTTTAAACCATTGATGCTACTAAATGCCGCTGAAGGCATCTAGTGCGAATGTAGTGGCTCGTCGAACTAAGCTTGCTTTATAATATGCCAAAATCAATGTTAGGGCAAAAAACGGATACTCAAATTTTATAATCTCTCTTTAACGTAATCGAAACGTTGGCTCCCCTTCCTGAAAGATTGTTTGAAATCGAAATTTTCCCTTCATGTGCTTCCATTATGATTTTTAAAACGTTTAAACTCAGCCCGAAACCTTGCTTATGATGGTTGATGTCGGTGATATTGAATGGCTCGAAAAGATTGATTAACTGCTCTTCCGAAAATCCATTTCCATCGTCGATAAATTGGACTGTGAAATCATGCTCGGTAGCAAACACATTAATAACAAACACACCACAAGTGTTTCCAAACTTTATTGAGTTGTCAAAAATGATCGAAAAACTTTTGTCGATTAATTTCGCGTCACCAGAAAAATATATATCTGTATTTCCATTAATCTGAATATCAATATTCTTCTGTTGAATATTTGAGTAGTATCGTTCAATGTTATAATCGATAAGCTTAACTAAAGAAAGTGTTTCTCTATTGAGCTGGTCTTTATCAAAAGAAAGTGTGGTTATTAGCAAAGCAAGTTCCGAAAATTCAATTATTTTCTCAGAAGATAATTTTATACTTTCAACATAATGTTTGTAATCATTGTCGCCGAGTTTTATCAAAAGTAAATCTGCTAATATATTAATCCCACTAATTGGGGTTCTGAGTTCATGACTAATAAGTTGAAGGAAATTACTTTTGGTTTTTTCTAAAAGCGACAATCGGTCGTTTGCTGTTTGCAACTCTATAGTTCTTTTCTTTACTTGCTCCTCAAGAAGTTGATTCATGTTCTGAAGTTGAATGCTTTGTTGTCTTAGCTTTAAGTGAGTTTCAACCCGTGCAAGCAATTCAAATGAATTAAATGGCTTCGTAATATAATCAACCCCTCCCGACTGAAATCCTTTAATAATACTGTCTACATCAGATTTAGCGGTAATGTAAATAATCGGAATATCAGTATATTCTGGTTGTGATTTTAAAGTTTCACACAACTCATATCCGTTCATTTCAGGCATCATAATATCAAGTAAAAGCAAATCGTAATGGTTGTCTTTTAGAAGTATTAATGCTTCATTTGCAGAAGTAGCAAATGAAATATTATAATTGTGTGTAGATAAAAAACTGCCCAAAACTTGAATATTTTGAGGAATATCGTCTATGATTAAAATTGATGCATTTGTTCCCATATTTCAACAAGTATAATTTTTCTTAAGAAATTTAACAATTTGTGGATAGATATTTAGAAGAATCTTTAACTGTTCGATGTCAAATCTTCGGATACTAATTAGAATTTCATTGCTATACTGTTTTAAAAAATTGATATTATGAGTTTTAGCAATTTTGAAAATTGAGCGTTCAAATTGATTTATTTGTTCAATAGAATTGTTCGAAGTTGCTTTTGCCCAAATTGGCGAACAATGTTGTTCAATTTCTTGAACTAAAAAGGGTAACATGTCGTTTTCAAATTGCTCAATTTCGCGCTGTATTAAATCAAAAGGCAAACTATTATCCTTGGTAAAAAGGTCATTAAGAATTTTAATTAGTGTGTTGTGCAATTGTTTAGTGCCTATTGGATAGGAGAGTAGGTACTTCGATTCACGTTCTTGTTCGTTTAAAATATCGTTTGTAATATAAATAGTAGTGCTTTTGAATTTATTCATCATCCTTTCAATGTGCGAAGTTTTAACCGACTCTTTATAATGATCTAAATGAAAAATATAGATGCTCGTAGCTTTCAGTTTTGCTTGGTTTTGTTCAATTTGATTGAAGGTTATGTAAGAGATATCACAATTATTACTAGCTAATAATACCAACAATTCATGATAAAGAAATTCATCATGGTCGATAATTACAATTGATTTATTGTTGAGAAGAATATTGTACATTTCATTTGTAGCCTTTTCGCTAGATTTTTCGATAGATGGTATAACAATTCTAAAAGTAGCTCCTTGATATTCATTACTTTCAATAGAAATACTTCCCTGCATTAGCTCTATTAGATTTTTACAAATAGATAATCCTAAGCCTGTTCCACCATATTTTTTATTACTTTGCCCGTCAGCTTGACTAAAAGTGTTCCAAATCGAATTAAGTTGATCAGAAGCTATCCCAATACCGGTATCACTCACGCTAATAATCATATCAATAGTGTTTGGTGAATCGTCGCTTTGGATAAGTGTCGTAACCACCTTTACCGAACCTACTTCAGTGAATTTGATCGCATTTGCCACAATATTGTTTACAATTTGCCTTAATCTTAACTCGTCAATTAACAGAGAAGAAACGTTGTTCTGATTAATCTCAATAGTGAAATCAATATTTTTGTTTTTAGCTAATGGCGTAAATGTGAGCTTGATGTCATCAAAGAACTTGTAAATATTTGTGGATTCTTTTTGAAGATCTAACTTCCCTGCTTCGATTTTAGAAAAATCTAAAATATCATTTATTAATCGTAATAATGATTTACTATTTGATTGAATATTCTGAATATGTGAATTTATTTCAATATCTGAAGTTTTGTTGCTAATAATTTCAGAATGACCAATAATTGAAGTAAGTGGCGTTCTAAATTCATGACTAATGTTGTTTACAAATTCTTGTTTTATTTGCGCCATACGTTCTGCAATTTCTTTACTATGGCGAAGGTCTTCGTTTATTTTTCTAATCGATATATCTCTGTTGATACCAGCATACCCAATAAAATTTCCCTGTGTGTCTATTAAAGGGGAGCCATTGATTTCGACATGGATAATTTTTCCGCTTTTTTGGATTAATGGAACATCAACCAAGGTGAATTTTTCTCGTAATGTTTTATTCATTTCCAAAAATTTCTTGATTTTTAAATGCTCTTCCACCGAAATTAAACTGATAAAACTCATGCCTATCATCTCTTCGGGAGTATATCCAACTAAGTTTATACTTTTAGTGCTTGCAAAAGTATATACAAAGAACTCATTTACTTTCCAAACTAAATCGGTAGTGTTTTCTACTAGGCTTCGGTAGTTCTCCTCACTTTCTAAATGCATGGTTTCAGCCTGAATTCGCTCAATGGCTGAACCAAGTTCCTGCGATATAGTGATAATCACACTTTTAATTGATTCATTAATCTCAATTTCCTGATCGCTTTTTAAATTAATCGAGCCTACAACTTTGTCCTTGCTCAAAATCGGCATTCCCATAGCTGTCTTAATATTGAAATCACGAGGCCATGTTCCATAGGATTTGTTCTTGCTTGAAATTAATAATATATTTCGTTCAACATAAATCGGAGCATAGAATGGACTATCTGGAGTTAACAGCCGAATGCTTTTTGAGAAATTCGGTTGAAGTCCAATTTCGTGAACTAATCGAGCATATTGGTCTTCTTCATTATATGAATAAATTCCTCCTCCATTAAAGCCATACTCTTGAATTATTAGTTGTAAAATATTTCGATAAAGCTCAAATAGCGTTTTGCTTTGATTGCAAAAGATAATAGCCTTATTGATGAATGCAATTTGCTTTATATTTAGTTGCAACATCATAATCGCCTTTATATATTCACTCATATTTCGAGTTACAACCATGATTGTTTGTACTTTATGGCTGCCAGAATACTCTGGAATTATCCGACTTTGATAGTGCTTGACTTCGTTATTAATGTTTAGGCTAAAATCAACAACTTTCTCCTTCCCATCGACAAATACTTGAATAAAATTGTTAAATAAAAACTCAGATTCGCCCATATTTAGTCCAAATTCCCGAATGTTCTTTCCGATTATAATTGATGGCTTTAACAATAGTTCACTCTCTACAATCGGATTGATGTATGTGCAAATAATTGATTTGTCAAAACGAGCAATTATATCAGGTGATTTTTCTGATAATGCCTTAAACTGTTGTTGTTGTATTAATGCTTCATTTTCTGCTAATAACTGTTGTGAGATATCCCGCATTACCAGTAAAAAGCTTTCCTCTTCTAAGGAATCACTCATTAATTCCACATCGTATAAAATATCTATGACTTTTTGATCTTTAGTCTTAATTTTGCCAATCTTGGATTTGTTTTTTTGTTGAAACAATTTTTCATCAAGGCTTAAATGACCTAAATCAAAGAAGTTTTCAATAGATTTGTTCTCAATATCTTCTGCTTCAAACGTTGTTTTGTTTAAAAATGCATTATTAATATTAATGATTACACCATCCCTTTTCACAATTACCATCATAATTGGGGATTCGAAAAACAACTTTTTAAAGAAATCGTTGGTGTTTTGCTTCACAATTTCCAACTTGTGATTCTGGGTAATATCATGAATAGTTCCAATTAAGCCAAAAATGTAATGCTTCTCGTCTAAGAGTAAATTTATCTGAACAAATCCCCACTTTGGCTCTTTATCCTTTGCAATAAATTCAATTTCTGATTCAAAGATTAAATTGCTTTTTGGGTTTTTATGCGCATAAATATTGTTAAAGAAAATTGATAACTCGCTGTTTAACTTGTTTATAGATAGCTGTTGTAGATATTCTTCTTGATTAATACTTAAGATCTCATCTGGTGTGTATCCTAAAAACTTAAATACTGCATTATTGATGTATTTAAAATTTAAAGAAGTATCAGAAGTGAAAATTACATCAGAGACATTGTTTGTAATTAGCCGATATAGCTGCTCGCTTTTTCTCAATGCCATTTCTGTTTTCACTTTTTCCGATATGTCTCTAGAAACTCCATGTATGGATAATTGGTTGTAACTACTGTTGATAATTTTTGCTTTAAATTCTCCTAGCTGAACACTGCCGTTTTTATGAAGAAATTCTAATTCGACAATGATTATGTTACTGCTTAATCCTGTTTGCTTTTTTAGATGTTCTGAAATCAGTTCTTTTAACTTCGAAAAGGAATTTTGACTTATTACGTTAAGAATTGATTTCTGAATAATTTCTTCTGGATGATATCCTAAATTTATTATTGAGGGAGAAACATACGTGATTTGAAGTTTCATGTCTAGCAACCAAATCATATCGTTAATATTTTCCGTAAGCATCTTTAAACGCTTTTCACTTTCCACCACCGAAATTTCTGCCTTTTTTCGCATGGTAATATTATTTGCAGATATATAATAATATTTTTTATTGCTAATACTAATAATTTGCGACGTAATACTAAACCACTTTTGATTATTGATTGAAATATTCTGAGATATGATATGATTTGTAACTTGTTGCTGATTCTTAATTATTGCTGCTACTTTTAAAATAAAATAGGAGGAAGTTGTAGATTGTAAATTTAAAAAATGTGTTGATTTCTTGTTATTAAAACTCAATCCAAACATATTCAAAGCAGCATTATTGATGTCGAGAATCATCAAAGTGTCAAAATCAATAACCACCATCGGATCGCTATTCTTCGAGAAAATTTTTTCAAACTTAATTTCCGATTGATTTAGTTTTGTCAAAATATCATCATGAAGATTTATTTGATCGATAACCTCTTCGGTTCTGCTTCTAATTTTGCTTTCCAAAGCTTTGTTATTCTCTTGAGCTCTAGTATAAGCTATCGTTAATGCCTCTAATTTGATGTTGAAATTCTTTTTTAACGTATTCTTAGTTCGCCAAAAGTATATAATGAGCCCAAAAGTAAATAACACTAAAAAGAGATTGAAAAGTTGAATAAAGAATGAAGATATTATCTTTTGCTTTATTTGAGTGATATCATCAATGGGCTCCGATATTGTGTTTGTTTTAATTAATAGGAAACTGGGAAGAGTGTGAAAGGAAGCGGTGCTTTTTGTAATTAATTGATAATTAGATATTTTTGTAGCAGAAACTTCCGAATTAGTGAAAAATAAGATTATTGATATCCAAAAGATAATCTTCAAAGTCTGCTTCATTTATTGAGTTTTTACCATTCAAATATACAAAGTTTATTTATATTTAATCTTGGCTGGATGAAAAAATATTAATTAATGCTCGTATTTGTAGATTGTTTGCTTGAAATCTATGTCTATCATTATGATGGTCACATTAAAAAGTAAGGGGAGAAGTGTAAAATTTGATATTTTTAAATTGACTTTTTTGAATAAAAATTTCAAATATCCTTTAAATTATATTTCGATTCATACTTTTGTCTTGGCACAAAAGTATGCAAAAAGTCAAGACGGAGCGAATGTGTTTGTTCTTTTAAAGATTTCAAAATAAAAGCAATACTATAGCAGCGTAGGCAAATTTAAAGCCTAATACTTTTTTAAATTAATTGCTTTTCAAATGCTTTAAATTTGGACATAAATGCCCCTGCTGTATTGCTAATATTTTGAAACCCTTATTATTTATTTAAACTACGCTCCATTGGTCAAAAACAACCAAGCTCCGAAAAATAGATGGATAAGTTTGGATTAAAAGCATTTCTTAGAGAAAAGAATTTTTGAAAATTATATAACTTTTTCAAACTATAAAAAAACTTTGTATACTTACTTCTTTTGTTGATTTGAAAATCAATAAAAATTCGTTTTTCTTAAAGCTCACACGGGACTAAGATACAAACCTTACAAAATAAAAGCCTTATATTAAAAGAATTAAGCTTTCTATGGGGGCATAAACCGCCTTGAGGAAAAGTGCGTAAAGAAAAAGAAATAGTTCTGCGTTAATGAATCGATGGTGTTTGACGACGTTAGACAAAATGGGGATTTGAAGTTCTTTTTATATTAAAAATATCATTTTGGTTAAAAGGAGGAGTTCATCGATTTTAGCAGAACTGGTTCTTTTTTAGCACTTTTGCGACAGCGGCGGCATTTTTTGCTGACTTTTTTTTGCTGGAGAAAAAAAGTCAGTGCCCGTCCGGCATAAGGACATGTAAAAGGAAATTTTTATTTTTTACCCTCAAGTTTAAAAATAAGCTATCTTCCCTTAGAAATAAAACATAAAATACCTTTTATTTTTCTCTCCACCAATTTTTTATATTTACCCCATTATGTTTCACACTATTGATGTCTGCGAGTTTAATTGATGTAGTTCTTTACTATCAGTTTATTCAGCAGAACGACGTCATTTTTCATTTCCAATTTATTTATTAGCTGAAATAAGCATTTATAAACAATTTTTTCATATTTTTGTATTACCTAAATTAGTTTGATCAATGAGTTATCTAAAGTCCATTTTACTAATATTGCTCTTTGTTTCCAACTCAGTTGACAGCCATATCTTCGCTCAAAACATGAATGGTGTTAATAAAAAACTCACGTTCGATAAAAGTAAAATCCAAATTGAGTATAATTTAAAGCCAATAACTGATTTTAGAAATCAGTTTAAATCATATTCTTCATTTTTTCATCAATGTGGGATGCCCTCATTGCCAATTATTCGTGATTATATTATCATTCCTAAGCACTCTTTTATTTCATTAAAAGCATCTTCAAAAAAAGAGAATCGCTTATCAAATATTTCAATTGCTCAATCTAAGCCAGTTTCCATCGATAGTGATAATTATACAGATTCGATTTGTGATTCAAATTATTCAAATATTGATCAAAATTTACCTAGTTCGGATGGAGCCCAAGTTCGGCTTTTTGAATTTGAGAATTTCGATATAATTCTTTTTGAAGTCTATCCTTTTAAATATAATCCGCTTCGAAAAGTGCTTATTGCTTCTCAAAATATTGTAATACAGGTAAATACAAAAATTAATAATACGTTTAGAAAACCATTATTAGTGTCTCCAATAGATCAAGCCATTTGTTTGAGCGCACTCAATTATTCTCAAGTAGCATCATCTATAAAAACAATTACCGATACTGCATTAAACTATGTCGTGATTACTCATCCGCTCTTACGACCAGCAGCGGATTCTTTAGCATTATGGAAAAGTCAACAAGGATATCATTCTTTGGTCATTAGCGATTCTTTATGGACAGCTGCTTCAATTCGGACAAATATTTTAAATCTATATGCAAATGCGTCAACTCGACCTAGTTATGTTTGCTTTTTAGGTGATACTGTTTTTGTTCCTGCAACCGAAAAGATTGCTCCACCGCCAATTCCAGAGCCATTTTCTACCGATTTATACTATACTACAATGGATTCTGATTCTGATATTACCTCAAATTTTGGTTTTGGCAGAATTTCAGCAAGTTCTGCTTCTCAAGCAATGGCTACTGTTCTTAAATTAGTTCATTTTCAAAAACATCCACCCACTTCAAATGCATATTATTCAACTGCGGTAAATTGTTCCTTCTTTCAAGATGACGATTTAGACGGCTATGATGATAGAAGGTTTGTGCAAACGAGTGAGGAAATCAGAACCTATTTGCAACAAAATTATGGAAAAAATGTGCTTCGAATATACGAAGCGTTATCTACGGTTAATCCATTACATTGGAATAATGATGATTATGCAAATGGGGCTGCATTACCAGCTGATTTATTAAAACCCACATTCCCTTGGACAGGCAGCACAAGCGATGTTATCAACAAAATAAATCAAGGAACTTTTCTGTTACTTCATCGCGATCATGGTTATTCAAATGCTTCAGGTTGGGCTCATCCGCAGTTAGCTTCTTCTCAATTACAATACCTTTACAACGATTCTCTGCTTCCTTTGGTGTTTAGTATTAACTGTTATTCGGGTAATTTTCGGGAATCAGAATCATTTGCGAATCGTATTCTCCGTCAGGCTTCTGGTGCTTCTGGAATCTTTGCTCCATCATATTATAGCTATAGTGGTAATAATGATGCGCTTGCATTGGGTTTATATGACGCTCTTTTTCCCTCACCTGGATTAATACCTCAATTTAATGGAACTGGTGGCAATCATTCCCCAATTATACCGCCACATATTTCGTTTAATAAGCCTGGTGATATTCTTCGATATGGAGTTTGGTATATGAATTACGCTTGGGGACAAAATCAATATAGCTCCGAAATTGCTCATTTTTTTGGCGATCCAGCAATGCCAATAAATATCGAAGTTCCCCTTCAGATTTTGGCTTCACATAAGGATTCTATCGATTGTGTTGATTCTGTTTTCTATGTGATTGCGCCTAATTCTATTGGATTAACTGCTACATTAACTATTAATAATCAGGTAATTGGTGCTGCATATTTTGTCAACGATACTGCTAGAATTAATTTTATTCCACAATATTCTGATAGTGCGCTAATCGTAATTTCTGGTGATGGAAGAATTCCTTACTTTTCTTCTGTCCTCTGGTATTGCTCTCAAGCAATTTATCCTCCAATATCGGGGTTTTTATTATCAGATTCCTTAATTTGCAATGGTGACATTCACTTTGAAGATACATCAATGAATTTCCCTAGTTCGTGGAAATGGTACTTTGGAGATGGTTCAATTTCGTTATTGCAGAATCCTACTCATCACTATAATCAATCTGGTATTTATGATATTTCTTTAGTCGTTTCCAATCAACACGGCCAAGATTCTGTGTTTCTTGCTCACGCAGTTCATGCTACAATTCCTTCAATTCCAGTGCTTTCTGATACAACATTGTGTCGACCATCCCAGCTATTGTTATCTCCAACTTGTGCTGATTCCTTAGTTTGGTTTATGAGCAATGTTTCTGCTCCGTATCGATGGGGTAATCATTTTTCTGCTTTTCCTGCATTTGATACCACTTATTATTTTTCATCTTATCAAGATATGGCACTGCTAATGGCCGGAAAAGTAGACAATAGTGGAGGCGGTGGATTTATTTTTCAGAACAAAAAACACTATCTTACATTTAATGCGTTATCTAATTTTTTGCTGAAATCTGTGGATGTTTATTCAAATAATGTTGGCTCCAAAACTATCGAGCTTCTTGATTCTACAAATAGTGTGATTGCTTCTAAAATTGCCTCCGTAGTTATTGGAATTAATACAATTCCCCTAGACTTTTATATTAGTCGAGGAAATAAATATCATTTATCGGCTCCAGCATATTCCTCTATGTGGGCTAATTTTCCAACAGTTAATTTTCCTTACATTATCCCGAATGTGCTATCAATCGATAGCTCCAGCAGTGTTGGACTTACAGATTTTTACTACTATTTTTATAATTGGAAAATTCAACAACGCTGTCTGAGCAATCGATATGCAACTCAAATAACTGTTGTTGATATTGATACCTTGTTGAATGTCTCTGATACCTTTGCACTTTGCCAAAACCAAACAATTCAGCTGTATGCTGATTCTTCGGCAAATTCTGTGTGGAATACAGGTCAAACAGACCCTTCAATTACAATTATTCAACAGGGGATTTATTTTGCTGATTTATTTAAAGAAAATTGCTCCTATCATACCGATTCACTTATCGTAATAACTCCCCAAAATGTTGTTGCAGATTTTTTTACCAATTCTCAAACATCGCCTTGCTGCTTTCAAAATTTATCTCAAAATTCAACTCAATATTTATGGAATTTTGGAGATGGAAACTTTTCAACAGAAGCGAATCCTTGTCATCAATATAATTCTATAAATGAATATGTTGTAACACTTACTTCTATGAATAGTTGCGATACAAATATGATTTCTAAACAGGTTCAAATAACTTCAATTTATGAACAAAATATTAATGAAACTTCAATTTTGTTATTACCAAATCCATCAAAATCTAGTGTTCAATTAATAGTTAATTCATCTCAAAAACCTATTCAAATTCAGTTATTTGATGCAACATTTAAGCTCATAAATAAGTCTGAATGGACCAATTTTGAAAACGAAATTGACATCTCAAAACTCAGCTCAGGATTGTATTTTGTTCATGTGATATTCCCAAAAACTGCGCATGTTTTAAAATTGGTGAAAATTAATTGATTATTTATCACTCATTTATCCTTTCTATCAATACTATTTCAAAAGGTTTTCTTATTTTTGCCTATTAATAACTTTAATCTATCAAATTTATGAATAATCCATTGTTAAAAGTATCACTTAAATGGGCATTAATTTATACTGGAGTTTCGTGTATTACTTTGTTTGGTACCTATCTCTTCGGAATGTCTAGTAATCAAATTATAGGCTTACTATTAGGAATTCTTTCGCTTACAATTACAATCATTTTATTAGTTTTATCAAATCGTGAATATCGCACTTTATACCTTGATGGATACATAAAATATTACCAATGTTTACTGAATAATATTCTAATTTTTCTCATTGGTTCTTTAATTGTAAGCCTAATTAGCTATATTTTATATGGTTTAGTCGATATAAATGCATTTAATGAATCCATTGAAAAGCAATTGCTAATGATAAGTTCAAATCCAGATATTCCTGCAGAATGGAAACAAAAGCAAATTGATGCAATTATTGATTTAACTCCGCTTAAACAATCGATTATTCAATTTATATGGTCAGTAGGTTTTGGCGTTTTTGTTAGTTTAATCGTGTCAATTTTTACCCGCAAAAAAAATAATTCCTTCGAAGGAGCAATTAAAGAAATTGAATAATGAATATATCTATTGTAATTCCACTTTATAATGAAGAAGAGTCGTTACCCGAGTTGTATGCTTGGATTAAACGAGTTATGGATCAGAATAACTTTTCTTATGAAGTGATTTTTATCGATGATGGAAGTAGAGATTCTTCGTGGAATGTAATAGAATCGCTTTCTGCTGAAGATAAATGCGTTAAAGGAATTAAGTTTCGAAGAAATTATGGAAAATCTGCAGCTCTGAACACTGGTTTTGAAGCTGCACAAGGTGATGTTGTAATTACTATGGATGCCGATTTACAAGATAGTCCAGACGAAATCCCTGAACTTTATCGCTTGATAATTGCCGAAAAGTTTGATTTAGTTTCTGGATGGAAAAAAGTCCGTCACGATCCTGTATTATCCAAAAATCTACCAAGCAAACTCTATAATTGGTCTGTCCGTAGAATGACTCATATCAAGCTTCACGATATGAATTGTGGGTTAAAAGCTTACAAAAATCAGGTAACAAAAAGTATTGAAGTCTATGGTGATATGCACCGATTCATACCTGTTCTTGCAAAATGGGCTGGGTACAAAAATATTGGTGAAAAAGTAGTTATTCACCAAGAGCGTAAATATGGTGTGACTAAGTTTGGTCTAGAACGCTTTATTCGAGGTCCATTAGATTTGATTTCTGTGATGTTTATTTCAAAGTTTGGTAAACGACCCATGCATTTCTTTGGAGTTCTTGGTATACTTATGTTTTTTGTTGGTTTTGTTGCCGCATTTGGTGTAGGTTTTCAAAAAATAATGGCAATTCATAATAATGAACATGCCCGATTGGTGACAGACAATCCATATTTTTATATTGCATTAACAGCTATGATTATTGGTGTTCAGCTATTCTTGGGTGGGTTTATTACGGAAATGATTTCGCGAAATTCTATTGATAAAAATAAGTATCTTATCGATCATAAAATAAATATCTCATAATTTTTTTCCATGATAAATGAAATTGTAATAGAATCTCTTCAAAAGTCTATAGCTGTAAAGCAAGCAATCGTCAGCAATCCTCAGTTGGTTATGCGTATCGACGAAGCCGCAAATGCTATGATTTCTGCTTTTACAAATGGGGATAAAGTGCTTTTTTGTGGTAATGGAGGAAGCGCTGCAGATGCTCAACATTTAGCTGCTGAACTTTCTGGACGATTTTATTATGATCGCCCTCCGTTATATGCTGAAGCTCTGCATGTTAATAGCTCATTTTTTACTGCTGTTACCAACGATTATTCGGTGGACGCAGTTTACCAACGAATGGTACAAGCTGCTGGCCGTAAGGGCGATGTACTAGTTGCAATTTCTACTTCTGGAAATTCAATCAATATTTTAAACGCGATTGATGCTGCAAAAAAAGCGCAAATGTTTGTAATTGGACTAACGGGTAACTCTGGTGGCGAAATGGCTCATATTTGCGATGTGCTAATAAATGTTCCTTCTACCGATACTCCTCGAATTCAAGAAGCTCATATTACAATTGGTCATATTCTGTGTCAGATTGTTGAATCTACAATATTCCCAAACAAATGATTCTTCCTAAAGATATTGATGAAAACACAACTCTTTTCCTAGATAGAGATGGGGTTATTAACGTTCGACCGATAGACTCATACGTTTTTACTCCTAACAAATTTGTTTTTATTGATGGAGCCAAAGAGGCAATTGCTAAATTATCTAAAGTCTTTGCTCGCATTATTGTCGTAACCAATCAACAAGGAATTGGAAAGAATTTAATGACATTAGAAGCTGTCAATAAAGTTCATCATAAATTGATTAGCGAAGTAGAAAAAATTGGTGGAAAAATAGAAATGATTTATGTCGCACCTGAATTAAAATCAGATGATTCACTGATGAGAAAGCCAAATATTGGAATGGGAATTCAAGCGCAAAAAGATTTTCCAAACATTGATTTTGAGAATTCTGTCATGGTAGGCGATACCGAAAGCGATATGGTGTTTGGTAAACGACTCAAAATGACCACAGTAATAGTTGGGCCCGATGGACTTGAAATTTTAAATCAGAACCATGCTGATTGCTTTTTTGAATCTCTTTCGGCGTTCTCAAAAATTTTTTAATTGATTTTTGCGTTGTTCTTTATAAATAATAATTTTAATGATTATAGTTATGAAAAGTTCTGTAAACAATTTTATTCGTTCTTTTTTTTGCCAAAGATTAGGGATAAAATTTCCTTCAAAAATTGTAGTTTTTTTAATGACTTTTATTCTTATGGGAACTGCTTTGTTCTCACAAAATGATCCAATTAATTCTTTGGACAATAAAGGGCTAAAACATGGATTATGGCGAAAGATGGAAGATGGTAAACTTTTATATGAAGGGAAATTCAACCATGGAAATCCAGTGGGAAAATTTACCTATTTTTATGAAGATGGCAAAACGGTAAAAAGTATCTCGAATTTTTCTGCAAATGGAATAATTGCTCATGTTACTTCTTTTCATATCAATGGTAAAACTAGCTCGTATGGTAAGTATTACGATAAATTAAAAGATAGTACATGGGTTTATTTTGGAGATAATGGGACTAAAATTTCTGAAGAACAATATAAATTAGGTAAAAAAAATGGAGTTTGGAAGAAATTTGATTACGAAAAAGGAGTAGTATTAGAAGAAATGGGTTGGAAAAATGATCTTCAACATGGTGTTACCCAAGCCTTTACTCTTGATGGAAAGCTGAAGTATAAATTTAATTATAAAGATGGAAAAGCCAATGGTCCATATTTAGCCAATTATCCATCAGGACAACTATTTGAAAAAGGAGTGTACAAAAACTCCCTAAAAGATTCAATTTCAACTAATTTTGATGAATCTGGAAAAGTAATCCGTAAGCGTAAATGGCTCAATGGATTTGTCGATTGGGATAAACTTTGGATATGGACTGACGCGGGTAAAAAGGAGGTCGAATTAGATTCAATTTCTTATATTTACCGTAAAGCAGGACATTTCATAGTGGTTACAACTAAAGGAACTCGAATTAAAGGAAATGGCGAGTGGACGAGTTATGTTGAGTTTTTAAATGAAAAAGTATTTATGAATTTTACTTCCGAAATATATGGTTCTGTGTCTGCCCCTCGACGAATCGAAGAAATTGAAGAAGGTGTGTATAAAATAATATTCAAACAAGATATAGGATTTGATGTTATCATGAAAGATTCCGAGTTAGGATTCCTAAAGTCAATGCGTCCAAAATTGTTTAAAAAGAAATAATCGTAAATGAATAATAATAGAGTATTAGTAGCCATGAGTGGCGGTCTTGATAGTTCTGTGGTAGCTATGTTACTACACGAACAAGGCTATGAAGTACTTGGTATTACAATGAAAGTGTGGGATTATGATTATCTTGGTGATTCAGCTCCCGAAAGCGGTTGCTGTAACTTAGACTCTATCAACGATGCTCGCACAGTTGCTGTTACTCTTGGATTTCCTCATCATGTGCTTGATCTTAGAAAAGAATTTAAAGATTTGGTTATTAACGATTTCGTTGCTGAATATATGAAAGGAAGAACTCCAAATCCTTGCATTCTTTGTAATACCCACATGAAATGGGACGCTCTCCTGCAGAAAGCAGATCAACTTGGTTGTCAATACATTGCTACTGGACATTATGCTCAAATCTCGAATGTAAATGGTAGATATATTTTATCTAAAGGTGTTGATGAGAATAAAGATCAATCTTATGTGCTTTGGGGACTTTCGCAAGAAAAATTGGCTCGAACTCTATTTCCACTTGGTGGATTTGAAAAACCAATGATCAGACAAATGGCAATCCAAAGAGGTTACGATAAAATTGCTACCAAACGAGAAAGTTACGATATCTGTTTTATTCCAGATAATGATTACCGCTCTTTTCTTAAGGCAAATGTCACAAACTTGGATGAAATAGTTGGGGAAGGAAATTTCGTGAACTCATCAGGAAAAATCCTAGGAAAACACAAAGGATACCCTTTTTATACCATAGGACAACGCAAAGGGTTGGTAATTGCGATGGGAGAGCCCTATTATGTAATCAAGATTGATGCAGAAACAAATACAATAACTCTTGGGCCAAAACACGAACTAGGAGGCACACATGCGTTTATAAAGAACTGTAATTTTGTTAAATGGACCGAAATTCCTAAAGATTTTTTAGCTACAGTAAAAATTAGATATAAAGATAAAGGATCGAAAGCTATTGTAAATCAAATAGGTGATTATATTGATATTGAATTTCTTGATGAAGTTACATCTATTGCACCAGGTCAATCTGCTGTAATATATGATAAAGAAGAAGTTGTTGCTGGTGGTTTTATTTATACTCAAATGACATGAAAAAAATTGGATTATTATTGTTGGTAATTGTGCTTTTCTTTTCGGGATGTAAAAAAGATGCTCCAATTCAAGAATCTTTCGATTTTGGATATGGCTTTTTTCCACTAAATATTGGCGATTCTTCATTCTTTCTGGTTGAACAAACTACCTGGAACGACTTTGATAATACTATAGATACAATCACCTATTCGCTTTGTGAATATATTGAGTCTATGACAGTTAATTATACTGGTGATTCTCTTTATCGTATCGAAAGATTGAAAAAGTACGACAACGATCCAACTTGGAATTTAGATAGTGTTTGGTTTGCCCTTAAAACTAAAAATGAAGCAATCAGAGTTGAACAAAACATCTCTTATGTAAAAATGGTATTCCCTGTATCGCTAAACAGTTTATGGAATGGAAATATTCATAATACGTTAGGTAGCAAAACATACACATTTAGCAACTTGTCGTCAAATGTGGTGGTTAATAATATTTCATATAATCGTACCGTAAATATTCAGCAAGAGAATTTTGTTACGCTAATTAATTCTGATGTTGAAAATGAAATTTACGCAGATGGCGTTGGATTAGTAAAAACAGAAAAAACCCACGTATACAAAACATATAACCCAGCCTCTGGAGAATTTGAAATAAAATCGGGATACATTTTCTCCCAAAAAAGAGTCCAATAATTAAATTATTTGATATGAAAAAAATCTTAACAACCCTTATTCTTTTAGTATTTTTAGTACAAATTAAAGCTCAAACTGCACCAAATAAGTATTGGGTGGAGTTTAAAAATAAAACAAATTCGCCATATCAAGTTAATAACCCTTTGTCTTTTCTTTCTCAACGTGCTATAGATCGCCGTTTGCGTATGAATATTCAAATTACTGCACAAGATTTTCCTGTTAATTCGTGGTATCTTGATAGCATTCAACAAACTGGTGCCATTGTACTTACTACTTCGAGATGGCATAACGGAGCAACATTTTATACCACTGATACTGCTATTGTTACACGTATTTCTAATATGTCGTTTGTTAGAAATATTCAAAAAACTAATGCGATTAAATCGAATAGTAAGAAACAGAATTCTCAGATAATTCTGCCAATAGATAAAAATCAACGCTCCTTAATGAAAATTAATCAAGATAATTCATCATTAACAGCAAAGTCATTAAACTCATTTAACTATGGATTTGCTTATCCTCAAATATCAATGATAAAAGGTGATTATTTACATCAAATGGGGTTTTCTGGCGAAGGAATGTTGATAGGAGTTTTGGATGCTGGTTTTTTTCAAGCAGATGTTTTGCCTGCTTTTGATAGTTTATGGCTTAATAATCAAATAATTGGATATCAAGATTTTGTAAATCCAAATTCAAATATTTTTCAAGAGAGCTCGCATGGAATGATGGTGCTTTCAATAATGGGTGGAAATATCGCTGATTCGTTAGTGGGAACAGCTCCTAAAGCCTCATACTTGCTATTGCGCTCTGAAGATGCACCAACAGAAAATTTAGTTGAAGAAGATAATTGGGTTGCAGCAATTGAATTTGCCGATAGCGTAGGAGTGGATGTTGTAAACTCGTCGTTGGGTTATACAACTTTCGACGATACCACCATCGTTCGTACTTTTGCCGATATGAATGGACGGGTTAGTCGTGCTTCTTTAGCGGCGACTTATGCCGGAAGAAGAGGGATGATTTTATGCATAAGCGCGGGAAATTCAGCTCTAGACCCGTGGCATCACATTGGTGTTCCTACCGATGCTGATAGTATTTTATCCGTAGGTGCTGTTGATGCTTTTTTATACCATGCTTCGTTTTCTTCGGTTGGTCCTGCTGCTGATGGAAGAGTAAAACCCGATGTTGCGGCAATGGGACAAGGAACGTATGTTCAGGATATTGATGGTCGAATTATTTCGGGAAATGGTACCTCTTTTTCTTCCCCAGTGCTTGCTGGTTCTGTTGCTTGTTTATGGCAAGCATTTCCGAATAAATCAAATTTCGAAATTATGGACGCAATCCGCAAAAGCGGGAACCAATATAACAACCCAGATACATTGCTTGGCTATGGGGTTCCTAACTTTATGAATGCATATCAATCTCTGTTGTCAGTAGGTGTTCCTTCAATAACAGAATCTCAAGACAACTTTATGGTTTATCCAAACCCTCTTATTGATAATCAATCGCTTTATATTTCATTTTATAGTCCGCAAAACTGCAATGCTAATGTGGTGATATATAATAATATGGGAAAGATTCAAGGGTTTTATCAGGTTGACAATGTTTTGTTGGGAGAAAATAAAATTCAACTCCTAAATAGTGCTAAACTTTCGAGTGGAGTTTACTATATTAAGATTTTATCATCTGGATTTTCTTATACCAGCCGATTTATAAAAAGCTCAACTACTTCAAATTAAGTCAATAACAATCAAAAGAAAAAGGATTAAGGATTAGCTATTCTCCTTGATTTTTCGATAACCATCTGGACTAATTTTTATCTTTTCTCCATTTTCCATTAAGGCCATATAGGAGTCTTTTGAATACGCTTCTATTGATTTTATATAATCAATGTTTGCAATGAATCCTCTGTGTACACGAATGAAATTCTTTGTAGGTAAATGACTTTCAAAATATTTCATCGTCTGGTCTTTTATGTGACGACCAGATTTTGAGTGTATTAACACATAATCATCATCGGATTCGATATAATAAATATCATCAACAGGGATTAATAATATTTTGCTACCAGTTCTGATGATTATTCGCTCAATAATCTTGTTTTCAATGGGTAAGGTAGATGAGTATATCTTGCTATCCTTGTTTGTAATCCTTTTTTTTGCTTTTAATAAAGCTTCTTCAAATCTCTCTCTCGAAAATGGTTTAAGCAAATAATCGATGGCATTTTTTTCAAATGCTTTTATTGCGTAGTTGTCAAAAGCAGTACAAAAAATGATTTCGGGCTTTTGCTCTAAAATTTCTAATAATTCAAATCCGTCAATTTTTGGCATTTGAATGTCCAAAAACAATAAATCAACAGGAGTGGTACTTAATAATTTGATACATTCAAACCCATTTTCGCATTCACCAACAATGTTGATTTCCAAATCTGTAGATAAATATCCTTTAATGATTTCACGCGCTAGTGGCTCGTCATCAACAATGGCTATATTAATTTTAGTCATATTGTGGTATTTTAATGGTTATTGTAAATAGATTGTTTTCTTTATTAATTTGGCACAAATCGATTCGTCCGTATATATTTAACAACCTATTTTTTAAGTTGTTAATTCCTAATCCATTAGTCTCTTTAGATTTATAACTCGAGTCGAAATTATTAGTCATTATAATTTGTAGTATTTGATTATTATTTGTGATAATTATTTTGATAAAAAACCCTTCAATTAATGAATATAAACCATGTTTAATTGCATTTTCAAAAAGAGGTTGTAACAACACTGGTGGTAAGTTCATTTCAATACAGCCATCGGAAATTTCAATTGAATAGTTGAGCTTTTTTCCAAATCTAACTTTTTCAATTTCAAGGTATTTCTCAATGTGATTGATTTCATTTGATAACGATGTTAATATGTCATTGCTCTGATTTAAAGAATAGCGCATGTAATCGGAGAGCTTTAAAATCATATTGCTTGCTTTTGCAGGATCCGATTGAGTAAGTGCATTGATTGAATTTAGGCTGTTAAACAAAAAATGAGGATTTATTTGCGATTTTAATGCATCCAGTTCAGCATTTTTTAATAAGATATTAATCTGTTTTTCACGTTCCTCTTTGTCTTTAAGTTGTTCGATTGTTTTTAAGAAAAAAAAGAAAAGAATGTTGAGAATGTAATAAATTACTCCAATGATAATCCGTATGGAAAATGATTTTTTAAGAAATAATATGTATGAATTGTTATCTGAATACAAGCTACTTAGAATATGAGTGCTTAAAAATATCCAAAGTCCAATAGCAATAATTAAAACCGAAATATGTGTAATTATTATATCAATGGTCAGTTTTTCAATTAAATGTGAGTTGATTACCACAAACCATAACCCGATAGAAATAAGCGCAAAAATCGAATTAAAAACGAAGGCATCCATTAATGCAGTCTCCCAAGATATGTTCAGAGATAGCATTAATATTGCAAAATGAATAATCGCAATAATTAACCAAGCACCGATAAGTATAATTTGCTGATATTTTTCAGAGAATAGCTTATACATTTACTTTGTTTTATTTGACAAATCTATCATCGTTAGCACTTTGTAAAAAAAAAGATTAAAAACTTTTAATTTCACAACCTCCAAAAATGCATATACCTCTAAGTACAATGATTTTTTTTGGATCTATTGCTGTTGGATTTCGTTTATCACTACAGCCACCAAAAATATTGTTTACTTCCATTCTTACATTCCAATCTGGAGGAATTATGAGTTCACAACCTCCAAAAAGTAAAGTTACATCAATGGATGCACCTTCTGGTGAAAGAATTGATTGTTGAAAATTCAATTTTGATCCCCCAAAAATTGCAGTGATTCTTGCTCCTCTAAAGTTCTCATTTTTAATGTACTTATCACTTCCACTAAAAACGGTAGCTTCATCATAATAATCTGTAATTTCAGCTTCTTTGTGAATAAAATTTCTATGTGAAAATTTATTATGTTTGAAGATTATTGCAATCCCGAATATAATAATAATGATTGGCCAAAATACGTTTGTTAATGTTATTGGAATCATGTAATAATTTGAAATTTGGAAAAATCCTCCAATCGTTATTAATATTAATCCTAAAAAGAACTTTCGTTCTACAAGATTAATAATGCCAATGGCAATAAGCAAAGTCTCCCATGAGAAGAGAATTTTTTTTGTTGTATTATCAAGAATGTCTAATTTGCTAAGCAACAACCCAATTCCAAAAAGGATAACAAAGGTCCCAAATACTAATGTTTTCCTATTCGATTTATATTTTTGAGGTTGATGGTTGGGGGAGAATTTATCTGTATTCATCATGACATTGTCTTTAAATTTTGACAAAGTTAACTTTTTCAGAATTGAATAAATTGTTTTTTTCGGTAAATTACGGAAAATGAAGGGCAGAAGTGATTCTAGTTTACTTCCGAGGATAATTATATGTAAGGATGCTTAAGAAACTTGAGGATTAATGAATTCCAATTCTATGGCACTATTTAACACAAGCTAACATTATTCAGTTATGCCATAAACACAATAATAGTCTTGCGGTTTTCTTAAAAATCAGTAAAACGATCTGAACTTTCAATAAACTTTAGTTTAATACTTGAAGGAGTATTAACTTCTGGATGTTTTATTAAAATGAGTTCAGCGCAACCTTTCCATTCCGAAAATTCAGGTTTGTGAAAGTTCAATAAATTTGGTCGATGGATAAACACAACAACATCAGAATGTTGCTTAATAAAGGGAGCAACATTATCAATGGTTGGTTTATCGTTTATATCAATCAGGTTGTTAATATTGGTAGAATGAGTCAATAATAATATTGGGATATTAATGCTTTTTGTAAGCAAACTAATCTCACTCATCATTTTTTCTTGTTCGAAAAAGTTAATGTCAGAATCCAATATGTTTTTAGAATACAATTCAATATTATCAAAAAGTATCATATCAACATGTTGCTCTTCCACTAAATACTTACAGCGATTGGTGATTTCAGTAATATTTAGCGAAGTAGAATCATCAATAATGACTTCTGATTGGATAAATTTTGAGATGATTAAGTCAACTTTTTCTTTGTCTGATTCTTTATATGTTCCTGAGTAAACACGTTCAGCGGAATTTCCTGTTTCACTTTCAATAAGTCGTTGAACTAATTTAATTGCACTTCTTTCGGGAGAAAATACTGCAATACGTTTATTGTTTGTAAGTGCTAAATTGTGAATTAATGATAATAAAAAAGCTGTTTTTCCTTTTCCAGGACGAACGGCTATGGATATTAGCTGCTTAGAATTAAAAGACTGTATGATGTGGTCTAAATCGCGGAAACCTGAATTAAGGATTGTTGAAGTTTCAGTTTTTAAAGTTTCCTCTGCTGTTGAGGATTCTCTGTTTATTGCTTGCTTGACTACGTCGCTTACTGTGATAAACTCATAGCAAGCAGGAAACTCTGTTTTTTCGATGCCTTCCATTTTTTTAATTCCTTTTTGTGTTGTCTAGCAACACTTTGTTTGTTCGTGTTTTAGTAGCTGTTTTATACTTAAATAGTAATTTGCTTTATCATTTGAATTATTCGACAGATGATATTTTACCAAATTAGAGAATTGCAAAGTTACTATAAAAGAAGATTGGTTTTATAGTTTTATGAAAAAAAAACATTTAATAAAATCAAGATATAAATTTTGATGATAATTTATTCCTTTTTTACGCCAATTAATCATTCTTAAGTACAATAATTAGTGACTATTTTGTCTTTGGTTTAGCTTTTACAGCAGGTGTGTAACGTTTTGTATTCGTGTATTTTGTTTTAGGTTTATTAGGCTGTGGATTCCTAGCTTCAATATCTTGAATAAAACTCCATCGCCCTTGAAATGGAATAAAAGCATCCATAATATTCGTCTCAGGAACATAGTATTCGTTTACTCCTGACATACTTTCGTTTAATGGCGCAAGCCGATCAAAAACTATCATTTCAGATTTGATTTCTTTTTTAATCAACCGTTTAGTCTTTGGGTCTCGTTGCTTTGTGTTTAAAAAATAAGTTTGAACATCGTAGATTAAGGTCATGGAAGCTTTTTTAGAATATTCAAATACTACACGTACAGCATTTCTGTTTGTGTATTTTTTAAATATCTTACTTCCAAATACCGGACTTCCATTGGCTTTAAATGATAAAATTTCAATTATTTTTCTTTGTTTGAAATTATTATATCCATTCCATCCCAAAAGCGTGTAGTACTTTTTTCTATTTATTGTAGACGTAAGTACTTTATAATACACTGCTCCAAACCAATTTTCTGCATCTCCCAACATGTTTTCTGCATTGTAATATTGCTCAGACTTGTCTTTTAAAGTGAATATTACGGTTCTGTTTGTCTTTGGATTTTTTGTTTGAAGTATCCCGAAATTTTCATAATTACCATCCTCTTTTTTTAAGGTCCAAGTAATGAGCTTAAATGCGTTGTCGGGAGGAGTGATAAATGAAATATTTTTAAGCGAGTCTAAGGATATTGATTGGTTGTCTTTGTTTATAAGCGTATTATAAAGTGTTTCAATAAGGACTTCATTTGCATTTAGTTTTTCAATATCATTATTTCCACGACTAATTATAAAAGCCAATTTGTTTATAGAATCTACAAAAAGCTTTTCACCTCTTTTTTGTTGTGCATTTAATGGGGATATTGATATTGAAAATATTAAAAGATAAAAGAAGTAACAGATTTTAAATTTCTTGATTTGCATGGGTTTGCTTGTTTGTGAATAGTCTCTTTTCTTCTGGTTAAAACTTTTTTGCTTTAAAGAAACGATAAGTGTTGAAGTTTTATTATTCTTTGCATTTTAAGATTATGAGTTTATGTGTTTAATATCTTGATAATTAAATGTTTACAGTTATAGATGAGAAATTTGAAGATGTTGTTTATAAACTTGAGTACATATTAGACTTTTACCTTTACTGCTTTTGATAAACTTAGAAGTGCGAATGTACAAAAATGATTTTAAAGATTTTCAACACCAGTAAGGTTAATTATGTTTTTTGGAGTGAGCTTTATATTAATTTTTGCTTTTATTTAGTTTTCATTGAATGTATTTAACGCAATCTGATAGAAATATAAAACTTTGATATACTTTTGTTGATTAATTGATATTTCTGAAAAAAAAATATTTTTTATAATAAAGTTGCAATCAGGTATTGAGATTTGCAATAGCTTTTTCAGTTTTAATCGTATGTTATTTATTATGAACCTTTTATCACGTATTGATGCTTTCGAAAAATTAGGATTTGTTTTAAATTCTTCTTTAGTAAATATAGCAAATCAGAAATATTCCTCACATGATTCGTATGGGATAGATGTGGAGCAAATACTTAAACAAGCAACGTTTGAAAATGCTTGGTTTATCCCCGATTTTATATCCTATTCACTACATGAAATTGTGAATATGCTACAACGCAAATCTCTTATTGAGTGGCTTAGCGTATATAATTTAGATGTTTTGGATGTCCCATCTACTAAACGAGTAGCAATTATTATGGCTGGGAACATCCCGCTAGTAGGATTTCATGACCTTTTGTCAGTTTTGATTTCAGGTTGTGTTGTTCGGGTAAAATTGTCGCAAAAAGATTCAGCCTTGCCCTCAATGATTATTAAATTATTAATTTCCATCGATAGTAGGTTTAAGTCAAAAATAATCATCGATAACGATAGATTAACTGATTTTGACGCAGTAATAGCTACTGGAAGTAACAATTCCCAAAGATATTTTGATTATTACTTTAAATCCTATCCAACTATATTACGTGGACATAAAAATAGCTGTGCAGTTTTGTTAGGAAATGAAACAGAAGATCAATTATTGGGGTTGATGGATGATTTGTTTCTCTATTTTGGTTTAGGATGTAGGAATGTTTCAAAAATTTATATATCACAACAATATAGTATAGAATCACTATTTCCAATTTTTGATAAGTATTATAATCAATTGTATTTTCACTCTAAATACATGAACAATAATTTATATCATAAATCAATTATGCTGGTTAACCGAACTCCGTTTTTGGAAAATGGTTTTGTTATGATGACTGAAAATGAAGATATTGCATCTCCAATTTCAGTTATTCATTACCAACGTTACCAAGCCCTTGAAGAGGTGAGAACTGATTTAAATCAAAAAAGAGAACAAATTCAGTGCATTGTATCTAATTCAGATTTAATAGATGGATGTGTAGAATTTGGAGCTTCACAAAAGCCAAAATTAACCGACTATGCAGATGGGGTAGATGTGATAAGTTTTCTGCAGACAATAAAAAAATAAAAAATATTTGGTTTTTTAAGAGAATTTGATTAATTTTGCATTCCATTTTATATAAAAGACAAGAGAAATGAAAAAAGACATTCATCCAAGTGATTACAGATTCGTGGTCTTCAAAGACATGTCCAACGATAATAGCTTTATCACTCGATCAGCAGTTAAAACAAAGGATACCATTGTTATGGAAGACGGTGTTGAATACCCTTTAATTAAACTTGAAATTTCAAATACATCTCATCCATTTTTTACTGGAAAGATGAAATTAGTTGACACAGCTGGACGTGTTGATAGGTTTATGACGAAATACAAAAGTCATTATACTCCAAGTACTCCAAAATCGTAAATTCATAATTTTTGATAGTTGTGTATAAAAAAAAGAGATTTATTTAAATAGTCTCTTTTTTTTATTTTTCTGATTTTCAGTCAGATGTAAATAATATGAGAAAAAATGAACTTTTTACGTGTATATTGTTTATATTTGAGAAATTATTTGTGTTTTATATAGAAAATTTTTAAAGATATTTGATATGAATTATATTTTATTTGATGACTCAAACAGAGAGAATTTACTGCCATTTACTTTTATAAGACCAATTGCGGATATTCGTGTTGGAATATTTACAATTAAAGAAAAATGGGAATATTATTTAAAATCTAAAATTTCGTATTTAGCAGAAGAATATTTAAGCGATAAATATCCGATGATAAAGGCGAAAGATAATATTCTTATTGCTGGATCAATTTGCCCAAATCAAGCACTCGTTGAAGCTATCAAAAAATTAAAACCTGGTGAAACTCTAATTTCTGATGATACGATGATTGCATCGTATGTTTCAGAAGATGAGCTAGATGGAATAGAAAGTGCAGATGAAGCTGCTCAAGTAGAAGTTGTTGCTACCATGCCATTTAATCGATTAAATAATACTTGGGATATTTTTCTTTTGAACGATGTTGAATTAAGAGCAGATTTTGAGATATTAACGAAAGGTAAAAAGTCAGCGACTCTTAGTAATTCAAATGTAATTATTGGTGATAACATTTTTGTTGAAGAAGGTGTTGTGGCTGAAGGTGCTACTTTTAATTCAAAATCTGGTCCTATCTATCTTGGAAAAAATTCTGAAATTATGGAAGGATCAAATATTCGTGGACCTTTTGCTATTTGTGAAAGTGCTCAAGTAAAAATGGGAGCCAAAATTTATGGAGCCACTACGATTGGACCTTTTTCTAAAGTTGGGGGAGAACTCAATAATGTGGTGGTTTTTGGATATTCAAATAAAGCCCATGATGGGTTCTTCGGGAATTCTGTAATTGGTGAATGGTGTAATATCGGTGCTGATAGCAATACCTCAAATTTAAAAAATACATACGATGATGTTCGATTGTGGAATTATCCTTCTCAAACTTTTATTAACACTGGCCAACAGTTTTGTGGCACTATCATGGGCGATCATGTAAAATGTGGAATTAATACTATGTTTAACACTGGGACTGTAATTGGTTGTGGTGCAAATATTTTTGGCGCTGGTTACCAACGTAATTTTATAGCTTCATTCTCTTGGGGTGGACCGAATGGAATGTCTACATATAAAATCGAAAAAGCAATCGCCGTAGCTAAACGAATTTTTGAACGTAGAGAACTAAATTTTACTGATACCGATAAAGATATTCTGAATTCTGTATACGAACTTACTCACAATAACAGAAAACTGCACTTCTAAGCAATTTGTATGACAAAATAGCATACATTTTATACAATCAAGGCCATGGCATCGTATTTGCCCATGGCTTTGACCTTTTTAGAAATACAAAGTTCTGAACTAGTTTTACTCGAGCTCTATAAAATATCTTAACAAGTTAGATGAATTCACTGAAATTGTTTCTACAAAGAAAAATAAATCATTAATAACACTTTTACTGCCAATTTGGCAAAACTAAAATATACTATGGATAAAAATAACTCATTTAAATTATCTGATATCATCAATAGTGATGCTGATTTTATTCCAATTATTTCTTCTGAAGACGAGACTTTAATGAATGATGCGATTCTTCCAGAGTTAATCCCAATTTTACCGATTCGTAATATGGTGCTTTTCCCTGGCGTAGTAGCTCCAATAACTGTTGGTAGAGACAAGTCTATAAAATTGGTCAAAGCATATAATAAAACTGCTGAGTTTATTGGAGTTGTAACTCAAAAAGATGCAGATGTTGAAGATCCATGTATCGATGATTTACATAAAATTGGAACATTGGCTCGAATTTTAAAATTGTTTCAAATGCCAGATGGTACTACAACTGTCATAATTCAAGGCGTTAAACGATTTGAAATTACTGAAATAATTCAAACAGAGCCATTTTTAAAGGCAATTGTGAAGAGCTTTTTGTTTGTTGATAATATTGAAACACTTAAAGAATCAAATAAATTTACGGCATTAATAGGTTCTATTAAAGATATTTCCCTTCAAGTAATTAAGCTTTCACCAAACATTCCTTCTGAAGCTGCAATCGCAATTGAAAACATATCTAGTCCTTCCTTTTTGATAAATTTTGTGGCTTCCAATGCCCACATTGATAATAAAAGCAAACAATCTTTATTAGAAATCAACAGTTACACTCAGCTATCTACAGATGTATTATCCATTTTGTCGAAAGAAATTCAACTTCTTGAATTAAAAAATAAAATTCAGAATAAAGTAAAAGTTGATATCGATAAACAACAACGTGAATATTTCTTATCTCAACAAATAAAAACCATTCAAGAAGAACTTGGTGGAAACCCAATAGATCAACTGCTTGAGGATATTCGTGAAAAAGCAAAATCAAAAACGTGGACAAAAGAGGTGAACGATGTTTTTGAAAAAGAGGTTCAAAAGCTTCAACGAATGAATCAACAATCTCCAGACTTTTCTATACAAGTAAATTATCTAGAAATGTTTGTGGAGTTGCCATGGGATGAGTTCACTAAAGATAATCTCGATCTTTTTCATGCCGAAAAAATATTAAATAAAGATCATTACGGGTTACAAAAAGTGAAGCAACGAATTCTGGAGTATTTGGCCGTGCTTAAACTCAAAAAGGATATGAAGTCGCCCATATTATGTTTGGTAGGACCTCCGGGAGTGGGTAAAACATCATTGGGGAAATCTATTGCCAAAGCACTAGATCGAAAGTATATTCGCGTTTCTCTTGGTGGTTTGCGCGACGAATCAGAAATAAGAGGACATCGCAAAACATACATTGGCGCTATGCCAGGTAGAATTATTCAAAGTATTAGAAAATCCAAATCTGCAAATCCTGTTTTTGTTCTCGACGAAATAGACAAGGTTTTAGGTATGAATATAAATGGCGATCCTTCTGCAGCTCTGCTTGAAGCCTTAGACCCAGAGCAAAATAACTCATTTTATGATAATTTTTTAGAAGTGGGTTTCGATTTATCTAAGGTGTTATTTATTGCGACTGCTAATAATTTGAGTACCGTTCATCCTGCGTTATTAGACAGAATGGAAATTATTGAAATTTCGGGATATACCAATGAAGAAAAAGTAGAGATTGCAAAGCGACATTTAATTCCTAAGCAACTCGAAGAACATGGAATAACTAAATCAGATTTGATGTTTTCAGCTCCAGTTATTGAGCGTATTATTGAATCTTACACGCGCGAATCTGGGGTGAGGACCTTAGAGAAAAACATTGCTAAAGTCATTCGTAGTAGAGCTAAATTTATTGCTTCTGATCAAGATTACACTAAAAAATTATCACTCAACGATATTGATGACATACTTGGTATACCTCAGTTTCATCATGAAAGACAAATTGATAATCAAATTCCAGGTGTCGTTACAGGTTTGGCTTGGACTGCTTTTGGTGGTGAAATTTTATTTATTGAATCTAGTATAAGTAGAGGTAAAGGAGGTTTGTCGATTACTGGAAATTTGGGTGATGTGATGAAAGAATCTGCAACAATTGCATATCAATATTTAAAATCACATGCTTCGGAGTTTGGAATTAACCCATTTGTCTTTGATTATTGGAATGTTCATATTCATGTTCCCGAAGGTGCTACCCCTAAAGATGGTCCTTCGGCTGGGATTACCATTTTTACCGCTTTAATTTCATTGTTTACACAAAGAAAAGTAAAACCAGGTTTTGCTATGACTGGTGAAATTACTTTAAGAGGTAAAGTCCTTCCTGTTGGCGGTGTTAAAGAAAAAATGCTTGCTGCTAGAAGAGCTAAAATTACGACGATTATTCTTTCAAAGGAAAATGAACGAGATATTAATGAAATAGAAGAACAATATCGTAAAGGTATTTTGTTTATTTTTGTAGACAAGATGGACGAAGTTATTCAACATGCATTGTGTAACGATAAAGTCGAAAATTCGATAAATATTGAGGTAATGGAGAATCCTAAAATTAATAATTAATCAATGAGTCAACGTTAATATGGTCACAAAAAAACAACAAAAACCAGACATTAATATCGAAAAGCTGAATCTTCGGCTTTATCAATTATGGCTATTTAACGATGATGTGAATAGTTTTGATGATGTAATTGAAAGTTTAATTGAAGTGTGTAACCATGACCCATTACAGGCTGAACAATGCGCATTTATTGCAGATGCAAAAGGAAAATGTTCAATTAAAAATGGAACTATTACTGAATTAGAAGTTTTGATGGTTGCATTATCCGATAGGGGATTAACTGTTCAAATTAAGTAATGGTGATTTATTAATATTGTCTTTTTTGTTGATTGAGTTGTATTAAAGAACTTTCGAAATCCAATATTTCTCTTTTTAAATTTGTATCTTTTTTGTGAAATAAATCATTTTTTATTCCAATACGATTTATATATCTCCAGAATTACACCTTTGGTAAATATTAACATGATAAATTGCCATAATTTATTTTTGATTGTTTTTGTTAAAAATTAAGTCCTTTGATATTTATTTATCACTGTATATCAATATGTTGATTTCAATTAGATATAATTTACTAATAATATATTGTATAAATGAAATGTTTTTAAATGATATATAATAAATTTTTTAAAAATATATTGTATCTTTGCACATTACAAATTTTAAAAATAAATAGATATGGCTGAAGGTACAGTAAAGTTTTTCAATGACAGCAAGGGATACGGATTTATATTAGACAGTGAATCAAATAGTGAGATATTTGTTCATGTAACTGGTTTAATTGATAAACCTGAAAATAATGATAAAGTGTCTTATGAAATAGTTGAAGATAAACGAGGTAAAAAAGCAATTAATGTTAAAAAGATTTCTTAGTTTTTTTATTTATTGGTTTTAGCTCTGCGCATAGTGCAGGGCTTTTTTTTTATCTTTGCAAGAAATACTCAAAATGAATCTATTACTCATAGAACATCTTACAAAATCGTTTGGCGATAATTTACTATTTAACGATATTACTTTAGGCATTGACAAGGGTGAGAAAATTGCACTTATTGCCAAAAATGGAACTGGAAAATCAACACTTTTAAACATTATTGGTAATGTAGATGCTGCTGATAGTGGTACAATTACTATTAGAAATGGAATTAAAGTCGCATATTTAAATCAACATCCTGATTTTAACCCTTATAGCACTATTAGTGAATTGATTTTTAGTGATGATAATGAGTATTCGATGGCAGTTAAAGAGTATGAACTTTGTTTAGAATCACATCAATCAAACGAAAAATCAAACGAAGATATTGAACGGGCGATAACGAAAATCGATTCCCTTTCGGCTTGGGATTATGAACATAAAATCAAAGAAATACTTTCAAAATTTGATATTCATAATCTTCAGCAAAAAGTAAATCAATTATCTGGAGGACAGAAAAAAAAGATTGCTTTAGCAAAAGCGCTCATCGATGAAGCAGATATTTTAATTATGGATGAGCCTACAAATCACCTAGATATCGATATGATTGAGTGGCTTGAAGACTATCTACAACGCAACAATTCAACTTTACTCATGGTAACGCATGATCGTTATTTTTTGAATCAGGTTTGTGATACCATTGTTGAGCTCGAAAATCAAAAATTATATAAGTACAAAGGAAATTACGAATATTATCTCGAAAAGAAAGACGAGCGCCAAATGGTTGAAATGGCGGAGACAGAGAAGTCTAAAAATCTATTTAAAAACGAACTTGAATGGATGCGTAGAATGCCTCAAGCCCGCGGTACTAAATCAAAAGCTAGAATCGATGCTTTCTATGAAATGAAGGAAAAAGCCCTTGTTCAATCGAATAAAGAATTATCAGGTTTTGGCGTGTTGGCTGAACGGTTGGGAAGTAAAATTGTTGAAATTCATAATGTCGATTTTTCATATAAAGAGAGGGTGATATTAACCGATTTTTCATATGTATTTAAAAAGGGTGAACGTATTGGGATTGTAGGTCCAAATGGTTGTGGAAAGTCTACTTTATTAAAGCTTATCACCAATTTTATTTCACCAGATAAAGGGAAAATAGATATTGGTCAAACAGTTAAAATTGGCTATTATGCTCAAGATGGTCTGCAATTAAATGAGAGCAGACGGGTTATAGATATCGTAAAAGATCATGCTGAAGTTATAAAATTAAAAAATGGATCGGAATTATCTGCTGCACAATTTTTAGTGAATTTTGGGTTTTCGTATGATTTGCAATGGAACTATTTTGAATCACTAAGTGGGGGTGAGAAACGAAGATTATACCTATTACTCACGCTCTGCACAAATCCAAATTTGCTATTATTGGATGAGCCTACCAACGATTTTGATATTCAAACGATGAATTTGTTAGAAGAGCTGTTAATCAATTTTGATGGATGTGTACTGATTGTTTCCCACGATAGATATTTGCTCGATAAAGTAACCGATCATATCTTTTGCTTTGAACAAAATGGGGTTGTTCGTGATTTTTATGGTTCGTATACTGACTATCGCTTTCAGCTTTCTGAAAAACAAAAATCAGAAAAGAAAAATTCAGAAAAACCAATTAAGGAAGAACCAAAACAAGCCTCCAATAGAAAACAAAAACGTTCGTATGCCGAACAAAAGGAATATGAGCAACTCGAAAAGGATATTGTGTTGTTAGAAGCTGAACATCAAGAAATTATCTCATTACTAAATGGGGGCAAAGGCGATGTAACTCAATTTAATAATTGGAGTATTCGGTATAAGGAAATTGAAGTCTTGATAGAGGATAAAACACTCCGATGGATGGATTTAGATGAAATTTGTAACTAAACGTTTTATGACTATCGGATTTAAGACCGAATATTGATTTTGGCGAAAAAATAGTTTTGCTTTGCAACAATTTTTTCGCCAAAATCCAATCTATTTATGTGTTTTAACCCCGTGCTTCACTTCGACTGTGCTTAGTCGACCAGCGCGGGGTTATTCATATTTAGCATAGTTCGTTAAGCCATTACATTGCTTTCAGCGCTATAATAATTATCAATATTTGTAATTATTGGTTTGGGTTTGTGCTTATATCAATGCCACGGTTAAGCTTAGATTTTTATTCGCGTCAATGTAAAAAGTAGGGGGATAGGCATATAAAAAGAAGCTGTGTTTTCAAAATTGAGTGGAAAAAGAATAAATAATTTCCTTTTACTTGTCCTAATGCCGGACGGGCACTGACTTTTTTTCTACAGCAAAAAAAAGATACTG
>JBAXTE010000022.1:0-70167 GCA_037130365.1 Bacteroidota bacterium
GTTCGCAAGGACTTCAAGGAAATATCGGAGCAACTGGTGCTCAAGGCATTCAAGGGAATACAGGTTCTATTGGTGCTGTGGGACCAATAGGAGCAACTGGCGCAATTGGAGCTACCGGTTTGGTCGGCGCAACAGGTTCAACAGGTTCTCAAGGAATACAAGGAAACACAGGTGCTATCGGTGCAACAGGAAGCCAGGGAATTCAAGGAAATACAGGTTCAATTGGCGGTGTAGGACCAACAGGAGCACAAGGTTTGGTTGGAGCAACTGGTTCGCAAGGACTTCAAGGAAATATCGGAGCAACTGGTGCTCAAGGCATTCAAGGTAACACAGGTGCAATAGGTGCTGTAGGACCAGCAGGAGCAACTGGTGTACAAGGAAATACTGGTGCTACAGGAGCAACAGGATTCCTTTCAAATGGAACAACAGCGGGAAATACGCCATATTGGGATGGGACTCAATGGGTGGTTAACTCAAGTAACATTTTCAATAATGGAGGAAGCGTTGGTATACCTGGGCAATTGACGGCTTATGATAACACACCATTTATTGATTATAATGGACTTGTTTTTCAAGTATATAAACAAGGTGGTAGTAATGGTACAATTGCAAACATTATCTCAACAGGCTCTAATAATGGCAATTGGCCATCTCAAATAGCTTTTCACACAAGGGGAAGTGGGGTATTCTTATCGGAAAAAATGAGAATAAGCTCTCAGGGCTATGTAGGAATCGGAACTTCAACTCCAGTGGCTAAACTTGATGTTCGAGGCACTTCCGGAGCAACTTTAAAAGTTGTTGATGGAAATCAAGGCGTTAATAAAGTTCTTGGTGACGACGGATCTGGAACAGGAGTTGTAAAATGGATAAGCACTTCAAGTTTAGTTGGTCCTACGGGTGCAACTGGAGCTACTGGTTTAGTTGGTGCAGCAGGAGCAACAGGCGCAAATGGCGCCACTGGGTTACAAGGAAATACAGGCACAACTGGTGCTGTAGGCCCAACAGGAGCAACAGGTGAAATTGGTGCACCTGGTGTAACTGGTGCTCAAGGTATTACAGGTTCAACAGGCGCAACTGGAAGTACAGGCGCAACTGGTGCAGACGGCAGTTTAAATGCGTGGGGTTTAACTGGCAATACTGGCACTAGTGGAAGTACTAATTTTATTGGCACCTCTGATGATGTAGCGTTAAATTTTAGAGTAAATAACCAAAAATCAGGTTCAATTACTTCTACAGGTTCTACTTTTTTTGGCTATAAAGCAGGAAATGTAAACACAATTGCAACCAATACAGGGTTTGGTTATATGGCACTCGATAGCAATACAACTGGGTACCAAAACACCGCAACAGGATACAGATCTCTTGTTAGTAACTCAACTGGATACTATAATACCGCCAACGGTTATAATTCACTGTATTTCAATACAACAGGGTATAGCAACACCGCTTACGGTCGTACGTCTCTAAATTACAATACAACGGGGTCCGACAATACCGCCACCGGTATCTCATCTCTATATTTAAACACAACAGGAAGCTTAAATACGGCAACTGGATCAAATGCTCTATATTCCAATACAACAGGTAACTTGAACACCGCCAACGGTTTCAAATCTCTATTTTTAAATACAACAGGTTCCCAAAATACTTCAACTGGATCAAATTCTCTATATTTCAACACAATAGGTAATAATAATACCGCCAACGGATTTAATTCTCTATATTCCAACACATCAGGAAATAACAATACTGCTATAGGATTAAGATCTTTATATAAGAATACAACAGGTTCGCAAAATACCGCAACTGGAACCAATGCTCTATATTCCAATACAATAGGGAGTTCCAATACTGCCAACGGATACTATTCTTTATATTCCGACACATCAGGTAGTTATAATACTGCTAACGGATTCTATTCTCTATTTTCCAACACATCAGGAAATGACAATATAGCCAACGGATACTATTCTCTATATTCAAACACATCAGGAAATAACAATACTGCCTACGGAAACTATTCTCTATTTAATAACACAACAGGAATTGGAAATACTGCCAATGGAAACTATTCTCTACTTTCTAACATAACAGGAAACAACAATACCGCATTAGGCTACTTTGCAGATGTAACTTCAGGTAGTTTAACCAATGTAACCGTAATAGGCTACAATGCTAAGGCAAATGTAAGTAACCAAATTGTACTGGGGGATAACAATATTACCTCGTTTGTGGTAAAAGGAGCATATAATGGAACCAGCAGTGCATCCCCAAACTTAGTGGTTGATGCAAATGGCCAAATTATGAGAAGTACCGCCAGCAGCTCTTCAGGTTGGGGCTTATCAGGTAATTCAGGTACGAATGCAAGCACTAATTTTATTGGAAATATTGATGATGTGGCGTTAAGTTTTAGAGTAAACAACCAAAAAGCAGGTACTATAACCTCTACAGGTTCTACTTTTTTAGGCTATAAAGCAGGGAATGTAAATACAGCAACAACTAATACAGGTGTTGGTTATTTGGCACTCGATAGCAATACGACAGGTACCTTCAATACTGCAACAGGATACAGCTCTCTTACTAGTAACTCAACAGGTTCCCACAATACCGCAATAGGTTACAGTTCTCTTGCTAGTAACTCAACTGGGTACTACAACACAGCCAATGGTGTTCATTCTCTATTTTCCAACACAACAGGGTATAGCAATACTGCCACCGGTCGTGCATCTCTTTATTCTAACACAACAGGGTACGACAATACCGCCAACGGAATCGCATCTCTATATTCCAATACAACAGGAAACTTAAATACTGCAACGGGTTCAACCGCTCTATATTCTAATACAACAGGATGGAGTAATACAGCCAATGGACGAAAATCTTTATTTTTCAACACAATAGGATTTCAAAATACCGCCAACGGAAGTAGTTCTCTAGAATTAAACTCAACAGGTTACAACAATACTGCTAACGGATATAATTCTCTATATTCCAACACAACAGGGAATAATAATACCTCTACAGGAGCTTATTCTCTAAATGTTAACACAACTGGAGAAGGCAATACCGCCAACGGATTGTCTTCACTAACTTTAAACTCAACAGGGAATTATAATACTGCGAACGGATACCAATCTCTAAAAACCAACGCAGATGGTTCAAACAATAC
This sequence comes from Bacteroidota bacterium, assembly GCA_037130365.1. Taxonomy (GTDB): domain Bacteria; phylum Bacteroidota; class Bacteroidia; order Bacteroidales; family WCHB1-69; genus JBAXTE01. The sequence goes on from JBAXTE010000022.1 coordinate 3,170, forward strand.
CGCATTAGGTTACAAAGCTGATGTAACTTCAGGAAGTTTAACCAATGTAACGGTAATAGGCGCCAATGCTTCGGCAACCGTTAGTAACCAAATTGTATTGGGGGACAACAATGTAAATTCGGTTGTAATAAAGGGAGTGTATAATGGAACTAGCAGTGCATCCCCTAACTTAGTGGTTGATGCTAATGGACAGATTATGAGAAGTACCGCAACCAATTCGCCAGCTGCCGGATTTAACCATTATATTGGTGAAATATACCAAGGTGGTATTATTGTGGCACTTTGGTATGAAGGTGTAGTAGAAACGGGGTTAGTAGCATCATTAACCGATTTGGGTAATACCGTTGGTTGGAGTAATGTAACTTCTGGAACAGCTATTCCTGCTACCTCTTATGGAATTGCATACGATGGAAAGTCAAATACTGCTTCAGTTGTAGCACAGGCAGGTTATTTGTCAGGAACATCAAGTGCTACTCAAATGTGCGATAATTACACTAGTGGTGCTTATAGCGATTGGTACCTACCTTCCGTTTGGGAGATGCAAAAATGTTATAGCAACATTAATTTAATTAACCCAATTTTAGGTTCTACAAATCAGTTTTCTCCTTATAATTATTGGACATCAACGGAAACTACATTCAATAGTGCTGCTCAGATTTCCTTTGCAACTGCAATTGTATCTGTTACTGCTAAGAGTACTGCTAATGCAAGCCTTAAAGTGAGAGCATTTCGTAAAATAAACTAAATTGAATAGTGTCATGTTTCTAATATTAATATTAACTTCATAATACCATCAGTGGTGGTTGAATTTCAAAACTGGCAGGGCGTAAAATCCTTGTCAGTTTTTTTTATAATGAAAATTTCAAACCGATAGCACAAAAAGGAATTGTTGCAAAAGTCCAAAATCAAGGCTTTTGTAGTTTATACCATTACTTATTCCAAATCTCTATTGTCCGATAAATTTTCAATATTTTCAGCCCCTTTGTCCCCTGAAGGGGAAATCTTGAAAATTTAATTTTAATCAATTGATTTTCAATGCTCCCCTTCAGGGGATTTGGGGCAAAAGCATTGAAAATCATGCCTAAATTTCAATTTCATAAACCAAGCCTTTGTCAGAACAAAATCTTGTAATACCAATACATATTTCAAATTAGTCCACAGAACAATTTGGAATTTAGTTTGGCATGCCCTCGTTATTTAACGGGGTTTAATACCGCTCGTAGATTATAAATAGTTCATTTAAAGTTTAAAAAATGGACTATATTATATCTAGAAGCGGTATTTGATGGTAAACAAAAAGAGACCAATGTAAAAAGTAGGGTTTTCATCTTGATTCTTCGTGCGCAAAGTCCATTTAGCAAGCTGGCAGGTGAATGTCTAAATGCTGATTATCTCCTAATTGACCCCAATTCAACGGTATAATCATATTGTAAATCCTCGTGAAGTAAGGAAATTACTTTTTCAATTCGTGCCAATTGACGGAGGTAAATGTTTTGCAGAGCCAGGTCTCTTAGCTTCTGAAATCCTAATTCGGTATATGTTCTGCAGAAATGAAGTCGAATTTCAATCTCCATCTCTTTGGAAGCGGAGTATTTGGAATATTTTTTAATTGACCGCTCAATTTTACGAATCGATTTTTTTACTAAGAATGGCGTTCTAGAAGTAATCTCTGAAAATTCAAGTGTAATTTCTTCTTTTATTTCTGCGAGAAAACTCTCCTCGATATCGGTATAAAAAAGCGAATAGGAGAGAAGCTCCTTGTTTGAGGTAGAGAATTTGGCCAGTTTTAAGCATAAAGCCAATATCTCGTCCCGATCGAGGGTGTTTATCTCTTTGCGAATGTCACTTAACGAGCGGGATTTCATTAGCGATAGGTTTTGTTTTTCAGTGGGTAAAGCAGGCTCTCGAGACCATTAATCTTGATTTCATACATCGTTTGGAGTAACATCCCCAGCTTGCCCGTAGGAAAACCTTTGCGGGCAAACCATTCCAAATACGACACTGGTAAATTGCAGAGAATTGTGTCTTTGTATTTTCCGTAGGGCATTTTCATCTCCACTAATTGTAATAAAAGCTCAGAATCGGGTTGCATTGTTTATTTTTGTTTCAAAAGTAAGCATAATTTAAGAAAAGAAGAAAAAGAAATTTGTCACATAGGTCCAACTCTGACAAATTGTCCCGAGCGGATCGTGACGATTTATAGGTGTCAATCTTCTTCTTGACAACGCTCAAATCAACCAATTTCCCCAATTTTCCAATCTTCAGTTGTTCATCCCTTAGTCCCTTATTTACTGTGCAATCCGCCATCTTCATCCCGATAAAGTTTTTGTTGAATTTTTTTTATAAAAAAACATACAAAATCTAAATCGGGATTCAATCATCAAATCATCAAATCATCAAATCATCAACCATTTTTTGTTTATAGGTTTAAAGTTTATAAGTTGATAGGGAAACCCAACATATCAACATATCAACTCATCAACATATCAACCCATCAACTCATCAAATCTTCAAATTTTCAAATTTTCCAATCATGCCTTTTAAAGATTTTAACGAAAATTATACGAACGGTTTAAAGAAAAATGTTAATTTTGTGATGTTTAGCAGACACGAATTATTATTAGAAGCAAGGAATGAAAGATAAATCAGAACGTTACAAGAAATTTCTCGAACGATTACACTTCAAATATCGCTTGGTCATCATGGATCACGAGACGTTGGAGGAGAAATTTTCTATTCAATTATCTCGATTCAATGTTTTTGTAATTGGAGCCACTTCATCAGTAGTTATTGTGTTGCTTACCACGCTAATTATTGCCTATACACCTCTACGCGAGTATATTCCGGGATATGCTACGGTAGATGTTCAACGAAAAATATATGAGTTGCGCACAAAATCCGATTCCCTCGAAAAGGTGTTTCAGCAAAATAATCTCTACATTTATAATATGAAACGGATTTTGGACGGCAAAGAGATGGTGGAGATAATGCCCAACGATTCTGTGATAAAAGAAGAGATTGCCCAATCGGATTCTCTTACCGAAATTGCCGATGGCTCTGCAACTTCTAGCGATTCGTTGTTCCGCAAAGAGGTAGAAAGTCAGATGAAATACTTTGGAACTGTTAAGCGCACCTCTGATCAAGCACCTCCGGGAGCAATTCAGCAAAAGAGCGATCCTTTAAAAAATGTATTTTTCACTTCGCCAGTCCGCGGATTTGTGTCTAATGTATATAATTCAGCAATTCAACATAATGGAATTGATATTGTAGCAGCGCCAGGTCAGCCGATTCACGCAGTGCTAGATGGTACAGTGATTTTTGCAGGATGGACCGTTAAAACAGGTTATACCATAGCCATTCAACATCGAAATAATATTATTTCGGTATATAAACACAACGCATCATTGGCTAAATCGGAGGGAAACATTGTGCGAGCAGGCGATCCAATAGCGATTATTGGCAACACAGGTAGTCAAACCACCGGAATTCATCTTCATTTTGAGTTATGGCAAAATGGCGTTTCTGTGGATCCGAAAAAATATATCTCTTTCTAACTAAATTTTTATTTTTGTTTGGGCGTGTTTTGTTTTATCTCGTTAGAAAAAGAACGATATAAAACAAAACCGGGCTTTCCGCTGCAAGTCCTCGTCCCGAAAGTGTTCGGGACTGTGGGCTTTCCGCTGCAATCCCTCACGCGAGGGTATGCAGAAAAAACCAGCTAGGAGCAAAGTCGGAGCGCGACTTAAAGTCGCACCCCGACTTGCACCGATAGCTGGTTTTTTGCGTGAAGGATAGACGTGGAAATCCTTTTTTTTCAAAAAAGATTGAAACAGATAGCCTGACCCAAAGGGGCACGCCCAAATTATACCAAATCTAAGAATAATTGATAGATTATTTCCAATGATTAATAAACCGAGAATTTTAGAGATAAACATTCCTAAAATGTTATCAAATCCATATAAAAAACTCATTTGTTTTCGTAACTTTGCCAAAATTATAACGATTTGAAAAAACGAATTGCGATATTAGGTTCTACTGGTTCTATTGGAACTCAAACTCTTGAGGTTGTTGATGCATATCCAGATGTATATCAGGTGGAAGTGCTTACGGCCATGAACAATGCAGAACTTCTTATTCAACAAGCTTTAAAATATTCGCCAAACGCAGTTGTAATTGCCAACGACAAAAAGTATTCGGAAGTGGCTGATGCTCTCGCACATACCGATATTAAGGTGTTTGCAGGCGATTCTTCGTTAATTGATATTGTAGAAATGGAATCCATCGACATTGTGATGATGGCTTTGGTGGGTTATAGTGGGTTGAAACCTACGTACAATGCAATTAAACATCGCAAACCAATTGCTTTATCTAACAAAGAAGTGCTTGTAGTGGGCGGGGAGCTGATTACGGCGCTATCTATTGAAAACAACGTCCCAATTTTTCCTGTGGATTCTGAACATTCGGCCATTTTTCAATGTCTAACGGGCGAATTTCACAATCCCATTGAGAAATTAATACTCACGGCCTCTGGTGGACCATTTAGAGGAAAATCTAAAGAATTTTTAGAATCTGTAACGGTAGAACAAGCGCTCAATCATCCCAATTGGAATATGGGAAATAAAGTCACCATTGATTCTGCTTCGCTTATGAACAAAGGGCTGGAGGTGATTGAAGCCCATTGGTTGTTTCAAGTGCCGGTAGAAAATATTGAAGTCTTGGTGCATCCCCAATCGGTGATTCACAGCATGGTTCAGTATTGCGATGGCTCCATTAAGGCTCAGTTGGGAGTTCCGGATATGAAACTGCCGATTATGTATTCGCTTTCTTACCCAAATCGGTTGCCATCGCCATTTCCACGGTTGTCGTTTGATGATTATACTTCACTCACTTTTGAAAAACCTGATAGAACTGTTTTCAGAAATCTAGACATTGCTTACAAATCAATTGCTTTAGGCGGAAATACACCGTGCATAATGAATGCTGCCAACGAAATTGCAGTTGAAGCATTTTTAAATAAAAAAATTGGATTTCTGCAGCTTTCCGATATTATTGAACATACTATTCAAAAAGTAGGTTTTATTGCTAAACCAACTATGGATGACTATTTTGAGACCGATAAAGAATCACGCATTATTGCCAAACAACTAATAAATCAATCTATATGAATATTGTAATTATGGTTGCCCAACTTATTCTAGGGCTTTCAATTTTAGTACTCCTTCACGAATTTGGTCATTACATTACTGCACGTGCTTTTGGAATAAAAGTAGAAAAATTCTACCTTTTCTTTGATGCTTGGGGTTTTAAATTATTCAAATATACCTATAAAGGCACCGAATATGGAATTGGTTGGTTGCCATTAGGTGGCTATGTTAAAATTGCCGGTATGATTGATGAATCGATGGATAAAGAGCAATTGAGTCAGCCAATGCAGCCTTGGGAATTTAGATCTAAACCAGCTTGGCAACGTTTAATTGTTATGATTGGTGGTGTGACTGTAAATTTAATTCTTGGTGTGGTTCTATTCACCATGGTGATTATGGTTTTTGAAAAAGAATATGTCCCAATTTCGGCTATCGACAAAGGAATTTATGCTTATGAAATGGGTCGCAAAGTAGGTTTCCAAACTGGTGATAAGATTGTAGCAGTTGGGGGTAAGAAAATCGAACGCTTTAAAGATGCATCTCCAATGATGCTTGTTATGGGAGAATCTTTTCAGGTTGAACGCAATGGTCAACTCAAAACGATTACTGTTAATGATGCGTTTTATGCTGAGTTTAAAGAGTCTAAGAGCAAACGAATTTTCGAAGCTTATTCTAACGATTGTTCTATAGATAGTATTATTGCAATGCGACCTGCTGTAAAATCAGGTTTTAAAATTGGTGATAATCCTACAGCCATAAACGATTCTATAATAATTGACAGCTGGGGTACTTTTGAAGAAAATATTATCAAATTTGCCAATAAATCTATAAAAATCACAGTCTTACGAAATGCTGAAAAGATTGATTTAACGATTACACCCGACACTGCAGGGATAGGTGTTGCTCATAAATTGCCAATTTTCCCAAAAACGGCTTATACCTTCTCGCAAGCCATTAAGTATGGTTGGAAAGATGCTATGGATATGCTCAGTTTGAATATTAAAGGAATGGGCAAAATTTTTAAAGGGGAAGAAAAAGCAACAGAATCACTAAGCGGTCCAATTGGAATAGCTCAAATTTATGGTGGTGTTTGGGACTGGCATAAGTTCTGGTATATCACTGGATTGCTATCGTTGATTCTTGCTTTTATGAACATACTTCCAATACCAGCGCTTGATGGTGGTCACGTTATCTTCTTAATAATTGAAGCAATTACAGGCAAAACCTTCTCCGATAAATTTATGGAACGTGTGCAAATGGTTGGAATGGTGCTGATTATGGGTTTGATGATTTTTGCCTTTGGGGTTGATATTTTCAAACTTTTCAGATAAATTCACTCCGAAAAATCAATTTGCCCCGAATTCCTATAGCAATCGGAAGATTGACGATACTTAATTAAAATACTGATATTCAACGTTTAATCCTTGAGCTACCGGGAAAGAAATCGTTGAATATCAATATAATACACTTTTCGAAGTGGACTCTTATACCAATACTTATTTCAAAATAGTCCAATGGCTATTTGAAATTTAGTATGGTTTAATGCTCGATGCTAATATGAACTATTGATTGTTTATTGAGTTATTGGACTAATTCATATTAGCATACGGTATTAAATAAGTTTTCGGTATAACACACATTCTGCTCTCGATTAGATCTAGACAGCCTGTTTTTTCAACTGAAAATGATTTCTTTTTTCAAATTGAGCACTTCGCATTATTTATACCTCTTCAGTTATATTGATTTTGGGTAAAATTAGAAGATGATTTGGGTCACCTTAAAAAGTAGGGGGAGAAGACCCTTTGAAAAATGAAAACAACTTTTTCCAAACTCTAAAAATTCTTTGTTTATCTACTTCGTTTGTTCATTTGGAAAACAATAAAAAAACCGTTTGTCGCCTAACTTTTTGTCTTGAAACAAAAAGTTACAAAAAATTCAAGACTTCACCAAAAAAGCTAAAAATCAACCATTTATATTGAGCGGGGCAAGTTAGATGCATTTTTCCAGTAATAAAATTCATTCGACGGATTATTCGGCTTGATATTTATTTGCGTTGCAGCACCCGCCTCGCCTTAAGCATATAAATGATTGATTTTCTTTACGCTTTTTTGATGAGGTCGATTCCAAGGCTACCGCGGTGATTTTTAAAATCCGAGAGTTGCTTTGTAAGAATTGAGGAATGATATTCTTTGCTAGTCTATTCATGTGAGGGCTGAACCGCCTTGAGTAAAAGAGCATAAAGAAATGTTATTATGATAAATATTTAGAATGGAAAAGATATTTCTATAAACAATTATTTTATGTTTTTAGGACCGACGGAGCGTAGTTATAAAAAGCAATAAGGAATACAAAATAATTAGCAATACAGCAGTGGCGTTTACGTCCAAATTTAAAGCATTACACAAAGCAATCAATCCATGAAAAAATAAATAAGCTTTTAATTTGCCTACGCTGCTAAAGTATTGCTTTTATTTTGAAATCTTTGAAAAAAGGTTTACATACGCTCCATCTTGATTTTTGTATACTTTTTATCAAGAAAAAGTATGAATGAGGAGTCTTAAATTCATGTGCATTTCAGGAAGAATTCATCGATTTTAGCAGAACTAGTTCTTTTTTAGCCCTTTTGCGACAGCGGCGGCATTTTTTGCCACGCTTTTAGCGTGATGCCTCCCGCAAGGCGGGAGCATTAGGACATGTAAAAGAGAAAATATTTGACTAATACTTTATTATGGCAATCTTATACATCATAAACCCTTTCAAAATCTTTATTTATTTGTAATTACAATTATTTTTTGTAATTTTATTCATCATTAATAATTGCAAATAATTAAGATATGAAAAAAGCATACATTCTCTTATTCCTTTTATTTCTTATTGTATCGGTAAAAGCTGGATTTGACCCATCTGCTAGAGGTGGACGAGCTGCGGGTCTTGCTTATGGCTCCGCAACTTCAACTGATTTTTGGAGTGTGTTTAATAACCAAGCAGCTATGTCGTGGGATGCAAAATTTGGCGCTGGTGTGTTTTTTGAAAACAGATATTTTGTAAAAGAAATGAGTACTCGAGGCATAGGGTTAACCTTGCCAGCTTCAAAAAGTGATGCTTTTGGATTGTCATTTTCACAATATGGATATTCCGCGTATAACGAAACCAAAGTTGGATTATCTTATTCAAAATCATTTGCTAATAAAGTTGCAGCTGGATTACAATTCGACTATTTAAAAACCGCATCGAATAACGAAGGCGGTTCTAAAGGCGTATTTACTTTTGAATTTGGGATACAGTCAAAAATCAATAAAAAACTTATGATTGGTTTTTATGCCTTTAATCCAATTCACTCCATTTTGAGCGACTATAATGGCTATTCTGAATATGTTCCGGTGGTGCTGAGGTTTGGTCTTTCGTATCGATTTTCTGATAAATTCTTACTACAAGTAGAAACTGAAAAAGACTTGCATTTCGATCCAATTATTAGAGTTGGTGGTGAATATCAACTGAATGAAAAGTTTTTTGTTAGAGGTGGTTTGTCCACAGGTGTTGTTCAATATTCCATTGGTTTTGGTACTAAGTGGAATGGATTTAGTTTTGATATTGCTTCATCATATCATCAAATACTAGGTGTAACACCTTTGATATCATTGCATTATGATTTTTCAAATATTTTTCATAAAAAATCAGTTCCCTCATTAGAACCTAAAGTATAATGGAAATAAATCTAGTTTTTTATAAAAAGAGATTATACTCTGAGAATATGCGAAATAAAATTCATTTAACGATGTTCAAATCAATATCGTGGTTGATAGCAGTTGTATTTATTTTTATTTCTGCCCCACTTTATTCTCAGGTAAGTGATACCATTCAAATAGATCAACAGACGGAACAAATTATTGAAAATATTTCTGAAACTAACGATGGTGCAGATATCGACTACTCCGAAATTACCGAGGAGCTGGCTTTCTACCTAGAAAATCCAATAAACTTAAATGCTGCAGATCCTGATGTACTTAAGCGTGTATTATTACTCAATGATTTTCAAATTTATAAACTAAAAGCTTATATCTCATTAGCTGGGGAGTTAGCAACATTATATGAACTCAATAATATTGAAGGTTTTGATTTGGAGACCATCTTCAGGATGATGCCTTATGTTTCGGTAAAACCATCTATAAGTGCTTATCATATTAATTTTAAAGATGTTCTAAAGTATGGTCGTAACCAATTGTTTTTGAGATACGTTCAGGTGTTAGAAGAGCAAAAAGGGTATTCCCCTGCATCTGATTCGTTGATGAATGTGAATCCAAATGCTCGTTATTTGGGTGGTCCTCAAAAAATTTATGCCAAATACGCATTCAATTATCGCAATAAGATTCGTTTTGGAATCACTGCAGAAAAAGATCCGGGTGAAGAATTCTTTGCAGGCACTCAAAAAAATGGATTTGATTTCTATTCTGCCCACCTTTTTATTAAAGATTTTGGAATATTTAAAGCCATTGCTATTGGCGATTATCATCTTCAATTTGGGCAAGGTTTAGCATTATGGACTGGTTTAGGAACAGGAAAATCATCTAATACATCGAGTTTGCAAAAAAATCCAATCGGTGTAAAACCATTCACCTCTGCCGACGAAAACAACTTTATGCGCGGTGTTGCTACAACAATTGGGTATAAGAAATTACGTCTTTCTTTGTTTTATTCGATTATGAATAAGGATGCGAATTTAGGTGACACACTTACTGCAGAAGAAAATTTTATCACTTCGATTCAAATTACAGGATTTCATCGCACCCCAGGCGAATTGGCCGATAAACATGCGTTAAAAGAAGAACTATACGGTGCTCATCTCGATTACAAAACAGAGAACTTTAAACTAGGTGGAACTTTTGTTCGCTCATCATATAACTTAGACTTATCTAAGGATTTGGTTGCGTATAATCAATATGAGTTTGTGGGAAAACATAACCAGAATGTGAGTTTAGATTATAGTTTGTTGTATCATTCCACATCTGTTTTTGGCGAAGTAGCCATGAGCGAAAATGGGGGAATGGCAGCAATTACTGGAATTTCACTTCGTCCTGATCCATTGATGAATTTATCACTGGTTCATAGGTATTACCAACGAGATTATCAAGGAATTAGAGCTGCTGCTTTTGGCGAAAGTTCTAAAAATGCCAACGAGCATGCACTTTATTTAGGAACAAATATAATTTTAAATTCACGAGTTACCATTGATGCTTATACTGATGTGTTTACTTTCCCATGGTTAAAGTATAGGGTAGATGCGCCTTCATCTGGAACAGAATATATGGTTCAGGTCAACTATACTCCAACGCGTACCACGCAAATGTATGTGAGATACCGCCAAACCGATAAAGTCATAAATTTAACCGATGATATTTTATTAAATAGGGTAGTAGGGACTCAAAAAAGTTCGTTTAGATACCATATTTCTTACAAACCTTTGAGAAATTTGTCCATGAAAAACCGTTTAGAAATTGCCACTTTTAAAACTGGAACAAACGGTGTTGATTTTGGATATTTGGCATATCAGGATGCAAGTTATGCTTTCTCGAAAATTCCATTTACACTTTCAGGACGATTTGCCGTATTTAATACCGATTCGTACGATGCTCGTTTATATGCTTTTGAAGGCGATGTTTTATATGCATACTCAATTCCTGCATATTACTATCAGGGCACTCGTGCATACTTATTGTTGAAGTATTCTATTTTTAAAAATCTCGATTTTTGGTTTCGAATTTCCCAAACATGGTATTCCGATAAAGATGTTATCAGTTCTGGCTTAGAAGAAATTCTTGGAAAAACAAAAACCGATATTCATGCTCAAATTCGGTTGAAGTTTTAAATCTGTTTTTAATTTGAATCAATTAATTAGAATCATTGTTGTCCGAAATAAATTATCATATCATTTTTAAATAACTAGGGCTTGCTGAAAAACTTTCAAACAACTTATTATCAACACCATATATGACATCTATTCAGAATCAAGTGCAAGATATTTTTGAAGTTTATTAAATAAACCTTGCACCTTGTGTTCTAAAATCATTTTTTTATCGCCTTACTTTTTGTCATTGCCACAAAAAGTAAGCAAAAAAGGCTAGGCGAAGCGATGCTCCACGCGCCCTGCCATAAGACTAACAAAACTAATTCGGAGTAGTGTGGCGCTCTGGCGCCACAAACGTAAACGCCTCCGAAAGTTTTGTAAGTCTTACGTCATTCCCTCCCTGTCTGGCACCGCCGCTTCGCCCATGGCATCCCACGATTTTAGAAGAAGTAGAGATGTTTTAGTTACTTCAATGCTTCGTTGATGCTAATTGGTAACTTTTGAGTTTTTCAGCAAGACAATAATGGCACTTGAGTTTTTCAGCAGACCCTAACTAAATATCAGTGTATTATAATTTATTTATTGAGATATAGCTTGCTTTGGAAAACACTAATATTCTTGATTTTCCGCAATTTTTTGCCTCGGTACTAAAGGATGTAAATTGCTGAAAATCAATTCATCCGCCAGTTGGCGGATTGAGGCGAAAATAGATTGAAGCAATTTACTAAATAAGCAATATTATTGATTTTATCGGACAATACTGAATTAGAATATTGTACTCCAATTCATTCCAATTTTACAATTAAAACACCCAATTAATCCCAATACTTGGCATAAATGGTAATTGGTTTACGCGTTGTTTGGTGGTGCGGTCGAAATAAAAGATGTTTGGGCGATTATAGATGTTAGTAGCACCTAAGTTTATTTCTAAAATACTCCGTTCGGTAAAGTTGTATTTGTATTTTAAATTGATGTCCATTCGATGAAAATCAGGTAATCTGCCTCCGTTTGTATCTTCGTATAACCAACCAAATGTTTCGTTAGATTGGGTGTAATTTCCGCCGATATTGGTTCCAAAATTTTGTGTAGGATAATTTCCCAATGTCCTCGAAAAAGCAAATCCAGTCCCATAATTCCAGCGTACATCAAATTGCCACTGATCTAATCCTCCAAACCGATAAGAAACAAGCATATTGATATTATGTCTACGATCGAAATGGGTTGGATACTGAATAATTCCATCGTTTCTGTCTACCCAACCTAATGAATATACAAACCAGAAATATACTTTTTCAAGTTCGTATTTTGCTGTAAAATCAGCTCCTTTAGCCATACCAGATTCCCAAATAAAATCTTCTCTTAAAATTGCTGGTTTGCTGCTGTTGGCTTCATTATCTTCATATATTTTTCGCTGATTTAGTTCAGTAAGTTGAGAGAAATTTTTAATATAACCTTCAAAATTTAGGGTAAGATTTTTTACCACATCCCACTCCATTCCAAGAACTACATGCTGAGATTTTTGAATAAGATCGGAAACGGCCGTGCCATCAAATCTTTTATCTGGCAATTGATCACTTCCCGATAAAAATCCGTAAAAAAGATTCACCACATCTCTTTCGGAGGATGCGCTGATTAGGTTTTGAGAATAGATTCCAGATGCTAATTTAAAACGAATTTTATCGTTAAGATTAAATTTCATCGAAAATCTAGGTTCGAAAGATATATCGCTCAACGAAGCGTAAAAATGTCCTCTAAAACTAGGTTCCAGAATAAATTTCCCATAGATTCCTTTATATTTAACATAACCAGCCATTTCTGTGGTGTTTTCTTGTTGCTGGATAATTAAATGCGAACTGTTTTGAAATTGGTAATTGGTTTGAAATCCAAGCATTTCGAAGCCGTATTTAATATTGTTTTTTCCCAATATGTAGTTGAATCCAAGTCCAATATTAAATCCATTGATATCACTACTTCGAGGTAATCCATCATGATTATCCAATACAATTCGATATTTTGAATAAGCAACAGAGCCATCCATAATTACTGGTGTAGATCCAGGAATTAGCGAGAAGTTCATCCCACCACCAGATGATGTCCAATTAAAATCGGCTATACTTTTATATTTTACATTATCATTGAAATTGAATCCAAAAAAGTTTATTTTGCTACCATTAGCGCTGTTCATTGATATTTTTCCATAGAAATCGTTGTAATTAAAAGGTAATCCAGCCGTGTCGATGTACTGATATAATAATTTTGAACTTTCTGATAAATATGAATTTTTTGCTGAAAAAATGTATGAAATACTAGAGCCAGTGGCCTCATTGTATTTTACAAGTGGTCCCTCAATCAATAATTTAGCCCCAAAAGTATTTACATCGACTTTTCCTGAAACTCGTTTTTTGTTTCCTTCTCGGGTTTTAACATCCATAATTGAAGAAATTCTGCCACCATATTCAGCTCCAAATCCCCCAGAATATACATCCGCAGATTTCATGATGTCGGTATCAAAAACCGAAAATAGACCAATAGAATGAAATGGATTGTAAATAACCATTCCATCTAAAAGCACTTTATTTTGAATTGGAGATCCTCCTCTAATATATAATTGACCACCTTGGTCTCCGGTAAATATTACTCCAGGAAGTATTTGTAGATATTGAGCTAAATCAGGGGTGCCGCCAATGGTGGGCATTTGCTTAATTTGTTTTGGGGTAACATAAGCAACTGAAGTACGAGTTTCGTTTTGCGATCTTTCGCGCTCTGCTGTAAGACTAAATTGCGTTAATGTAAAAGCAGCTTTAGTAATTATTATTTTTTTTGTAACCACTTCTCCAGCTTTAACAGAAACAACCATAGCCAAGGAATCGTATCCCATCGATTTCATCATTAAAGTATAAGTTCCAGGTGGGATTTTATTGATTGCAAAGTTCCCATTTCCATCGCTTGTACTTCCTAAACTTGTTCCTTTTAAAAACACGTTTGTAAATGGAACTGCTTCGCCACTTTCTTTTTCGATAATAATACCTTTAATAATAGCATTTTGCCCAAGTAATTGTCCAAAGATAAGTACAAACCCTAAAGTTATCCATAGACGGTAAATCGTTTTCCCCATGATGTATTCCAAATTTTCAATATTCTATTAACAGATTCCAAAAGTATTAAAAAAAATCAAATATATTTCAATTTTTAATTTATGCGTAAGCGATTTTGATAATTAGCTCCTTTAGTAATTGATCGCCCGAAATTTGATCTGCTTCAACTCCTTTAGATTTTAAATCATATTCTCGAAGAATAGATATAACCTTTATCGTTTTCAAAATTGGATAATTGTTAGCAGCTGTAAGATAATCTTGCACAAAGCTAGGACTAACGCCAACTTCTTTAGCAATATTCTCTCTTGTTTTTGCTTCTAAGCTATGTAAGATCATGATTTTGTTAAAAAAAGAGAACAGAATTGGGATCACTTTTGCTGGCGGATTTTCTTTTAAATTTTGACCAAAATAATCTATGATTTTAAAAGAAACTGCGTGGTTTTTATTTCCAAGCGATTTGTATAGCTCGAAGAGGTTATAATCTTTGCTAATACCAATGTTTTTTTCAATGTTGTCGGGTGTGATTTCGTCCCCTTTTTCGGTAAGAATGAAGAGTTTTGTTAACTCATTGGTTTGTCGTGATAAATTATTTCCAACATATTCTGAAAGCATTAATGCGCCTTTTTCTCCCATTCTATAACCGCTCTCTTTTACAAAAGCCTGAATCCAACTTGGAACCTGATTGTCGTAAATTTTAGCAGATTCAAATAGTATTCCAACGGATTGAATTGTTTTTGCAATTTTTTTGCGACTGTCGAGTTTCTTGTATTTGTGACAAAAAACAAGAATAGTGCTTTTTACAGGGTTTTCTAAATAGGTTGCCAATAACTCTAAAAATACTTCCGTGGGCTTAATGTCTTGAGCTTCTTTAACTACAATTACCTGATAATTAGACATCATTGGGAATCCTTTTGCTAAAGCAAACAACTCATTTGATTTAACATCTCTGCCATAAAGAACGGTTTGATTAAAATCACGTTCTGATGGATCGATGGCATGCTCTTCTATATAGTCAGAAATTACATCGATATAATACGGTTCTTCACCATGAAGAAAATAGATGGGTTGAAGAATCTTTTTATCAATTTGATTTAGAATTTCTTTATAGGTCATAGTTGAAAATATATTGGCTTTTATTCGTGGAACTAAATATCAAATCTTAGGTGCTTTACTGTTAACCCCTCATTAATAAGCTGTTTTAAGGAGTCTATCCCTATAAGCAAATGGTTCTCCACAAAATTTTCAGTAACCAAATGGTCGCTTTTTTCCGTTTTTACACCGTCTGAAATCATTGGTTGATCAGAAACTAATAATAGAGCACCTGTAGGAATTTGGTTGGCAAATCCTGTAATAAACAAAGTCGCTGTTTCCATATCGATGGCCATAGCTCTAATTTTTCGGAGGTAATCCTTAAATGTTTCGTCATGTTCCCACACTCTTCGGTTGGTTGTGTAAACGGTGCCTGTCCAATAATCTAAAGCATGTTCTCTAATCGTGGTTGAAATTGCTTTTTGCATACTAAATGCAGGTAAGGCTGGGACTTCTGGAGGAAAATAATCATTGGATGTACCTTCACCTCTTATTGCCGCAATTGGCAATATTAAATCACCAAGATTATTTTTTACTTTGAGTCCACCACATTTTCCTAAAAACAATACTGCTTTTGGTGATATTGCCGACAGTAAATCCATTACCGTTGCTGCATTTGCACTACCCATCGAAAAATCAATAATCGTAATATTATCACAAGAAGCCGATGGCATTGCCTTATCTTCACCACGTATAGGTACATTATTCCACTTTGCAAAAAGTTCAACATAATGCTTGAAGTTTGTTAGAATTATATATTCTCCGAACTCTTCTACTGGAGTCCCAGTATATCTAGGAAGCCAATTGTTAACTATTTCTTTCTTGGTAATCATCTCATTACGTATTTATTTTGACCAATTATCTTTGTTTTTATTATTGGTAGTATTCCTATTACCAAATTGTTTTTTGCTTATTACTAAAATCTATAATTTGTCATGACAAACAAAAAAACATTTGAATAATTTGAAAAATGTTTTTAATATTTGATTTTACACATCAATTTATTCTCTACAAAAATAGTGTTTTTATACAAACAATCAGCACAAATTTGCTATTTGTCATATTCTAGGTTATGCTTGACTTCTAAAAAATTATTTAATCTCCTTTTTTTTAATGCATTCTGGATTATATTCGTTCGTTTTGTGTTCTATCAAAATCTGCTTTATTCAAATTGCTATACGGATGATTAGTCTAGTGATATTTTCAAATTTTGAGTTTCTGTTATAATTGAATAAGTCCATTTTTTGCAATATCAATATTAATTACGATATTTGTATAATGGAAATACTCAATTTGCCTAAAGTTGAATTCAAATTACGAAATATTGGAGATTCTAAAACTGAAATTTTTGATTCGTTTCGTAAAAAGTTTGTAGTGCTCACCCCCGAAGAATGGGTGAGACAACATTTTGCACACTTTTTAATCAACCAAATTGGAGTTCCATTGGGATTGATTGCGCTTGAAAAAAAAATTTTGATGAACAGTCTCACTCGAAGGTTTGATATTGTAGTGTATTCTAGAGATGTAAATCCATTGCTAATAATTGAATGTAAGTCTACGGCTGTGCAAATTTCTCAAGAAGTTTTTAATCAAGCAGCTCGATATAATACGGTTCTTAAAGCACCCTATTTAGTGGTTACAAACGGACATGTACATCACGCATGTAAAATTGATTTTGAAAATTTGAACATTAATTTCTTAAATTCATTACCTTTATATTCTGAAATGATTAATAATAATTCCGCTATAATATGAAACATTTTTATTGGTTACTTTTCACTTCACTTTTTATGATAAATGGAGTTTTTGGTCAAGTCCCTCCAAGCCAGCAATTGGTGTTGAAGGTAAAAGATCAATATCGCTCATATTGTGATATTTATAAGATAAATATTCCTGGATTTCAACTGTTTGAAACCAACTTTCAACTACTACAGTTGCATAAAATATTTCCAAATATCGCGAAACCAAAAATGGTCGTCAATAAATTTGGCGATACATTAATAGATTTAAGCTTGATTTATGAAGTAAATTTTCAAAATACAAATTTAAATAAACAGCAAGTTTGTAATCAACTTAATAATTCTGGGTGGTTTGAATATGTAGAACCAAAAAACACGCACTTTCCTCTGTTTGTGCCCGATGATGCAAATATTTTAAATCAGTATTATCTAAACAAAATTCATGCATACGAAGGTTGGGATGTTTCTAAGGGAGATAGTACAATTATAATAGGAATTTCTGATACTGGTTTCGATTTTACACATTTAGATTTATCGGGCTCAGTGGCGTATAATCTTAACGACACGATTGATGGTATTGATAATGATAACGATGGGTATATTGATAATTACCGCGGATGGGATTTAGGAGCAAACGATAATAATCCTCAGATTACCTCAGGAAACCATGGATTGTTTGTCTCTGCAATTGCTGGTGCTCGTGCGAACAACTCAATTGGGATGGCTGGTGTTGGTTTTAACTCTAAAATATTGCCCTTAAAAATAACTAATAGCAGTGAACTAATTACACAAGGTTATGAATCAATTGTTTACGGGGCAACTCATGGTTGCAGCGTGATTAATTGCTCATGGGGAGGACAAGTTACCGATGGTAAATTTGGCGAAGATGTGGTTAATTTTGCTTCGATTAATTGCAATACCCTGATTGTTGCTGCATGTGGAAACGACGGAACAATTTTGCCATTTTGGCCAGCTTCGTATCCAAATGTATTAAGTGTAAGTTCTACCGATAATGTTGATGTTAGATCTGATTTTTCAAGTTTTGGATGGAATGTCGATATCGCTGCTCCGGGTAGCAATATCTATTCTGCTATACAAGGAAATGGCTATACTTATTCTGCCGGAACTTCTTTTTCTGCTCCAATGGTATCAGCTTGTGCAGCGATTGTGAAATCTTATTTCCCAACCCTTTCTGCTTTGCAAATTGCTGAACGACTTAAAGTTACTTCAGATAATATTGATACAGTTTTGTTAAATGCAACTTATGTTGGAAAGCTTGGTAAAGGCAGATTGAATCTGTATAGAGCTCTTACCGATCTCGATAGACCATCCATTCGGTACGATAATCCAAATTTTTCAAAAAATTATCCGTTGGTGAATGATACTATTTCATTTTATGCAAACTTCAAAAACTATTTATCAGCCACTCAAAATCTCAGAATTGTGATGTCTGTGGTGCAAGGCAATGCGTATATTCTTGATTCAGCAATAACAGTTCCTTCACTTTCTGCTTTTCAATCTTTTAATAATCAATCAAATCCGTTTAGATTTATTCTAGAAAATAATCCACCAAATAGTGAACTGGTTTTTAAACTTTCATATTTTGATACCGATTATCGTGGATATGAATATGTGAAATTGTACGCAAATAAATCCTATATTTCGATAGATACCAATAATATATCAACTACTTTAACTGGAAATAGCCGTTTGGGATTCCCTGATAATCTTTTTGAACAAGGGGAGGGTTTTAATTATTTACAGACCAATCAGATGTTTTATGTGGGTGGACTTATCTTGGGGAAAAATTCTGATTTTGTGTCTGATAATATCTATGGCGATGTTGATTACGATACAGATTTTCAGAACGTTGTACTTCCGTTAAGAGTCTTACCTTCAGTAGTTTCTGATTTAGATGCAAAAACTGTATATAACGACGATGGGGCAGGAGCGAATAAAATGAATATTCAGGTTACACACAATATTTATGCTTGGAATCAAATTGGACTAGAGGACTTTATTGTTCATTCATTTACATTGAAAAATATTGGAACTGCTTCTCAACTGGGAATGTATGCAGGATTGTTTATCGATTGGGATATTTATTTGTCTTCATACAACAAAGCAAATTATTTATCAAGCTCCAAAATGATGTATGTTTGGAGTCCAATGGGTGGAAAATTTGGCGGTGTTGCTACTTTATCTGATTTTCCAACCAATAAATATGCATTTGATAATGATGGAAGTAATTTGAGTTTAAAAATAAATAATGGATTCAGTAATATCGAAAAATATACTGCACTCACATCCAACCGTGATTCTGCTGGTTGTTCGGGTAATGGCAGTGATATTTCAACGTTATTAAGTTACGGACCAATAAATTTGTTGCCCAATGATACCATTACTTTAAATTTTGTAGTAATGGCGGGCAATTCACCTCAATCGCTAATAAATTCAACAGCTGCTGCTTATCAAAAAATGAATCCAGATTTTAGTGGAGTTTTTGGTGTAAATAATTCTGAATCGATAGTGCAACTTTCTCCAAACCCAGTTAAAAATGAGCTTTTTGTAAAATCTACAGCCTCAATATCTGCTGTCGAATGTTATGATATTCTTGGAAATTTGTGCGTAATAACCCCAATTTCTATTAATCAAAATAGTTGTTCTGTAAATGTCTCATTATTCAAAAATGGATTATATGTAGTCAAAGTAATTACTCCAAATGGAAATTATTTTCAAAAAATTATTGTAAATCATTAATTCAAATTATCAAAAATAACCAGCTCAGATATGATTATACCAGAATTTGAACTTCCTAGTTTTATGACCAACTTCGTCTTGGTTACCGTCTTTTCGCTAATAATTGGATTATCACAACGTAGGTTACAGGACGCTCACGAAGCGGCCTTATCTTTTGGTACCGACCGCACATTTACTTTTATTGGGATGTTGGGGTACATTTTATATATCATCAGACCACAAGACCAATTGCTTTTTATTGTAGGTTTTGTCATAATCTCACTTTTTTTGATGCTGTTCTATTTTTACAAAATGCAACAATCAAAAAGCTATGGATTAACCTCGATTGTAATATCATTAATCACCTATAGTCTAGGACTATTACTTGTTACTCAACCATTTTGGTTTTTTCTGCTAATTGTAGCTGTCGTGCTTATTTTTACAGAATTGAAGGAATCCTTTATGACTGTTTCTAAGCGTTTTAACAAAGATGAATTCTTGACTTTAGCTAAGTTTATTGTAATGGCTGGAGTTATTTTGCCAATTGTTCCAAACACTCCTTTTGTTTCATATTTGAGTCTTACTCCGTATAAAATTTGGATGGCTGTTGTGGTAATATCTTCAATTTCGTATATCAGTTATTTACTTAAGAAATTTGTCTTTCCCGATTCTGGAGTTATGCTCACAGGTATTTTAGGCGGATTATATAGTAGTACAGCTACTACTTTTATTCTAGCTCGTAAAATGAAAGAATGTCAAGGAGAAACATCTCAATTTGTTGCCGCTATTATAATGGCTACCTCTATGATGTACTTGAGAATATTAGTGCTAATATTAATTTTTAATCAAGGATTATTTGATGTTGTTTGGATGTGGTTTTTGTTTATGTTTGCGATCTCTGCATCCATCAGCTTATTAATTCGATTAAAATTCCGTAAGCTAGCCATAAATAATCAATCAACCGGAGACGATAAAAACCCACTAGAGTTTAAAATTGCTATTTTATTTACCATTTTATTTGTTGCATTTACCTTTATAACCCACTTTACAATACAATATTTAGGTTCAAATGGTTTGCAAATTTTATCTCTTGTGGTTGGGGTTTCAGATATTGACCCATTTTTGTTAAATCTTTTTCAAGGACATTACGATGTTTCGCTAACTGTTATCGCAATTGCATCGTTCCAAGCAATTATTAGTAACAATGTATTAAAAGCACTGTATGCTTTTTGGCTCTCTGGAATGAAAAGTAAATCGCTAATCTTGGGTTCTTTTGCACTTATAATACTTGCAAATGTGTTGATACTCTTTCTGTTATAATTACTTATATAAGATTGATTAGTGATTTTATTAAATGATGAATGATTTTATTAAATCATCAATAATCATTTGCTAAAAAAGAGTAACTCGATCATATTTCAACAAAATTTGCTCATTTGAACCGGTAGTTGCTCCCCAAATTTGATAGAAATACACTCCAAATTCAACTCTTTGAGAACCATATTTCCCATCCCAGCCTATATTCCAATCTGAAGTAACAAATATTTGTTCGCCCCACCGATTAAAAATAATCATTTTGTAATTGGGTATTGCTGCGCCTACAGGTTTGAAAGAATCGTTTAAACCATCTTTGTTAGGACTAAATGAATTAGCAATCCACCAATCGCAGAATCCTTGTGCCACAAAAATACTATCGGAATAGCTGCATTGTCCATTAATTATGGTTAATGCATAAGTGTTTGATTGATCAATAGTTATATAGCTATTTAAATTTCCATTAGACCAATAATAATCTAAATTTTGATTAGGAACTCCAATAGAAATAGGATTTTGTTCGCAAACTAAAGTGTCTAATCCTAAACTAAAATGTGGAATTGTATCAACATATACAGTTACAGTATCTCGAGCAGTTCCGCAATTGTTTGTGATTGAAGCAAAATATTTAGTGGTTTCTGTAGGTTGCACAATTGGCGCTTGACCGGTTAAATCAACCCAAAATAATTCGCCAGGACCAGAGCCAAATAATAATACATCATTGCCCTCACAAATTGTGGTGTCGGGTCTTACCGATATGTTTATGTATGATTTTATTACCGTTATAGTATCTGATTCTGAGTCGTTACAAATGTCTGTAGCATTGATTATAAACGTGCTTATACTATCCACGGGCATCAATGTTTGTGAAAGGTTTGTTGCTCCATTGCTCCAAGTAAATTGGTGAGGAAGAAATCCGTCGATGAGTGTAGCTGTAAGGTTAGCACTATCACCATCGCATACTAATGTGTCTCCAACTAAAGTAAGCTTAAGTGAATCTCTGTTGATGATATTAATGGTGACCGTGTCGAAAATATCATAACATATAGAGGTTTTTATAATGAATTTTATGTTTTCTATACCTTCCGAAATATTATCCATAATTGGATGAATATTTATAAACGTGGAATCTTGATTAGCTGGGACAATAATATAGTCATAATTGCTCGGAGTTAATATATAATCTGTATTTCTAGTAGCAGTTCCAGTTACTTGATAATCGAGCCAATAATCGGAGGTAGGAGTGAACGGAAGTTTGATTTTTAAATTTGCATCACTACATCCTTCAATAGCATTTCCTGGACTTATTTCTGTTTGAAAGTTTGGAGAAATAGTTACCCGAGGACTGCTAAAACTGTTGGCTTCTAAAAAAACTCCAGAATCATAAACTGCATCTCCAACATCTCCAATAGCTAACTTTATATGATATTGAGTACAAGGTGTAACTCGAGCCCAAGCTGTAAGGATTATAGTTTTTCCGCCAAAAACTAAACTTGAGCTAGAAGCATTGTTAATGTAATAGGAAGTGTTTGTATGGTCATTAATATTGTCGATGGCAACGGGAGTGTTAGTGCCAGGAATCAGCGCAATATTCTTATTGGTATAACTGCCTCCAGCAGGGTTAATACCTGATATAAAAAACCCAAATATATCGTTAACCCCAAAGCCTACAAAATTTGGATACTCCTCACTTGCAAAAATATAACGAAACCTCACAGTGTCTGATTCAGGAATAAAATCAAATTCTAAAACGGAAGCATCTTTAACCACAGCATCAGCAATGGCCGCTAATTGTGGGTCAGAACCTTGTGAATTATCCGTACTTGCAAATGAAGTTGCATTACCACTCACTGCAGTTGCAAGTCCTGTACTTAAAATAATCCCACTCGAAAATGGCAAAGATGCAGATGTAGAAGTGAATTTTCCAATTGCTGCATTTGAGCCATGGTATTGAATATTGCTTGCTGTTACACCCACACCAATTAGCACATTCTGAACAGCAGAATTTGGAGTAATTGAGGTAACAGAAATCTGAGCTGAAATAGTAATATTCCAGATTGAAAAAATAAAAAATAGTAAGATGAGCGTAATTCGTTTATTCATGAGTAATAATATTATTTTTTTCATCACCATTTTAAAGACAGTTTCTTTTAAAAAATGGTTGTTCCATTCCTAAACTATATTTCTTGGTTTTGCAAAAATAATACTTTTTTGCTAGAAACTATCTAAATCCTGTTAGATTTAGTAAAAGTGGATTTGTTAATACTAATAAAGGTTTTAGAAAACTAAAACCTTTATCTTTGTCGGGGTAAGAACCCGATTTTGTTACATTTTAGGGTAATCTTTGGGTAGTTTGAAATATGTGTAAAACATTATAAAACTGAGTTTTAAGGGATAAATATATTTGGGGTAATTTTTAGTTAATGTAAAAAAGGTGTGCAAATGGTGTGCAATATTTAAAAATAGTGTACCTTTGACCTTGTCAAATATACATAAAAATATGGAAGCAAAAGCAGTAGTATATAAAAAATCAATAATAATTTATTATAAAAAAAACAAAGATACACTTCGTTTTCCAACTGGAATAACCAAAATTCCAAGTGACATATACTACTTTAAAGAAGGCAGATTAACACCTAAAAACACAAATTATAAAAGCAAAAATGAATTAATTTTATCGATATTGCAACCAATAAACGAATTTATTTTGAAATATAAACTTGCAAATGCTAAAGATCCTTCTGTTGCAGTTATAAAAGAATTTCTAGCAAATAAATCAGAAAAAGTTGAAGTTATTGAAAGTAAAGTTGAGCAAAATCAACTATCTTTTGAGGTGTTTTATAATAAAATGTTTGATGAAAAAAAACTTGAAGCAATTCAACCTTCAAGTCTAAAAGACTATAAAAGCACATTGAATTCACTTCTTCTATATCAACATATTAAAAGTAAAAAAAAACTGACTTTGGAAAATATTAACTCAGCAGACTTCTTGAAAAAGTTTGAGAAATTTCTATCAGAAAAACAAACTGATAAAGACGGAAAGTCGCTGGAGAATTTTAAAACGGTTGGGGGATTAAATGTAAACACTGTAAAAAAAAGAATTAGTACAACCACCACATTCTTGAGATATTGCCACAAAAGCAAAGAAATTGATTTTTCTATATCTCCAGGAGTGGATATGTTTAAAACACAACTAAAAAAATTCCGCCCAACTCTTACTATTATAACCAAGGAGGAACAACAACAACTTTTAGCTTTAAATCTTCAAGGTGATGAAGAAAAATTAAGGGATATTTTAATCTTTTTATGTTTGACGGGGCTCAGGTATTCAGACCTTCTCACTTTACATAAAGATTTTATTCGTGGTGGGTATATAATAAAAGAAGCACAAAAAACAGGAATCCAATTTAAAATTCCATTGACAAAAAAAGCAACTGAATTAATCAAAAAGTACAATTGTAATTTCAATATTTTTTCAACACAACAATTCAATTTAAACATTAAAGAATTGCTAAAAGAACATAATATTTGTACAGAAATAATTAATATTAAGAATAAGGTATATTCAACAACAGTATATACACAAAAGGTTAAATATAAGGAGATTGGAACTCACACTGGCAGGAGGAGTTTTGTTGCAAATTGTATTATAAATGGTTTCCCAATTCCTGAAATAATGGGGTTCACAGGACACTCTCAGTTAAGTAGCTTTCAATGCTATGTTGACCAATTTCAAGTTTCAAAAAATGAGCTTGAAAAAATTCAAGCTCTGGACTAACCTGCTCTATTAAAATATTCTGGTTTAAATAGATATGGGTTTTCCGATTTGAGTTCTTTTAATTTCTTCATAAACTCAATTACATTTTTCTTTTTATATTGCTTAAACTTTCCAATTTTACCTTCTTCTTTGAGTTCAATTTCTTTGTAGAGTTTAACGTTTTTTCTGTACAACCAGAATGTTTTTGAAGAGATGCCGTATTTTAGTAGTACATCTTTAATAGTCCAGCATCCTTCTAGATCCTTTTTTAAGTCTAGTTTTTCCTTATTCAAATCATTAATGAGTTGTGGCTCATTTTTCAGCACCCAGGATATTACTCCTTTAAATTCCGAGAGGTAATTTTGCATGTTGTTAAATTTATTATTTATGCATTCTAGTTCATCGTAAATATTAATATTTTCCATTTTTTATTTTTTTCTTATTATTTTTAGTTTTTACTTATTTAATTACTCTATTCTGATCAAGATTAATAAAAGTATTAATTAATGAAATGATCTTTTGATATTTTGAATTCTTTATTAATTGAATCCATTTTTTTATTTATTCAATTATTGATTAAATTTTGCGGTTTTTTGCATTTCTTATTTTATTTATATTTTTACATTTTCTTCTCCTTTCATTTATTGTAATTATAATTTATTTTTTTGTTTATTTTTAAAAGTATTGATTATAAAGTAGTTGAAAAGAGGTTGATTTATAACTACTTCTTTATTCATTATTAATTACATGCACTTCATAATAAGCATGTAAAATAAAGATGACATTGTTAAATTAATTATATTTAGTTGTGAGGAATTGAAAATGAAATTTTAAAAACATTTTTAATAATTTGCAATAAATACATTTATATAACAATTAAGAGACGCAGCAAATATTAAAAAGGGTGCTTTCTTGTTTTTTTAATGCAATCAATTTATTCTAAGAAATAATCAATATGTTTATCACCATTTTTAAAAACAGACACAGCTTAAAAGAAGATGGTTGCATCTTTGTTTTTAGTGTTTTGTAGTTGTGAAGTAAATTTTATTTATTCAAAAAAGAATATTCAATATCGGTTCCAGTGTATTTAACACAAAATGGACTTATAAGAAAGATAATAAAAAAAGATGGAAGAATAAAATGAATATCTTATATTTTTAAACTATTTAGCTGAAAGAATTAAATTAAAATATAATAATTATGGCAATTTAATTACTGAGTCTATATGTAAATTTAACAAAGACCCAATTAATACTTACACATACAGTTATAGTGAATATGATGCTCAAGGAAATTGGTATAAAAAAACAAATTTCTAAATGAAATACCCATTGAAATTGTTGTAAGAGAAATAATTTACTATTAGAAGTTCTAAGTTAATATTAAAGTAATGCTTTAAATTACTTTGTTTAACCGATTGTAAACCTTTTTAAGCATATATGTTTTAACTATTTCACCAAACTCCTTGTCGTCTATCATTTTGCCAAAGATGTCTTGATTTTGCTCCATTCGGGCAATTAGTTTGTCCATAAACATATCATCAAAGCCAAATTTAAAGTTTTCAATGGAATTACTTTGAGCTTGCAATAACAATTTATCATCAGAAACTAATTCTTCTTCAATTTGATCGAAGAATAATTTATCTGCTTGATTGAATTCGGTTGAGAATCTTTTGTTTAGCACTTCAATAATTTCAGAAAGTGCTGTTTTCTCTTCGTTTGATAAGCGAATTCCAGAATCTCCACCAACTTCTAATTTGTATTCCCCTTGTGATTCCATAGCAATACTTTGTTCTGCTATCTTTTGAAGTCGGTAATATTCTAATGAAACTTCATCACCAAGTTTAAATCGGTCATTCTGATTTGTTTTAGGTAATTTTTTGAGTAAATATTTAGTGTATGTAAATAGCTTTTCCAAATCTATGTCAGAAAATGGCATTATTTGAGATAAAAAAGAGTAGGCTCTATAAAAGGATTGAAGTGTATTTTTGAAACTATCTTGTGTAATTTCAGTTCCTATTACATCTTCTTTTGTATCGTCTTTTGGTAGTTGTTTAAAACGTTCAACAGCAGGGTCAATATAGGCATATAATTTACTTTGCTCTGCTACTGATAAGCTTTTGGCTGATTTAAAGAAAACATTACAGAAATTTGTAACTTCGGTTTGCCAAATAATTTGTGCCTTATCAATTTCTGCTTTTAAATCGTATAAATGATTTGGGTCGGAGTTTTCAACTATTGTTGTTAACTCATAGTATGGTTGGAATGAATTTAATATATCGTCAGTTTCGTTTACAAAATCTAATATAAATGTATCTTCCTTGCCAGGGTACATACGATTTAACCGAGATAATGTTTGAACCGCTTTTACCCCACTCAATTTTTTATCAACATACATCGTGTGAAGCAAAGGTTGGTCGAATCCAGTTTGATATTTGTCAGCAACCAGTAACAAACTGTATTCATCGGTTGCAAACCTTTTAGGCAGTTCTTTTTCGCTGAATCCGTTTATTTCTACTTCTGTAACTCCCTCTGGATATATGTCGTAAATTACTTTTCCAGAAAATGCTACTAATGTTTTTATATCTGTATAGCCTTTCTCTTTGATGTATTTATCGAATTCCTCTTTATATCTTACTGCATGTAATCGTGAACTACTTACTACCATTGCTTTTGCTTTGCCACCCATTTTTTTTGATACAATTTGTCTGAAGTGTTCAACCATTACTTCGGTTTTTTGCGCCAAATTATGAGGATGTAAAGACAAGAAACGGGCTATGACTCTAGCAGCTTGCTTCTTATTTACCTTGGGGTCGTCTTCGATTTTTTTTGATAACTTAAAGTACGTTTTATATGTAGTATAATTTTTAAGCACATCGAGGATAAAACCTTCTTCTATGGCTTGTCGCATGGAATAAAGATGAAATGGTTTTGGAATACCATCTTTGTCTTTTGTGCCAAATACTTGTACTGTTTTGGATTTTGGTGTGGCAGTAAATGCAAAGAAACTTAAATTATCTTGTTTTCCCCGTGCCATCATCGATTTCCGAATTTCATCTTCGGCATCCTCTTCAAGTCCTGAATATGCATCCTCAACTTCCGCTTCCTCTAATGATTTTGCTGATAGCACTTCCTTCATTTTCTTTGATGCTTCGCCTCCTTGTGACGAGTGAGCTTCATCGATAATAACTGCATATTTTCTGGATGGAAGTTCCCCAATCTTAGATAAAATGTATGGGAATTTTTGAAGTGTGGTGATTACAATATTTGCACCTGTTGATAAAGCATCTGCAAGTTGCTGGGAGTCTTTATCAATTTTTTGAACTACACCTTCTTTGTGCTCAAATTGATAGATGGTGTTTTGTAATTGAGAATCAAGTACTTTTCTATCTGTAATAACTATGACAGAATCAAAAATCCGATTGTCATTTTCATCGTGTAAACTTGATAAACGATAACTTAACCAAGCGATTGAATTTGATTTGCCTGAACCAGCCGAATGTTGAATTAGGTAATTTTGACCAGCACCTTTCAATCGGGCATCTTGAGTTAATGCTCTTACTACTTGCATTTGGTGGAAACGAGGAAATATTATTGATTCTTTTTTCTTTTTCACGCCATCCAGCTTATATTCTTCAACGCTTAAATGAAGGAACTTTCCAATAATATCCATAAAGCTATCTTTTACCCAGACATATTCCCATAGATACGATGTTCTGTAGCCATTTGGATTAATTGGGTTTCCAGCTCCGTTATTATTTCCGATGTTAAACGGCAAATATCGTGTGGATTTTCCCGATAACTTGGTGGTCATAAAGCATTCATCGGCATCTACGGCAAAATGCACTAATGCTCTTTTCTTAAATTGAAATATGGGTTCTGATGGTTCTCTATCGTAAACGTATTGTTTTTTTGCATTGTTAACATCTTGACCCGAGAATTGATTTTTTAGTTCAATTGTAGCAATTGGCAAACCGTTAATCGACAATACCATATCCAACGAGTTATTGCCATTTCGCTCGTAATAAAGCTGTCGGGTGACTGATAAATTGTTTTTGGAATACTGAGCTTCTGCTTCGGGATTGAGCTTGCTTTCGGGCTTAAAATAAGCCATTTGAAATTTTACCCCATAATCGGTAAATCCATTTCGGATAACATCTAAAATACCTCGTAAATCGATTTCTTTAACTAAACGGCTAATGACTTTCTTCTCTACCTCCTCTTTGTGTATGGTGGTTATTTTATCCCATTCTTTGGGTTGTGAATTCTTTAAAAAATCGGTGATATATTTCGGAAACAAACCAATTTGAGTGTCAAAATCACTGGAAAACCCTTTGATATAACCACCATTGGCTAATAAAGCTTCTTCTATTGCTGTTTCAAAGGTTTGCTCTGTATGTATTCCTTGTGCCATATTACTTTGTCGCTTTTTGTTTTTTCAGTAATGAAATCCCAATACTTGTTTGCTGATATTTTTGATTCCTATTTTTAATATTTTGCTTTATTAAATACTCAATATAGTTTTTCTCCAATAGAGGTTGTATATGCCTTTTTACATTATCCGTGTGATATTTCAAACCTATGAAGGCTAGTATCTCTTTTTTAGATTTAGGTGTTTTGCAAAATTCTATAATAGCAATTACTTGGTCGTATACTTGGTCGTATACTTGGTCGTATACTTGGTCGTTTACTTGGTCGTTTACTTGGTCGTTTACTTGATTATTAAATGCATCATGAATAGGAATTTCAACAATAAAATGAAGTCTGTCTGGTTCATTTGCATCAAAATGTGGAACACCAGAACCATTTTCTTTTAATGCTCTTACAATAGTAGGAATACCTGTACCTCTTCCTTCAGTAAGTTTCAGTTCCTTTAAAAATTCTCCAATTCTTCGGTT
This sequence comes from Bacteroidota bacterium, assembly GCA_037130365.1. Classification (GTDB taxonomy): domain Bacteria; phylum Bacteroidota; class Bacteroidia; order Bacteroidales; family WCHB1-69; genus JBAXTE01. Next base: position 32,786 of record JBAXTE010000022.1, read on the forward strand.
TCTATAACGCCTAGCTTTAACTACTCCTTTATCAAAATCCGTTTGTTTAAGTGATGGGTCAGCACCGCTATAACTGATAATTTCAATTGCATTGGGAAGCACTCTAATTTCAATTGGGTCTTGTAATTCGTAATTCCTATGGTAAACGGCATTCGATAACGCTTCCTCAATTGCATCGTATGGATAATTAAACGATCTTTCCGATTTCTCATAATCTGAATGTTTAATCACCTTTTCTTTGATAATATGAGCTTTTATATATGAAAGTACATCAATTAATTGTTTTTGGATAGTTCCTGTAAATATCTTTTCCGTAAACTCCTTGCCAGCCAGCCCATTTGGGAATTCAACTAATTCTATTTGAGCACCTTTAAAATATTTTTGTGGGTTTTTAGAAAACATTAAAAGCCCGACATTTTTTGGTAACAAGTATTCATTACCACCTTGACATAGATTCATTTTTTCAGAAAGGTCAAAAACTGACATGTTTTCGCTTTCCTCAAACAACTTACTTCGAGTTTCTCCTAAGTGTTCTCGCATAAGCGATTTGCTTAAATCAGAAACCGATGCAAATGAATTCACCCGGTCGTCAAATGGTATTTTGGCTGTAAGTCCTATTAACTCAGCCTGTTGTTGAGAATTTGGAATTATTGTGCTTGAATATTGTCGAATACGATAATTGTATGTTTTTGTTTTGGAAGTCACATCATCTGGGACTTTATATGGGCGATTTGTTCCAGCTGGCACCCATATTACAAGAACATGCTTGCCATCGATTTCTTCCAAAGATAAATTAGGGAAATAGGGTGGTTGTATGAGGTTCCCATAACGAAGCATATCCTGTTGAACGGCTTCAAATGAATCGGAATTAAATCCTAAAACAGGTCGAATCGGTTTTCCATTGGTTTCGTCAACACCAACCACAATATATCCACTTCCTTCATTCTCGAAATCGTTGGCAAATGCACATACTGAACGCATAATTGTAACGGGATTCCAGCCCTCCTTGAATTCCATTCGTGGACCTTCTACAACAGTACCTGACAGTAAATCTTCGATGTTGATTAATAAGCTCATTCTCTCATTTGTTTTGTCAATTAATTTTACTTTTCCTGTTTGGAAACATTAAGAATTTTTTCTCCAAGCACCATCTCAATTTTAGCAATTGTATTAATTGTAAAGTTGTGTGTGCCGTGCATCCATTTGCTTACTTCTGCTTCGCTTTTATGCAACGATTTTGCTAAATCCCGTTGGGTTTTGTTTTGCTTCGCCAAAATTTCAGATATCCTGTCAGAAATTTCAAAAGACAAGTCAACTTCTCGTTTGATATCTTCCGTAATCTCATTACGTATTTTTTCAATTAAAGAGTTTCTTTTCATTTGGTTATGTTGTTTTGTTTTATAACAAACGACAGATCACCAGTTATTGTTTTACCAATTATTGAGATGTTAGCCGTTTTCTTTTTTGTTTTTATATATTTATCTAAACTTGCCAGTATTGATACACAATCATTTAGTTTAGAATCTTCATTATATGTCTTTTTGTTTTTTATTCCTCCACTTCCAATTATCAATATCTCATCAGAAATCCGTAGGCAATACAAGCGTAGTTTTGAAGTTTCAATTGGAATAGCGCAAACTCCGTCATTCATTTTGCTTTCAGCCGTTCGGAAGTTCCGTTCTAAAGCTCCTCTAGTTGCAATTTTATCTATCCATGCAATTATAATTAATAAATCTTTTTTGTATTTGGGTTGCTCAGCAAATTGATTAATGAATTTAATGAATTCATTTTCAGTTTCTCCATCGTATTGAATCGTATAGAAATTGACTTTCTCATGTTCTTCTAACAGTTCAATTGTTATTTTGTTTTCTGACTTCACTTATAAGTTAAGTTTTGCAAATTTAGGACTTATTTTTTATTAACCAAATATTTCTGTATTAATTTTGTCAATTACTTTTAATTGAAGAATGTAAAAGTACAAATCATTGTTATTTTTATATAAGAATATTTCTTCTATTGCTGATTCAAATGTTTGTTTTTCTTATATGAATTAATTCTAATATAAACTTGAATAAATATCATCTTTTGCCATTTCATCTACTAAAAAATCTACCCAATCATCAGTATATAGGTAATTTTCATTTGCCTCATCATAAATACAATAAGTCGGGTCTGTCATTTCAGGCTTTAATGCTCCTTTATTGGGTCTAATATTGTATTTTTTCCAACATCTTGTATGGGTATCCATATTAAATTTCTCTTTTTCTTTCCCGTTTTTAATTATTTTGGGATTGCCTAAAGCTGCTTGAACTTTTTTAACTACATCGTTAGGTTTAATTTTATCCTTATTAGATACAGGGACTTGAATAAATTTATTTTTAACCAAAGCAGCAACTCTATTAACTCCGCTTTTTTGAATCTCATTTAATTTGTCATAAGGAACAAATTGAATTGGAAGTGAATTTTTTGATTGATGATTTGCAACTTGAATTAAGAATGCCTTGAAGGAATATTCGCCAGTATCTAATATGTCAGCACTAATACTACTTCGATATGATTTAATAAAATCAACTATAGATTTTGTTGAAGGATTTTCAATTATCGCATTGTTTAAACTCTTTGAAGATGGATATAATTGAAGGGCAAATGACAATGATTCCCTAATACAATATTTAACCCCAAATTCCTTTTCCATGATTTTGTCAAAATTTAGCAATAATGATTGACATTCGGCAAAAATATCTGAATCAATTTCAGGAATTGATTTATGTTCAATCATATTTCTAAGTGGTATAAAAAACTCCAAATTTTTTCGGATGGGATTATTTGTGTCTGACCCAAAATATTTGTTTAAGCATTCCTTCAATTCCCAATAATAATAGTCCCCATCTCGAATAACAAACCTACCATTACTTTCTTTGTGAAAGGGTTTTTTCTTTTGTTTAAAAAATATAGAATGAAACAAAGCAGTCCAAGCAATAGTCATTAGAACAATATACCCCCCAGATTTAAACTTGATAGCAGGTTTGTTATATGTTTCAACTGCAAGTAAAGCTGAGTCCTGAGACTTTTCAATACATTTCTTAACTGTTTTTGGTAATCCTTTGGGCATAAATCATAGTGTTTAAATTTCTTTAGACTTTTTTATTTCATCTTCCAATTCTCTTATTTGCTTTCTTAGCGTTGTAATTTCTGGATTTGGAAATCTGTGATTTGGTCTTAACTTAATTGTTACCTTATGCGTATTTGTTGTTCCAGCACCAATTGTTCCATTGAAAATAACTACTTTGATCCCTCCACCAACTTTCTCAAATTCACTAACATTTATTTCAAGATTAACTTCGTCTATTTTATAATTCTTTTTGTTCTCGTAAAATTTACTTCTTGCTGTTTCAATTTCTTCAAGAGTATATCCAATTAATTCATTTAGTTCCATAAAAAATCAATATTTATTGTTATTATATCTAACATCTACTTTCCCCGTTACCACCTCACTGATTAATGCCGTTTTGTATTCTTTCAATAGGTCGATTTCTTGTTGAGTGTTTGAAATGATTTCATTTATCTTTTGTGACTCAACTTTTATAAAATCATTAATATCTTTTTGTTCCTCAATAGATGGGTTTGGACATTTTAATTTTTTTAATATATCTTGGCTTACATTTGGTTGTCCACCACCTTTTGACAAATTAACAATATGTTCTTTATTAGATTTGAACCAGTTAAATAAAAATTCATCTGTTATTTGACTAGAACCATAAAAAACACAACAAGCTTGATTCATTGTTGTTTCGCATTTGACAATACTTGTTTTTCCAATTGTTGCTCCATACATTGCTATAACAACAGACTCCGCTGGAAATAATTTTAGTGCAGAATAATCTTCAATAGCTTTTGGGGTTATTTTCTTAGAAGTTTGATAAAGATAGTCATCATTTAAATCCCCAGTGTTTAACCAATTAATTGTGCCATTCTCATGATAAATTGGGTTGCCCGATTCTGGAGTCGTTCCACTCCCAACAAGTTGATATGCATGACCTAATTTCCAAACCTCCCAATGCTCCGGTATCTCCCCAAGCCATTCAATCCCCGAATCCTTCATTTTTACATTCGGGTTCAGCCCTTTAGTAACGGCTTGGTTAATCATGGCGGTGCGTTCTTCGTGCAGCAACTCTATCAAACGTTGCTTCTTGCCAATTAGGTCGTCAATTTGGGTGGTTTTTTTGTCGAGGTAGTTGGCAATGGCGGTTTGTTCTTGAATTGGAGGCAACAATACTTTGTATTCACCACATGCTTCTTGAGAAATTCCGAAAAATGTAGTTCCAGTTTTAGTCAGCTCAACATGGTTATAGAAGTAATCTGTTTGTAGCTGATAATAAATAAATCTTGTATAATATTCATCTCTTAGCGGTCTAAACACCAATAAATGACTATTTAAGGATGCTTTACCTGGCAAGTCATTAACAAAAAGTAATTTCCCAATTGTTCCATCTTTTGTCATTAGAACATCACCTTCTTTTAATTGAATTTCTGGGGCTTCATCATATCTTTCATTAGTAATATGATAAACTTCATCCCATCTTATTTTGCCATCTTTAAAATTCATTCCAGTTATTAAATATGGTAAATCTTTATTTTCTAAAAATTCAGATTGTTTTAAACCTTGCCATCCAATCCGACCTTTCATATATGAAACTCTTTTGAATTTATTCAAAGACCAATTAGAAGGTATTTCATTTAAACAATTTGATTGTATCTTATTATATGAATCGTATTTTTTCATCATTTTACCCAATCACTTCCTTTATTAATCCATCGGTTTCTTGTTCCAAAGCAAAAATATCAGCACGTATTTCTTCCAAACTGCGGAGTGGTTTATATTGGTAAAAGTATTTGGTAAAGTTAATTTCGTATCCAATATTGGTTTTGGTTTCATCTGCCCAAGCGTCATTCACGTGTGGCAACACTTCACGCTTAATGTAATCGTGTATGTTCTCTATCAATGGAATGTTTTCAGTATCACGTAAGCTGCAATCGGGTTTTGGTTTACCGTTTTTATCCTTCACAATTTCTCCTTTGGCATTGCGCTCTGGGCGTTCAATAGTTACTTTGGCATAACCAAACTCTTTGTTGTCAAATATCTTGCAGTATTCGTTGGCTTTAAATTCGCCATACATTTTGGTGATTTCTTCAATATGTTGTTCGCTTAGTTCATTACGTTTATCGCCCAGCGATTTACTCATTTTTTTGAAGAAATCTACCGCATTTATTAATTGAACTTTTCCTTTGCGTTGGTTGGGTTTGTTATTCGATATTATCCAAATATAGGTGCTAATGCCTGTATTGTAAAATAGCTGATTTGGCAATGCAATAATGGCTTCCAGTAAGTCGTTTTCGATAACCCATTGGCGAATACTGCTTTCGTTTTTTGTTTTACTAGGTGAACCCGAAAACAATGGCGAACCATTAAAAACTATTGCCAATCGAGAACCTTCCGATTTCATTTTGCTCATTAGTTGCATTAAAAACAAAAACGAACCATCGCTCATAGAGGGCAATCCAGCTCCAAAACGTCCACCATGCCCAAGTTGTTCGTGTTCTTCTTTTACTTTTTTACCAAACTTTTCCCATTTAACGCCAAATGGTGGATTTGTAATTAAATAATCGAATTTCTGGTTACTTAATTGGTCTTCGGAAATACTATTTCCCTTTTTTATATTGGTTGGGTTTTGTCCTTTAATCATTAAATCCGACTTGCAAATGGCATAGGATTCTGGGTTGAGTTCTTGCCCGAATACTTCCAAACGTGCATCGGGATTGAGTTCGTTAAGATATTCTTCGGCTACCGATAACATTCCTCCTGTACCTGCACAGCAATCGTAAATGGTTTTTGTAATTCCTTTTTTGGTTAGAATTTCTCTATCGTTTAAAAATAATATGTTTACCATTAGCCTAATAACTTCTCTTGGAGTGAAGTGTTCTCCAGCGGTTTCGTTTGATATTTCGGCAAATTTACGAATCAACTCTTCAAACATATATCCCATTTCCATGCTTGAAATTTTATCGGGATGTAAGTCAACTTCCTGGAACCTTTTCACTATCATAAATAGCAAATTGGCTTCATCCAGTTTTGTAATTTGATTTTCAAATTCAAATTGTTCAATTACTTCACGAGCATCGTCAGAAAAGCCGTTTATGTAATTTCTGAGGTTGGCTGCTAAGTTATTTGGGTCAGCTATTAGCTTATTGAAATCGAATTTGCTACGATTGTGAAAGTTATATCCAGCCGCTTTATTCAAAATTGGGTCAAGGTTTTCGATATTCATCGCTTTTGCTTGCTCAAATTTAGCTAAAACAGTTTCTTTGGTGGGTTCTAGCACACAATCTAATCTGCGTAATACGGTAAGGGGTAAAACCACTTTTCCGTAATCGCTTTGTTTATAATCACCCCTTAATAGGTCGGCAATTGACCAAATAAAGTTAGCAGATTCTTTTACGTTTTTCATATCTAATTTGTATTCTTTTAGCTCTGGTGTCAATAGAGATGTGGCATTAACGTGTTCACATCTGATATTCATAATTAATGTACAAATGTAAGGAATAAAATAAATTATATACAGAAAATAATAAATGAATTTCGAAACTGATAAAGTGTATTTTTAATGATGATTTCACTGAAGTCACGTAAACAAATATGGAATTGTTTTGATAATTGAGGATTTCAATAATGAAGGATTATTTTGGATAAAACTGTAATGAAAAACATATAGGTAATTCATTTAATATAATTGATTTAATAGCTAAATAAAGCGATTTGCGGAGCTTTCTTTGAGTTGAAAATGGGAACCTTGGGTTGTTGTGTTTTCAATTGCCTTAAATCAATTAATTCTCACATCTTCTATTATTTCAAATTTGATCTAATAAACGTTTTATCAAGGATGTTAGACTGTTTCAAATGATATTTCATTAAGCCATTTTCATCGTAAATATCAGCAGAATCATACAAATCAATTTTGATTTTATTTTTCATAAATGTTTCAATTATTTGAGTCCTAAATTCTTCTATAATTACACTATTAAATAAATTTATGTTTTTATCAATAATCAAATGAGCATGATAACCCATTCCTGATATTTTAGACTGATTAATTTTTGAAATTGATGGATCTACTTCAATATTACAGAGATATTTAATGTATTCGTGAGATTTGTTTATATTTTGTTTCTTACAATAATCACCAATAGATTTTCGAATTATAAATTTCAATTGATTATAACTTTTTAAATTGGTTATAGGTGTAATTACTATATAATGTAAATCATCACTATTTTTTATTTTGTTGAATTGTTTAATATATTCATCTTTATATTCATTATTATTCATTTTATTAATATTCTTTTTTTATATATAATAAACAACTAAAGAAAACCCAAATGCTTTTCTTCTAACTAGTTGTTTTTCATAAAATTTCCGCTGTATTTTACTTAAAATTGGAAAGTTTTTAAGTGATGTAAGTTTTAATTGCAGAGTCCTCACAACTCAGTATTCCTTTAAATTTTCAATGCCAATATTTTATTCAAAATGCCTTATCTCTAATAATATTTTCTTAAAATTGATTTTGATGTTTATCGCATTCTAAACTGTCTTTGTTTTTAATTTGTCTTTTCCTTTTGAAATTATTCATTGTTTTTGATTATTTTTTGAAATCTATTTCTAGATTTATTTGCAATCCAGTTCCTTGTCAATTAACTCTTTTAGTCCAATATATTCATTTTTTATTAAATTTTCTAAATAAGCCTTCATCGTCCTTCTGTCTGACTCAGAAAGCTTTCTAATCATAGACCTTGTTTCAAGTTTGACTACCACATACCGTTCATCTTTTTTCATAGTTGTTTATTTTTTTTTGACTGAAAAATTCAGTTGAGTTATTACAAAACCATATACATTTGTTTTTTCTTTAGAATATACTTTTGTAATTTGAATTGTATATATAAATTCCATGTAGGGCAAAAAAGACAAAAAGTTTAATAATTTTTGATAGTGAGTAAAAAAAAAGCTAAACCCCAATTGGAATTTAACTTTTTTGTTTAGAAAAGGAATTATGGAACAATGTCCAAAGTGTTTTATTCATCAAAAAAATAAAGGAAATTTGAATCTTTTATTTTGAGTTTATTACTGAAAGTAAATGGTTTGTTATTTTCAGAAAAATAAAACAAATATTATTAATAAAACATGATCTATTTACTGCTAGAAAATATTGGGAAGATCAAAAAACATTAACCTTTTTGATAAAATTCATATGTGAGATTATCTATGACCACAAGTACGCTTAACATCCATTCCAACACCATTGTTCCCTGTTTTGATTGAATGCTTATGCCTTTTTTGAACACTGCATGATGATATTAAAATCACTAAAACTAATAATATTAGGGTTTTTGCCTTCATTTAGTTGTTCTATTTTACAATAATGTTTATCGTATATTACTCTGTATAATTTCGGAATAAAACCAGTCACTCTGCTATTGTGTCAAACTGCTGCTATGTGAAGTATTTTTGTTCGGTTTGTCTGTATATTTTATCTAATTTGTATAATGTTAAAAAATTGACTGACCAATATACTACAAAAGCAATAGTGCCAGTCAATGAAATCATAAAAAGTTCAATAAGTCCAAGACGTGTTTCCCCAAAAACTAATCCGAAAAGCAATCCAAAAAGAATACATTGAATACCTGTTAATTGAATAAGTGTCAAACCCCAAACATTTCGATGTTTAGAAAATTTATTCCATAACGGAATTATCATAGTAAATTGAATTAGCAATGCAAGAATTGTCAAAGATGGAACAAACCAATTTAAAAAACCATTGTCTGGTAAAAAAAAAGCATCACCTTCATTTTTTATCAAATTAAATATTACCAGAAGCCCAAGAACTGTTAAAACACCAAATAATGTTGGTAATATTGTTTTAATCATTTTCGTTTTCATATTTTAACTAATTTAATTTTTTAAACGAAAATTATATTAAGATATTTTTAAAAGCATTTAAAACTTTTGTTAAAAAATGATACTAGAATCTAACTTCAATAAGGAAAAATTATAAATTTCTGATTGCTCCATTCAAATATTGATAAGTTTTTGCACCATTTTTTGTAATAAATGTAATTGGATTTCCATTTGATTTACTTATAACAATAGCATCATTAAAAGGCTCAATTGCCATAATTGAATTCAAAGTAATCGTTGAGCTTTTTTCATTACTTTTAAAAAGAACTCTATTTGTTGTAATATTAATAACTCCTTTACCTCTTGATATTTTTTTAATTTCTTTTTCCATTCCAACATTGTAACTTCCTAAATTATAGCTCAATCCTTTTGCTATTTTAATCCTAACACTTGGTCCACCATAATTAATTCTTTTAGTTACTTGTCTTTGCTCTATAAGTTCAACATTTTCTTCTCGATATATGCATTGTTCATTTTTCTGCAAAATAAAATCTGAATTCAAGTTTGGAAATATTCCTTTGTCTAACTCCCAATTTGTTACGTAATATTCAAATTTATTCTTAATCTTTTCTGAAGTGTCATATTCACTTACTTTTAAATCCTTACTATATTCAATAATACTTTGAATTTCATCGGGATCTAAGGCATCATCATTATTGATTTTTTCAAAAATCATTGATTCAATCATGTCCTTATTAACTAAGGATAAAATTTCATCATTCGATTCATTTGGAAACAAGTTTGAAAAAAAATCTAAATAGGAATTACCTAAAGTTTTAACATTTTCATAATTAATTTTCGTAGAATATCCTTGAATAATTCTTTTTTTAACAGCATTATAATCTTCATTATTAGACCATTCTTGTCTATTATTTATTAAATATTCTAAGTCTTTCTGATTGTCTGGAAAAGTACGAATTGCATTGTTTAATTTGTTTATCAATTTTATGGCTTTTCCCCAGCCTTTAAACCAATTTATTATTCCCATAGTTTTATTTTTTAATAGTTTTTCAATATAATACGGGTATACAAAAATATACCACATAAGGTTTGTTTAACTTATTGCTAAAGGATGCAAATTTGGGCAATAGTTTACAAAATAATACTTACATTTTAAATTTCCACCAAAGTTAATTAATCTTGTTTAACATTCAAAACTTGTATAATACTTTAACATCAAATAGAATTTGTTTTTTTCTAAAATACAACTATTCGTTAAACAATAAATTTTAGTTTTCAAATATCATATTTGGAGTTTTGTAGTTCAAAGATATATGTAATTTTTTAGAATTACATATATTAATTACTTTTGTTGAACTTTCAAAACCCGCCACAACACTCTTGCACTATGTCGTTGTTATTCAAAGGTATAATATTACTTTTCTTTTCAGAATTACTATTAACTTGAAAAATTTTGTTATTCAAGGAATCGATTTTAATTGTTATATTATCCTTAAATTGCAAATCAAAAATACTCTTATTAAGAGTGGCTGGAACTAGAAGTTTAAACTCATTCAAATTAGTAACTTTAATATCGGAAATTTCTTTTTTCAAAAATAATGTTGATGCTATTACAAGAATTGTCATTATACCAAATCCAATATTGCCAATTTTGAAACACCTAGCTCCATAAATTAAATTATCACCCTTTATGTTGTCAATTGGCGTTGTGTTATTTATGATATAAATCAAATCTTCAATTTCTGAATTTACGAAATCGAGTTCTATTTCCTTTCTTTCTTTCTTTGTAATTGAAATAGTGCTTCGACTAGGATACTTATATTTGTCTACAGTCAATGTTTTAATTGCGTGAAGAATTGACAAAAGATAATGTAATAGAACAATTAAAAACAAAAAGGACAAGGGTAATTTAAGCCATAAACTAACTCCGCTTAGATTATTTATTAATAATGGAATAAATAATGCAAATATAGAGGTGACAATACTTGCTTGACCAACTAACTGTGAATTTTTATTTTCTATAGTAGTTCTTCTGTCTCTTTGATAATCGTGAATTTCCTTAAGATATGTCAAATATCTATCTGCAACTTTAATCTCTTTAGAATGACAATATATTTCTTTAATGTCTGATGTTTTATCAGTTTTTAACTCTTCTGATTTTAAAGTTTGAAATGACCTTTTTATTAGACCAATATATATTAGATATTGCTTTATCATATGATTTCAGTTAAATAGTTAATAATTTCATCTGATATTTTTAGACCTGTTTCCATTTCAATCCAAGCCCATTGCCCATTTGGATTGATTTCTAAAAAAATGTAATTGCCATTTTTATCTCTTACTAAATCTATTGCTCCAAATGAGATATTGAGTTTTTTGGTTAATTGAATACATTTTTGTTCGATTTCAATAGGTAGATTATATTTCAAAAATGGATTTTTTTCTTTTCTCCAATCTGTTATAGTATTTTTATTTTCCTGAGAGTTAACTTTGGCTGAAAATACTTTATCCCCAACAATAGTAATTCTTAACTCATAATCCTTTAAAATATTATTTTGAATTATGCAAGGTGTTAAATCATAATGTAATATATTATCAATGACCGTTTTATCTATTTGATTGGTAAAAATAGTTTTAACCCCATCTTCAAGGTTAATTCTCCCTTGTCTAATTGGTTTAATTATTACATCTTCATTATTAAGTATGATAAAATCTTTTAATTCTTTATGATTATTTGCTACTATCGTTTCTGGGACATTAAACCCTAAGCTTTTAGCTAGCTTTAATTGATAAATTTTATTTTCCGCTTTATATACAAAACTTGGATGACTAAGCCATCTTTTAGAGTCTATCAATATGAAAGCATTGTCAAACAATGTTTCATAGTCGCCTAAAAGAAATAATTGTTGTCCTTTATTAGAAGTTTCTATTTCTGGAAGTTTAGTTCTTCTGAACCAAACCGAATTAAACTCGGCAATCCCATTTATTGAAAATTTAAAATCTGAAGAATTAGTAAAGGAATAGTTGTATTTATTGATGTCTTCACAATTCAATCTAAAATACTTGATATCTCTTTCATTCAGCTTTTCAATAACAAAGTCAGCTGTAAAATCTTGCTTGTGAGTTATAATTAATATCATTTGTCTGAATCTGTTCCTTCTACTGATTCTGTAATGGTTTGGGTGTCCATTAAAAGCTTGAATATTTTTAAGTCATTGTCACTATCACTTGGTTCAGCTAAGGTTAGCGTTTCCGTGCTTGTATCTAAAAGCTGTCTTAAATTGAATTTATAATCATTATCTGAATCACTTGATTCTCCTGAACTTTTAGTATAAGTTTCGGTATCCAAGGAAACGTATTTAATTGCTGGCATTTCAGTATCTTTAATAACAGATAGGTTTTGTTTTTGGGAATATTCGATCAGAGAAAAATTCAAATTTTTCAAAATAGGATTTTCAGTAAATTCTAAAATTAATGGTTTCATAATTTGTGATTTTTTTTAAATATGTAATTTCTTTTTTCATGCTTGTATATAACGGAGGCGACTTTGTGCAGTAGCGGAGTCTATTCCGTTTTGTACTCACTGTACACCAAAATTAATTAATTATTTCAAACATTCCAAATATGCCAACTTGCTATTTCAAGTAAACTGATGTATTAGTCCGTGACATCTTATCCCCCCAGTATTATATTCAATTTACTTTATCATTTCTATCGGATTAGTATGCACTTTGGCTGGTTTTGGTCATGCGTTGGCTTTTGTGCAACCAGTTACAAAGTAACGAGACTAATTTCATTACTAAAAAACCGGTTGACGTAATCGAATGGAATTTTCTCTTGTTCTAGTCGCCAATTATTTGATTTTAAAATATTATATAGTTCTTGTTCACTTTGAGTCAAATTTAATTTTGCACTTATGTTCGTTGGGGTTCCCAAATCATGTTCGAAGAATTTCTCAAAGGTTACAAGATCCATTAAGATACTTTTTGTCTCCTGAAAATACCCCCTAAATTGAGATAAAATTTCAAAACCTTGCACATCAATGTCACCCCAATAAAGCAATTCAATATTTTCAAACCACTTTACATTTTTTAAATTAGCAACACTGTAACCACTCCCGAATATTGCAATTGTCTTTTCCATTTTAGGAAGTGTTAAAAATGTAGTTACTGAATAAAGTGTTGTTTTATTTTCTACCACCAACACTTTATTTATTGGTATGTTTAATGTTTCAAATTGACTTACGGGAATTGCCAAATCATCAATACCTGAAAAATAAATTTGACTGATTTCTTTATCAAGTATTTTGAATCGTATTTGTGGTTCGCTGTATTTTAGGTTAAACCTTTTTTCAAATTGTTTTTCATTATTATTGAGATGTTCCAAGATAAGAACATCAAGCAAATCTTTTATTACAACTTGCTTTCTTTCAATGAATTTAGTGTGTACATTTATCGGTAATTCTCTGATATATAAATTTGGTTTAGGATTTTGTCTGAAATATTGGCACACATTTAAAATACTTTCCCATTCAGCTTGGTTCTGGATGACTTTTATAGAGTTTTTAATCACCCATTCATGCAATTCGGGAAATTTTTTAAGTATTCGTTCAACGCTTAATAGGTACAATTCAACTTCATTGTCCTTTCCCAAAAATCTCAAAAAATCCCTTTTTGTATCAAAATAAATTGAGGTAGGCAAATCTTGCATTCCTAATGACTTTGTTTTTACTTGTTGAAATTCCAATGTGTAGCCAAATCCTTTTATCTCTTTGGATTGACTAATAATTTGTTGAATTTCATTCTCAAATTCGGATAATGATGATTTCGAGTAAGATTTATCACCACGAATTACGAGTTTCTCAAAAGGTTTGTTTTCAACTAAAGTTTGAAGAAAAGAAATATATTTTCTTTCGGCTTTGTCTTTTATTTCTTTGGGCGTAATCATTGTTTCAGGTAGTTTGCTTTTTCTACTTTGAATTGTTCAATAGGCATATCATACAGCCAAGAATGTCTTTCCTCTTTGCGTTCTACAAAATGAACAAACGAAATATCGTTTTCTACAATGTGAATATTGTCGCTTGGAGTAACAACCAACAACTGCAAATGAAGTTGTTTGCATAACGTAATTAAATAACGTGCTTTGTCCTCGTCTTGTGCTTTAAATGCTTCGTCAATGGCAATAAATCGAAATGAGTTAGTTTGTAAACCTACTTTTGTTAAACCAAATTGATAGGCTATTGCTGAACCTAAAATAGTGTAAGTAAGTTGAGCCTTTTCGCCTCCAGAAAGCTGTCCCATATTTTCATAAGTTTTAAACTTCTGATTGTTTTCTTTGTAAAACTCTTCGGCTTTATAGCTGAACCAAGAACGAACATCCATAACTTTCTTGCGCCATTCTTCTTTGTCTAATTTTGTAATTAGTGGCTCAATGTGATTGTAAAAATGATTTTTTCGTCCGTCAATTGAAGCATTAACTTCTCTGATATTGGGAATTGCTTTTTCCAAAAGATTTCTGAACTCTTTTACCTCATCGCTTATTTTATTGGGTGCCACAAGTTGAATGTATGTTTGAGGCTTATTTTTAAAATCTATTTCTTTCAAAGAATCATTCAAATGTTTTATGTTATCTTTGATTGAATCCGACCAGTGCTCAAAAAACATTCTGAAATCGCCAACTTTGTTTGTTATAGTTTCATGCAAATAATCGTTGAACTTCTTTTCAAATTTAGGAAGATTGTCTTTTTCTAATCTGTCTAAAAACTTTTGATACTCACCGAGAAATTCTAAATGGGTTGATTCAGGAAGAGAACTCACATCAGAACGCCAATCTTTGAATTTGTATGTGATTTCTTCTGAAGGCTGTTTAAAGGTGTTTATTTTAATTATTACTTCTCTTTCACTTTGTTGTTTTTGATTTCTAAGTTCTATTTCTTTTCTTGATAATTCCTTTTGAAAATTGGTTTGTGTAGTCTTGATGTTTAAGAAATCCGTATTTAGAATTTCAAGGTTGGTCTTTTCAAACTCAGCAATGTTAGCAAATCCCGTAATCTCAACTACCTTCTTATCTGCATCTATTACTCTTTCAATATCTTCAATATCTTTTTTCTTTTTAAAAATATCTTGACTTTTATTGAAAATATCAACTTCCGATAGTTGTTTTAAATTTTTTTGGACTTTGTTTAATTGTTCTTGTAATTTCTTAACTCGGTCATTAGTTTTTTCTAAATCAGATTTCTGCTTTTCTTTTTCAAGAATTTCTTTGGCGTAGGTTTGCCAATTTATGTCATCGTACTTTCCAAACATAGAAAACAAATTGTGAGCATTATCTCTATTATCTTCCAATTTTTTTAATGTTCCATTTTCTTTATTGGTAATTGTAGAAATCAATTTTAGATTTTCTTTTTGAAGTTCTTGTTGTTTTTTCAGTTCTTCTTTTAAACCAGCAATTTTTTCTTTGTTGTCCCAACCTAAAACATAATTTTCCTTTTTTGAAACGTGAACACGGTCGTCTTTTTCGTGCTTACCTCTTTTGAATTTTATCAAACCGTTTTGAGTGATTGCCATTTCAGAATAACGCTCAAACTCTGAAAGATTATCTACACAAACAAAGTCAAACTGGTTTTGTAAAGAATCCTCAATCCATTCGTAATATTGCGTTTTGGACTTTACGTTAATTTTATTGACTATGGATTTTTCGTTTGCAGTTTTGTTCTGAAAATTTTTGAGATAATTTTCTTCATATCTATCATAACGGATTCTACCTCTTAAATTATTGCTGTTTACATACTCATTTACTTTGGAGTAATATTTGGGCGGAACAATCAATCGCAAAGCAAAATTGTGAAGCACTTTTTCAATTGAAGATTCCCAATTAATTTCTTCTTCTTTTACTTTAATTAGCTCGCCAATGAATGGAATTTCTTCCTTGCTAGCTCCAATGTGGTCAATAATTTCATCTCGTATTTCCGCTTCTCGTCCAGCGATATTGTTTTTGTTTTTTTGAAGAGTTTGAATTGTGATTACTAATTCTTCTGTTGATTTTATTAATTCATCATCTTTGTTTTTCAAAGCACGGAGATTTTCACCTTCTTCATCAATTCTTTGTTGTGTGCTTTGTTTTATTTGTTTTGCTTTTTCTCGATTCGCAATAAAAGTTTCTTCACTTGGATCTGTTTTTAAATCAATACTTTGAGCAATTTTATTGTAATCATCTAACTTTTTACTTTTATTTTCTTTCAAGCCTTGAAGATTTTTAATTTCCTTTTCTAAATCTTTGATTTTACCACCAACTTCATCTTTTTCAATAGAAATGGAAATTGCTCTTTCTTCTTGTTTCAATATTTCTTCTTTGCCTCGTAATTCTGTTAATTCATCATTAAGACGTTGTATTTCTTCCTTACATTTTTCTAATTCCTTTTCTCCTAATTCAACACTTTTTTTAGCAAACCAAAAAACAGCGGTTTCTTTTGAATTTTCTAATCGCTCTATATCAACTTGGATATTTGTTAGCGTTATTGCAATTTCATTGATTGGCATTAGCTGTTTGATTTGTTCTTTGGCTTTTTCAATGTTGGTTTTAGCATCCATTAAAGTCAAAAAACTTTCTTTCAGTTGAACAAATTCTGGTTCAGCGTCCAACTCTTCCAACATATTTGTTCTTATAAACTCGTCTAAATCTTCCAAAACTTTTACCCCAACTACTTGATTAAATAGACTTAACGCTTTAATGGAACGCATTCCAAACAAATTGGACATTCTCTCGGCATATGCCATAGGACCCTCTATGAATTCTATTTTCTTTTTAGTTGTATTTGAGTTATATGTTTTATCTAACCTTTTTTTCCACATTCCCTTTGAATCGAAATCACGAAAATCTTTCTCTATTTCAAGCGGTATATGAGCAATGCCATATTGCCTATTTAATTCACCATTACTATTAAACCAACGAACTTGAAATAATGTAACCTGTTTTGAATCTGTATTTTTAAAATGAGCTAGAATAACAGAATAGGTATTTTTTTCTCTCAGCTTTTGCGTAGAAGTAGAACTTTTACCCTCTTCTTGGATATTTCCATAATGTCCCAAAACATAGGTTTCTTCAGTACGATTACCTTTCTTATCAATACCGGATGATTGATTGTAAAACCTGTCTTTCTTTGCAGGAACCATTAATGTGAGTAAAGCATCTATGTATGTGCTTTTCCCTGATGCATTCGCTCCAGTCAATAAGGAATTATTCCCGCTAGGATTAATTCTGAATACTTTTTCGTCAAATGTTCCCCAATTGTAAACCTCCATATATTGAAGTCTAAAACCCACTTTGTCGGAACTTGTACTAAATAGACTCAACATATTCATGCAATCTTGTTTTGAAATCCTGTAATATATCCAGTGTTATTTTTTCTTTTATAATTCGGTGTATCTGATATTTCGTTTCGTTTTCTTTTTTTATAATTTCTTTTAAATAGCCCAAATCAGCAGCACTATTGATATATTTGTCAAGTTCTTTGATGAATTTTACTCTATTGAATCTTTCAGGAAGAAATAATTCTAATTCGTCTTTTATCTCAGTATTTGTAATGAATTTTTCTGTTGCTAACTGTGTTGGATTACTATCAAATTCTTCCAAACTTTGTCTTAGTACAACAAGCACTATTGACGTTTCAAAACCAATCTGTCGTCTTTGAATCATACCAAGAGTATTACCTTCGCTATCTTCAAATTGTTTAACAAAAGCAAAGCCTTCATCTTTTTTTACGATTAGTTCCAAACCAATTAGGCTGATGTATTCCTGAATCTCGTTTTGATAATTAATTACATCTTCCCAAACAATTGAGTTCCTCTCAACAGTTGATTTGAGTAATCTTACTATTGCTTTACTGTATGGTTTTATATTTTTCTCTAAATTATTCATTTGGTCAAAATTATTTCTGGAATTCTAATTTGTTTTCTGTTTTCAATATCAAACACGATACTTTGAGTTTTTTCAGGGTTTATGAAGTGTTTAAACTCTTTTACAATACCAATGTATCCGAATAATTCAGGCAGCCCCTTATCAAGTCCACCGTAATTTTCAACCACATCTAAAAGTGTAGTTTGTGATTTTTCTTTGAGTATATCTTTAATTCTTTTCCGAATTAACTCTTTATCAATGTTTGATTGAGAAAACAATCTTAATAAGTGGTTTGACGAAGTGATATCTTCGTTTGCAATTTTTGGCTTGTTTTTGTAAATAACTTCTTCGCTTTTTTCATTCGTCAATCTGCGTTCAAACGGAATATTGATTTCGATTTCGGTTTGCAGTTCAAATGATATTTCAGTTTTCTTTTTTGTCTTACTAATTTCTATGAGTTGTTTTTTTATTCCCTGAATTATATTTTTCGTTGCTTCCGATTTTGAACTCTCGTTTTCACGAATAATACGGCTTAGTTTTTCAGCCATTTTATCATTGGCTTTATATACCTTTTGTCCAGCACTGTGAAGATGTCTTTTCATTCCTTTCAGAAATAGGTCATTTACAGGAATTGATTTTTCTTCCAAAGTCTTGTACAATTCATTTGTTAGACTTTCCCATTTGTTTTGCAAATCGGGATTTAGAATAAACGACCAAAAAGCGTAAAAACTTTTACCTTGCTGACTATCTTTCAACTCTTCAAGAGCGTCAAAAGTAAATTCCAAAATATCGCTTTTGCTTAAACTTCCATCTGCGTGTTTTTGATAAATACCTTTCGTAATTTCTTTGAAATTGTCTTCGACTACTTTAAAGTCCGACAACAATTCCTTAGCAGATTGATTTATTTGATTGAAACGTGGAACAATTTCAAATTCTTCAAAAACTTTTACATCTTCGCCCGTTTTTATTCGTTGAATTTGTTGTTCAATTTCTAATTTTCTTTCTTCTAAAAGTTGAATACGTTTTTCAGCATCTTCGTTAGTATTCTCAACTAACTCTTTCAACTGATTTAATATGTTATTGAATTTTGATTCTGTACCAACAAATTCTTCTTTTTTCAAACTTGCTAACCAATCAATAGTTTTACTTGAATGAGCTGAAAGTTCATAAAAAACCTCACCCTGTTCGTCATGATAATTGGTTAAGAAACCCTTGTTTGTCCAACTTTGTATATATTTTTTAGCTTTTGTTTCATCGGTGTCAAAAAAATTGATTTCACTTTCCTCATCGTTTTCAATTTGTTTATTATCTAAATAGTCTGCCAGTAGAACTTGAATTTTCTCGGCTGATATTGCTCCTTGTTGATTTGAAAATGTATTTATTAGAAATACTATTATAGCCTCTCTATTTCTTAATTTAAGAAGTTCTATACCCGGAGAGTTATTTAGTATTTTTGCTATTTCTAAACTATCTATCATTCTTTTACTTATTTTGAGAGTCGGCAAAAAAAATCTACTTTTTTGCAAACTTAGATTTTATGTCGGATTGAGCGGTTTGCAATTGTGCTGTTTCCTGCATTAGTCATTTATTAAACATTTTTTTCTGTCTTTTTGTAACAAATTTTCTATTTTTACTATATTGGATCACACTTGACCTATCGGAGGCAACTTTGAGTATTTGCAAATTAAATCACATTTTATTAAAATTGCATACCAAAATTAATTAATTATTTCAATCTTTCAAAACCCGCCACCTTGCTATTGTGCCAAACCACTTTTAATATTAGCTTTTTTATCAAATTCTATTTATCGGACTGTTTGAATAGCCAACAGATTGCCATAAAATATCAAAATTAGGTTTCAGATGAGAATACAAATCAGTCTCGTATGTCGGTAGTATTATTGGAGGTAGAACAATTTCATCCGTCATAAATGTTCTACTGTAACCTCTATCCCCTTTTAGAGCTCCATCAAAGACACTGTGGATACTTAAACAAATTAAAAATGGCGGTTCTAATTGAAATTGCCTCAAAACGGTAAGTCCATTTTGAATTTTTTCAATAGTGATTGGAATAAATTCATTTTCATATACACAATTTACTGTTTTGCCATTAAATTCTTTTTGATAAAAAAGTCGTGATGTGTATGCTTCATAAATTCCATTTCTGAAAATCTGGTCATAGCCATCTATTTTTTGCCTGTCTGAGGTTTTAGAAAAAGTTGCATATCCATCAAGGTTATACATACTATCCCACCCACTAGTAAATAGGGGTTTCATTGTGGTTTTGAGGTTCATACTTTCAGCATTTGTAAAATCAAGAGTTTCATCAGATAAAAAGCTGAAAGGAATTATTTGAATAAAAAATGAAGCAGTATTATCAAGAGTTGGAAAAACTTTTAGATTTCTAACTTTTTCTATTCTCTGAAGTCTAAATTTTTCTGCACTTACTTTTAAAACCTGATTTTGCATAAACATATGATTAAGTTCATAAACATCAACAGCATATTTGCCACTATTTCTTCTTCTATAAAATTTATTTGTTTCGTTAAAAGTAATCATAGATGGGAGTCCTAGACCCTTTGAAATTCCAATTACTAATACAATTTGTTCGTCAACGTTGATGATTTTTATAGCAATATTCGAAATACTTGGTTCTGAATTGCCACGTATTATGTCTTCAATTTGTTGTATCAGTTTGTCCGAGTTATCAATTGTAATACCACATATTTTATTAGGTCTTCCTGTGTTCTGTCCTTTATCGTCTTTACGCTCTTCTATACCAAAAATTAAGCACCCTCCTTCGGTATTATACATTGCAGAAATGTCGTATAAAAATTCTTTTTTGTCTTTGTCTTGTCCAATTTTAAGTTCTTTTTTATAGTCTAAAGACTTAGATTCTTGAACTTCATTTTTAACTAGACGTTTTATGTCTGTTTCGTCAAGTTGGTCTGTTCGTTTTCCTAAAATATACATTTTTATTCTGTTTTTTTAAGTTACTGCTAACTAGCTATTATTCACAATATTATCCCAAATTATATAAATTCCACATTAATTATTATAAAATCAACACCTAATGTTCAGTAATTATAATAACCATAAAGAAAGGATACTTTGGAACAACAGCAAATCTATAAAAGCAATGTCATTGAACTAAAATTAAGGCTATATATTGGGTTAATTGACATGTGGAAAAGAACGGTGGAAAGTTGATATTGCAAATTTAGGAAATTATTTATATAATTCACGTTAATAAAATATTTTTCAAAAAAACGAGACTACAGCATTTGTGGAAAGAGAGCTATTGATAGTCTGGGACTTATCTTTATATTCTAAATGCGCTGTCGTTTTGTTTTACAAATGGAACTTTGTCGAAATGTAACTCTTTTATTGGAACAATATGCACCCTTTTTGCTTATTTGAAATGAAAAAGAGACTGCGTTATTTGACAGTCTCTCTTCAAATCTTAGTTTAAAGAAGTATAGTTATTTAAGTTATTCATCACTTGAATAGCGAGCAATCAAATATTTGCTGCGCTGTTTTTTTAAGGGGATGCTTAACAAATTAATGTTTTTTATTTTGAAGTTATTTAAAATAATGTGTTTGAATATTAAATTTAAAAATGTAGTTTTGTATCCATAAAAATATCTAAGATAAACTATACACACTTGTATAGTTTTTTTATGGTGGGTTAGCCTCGTTAGCAATAGCGGGGCTTTTTAATAAAAAACTTACCTAAGTAAAATAACATTGTATTTTGAAATAAAAATTGGATTATTTGATGTAAAATTATAATTTTATGCAATTAAATATATACTGTACTCCATCTATCAAAACATAAATGAACAAACTAAAAACATTAAATAATGAATATTAAATTTCGAGACATAGGAATTGATTCACAAGCAATTGTTCCAACGCTAAAAATTGGAATCAATATAGATTTTTGTAATTTGATTGAAGTTCCAATTTTCATTTCAGGAAGGTTAATTTCCTCTGATAACAAAGTGGTATCGCATTTAAATGAATATCAGTTAAATACTGATTATAAATATGAACTAAAAATACTAAGTAAAAAAGAAAGAGATAACCTTCAACGAGAGAATAATAATGAAAAATATTATGCTCAACTAACAGCATTGCTTTCTCAAAAGAGCATTGACTATATTGAAGCATTGAGAGAGAAAGACAAAGATAAATCAGTTAGTTTTACATTAGACTTAATTGTGAAGTATTTAGAACTTCCTATTTCTCAACATTCTGTTATGGATGAGCCATTAATTCGAGTGAATTCAAAAAAGTTTTATGATAGTTTAATTATAAATCAAAGTGATTGGATAAATAGTTTTTCGCCCTTTCTTGGCATCGGCAAATTCATCCTAATTGAACTTGAAATTCCAGAAAAACAAAAAGTAAATGATGAATGGATTGAAATGTATGATCGACTTTTTTTGCGACTTAACGAAATACAAGATCTTATAAGACAAGGAAATTGGAAAGGAACAATGATAAGTGGCAGACAGTTTTACGAGAGTTTAAAATTTAGTAAAAATAATTCCAATAAAGGCATAGAGTTAAGAGAAAGCTTGAAACAACTTTTTCTTGATGATATGCACTCAGAGGAAGGTTTTGAAGATTTTTACCTAGGTATTAAAAGCTTTTTCAATTTTGTGTCAAAATTTATTCACGATAAAAGTAATAAAACTGGGGCGTATATTCCAGTGCCAAATCCATCTAAAGAGGATGCATATTTCGTGTATGCATTAGCAATTGGATTAATTAATATTATAAGTAAAAAGATTGCAAAAACCCGTTAAAAGAAAGTTCTTATAGTATATAAAAACTGGATATGATTTCACAAGGTAGGTATTAAGCATGATTATTTTAAAAAAGCAATAAAAAAATGAATGAATTCTATTCAATATGTAAAGAGGATGCAGATCCAGAGAATGAATATCAAATGCAAAATTTGGGCAAACAAACGATTATGGCTGTTATTGGGAAACAAGTTCGTGGTGATTGGGGAGAAAGTCGAAGTTGTCAATCACAAACTTTCTACAAGGATACAGTGCCTGAAGATTATGATGATGCTTTTGTGTTAAAACTTACAAGTGTCAAACCCCCATATGATTTATATAAGGTTTTAGATTACCATCTTTCATATTATATTAACACTAACCATGGAGATAAAGATAGATTCTTAAAGCAGATTAAATATGTAATATTACCAATAATTCAAAAAAGGAAAAGCTTAGATGTTTATATGGAATTAATAACAGAATGGATTAAAAAAAATG
The DNA here is from genome assembly GCA_037130365.1 of Bacteroidota bacterium. Lineage (GTDB taxonomy): Bacteria > Bacteroidota > Bacteroidia > Bacteroidales > WCHB1-69 > JBAXTE01. The sequence goes on from JBAXTE010000022.1 coordinate 55,943, forward strand.
ACATGAATACAAAGAATAACAAGACAGCAGACATTACTTTAAATATTGGTGATATAAATGCACCAACTCAATTTCAATTGAATTCAGATAATTCATCCCAATCCCAAGAAATTTATTATAATAAAGAGGATATTAAAGAATTATTTGAATTGCTAAAAAAAGACATCGAAAAAATTAATGAAGAGTTCAAAGAGGAATTTCAATATGAAATTGAAAGTGCTATAAAACAACTAAATAAGGGAAAAGATATTCGAAATAGACTTTTCACTATAGGCTCATTAATCAAAGAAGTCGGAATTAATTTGTTTGCTAATCTTCTTGCCTCTCCGATTTACAGTTTAATGAAACCTTTTTTGGGAATAAAATGATTTAATACTTTAAAAATGTCAAATAATACAAAAAGCGCATTACTTAAAAGAGGTATAGATAGTGAATCAACTCGAAAATTAGTTGAGAATGGTTATACTGTACAATCTCTTCAACAAAAATCATTAGAAACATTGCGATTATTAGGGATACCTAAAATACAAGCAATTAAACTATTAGATGGACGACCACCAATTCCAAATAAAATCTTTAATCAGGTTTTGCATGATTCAAAGTACGTGTGTTGTATTTGCAGAGAAAAAAATAAAGGGATAATTATTCACCATATTGATGAATGGAGTGTTAGCCACAATCACAATTATGATAATTTAGCTGTTTTATGCACCGAACATCATGATGAAGCCCATACAAATAGACAAATGACAATTATGCTTAGCCCTAAAAGGATTAGAAGTTCAAGAGATAAATGGTATTCTCAGGTTAAAGCAAATGATGAATCTATTATAAATGAACAGCTAGGTTCTTTTGATGATAAACTTCACACAGATGAAATTACTATTAATAAAATAGATATAAATAAGTCCAAAGAAAATGAGAGAAAACTCAAACATTCTTTAAGATTGGAAAAAAGAGTATATAAAGAACTTATTGACCAAAAGTTTTGCTCAAACAGGGAAAATTTCGACCAACTTTTAAAGAATCCTGCATCGAAGTTTATTTCATCGAAAGTATTTATTCGTGATGTTAATGACAAAACATATCCCAACCCTGATTTTACAAGGTCAAACAAAATTAGTCCTTGGTTTAAAACATTTTTTCATGATACTTACCATAACGGAATTGAATTTGTATTAGATGCAGGAATAGGAACAATTATTATAATGGACGAAAATGGTTATTGGGAGCCGTTAAGAAAATCTGATGACTCTAGAAAAAGCAATCCAAAATTCAAAGTTTTAAGAGCACAAACAATTGGGAAAATTCCATATAATAATATTGTTGACTTTAAAGCAAATGGAGACGATTACAACCCAGAGCCACATTTGTTTTGTAAATTTGATATTAATGGAATGCCATATGAAGAAATATATTATAAAAGGTTAGGAAATTTTTTAGCAAGAGAATTTGATAAAGGTAAACAGACTATATTCAAATAGCATCCCCAACTCGTTTATTCTTAAAATCAGCACACTTATAATTAAAACTAATACGTTAAAAAAATAATAAATAATTTTCTAAATAAATTCGTTATCTTTGAATAAAAATCTTTTTTTATGATTAGTTGTATTATCATAGATGATGAAATAAATGCACGTGAAGCCTTAGATAAAATTATAAAAAGATATTTTAGTGATAAAATATATGTAACCTGTTTAACCGATTCTGTTAAAGCTGGGGTTGAGGCAATTAATAAATTTAAACCTGAATTAGTGTTTTTAGATGTAGAAATGCCAATTGAGAATGGATTTAAACTCTTTGATTATATCAATACAATTAGTTTTGATATAATATTTACAACAGCTCATACTCATTATGCAATAGATGCAATAAAATTTTCAGCATTAGATTATTTATTAAAACCAATAAATTTTGTTGACTTAAATGATGCATTAAAAAAAATTGAAAGAAAGCAAGTTTTCATGAATAATCAAATTAGAATTGAAACATTACTTTACAATTTAAATAATGAATCTGATAAGTATAACAAAATAGCTTTACCTACAAGTACAGGTTATCGATTTGAAAAATTAAACAACATAATGTATTGTGTCGCTGACGAAAACTATACAAATGTTTATATGATAAAAAAGGAGAAGTTTTTGGTGACTAAAACACTTAAAAACATGGAAGAAATACTTCCTTCTGCTAACTTCTTTAGAATACACAAATCACATATAGTGAACTTAAACTATATTAAGGATTTTAACAAATCTGATAATATAATTACACTTGAAGACGGGACGATACTAGGAGTTGCTATGCGAAGAACCGATGATTTTTTGAATCATATTACCTACAAACAAAAAGACTAATGACATTTTGCTTAAAATGTAAACAATTTTATATTCTTACATTCTTGTTTTTTTTTACAACACGATATGTGTATGCTCAAAATTACAATGTTCGTAATTTTACAGCAGCGGATGGATTGCCCACAAACTCAACAAGAAAAATATTTAAAGATTCAAGGGGATACATTTGGATTGGGACAGATGCTGGCGTTGCACGGTTTGACGGGAAAACTTTTAATGTTTTTAACAGTCTTGATGGATTAGCAGGCGATGAAGTATGGGGAATTACAGAGGACAAGAATGGAAATATGTTTTTTGCCTGTTATGATGGAGGAGTGACAAAATATGACGGTTCAAAATTTTTAAATTACACTCCAAAAAATGGACTTGTGGGAAAAAGTGCTCGTGTTGTTCAGTATAGCCCCCAATTTGATCTTGTTTTTGTAGCTACCGAAAGCGGATTTAGCATAATAAAAGATGATAAAATAAAATCTTTTTCAGCTGAATCAATTTATAGGAAACCCCGGGTTTATTTTACAGGAATGATTGAGGCAAATGGGTATCTATACATTTATAGTCATGGGGATTCAATGATTACATATTGTCCCCAAATTAACAAAATAAAAGTCCTTAATTGTAATTCGCATTTATTCACTATGGCTGCTTCCAGTTCTATTGTGAGATCAAATGGAGATACTTTGTTGGGTTTTGAAAGAAGTGGATTTTCAGCTTATTCCAAAAAACGAACAGATTATGATAATATTGGTCAAATATTTGACTTTTCGGAAGATAAACAACGAAATATATGGATTGCAGGATGGAGCTGCTCTTTTATGAAAGAACCTGGAGGGTTGTTTAAGTTTGATGGGGAAAAAGTGTGGCAAATGAATAATGTGCTAGGCATAGAAACTCGGACAATGTTTAGTGTCTTTTGCGACCGTCAAACGAATTCGATATGGGCTGCCAGCGATAATATGGGGGTGTATCAGATTACTCCTTCAATTTTCTTATATTATAAATCTGATTTCTTTAATTCCGATAAAATCAAAGTTATAGATTTATTATTCTTAAACCATAATTTGTGGATTGTATCTCCAACGTGCATATATGTAATGGATAAGGACAAAAAGCTGTTTGCATACCAGAAGGCTTTATTTGAGAAAGTCTATTCCAAAAGTAAGATAAAAGCAGTAAATCGAAAGTTAGTATGTTTTACACACGTTACATCTGATAACCAAAATAATATTTGGATAACTTCAGATATTGGATTATTTAGAATCACACACGAATCACAAAAGATAAAATATTTTCCAATAGAAAATAATGGCGGATTGTGTCAAACCCAGTTTGATAAAAACAATATATTATATTTTGGTGGATGGGGGTACTTGTCTATTGTGGAAAACGTGGATAACATCTGCTTTAAAAAGATTGATGAAAATCCAAAAAACATCCCATGCGATATTTTAAAAATTGCAATCAATAAGAATGAAGTTTGGATAGGAAGTTCAAATAGAGGAATTTATCGAATCAAAAACAATATAATTTATTCTTCGCATAAAAGACAACCGGATTTAATTAAAAATGTAAGTGAAATTTATATAGACAAGAATGATGATATAATTTTTGGAGGGACTAATGGGACTGTTTATATCGCTTGTTTTATTGCGGATTCACTTCAGGTTAGATGCAAAATATCGAGGAAAGAGGGACTCAATGGTCAAGCAATAAGTTGGATAAAGACAAGTAACAATGACGAGTTTCTTTGGATTGCAACTAACACCGGTTTAAATAGGTTGAATCTTAAAAAATTATTGAAAAAACATGAATTTAAGTTTAATTTTTACAATAAATCTGAAGGTCTGGAAAGTTTAAATGTGGGATGTAGTGCAATTGATGATGATGGGAATTTGTGGGCAGGATCGAATATCGGATTAGTAAAAATAAATACTCACGAGAATGAAGTGCCAATATCTGTTCAACCGAAAATAATACTTGCTTCATTTGAAGTTAACAATAAACCAATTCGCCATCTTTATCCTAATGATATTAACTCATGGAATCAAATGCCAACAACTCCAATTGTATTAGAACACGATCAGAACAATCTTATTCTTACTGTTGGAATATTAAATTATGTGAATCCCGAAAAGGATATTTTTAGATATAAACTTAAAGGACTTGACAATCAATGGACCACTTTTGATAAATCAAGGAAGATTAGCTATACGAACTTATACCCAGGAGAATATACGCTTTGTGTTGAGTCTAAAAATTTAAGTTCCGGACAGTTTGCTAATCCGTTACATCTGAAGTTTTATATTAAGAAACCTTTTTGGGCAACTTGGTGGTTTCTAGTTTCCATGTTTTCGATTGCTATTTCTAGTATATTTTATATTATTCGATATCGAACCCAACGAATAATCAAACAAGAACAATTGAAAACTACTATTGCAAAAACTATAGCTGAATATGAGATGAAAGCCTTACAAGCACAAATGAATCCTCATTTTATCTTTAATGCAATGAACTCCATTCAAAATTATATTTTAGAGCAAGATACTGATCAAGCTTTAAGTTACCTTTCTGACTTTGCAAAGATTATTAGGCTTACCTTAGACCAAGCATCAAAAAAACTCATCTCTTTATCTGATGAGATAGAATATCTTTCTAACTATTTGAAATTAGAGCAAATGAGATTTAAGGATAAATTCGAAATTACAATAAATATAAATGGATTAGATAAAGATGCGATTTTGCTCCCCCCTATGATGATACAACCATTTGTAGAAAATGCAATAAAGCATGGACTAACTCCATGTAATTACAAAGGTAAATTAAACATTAATTTTCTTTCAACCACTGAAAACTTAATCTGTACTATAGAAGATAATGGTATAGGTATAAATAAATCTATTGAACTAAATAAAAACAACCCAAATTTTTATAAATCTCAAGGAACATCTATAACAGCTAATCGTTTAGCTTTAGTTGAAACCAACAAGAATATAACTTGTAAAATTGAAATTTATGACTTAGCTCAAATAAATACAAACTGCACAGGAACAAAAATAATAGTAGTTTTACCTTTGGTTATAGATGAATAATGACATTTAAATATTATAGTATAAAATTTAATTAATTTGCTTTTTCTTAATTGACAAATAAAATCTGTAAACTCTATCCCAATTTGCAATACAATATAATCGATTACCTATTAAAAGACTACACTTACTTGCTATTTTGATACGATTAATAAGTCAAAATTTTATTCGAATTAATTGTTTGTAATATTGTTCAATAGAATCGTTACCTATAAGTATAATATTAACAATAATAAAAGAACAACTTCGAGTACAAAGATTGGTTCAGTAAAAAAAACAGGCTTGATTTCATTTTCAAACTTGTATAAAGATGTTGATTTTAGCAGTTATATTATTAAATAATCAATTTCGTAAATGATTAATAGCTTAGATTAACGAATAAAAGGCGGATTCCGAAAAGCCTTATGAGTAGGATATAATTTAAAATTAATAGAAATGAAAAAGATTTTTACTGTTTTGGGGTTACTCGTCTTTATAGGATGTAGTGGGGTTTTAATTGCACAAACTACTTGGTTACCAAGTGATACAGTATGGGGTTATAGAACTGATAAAAATTATTCACTTTTGAATTATACCCCTGATGAAAGTTATAGGGGTATTGATGGTGATTTAAGTAATTCATATGCAGGATTACAAAACAGTTGGACTGTCGGTGCAAATAATGATGTTTGGTATTTAGAAGCCTCTTTTTATTATGATTTACAACAACCAAAAACACTAAATGCATTTAAAATTTATTCTCAATCATCTTATCCATATGGAACTGTTGATAATTTCCAAGTTTATTATTCTGACAATCCCACAAATGGTTGGACTTTAGCTTTAAATCAAACGATGCCTACTACATATGGGTTAGATTGGTATTTTTATACTTTTCCTAATCAAACTGCACGTTATTGGAAACTTACGGCTAAGCCAAAAGATAAATCATTTGATATTAAGGAAATTGGTTTTGGCGCAGCATGTACAGATTATATTATTAAGGACACTACAACATACTCTGTATCTGACAATAATTTTAATTCAAATTCTATAAAAGTATATTTTGACCATGTTGATTCTTTATACACAACAGTTGGAGGTTGTGATAGTTTAATTTTTCATTATTCTAAATTTATATATAATCCCACGTATTGTTCTGTTACAGATACATTAGTAATAGATGTAACTCTCACAGGAGTTGCAGAGCCAAGCAATTTAAATACCTTGAAAATTTATCCAAATCCAACTAAAACATTTGTTATAATTAATACTGGAAATTATAGTATAATGAACAATTACACCATTAGAATTGAAAATTTACTTGGTCAGCAAGTTTTTCAAACCTTAACTAATCAGCAGGAATTTCAAATTGATGTAAATAATTTTGGAGGTACTGGAACATACATTGTGAAAATTATCGACAATACTAGCAATGTCGTTACTACAAGAAAAATCGTACTGAATTAAAATAAGGAAAAAACAAATTTAGCTACTTCCTGATAAATTAAAAAACAAGAATAGGCGAAATCCGAAAAGCTTTATGAGTAGGAGCAAATTAAAACAATGTATAAAAAATGAAAAAAACAAAGTCAATCATTGCATTAATGGCAATTTCAATGGTGCTTTTTTCTTGTGGAAACAAATCAGGAGAAAAAAAAACTGAACAAAAAGATTCAATAGCAACAACTACTGAAAAAAAACCCGAAGTTAATCCAAATGAGGTTAAAATTGGAAATCAGACTTGGGCTGTGAAGAATTTAAATGTAAGTACTTTTAGCAATGGAGATCCAATACCAGAAGCAAAAACGGTTAAAGAATTTGAAGCGGCAGGAAACAAAGGAAAACCAATGAGCTATTTTTCAAAAAATGACCCAGTTAATGGTGATAAATATGGTAAAATTTATAATTGGTATGCTGCAACTGATCCAAGAGGAATTGCTCCAAAAGGATGGCATGTTCCATCAGAGGGTGAATGGAATGAATTAATTAATTTCTTAGGGGGAGAAGACGAAGCGGCAAAAAAAATAATGAGTGCCAGTGTTGAAGGTGGCGGAAATTCAAGTGGATTTTCAGCTATTGAAACTCCTGATATTCAAGGCACTTTAGGTGATAACGGTGATGTTTATTATTTACGTTGGTGGACAACTAGTGAACAGAGCAAAAATAACGGACAAACTTCATTTATTCAAAATCATAGATCCATTATTACATCATGGTTGCGCAAAGAAAATGGCATCTTTATCCGTTGTATTAAAGATTAACCATTTTATATTTGGAAAGATTTGATCGCTAAAATAAATAATAGCTATTACAAAAAAAATGCTCAGTATTACACTGGGCATTTTTTGTTTTTAATATTTAATATATAGAATTAAAATAATGCACAAATATGAGATCTCTAAAAAATTACATCAAACAAAAGCAAAAAAACAATAAGGAAACGGGGCTGATTACGATTAATAATTTTGCTGACGAAAACACAGAATATTTAACTCTTTCAACATTTGATGAATGGATAAATAAAAATAAGTTAAGCAAAAAAGAAATTAAATTACTGTGAAAAAACAAAAAGCCCAATGTTGGTTATCAAGAAGACAAAAACTGAAGATGATTTCAAAATCTTATAATGAAAATATCGAACATTTTACGCCATCATATTTAAATTCACTAAACAAAGAATGGAGAATGTTCTATTTTAGTTATAAATGGGTAAAACACGTAAAAGAGTCACTAAAAGTTAAATATTCAGGGGTAGGAGATAATAAATATAGGTTGAGACAACATAATTATCGAGTTTTTGTAACATCTTTTTATTTAAATAAATACAATTTGACAATTGCTATTGTAATCGAAAACATTGAGAATAAAGCATTTGAAATATTCAACGAATACTCCGATCAAATTGGTAAAGGTGAGCATTATTTTCATGTGAGACAACGCAACGGTTTTCTCGATCAGGAGACTTTTGAAATTTTTCAAAAATTTGAATTTGAACATTTAAATAAAATCCGAAAAAATAAACTTCAACGATTGTTAGAATAGTTAAAGGTTTCAGTAATCATTTTTTAGGATGAATAACAAAATGTATAATAATATCATTATTATACATTATTTGTTTATATTATTGATATTCAGCTGTATGTCTATATTTTTTGAGACCCCATTCAAAATATATGTATATTAATATATCAATTTATTTGTTATTATACATATTTTTGCTTATATTTACACTAATCAAAAAAACATAGTATGAATAATACAAGTGATTATATAGAATATGATGTTGCTTTAAAAAAAGGAATATCATTATTAAAAGATCCCAGAAAATGTGTAGTTGGATTTTATATTACACTTTCAATAAATGCGGGATTGCGGGCAAGTGACTTATTAAAACTAAAATTTTCAGATTTAAATGACTTAAAAGAAAATGACTGTTTATTGATCGAAGAAAAAAAGACAAAGAAAAAAAGAAGAATTACAATTAACAAACATGTTGAGTATTCATATTTGACTTTAGTTTCTGAATTAAAAAAACAAAATAAATATAAAGAAGATGACTATATTTTCAAAAGTCAAAAAAACACTATCTACTCTACTGTGTCGATTAATAGATTATTGAAAGAAGTATTCAAAATCAAAAAATTAAACATATCAAGCCACTCTCTTAGAAAGAGTTTCGGTCGAAAAATATATGATAATAACAATCAGACAGAGCATTCCTTGGTGCTCTTGAGTGATATTTTTGGGCATTCCAATTTGTCAATAACAAGACGTTATCTGGGACTTCGGGAAGAAGAAATAGAAAATGTTTATTTGTCTTTATAGCTCCCTTATAGAAAGAAATTTAATATGTCTGAATTGCTCATAGTGGTGGAAATCCTATAAGGTTTATTCGCTCTTATCCCCAGATCAGGTCAATCAAATCATCCTTATACCTTTTGTGGACCAGGTAATAAAAATTCGTTTTCAAACTAATCTCTCCTGTTGACATCAAAGCGGAATTTAAACATTGATTTGAATAGTTTAAAGCCTCAACTTTTTTAAATAGTTTTTGATCCAATTGAAAATAATCTTCTTTTAATTGGCTAATATCAGTTTTTGCTTTTGCATCCAATTCAAAATACATTTTATTTAAATCCTGAAATTTGACAGTCAAGTCAATAATGCCAGAATCATATATAAATTCTATTTTCCGGTCTGTAGGAAAGACTATAAACTCCTTATCGAATAGATTAATTGGTTCCGGTTCATGAAGTAAATTACGTGAATAACAGAAGCAACCATTGCGGATTTTCCATTTGAATTGATCAAAAAAACAATCATTGATAAAATTGTGTATTCGGGGATTCATCCCCCTTGGCATTCTGTTATTTAAAGCATTACTATGATCAAAACCGTCATCATATTTATAATTTCTTTTATTAACCTTTCGGACAAGCATATATCCTTTTTCACATTTTGATAATTCTTTAATATACGTGCTGCATTCTTTTTCTATTACAATTTTTAATTTTGCCCAATTCTTTTTCATTTATTTTTATTTTTTGCAATTAAAATAGCTGATTTTCAGAGTCATCATCATCATTGAGAAATGGGAATTTATAACGATGAGAGACTATTTTTAATAATTGATTGTCGAAGAAATATGGGTTCAAAATAATACTACTTGATATTTTAAAATCAGTTTTAAATTCGAAATTAGACCCACATTTGATTAAATTTTTTTCAATTTTTTTCATTAGCTCCCATCGTTTGTCTACAAATATTTTTGCATCTTTCCGGCTTTCTTGTAAAACTTCAAAAAACCGCTCTTGGAATAGAATTGCTTCTTCAACAACATCAATTATTGGAATTTGTGAAATTTTCTCAAAATATTTATTTGTCATATCTGATGAGAGCCATAAGTACTTGGTAACGTAGTCTTTAATATAATAATCATCAAAACCCATAAATTCTGGGATCAAACCTTCATATTCTGATAACAACTTGCAGTAATCATCATTATTTTTAATATAATAATCAGCTTTTTGAATTTGTATTTCAATATACATTTTCGAAAAGTCTAGTATTTTTTGTTCAATATTTAGATATTGATAGGCGTAGTTTACCGCCTTACACTCGTTGTATGTCAGTATAGATTGGTTTTCTACAGTAGTTTTAAAAAGATCTATTATTGATGCTTTAGCTAATTCTTGATTCTCTAGTGTTTCATTGTAAAATTTGACTAAATCATATATTGAGTTGATCTTGATGGGAGAAGGTCTTTCACATATAAAGTCCGGTAACTTGTTTTTTATATTTTGCTCGCTTTCAAGAAATGTCAACAAATTATCTCTGTATTTATTGACATAATTTTTTCGGGAAATGAGGCTGTAAAAATCAAAAGATTGATGTTGGCTTTTTTCAAATATAAAGCTTTTCGACTCAAGGATAAAGCAAATTTTCAAATAAATCTCTTCAATGTTTGCAATTGAGAAATTTGAAAAAGATTGTTGTAAATTCATAAAATCACAGGGAATTTTTAGTTCAAGATCAATCCCAGGGCAATACTTTAAATATTCAATATATTTAATCAACTCATCTTTACTCTGAATCATAACTTGCGAAAATTCCAACTCTGAAAATTGAAGAGCAACGTTTGTTATATCTAAATCTTCTCTACGTATGCATTTTACGTAGTAATGCAATTCCTTTTCGCTTTCTAATGAAATGACACCGAAAATTTTCTCTAAATCATCTTTATCATATACCAAATTAGGTATAAGATTTTGTTCCCAAAAAAAATGCTCATTGTCATAATAGATTTTCGATTTGAAGGCTTCTAGATCAGCTCTATTCCCTTTGATGATAATGAGATTTTGTGATGTTTGAATATTCTCTTTTTCCATATTATTTTATTTTTTCAATAATGTTTTTCAGAATCTCGCATTTTTCGTATTTCTCTTCCTCTATCCAATCTTCTAGTTGCCATTCAAGACTCTTATGATAGTATTTTTTCAGCAAGAATGTAATTCGCTTGCATTTATAATCGTCTTTCAAATCGATGAAGTGATCGAGTATTGCGCAAAGTAATATACCGTCAATAAGGTAGTTATGGCACTCTATCTTCATCCATAAGTAATTGAAGTAATCATCCAACTTTGTTTTTTGAAATGTCGCTTTTGTCTCAAGCCCAAGTTTATAAAGAATCTCAACCTCTCTTTTCTTTTGAAAGTAATAATTCAAATAATCTGGATTTTTTTCATCTATATTTTCCATGTTTTTTATTTTTTAAAGCCGATTTTAATTTGAGTGTTTTCAGTATTATCAAAACCAGAATAGTTGTAAATTTCAGCAAGGGTTAGAGGCTCATTAATTATTACATCATGACCAAGTTCTTTTAGTAAATTTTGAGCTTTTGAGACATCGAGTTTGCCGAAATTGTAAAGATCAATTAAACGTCCGGATCTTGTAAACGCCAGATCTATAGAATTTAATGAAATATTCAGTGAGCAAATAATTTGGATATTTAAACAATCTGACAATAACCCATCCGAAAGGTTTAATAAATTTGTTATGACAGGATTTGAGCTATTTTTCCTGCTTGCTAAAAGGACCTCGGAATCCTCGAGAATTAGCACTGAATTGGGGTAACTCATCAAAAATTTAAGGAATCCAGGGGAAGCTAATTGTCCGGCTAAATCAGGCGTGACATAAATAACACGTTTATTAATCTGAGTTGTCAAATACTTGATGTAAGTTGTTTTGCCGGAACCACTTATTCCATATATCAACAAGAGCCCTTTAGTGTTTGGTTTTGATAATCTATCAATTGCTTTGGCATGAAAAGGCAAGAAGCTATCGTTATAATTTTTTGATATGTCTAAATCCATATTTTTCAGTGGAAAATCTCGAAGTTTAAGATGGCTGTTTTCCGAAATTAATAAGAATATTTTTCCATCAACTTCTTCTTTTATAATGTTACTGATTGCAGCATCTTTCAATTGATCTAAGATTTCAATATTTGATTTTTTGCAATAAAAAATCATAACATATTTTTGAAAAATATCTTCATTTATCACCACAAATATATTTTTATCAATTATAAATAAATGTTCCTTCGTTCGGTATGATTTAGATTTTGTTACAAACGCTAAATCATAAATATTTTCATTGAATAAATTTGAAAACTTATCAATAACAAATGCTTTAAATTCGTCTAAATTGATGTCTTCAATTTTTAACACCAAAGGATAACTATTTGTAGCTTTAATATATAGAGACCCTAAGAGTGTAGACTCGATTTTCAATTCACTTTTTATATCAGTTCGGATTTCAGAATTAATTATTGTTTCCATTGAGTATAGTATTTAAATTTTATAGCCAATTGATTTTTCTTGTTCCAAATTAATGGTGTTCTCTAAATTGTATATATCTGAGAGTAGAAGTTCTTTTTCTGTTTTGTGAGAATGCCCTAATGAGTTTAAAAGGTTATTTGAACGTTCGACCGATAGCTTACCAAAACAATACTTCGCTAGTAATCTGCCGGGACGCATAAATGCCGGGTCGATAGATGAGATATTACTGTTTAAAGTACATAATAGTTTAACATTCAGTATATTACCAATAATACCATCGGTGATATTCAATAAATTTGAGACAACCGTTTTTGCATATTTATTACTATTACACAACACACGTTCTGCATCTTCGAGAATTAAAATTGAGCCGGGAAATCCCATGATAAAATGCACAAAACCTGGGCTAGCTAATTGTTCGGCAAATTCCGATGGAATATATATAAAGGTTTTATCAATAATCGATGTCAAGTACTTAATATATGTGGATTTCCCACTTCCAGGTTCCCCATACAATAAAACCAATCCCTTGCCATTTTCCTTGCTTAAACTTGAGCAAATTTTCTCGTGATGTGATGCAAAATCTTGATTGTAATGAGTATTTATATCTAAATTATAGTCTTTAAGCTCATAAGATTTAAGTGAAAACCTGTCGTTTTCCATAATCAACAAATGAAATTTTCTACCTGATACTTCAATGACGACATTGCTTTCAATTAATTGTTTAAGATCTTCAAGTATTTGTAAATCAGAATTTTGATTATAATAAATAGTCACTTCACTTTCATCAAGAATGACAAAAATATTGTCTGTAATGGGGATAAGACCATATACAATTTCCCAAACATTCGTTTTATTATTATAAAATCTATTTGTGATTTCTTCTCCTTTTACGTGTGGGTACTTTCCAAAAATCACTTTTGATATTTCATCAAAATTTATGTTTGAATAGCTGATCTCGAAAGGAAATTCCCCAGTTAAATGGTAGAAAAGAGAATAGTATGTTTCTTTTTTCACCACAAGATCATATTCACAACTGTTTATCAGATTCGAAGTCAGTATTTGATTTTTATTTGTTTTCATAATTTGCTGTTTTTCGTCAATTTTTGAAATATATAAAACAGATATAAATAAAAAATATATTGTAATTCCTTCATAATCTGTAGATTACAATTAATACAAATATAAGATTTGAAAAATGCTATAGCAAATTTTTGCAAATTAATATTCACTTCAAAATTATAACTCACTGGTATATAGTAAGTATAAATTTTTCAAAAAATGATTTTTAGGAGCAAGCGTAACTAGAGTAAGTTAATTGTTTTTTAAATTAAGGCGTGCAAAAGGTGTTCCTTAAAATGAAAAAGCACTGATTATCAGTGCTTTATATGTTCTATTTGTCGGGGTAAGAAGACTCGAACTTCCGACCCCTTGCACCCCATGCAAGTACGCTAGCCAACTGC
>JBAXTE010000023.1:0-60184 GCA_037130365.1 Bacteroidota bacterium
CAGAGACGACTTATTTGACTGCAAATGTACATTTTTTTCTAGAAAAAGCGAATTAGTGTGATAAAAAAGTAAGAAATTATGGATTTTTCAAACAAGCTCTACTCCCGCAGGAGTTAAAATCTCCGATTTTCTATTCCTGCGAGAATGCTCGAAAAAAGGCAAAAATGGATTTTTGATTTTTTCGGCACAACTGAGCTACAGAGACGACTTATTTGACTGCAAATGTACATTTTTTTCTAGAAAAAGCGAATTAATGTGATAAAAAAGTAAGAAATAATGGATTAATTTTTAAATATTAGTTCAATAGTTCGCGGTTTGAGATACCGAATGGTAGTGTAAAAAAGTGCAATAAATATTGAAAATTTATCGAACAATAGTTATTTCGAATTTGTTTTTCCCTAAAAAGAATTAAATATTACAGCCCTCCAAGATAAACATTAAAAAAAACAATTATCTTTGGCAAACTTTATTAATAGTAATTGAAACCGTTTGAACGAAAAATCATGGATAACCTAGTTGTAAAATGTAAGTTTATGATTTTCAAGAATGTGAAAAACAGAGATGCTTTCACTTTATAATTGATATCCCACCTCCTTTAATCATTAATAATTTTAATTTTCTATAAAACTTTTTAAAATGGAACTACCTTTTTCAGAATCGTATAAAATAAAGATGGTTGAACCCATCCGCAGAAGCACTCGTCAGGAACGCGAAGAGTGGATTAAAGCTGCAAAATATAATTTGTTTAATCTTAAAAGCAATCAAGTATATATCGATTTACTCACCGATTCAGGCACTGGTGCCATGAGCGATCGTCAATGGAGTGCAATGATGCTTGGGGATGAGAGTTACGCAGGTGCTTCATCGTATTATAATATGAAAAAAGCTATCAAAGACATTTTAGGTTTCGATCATTTTTTGCCTACACACCAAGGTCGTGCTGCAGAGAATGTGCTTTTTTCAGTATTGGTAAAAGAGGGTGATATTGTACCTGGCAATTCTCACTTCGACACCACAAAAGGACATATTGAGTTTCGTAAAGCACATGCTTTCGATTGCACCATTGACGAAGCTGCAGACACCGAATTGTATCACCCATTTAAAGGAAATGCAGATCCTGCTAAGATTGAAAAAGTATTAAGCGAGAGCGCAGACAAAGTTCCTTTTATAATTATTACAATTACCAACAATACCGCTGGTGGTCAACCTGTATCAATGGAGTGTTTAAAAGCAGTTCGTAAAATTGCCGATAAATATAAGAAAATGGTAATTTTTGATTCAGCTCGTTTTGCCGAAAATGCTTATTTTATTAAAATCCGCGAAGAGGGTTACAAAAACAAAACGATTAAAGAGATTGTAACTGAAATGTTCTCGTATGCAGATGCAATGACAATGAGTTCAAAAAAAGATGCTATTGTAAATATGGGTGGCTTTATTGCAATGCGTAGCGAAGAACTTTGGCGTCAGGCTTCCGTTTTCAACATCATGTTTGAAGGTTATGTAACTTATGGTGGAATGTCGGGTCGAGATATGAACGCTTTATCTGTAGGCTTAGATGAAGGTACCGAATTTGAATATTTGGAAACACGGATCAAACAAGTGGAATATTTAGGACAACGGCTTCAAGAATTTGGAATTCCTTTCCAGTTTCCTGCAGGTGGTCATGCGATTTTTGTAGATGCTAATAAAATATTACCAAATGTTCCAAAAGAGGAGTTTAGAGCTCAAACCCTCGGTGTTGAGTTGTATTTAGAAGCAGGAATTCGTGGTGTTGAAATAGGAGCAATTTTAGCCGATAGAGACCCAATCACCCGCGAAAACAGGTATCCAAAACTTGAGTTTCTACGCTTGGCTATTCCTCGTAGAGTTTATACCAATAATCATATTGATGTAATTGCTGTAGCGTTGAAAAATGTATTTGACCGCAGAAATGAAATTAAACACGGCATGTTAATTACTCGCGAAGCACCAATTATGCGCCACTTTACGGTGGAACTTGAAAGAGCGTAAACGAGTTGAAAGTATAGAAAGTCGAAAGTCTATAAAGTCGAAAGTCTATAAAGTCGAAAGTCCATAAAGTGGAAAGGCTGAAAAGTGCGGAATAATAATAAGAGGCATCAACGAGAGTTGATGCCTCTTATGCTAATGGAAAATTGGAAAGTAAAAATTTAAAAAAAAGTCCTGAATAAAAGAATTTTCCTATTCTCAACCACATTTTGTATCTTTGTTTTTCTTTTAAAGCAATCGAAATGTTTACACTTAATCTTCCTAAAAATCTGTTTTGGGATCTTGATATAATTTTCTATAAATACCCATTAGTTGCTGATTTATTATAAATTGACAGCAAACATCTATTAAAATATTTTTCAAAAAAATGACTGAAACCCAAAAATCAGAACGATATCAAAGAATCTACCTTCAGTTGAAGGATTTGTTTGTAAAAACCGATAACAACATTGCTCGAATGGCCACGACAGTGGCTCTTCTGCATAACAAGTTCGACTATTATTTTTGGACAGGTTTTTATCTTCTCGAGAAGGGAGAACTCACCGTTGGACCGTATCAGGGATCTTTGGCGTGTATGGTTTTGCGGCAGAACACAGGGGTATGTTGGGCCGGAATCAATCAAAAAAAAGCAATTCTAGTTGAAAATGTTGATGATTTTCCTGGACATATTGCGTGTGATAGTCGTTCGCAATCGGAGGTGGTTATTCCTCTTTTTAAAAATAATCAAATCATTGCAATATTAGATGTTGATAGTAAAGAACTTGGCTCTTTTTCGGAAGCAGATGTTGTTGGGTTACAAAAAATTATCGAACTTATTTAATTCAATCTCAATCTTTTTTTCGATTGCATTGTTCTTTGTATTATCTTTGTTTAATTTTTAAAATTAACCTAATCAGTGAATTTAATTGAAATTTTTATCATCGCATTTGGTTTAGCAATGGATTGTTTTGCGGTTAGCTTATCGAGTTCTATTTGTACACCTTGCTTAAAAAAGCAAGATACACTTAGAATTGCCTTCTTCTTTGGACTTTTTCAAGGTGGAATGCCAGTCTTGGGATGGTTAATTGGTAAGTCGTTTTACGATTCTGTTGCATCTATCGATCATTGGATTGCATTTTCAATTCTTGCCATAATCGGGATAAAAATGATTGCAGAAGCCCTTAAAGAAGCCAACGAAAAACAAGACTTCAATATAAAAATACTAAAAGTATTACTTTGGCTTTCTGTGGCAACCAGTATTGATGCGTTTGTAATAGGAATGAGCTTTGCATTTTTAAAAGTAAATATTGTTACTGCAATAATTTCTATAGGATTAATTACCTTTTTAATGTCGGTGTTTGGTGTGTTTTTAGGAAAAAAATTCGGCTCGTTAATGAGTAGCAAATGGGCTGAAATTGGCGGAGGCATCATCCTTATTGGTATTGGAGCTAAAACATTGATTCAACATTTATACTTTATTTGATTATCATACTAACAATTATAAAACAATGAAAACTAAACAAATTTTGCTAATTGCAGGAATGCTCCTCTTTATTCAGGCCATTTTTGCACAAATTCCTCCGGGATATTACAATACAGCAACGGGAACTGGAGCCACATTAAAAACCCAACTTTACAATATTATTAAAGGACATACTTCTGTCTCGTATGACCAACTTTGGACATCATATTATACCACAGACAGAAGAGCAGATGGCAAAATGTGGGATATTTATACCGACAATTGTAACTTCACATACTCAACGGATCAATGCGGAAGTTACCAAAATGTTTGTGATTGCTACAATCGGGAGCACTCTTTCCCAAAAAGCTGGTTCAATGATGCTGCTCCTATGATCTCTGATATTTTCCACATCTATCCTACCGACGGTAAGGTTAATGGAATGAGATCAAATTATCCGTTTGGCAATACAGCCGGTGGTGCAGTCTGGGGTAATGGCAAACTCGGAATATGTACATTTCCAGGATATACGGGCGTTGTCTTTGAACCGGCAGACCAATATAAAGGGGATTTGGCGAGAACTTATTTCTATATGGCAACCCGTTACGAAAACATTATTGCTGGTTGGGAAGCCAATGATCCTAGTGGTGATGTTATGCTCGACGGTACTAATTTCCCATGCTTCGAGCCATGGGCTTTAGCCTTATTAATTAGCTGGAATAACCTAGATCCAGTTAGCCAAAAAGAAATTGATAGAAACAATGCTATTTACACTTCAGTTCAACATAACCGTAATCCATACATCGATCATCCAGAATGGGTAAATACCGTTTGGGGCAGCGGAACCACAGTTGCGGTAACTTCAATTACTGTAAATTCTGCAGGTAATGCTACTACAATTTCTACACCACTAGGCACACTTCAAATGTCGGCAGTTGTTGCCCCTTCAACGGCTACTAATCAAACTTATACTTGGTCGGTTGTTGCAGGTTCTGGAACGGCTTCAATTAGCACATCAGGTTTGCTTACCGCTACAACCAATGGCACTGTGACGGTAAAAGCAACAGCAAACGATGGTTCAAATGTTTTTGGAACTAAACTGATTACACTTTCTAATCAAACCGTTGGCGTTGCCCAATACCAAGGTGCATCAAATATCACTTTTTATCCTAATCCCGTAGAAAATGTGCTAACTATTGATTTAACATCTACCTCAACGCTTCCCGAACTTATCTGGATTTCGGATGTAACTGGAAAAGTGGTTTATCAAACAACTCCAGATCACTCAAAAGTGAGTATCGATATGACCAACCTCAACAAAGGTGTTTATTTTCTAAATTTCAACAGTAAACAAACCAAAACGACTTATAAACTGGTACATTAATCATGACAAAAATCAGAATTACGAAGCAATTTAACTTCGAAATGGCGCATGCATTACAAAATTACGATGGTCCATGTAAAAACATCCATGGTCATTCGTATGAGTTGTTTGTTACAGTGATTGGAACTCCGATATGCGATAATCAAAACCCAAAAAATGGAATGCTAATCGATTTTGGTGATCTAAAACAACTAATTAGAACTCATGTTGTAGATAAGCTCGATCATGCACTGGTGCTCAATAGTGATTCGCCTGCTGAGGTAATTTCGATGCTTCGCAGTCAATTTGCTAATATAATTTTGGTTGATTATCAACCCACGAGCGAAAATATGTTAATTGAATTTGCTCAAACACTTCAATCAGTATTCCCAGCATCCATTAAACTTCACAGTCTGAAATTCCGCGAAACGTGTACTTCTTTTGCCGAGTGGTTTGCAGAAGATAACTAAATAGTGTTTGCCATAAAACGCCATCTGCTTCGTTATTTTTGCATTGAAAACAGTCATTTACCAATGTAATTCCGATAGCTATCGGAACCTTGGTTTTCAATGCTGTAAAAATGCCTAACATCTGGCATTTTCCAACAAATACTGGGAAATAGTGAGTTTTAGCTTCGCTGAGCTCGTAAACTCGGTTCTTACAGGCATTAAATATCAAATATTACGGAGATTTGAAAAAGAAATGTTCAAAAGTCTTCACGATACATTAAAAGGGAATCACGATTTTGTGATTCCCTTTTAATGTATAGATACTGATGTGCTTATCGCTTTTTTTCGAAAAATGATTTTAATAATTGTGCGCTTTCGTTTTCAAGAACACCTGTGGTAACCGTAGTTTTTGGATGAAGAATATTTGCATTTTGTCTGCTGAAGCCCCGTTTGATATCGGGAGCGCCATATACAATTCGACTAATTTGAGTCCAGAAAGCAGCGCCACTACACATCACGCAAGGTTCTAATGTTACATACAATGTGCAATCTACCAAATATTTACCTCCCAAATATGAGGTTGCAGCTGTAAAGGCTTGCATTTCGGCGTGGGCAGTAACATCGTTTAGTTGCTCGGTAAGATTGTGCGCACGTGCAAGAATTGTGTTTTTTGAAACTATTACAGCTCCAACAGGAACTTCATCCTTGTCGAATGCTTTTTGTGCCTCTTTAAGGGCTTCACGCATAAAATACTCGTCGTAGAAAATCATCTGTTGTGATTAAAGGATTTCTAGAAATCCAGATTATTTATTATAGGCTTATTAGCAGCCCCAAAGTTACCAAAAAAAAACACTTCTTTCTTTTTTGACTATCTTTGCACCACAAAAATGAGAATTCAAACAACCTACTCAAGTATCTGGAGCGTCGCTTATCCACTAATTATTGGCAGTCTGGCGAATAATCTAATTAATGTTGTGGATACCGCATTTGTAGGTAGGTTAGGAGCTGTATCAATGGGAGCTTCGGCCATTGGAGGTACATTTTATCTGATTTTTTCGTTGCTTTGCATTGGATTGGCTTCTGGAGCTCAAATTATTATTGCACGTCGCAACGGAGAAAAAAATCTAACAACTATTGGCGAAATTTTTAATCAAAACAGCTATATGATGGCTGTATTTGGATTGTTTTTATACATTGTCCTTCAATTTTTTGCTCCCATAATTCTTCGACCCATAATTCAATCTACAGATATTTACAATCAAACCATCGCGTTTACTTCATATCGTGCATGGGGGATAATATTTGTAGCGCTTACAGCTGTTTACACCTCGTTTTATGTAGGAATGTCGCAAACTAAAGTGCTTTCGTATTCTACTGCTATTATGACGATTACAAATATTGTTCTCGATTACGGTTTGATTTTTGGGAATTTATCACTCCCAAAAATGGGAATAAGTGGAGCCGCTTTAGCCTCTTCTATCGCCGAACTTACCGCATTTTTGTTTATGATTGGCTACACACAAATTTATGTAAAAACAAGAGAGCTAGGAATTTACAAGTTCAGACGATGGAGCAACTCCATTATTTTAAAAATTGCTGGATTAGGTTACCCAACCATGTTTCAGTATCTAATTTCTTTAGGAAGTTGGTTTATGTTTTTCATCATAATCGAAAAGCTAGGTCCACAACCATTGGCCGTTGGAAATATTTTACGAAGTCTATTGTTGTTATTTATGATGCCTGTATGGGGACTTTCATCTACCGCAAACACCTTTACGAGTAACTTGCTTGGTCAACGAAAATCATCGTTAATGACCTTGCTTATTAAACGTATTATCACGATTGCAGTTTTAATGGTGGCATTATTTTCACCGTTTGTCTTTTTCTATCCAGAGGTATTGGCTAAAATATATTCCGACGACTTAGTGCTAATAAATGAAGCTTCAAAAACAATTTGGATTGTATATTTAACGATGATTACATTTATTCCCGGACTGATTTTAAATAATTCATTATCAGGAACTGGCGATACAAAATCGGCCTTTATTATTGAGGTATTTGCAACAATAATTTATTTAAGTTATACCTATTTAGTAGCACTCGTTTTCAAACTTCCATCTACCTATATTTGGGCTGCAGAAATGGTGTATTGGTTTATTATTGGATTGTTGAGCTATTATCGGCTTCAAAGTAATAAATGGAGACATATCAGAGTTTAATGCTAATTCCAATTTCAGAATCCCAAATGCACAACTGCCAAGAATAGACTTAATTAATACCCACAGCAATCTTCGAAGTTAATAATGAATTATTAGAAATTATGTTTTTCTAATTAAAAAGTAAATCCACAATTAAATCCAATTGAACCAGCAGTTAAGCCGTCGCTACGATTGTAATAAGCCGCTCTTAGTTCAAAAAACTTAAACAATAGATGATATCCTTCAGGACGTTTTGACAAGCCAAATGTTGGAATTTTCCACTTTTTAATTCCATAAGTAGGACTAAATCTAAAAGCAATTGCTACTTTTTGATTCGTTAAGGCAGATAAATCGTAGTCTGAAGTAAAATATTGTTCTTGAGATTGATAGGTAAAAGTATTTGGCAAAACAGGTCCGCCATTTGAGTCTAACCATTCTTTTGGAATTCCGTTGTTATCACGAAGGACTTTATGCTCTCCGAATGGGCGGAAATATTTGCAAGCAGTTTGTTGATAATAGCGATACATTGGTGAAATGGTTAACCAAGAATTCACTTTAATTGGCATTTCTAAGCTTACAGTATTGGAAGTAATACCAAAATCATCCCAATAAAAGCGATAAAAAAAGCGGAGGGTAAGCATATCATTTAAAAAATAATTTAATCTTAGCCCAATAGGTATTTTTATTTTGTGATTTGGCAACCATTCATGATTAACATATCTTGAACTTAGAGTCCCTTCTGCGGGTAATGTTTTTGTAGTATCATCATCAAAATATACTCGATGAAATGGAGTCCATAATAATCCATTTTGGAAAACCACATCTGTAATCACAAACATTTGAAGTTTTTTTGTTAGCACTTGAGCAAACGATGCTGTAAATGTAGTGGTGTATCGAGTGTCAGTTGAATAACTTGGATCTATATTAGACTTAGAGGCACCGGAAATGTTCTCAAAATCTTCTGTGTGCCCCCAACCAATTTTTTTCCCACTTAATGGGTCAATGAATGAGTTGCTAACAAGATCATGCTTTCTAAGTTCACCAGGAAATATTAGTTTCCATACATCATAATATAAACTTCCTTTTAATGCAAATTCGCTATTTCCATCTTTTGAAGTATGAGAATAATTTAATCCACCAGAAAAAGAGGTAACATCATATTCTTTTGAATATCCAAACATACCACCGATAGCGTTTCTTCTGTTCTTGAGTTTTCGAGTGTATGAAATATCACCATGTCCTCTAACATCTTGAGCAGATGCAGAAGATAAAAATTTGGAACGACTTGCACCACTGGAGTTTATTTGTAAATACCGATCAATATTGTTACAAGAAGCTGAAGAATAATAATCAAATCCAAAGCTAACATTAATACTATTAACAGAATCAAAAGGAACATTAACGGTCATGGAAGGCGCAGCACAGTCGAGTTTTTCAGTCCCCAATCCTCCAGTTACAGGCGAGTGGTTTCCATCTTGTTGATAATAATCAAACAAAATATTTATCTCTTTTTCTTCGAGTGGACGATATGTTTGAGCCATAAGAGACAAAGGCATCATTAGTCCAATTAAGATGATTTTTAATTGCATCCGCAACCTCCTCCTGTTTTTCCGCCATTAGCTCCAGAGGAACCTTCGCGATACGATTCTACGCTAGATTCAAAACCCTCTAATTGACGTGGGGCTAATTTCATATCTTCATCATTTAGATACATTTTTTGATAAGGTTTTACACTTACACAAGAGTAAAGCACCGAAATTAGAAAAAATAGACCTAAAAACAGGAATAATTTACCGAAGAACCCCCCATTGCTATTTTTGTTGTTTTTTACTTTCATAAATGATTATTTTCCAATAATAAGTGAATGTTTTTTTCGTATATCTTCAGGTTGATAATAGTTGAGTTTTATTGAGTTAGAAGTGCTTATTTTATTGTTATCATCGAATAAAATGCAATTTACGCCTTTTAGTTGATTAATCAATCCCAATGCTTTTTCTACTCCAAGTACAAAAACACTTGTGCTTAATGCATCTGATAACTCAGAATCGGGGCAAATTATTGTGGCACTTTTTACTCCTTTTGATGGCCAGCCAGTCTTTGGGTCGATAATATGCGAATATCTAACAGAGTCGATGATTACAAAATGTTCGTAATTTCCAGATGTTGAGATGGCTGTTTCACCAATTTCTAACCAAGAAAAAATCGTTTTTTTATCATTGGGATTTGAAATTCCAATAGTCCAAGGTGAATTTCCCATTTTTCCCCATGTAATAATATCCCCACCAGCTTTAACAAATCCATTTTTTATTCCCACTTTTTTCATCGCTTCTTTACACTTCTTTACAGCGTATCCTTTACCAACTGCTCCAAAACCAATTTTCATCCCTTTTTTCTTCAAAAAAATGGTAAGATTTGAATCATTAAGTTCAATGTTTTGATAGTTTATTAAGGGCAAAATGGAATCGATTTTAGCTTTTGGTGGAACTTTTGTCATCGTTGAATCAAAATGCCAAAGTTTACTTGCTGCTGCCCATGAAAGATCAAAAGCACCATCAGTCAGTTTAGATATTTTCAAACATCTGCGAGTTAATTCAAACAGTTCTTTGTTTACTTTAACTGGTTTTATACCAGCATTTTGGTTTACATTCCAAATTTCTGTGCCTTCAATATATTCTGAAAGAAACATTTCTATACGTTGAGCTTCATCGAGTGCTGCCTTTATCCCCAAGTCAATTAAACTGTCGGTTTCCGCATAAATTGTAACTTCAAAATTTGAACCCATCCGACCATTATGTTCAGTTCGTTGTTTCAAATTTTGAGAATAAATTGAATTTATTGAAAAAAATAATAGAAATATTAAGAAATGCTTATTCATTAAATTATTTTGACAATATCACTTTACCAGAATATTTATTTGGCCCAATGCTTACAGAATAGAAGTATATTCCATTATTCAGCTGAGCACCATTTTCTGATAATCCATTCCATGTTAGAATGTTTTTAATCGAACTATTAAGTGTTTTTTCAATATGTGACACTTTTTTTCCAACAACATCGTAAATATCTACTAAGCAATTTCCATTTGTGTTTTCAATTACAAAATTTAATTCATTGCAAAATGGGTTTGGATATACAGTCATTTTTTTCGATGATGCGTCTTCCTCTACTCCTGCTCCGTTAGGAGTCCAATGAATTGACACATTAGAAAGAGCTGCATTTGTCGGAGTTAATGTTTGGGCTGTAGGGCCTTTAGTCCAAGTAAATGAAGCAAATGGTCCAGTATAATCGCCTTCAGTAAATTCAATCCAAACTTTATAATCCGCATCTGGAACAACAACTTGACTCACATTTTTGCAATTCCAACTTACAGTATGTGTTTGATGACTGCTTAATGTTGCACCAGCGATAGCATCCGTTACATTTGAAGCTGAATTTGCTTTCCATTTTGTAAGGTATTGAACTCTTTGAGCAGCTTGTCTTTTTAATGTTTTTACAAATGTACCCGTTGAAGTGGTAATCCAGATAGCCATAATATTGTAAGGCTTGTAAGTTCCATTTTGGGTTAAAGTAGTTGCCGTGAAAGTAAGGGTTCCATTAGTTTGTGCTGATAATCCAATTGAAATTGAAAAAAGAGCAACGAATAAGAATGTGTTTTTAATTAATCTCATAAATAGTTTGTTTTGTGTTTGCGTATTGGTTTTAACTTAATTTGATTGTATCATTATTTTTTTAATAAAAGAGATTCTAAATTCACAATATATTCAGCTGGGGAAATATCTAAATAGCCTGATGAGGCTAAAACTTTGCCTTCACTGTCAATTATTACAACCAAAGGGAATGTGCCCTCGGCATTGTATTTTCCAGCTAATTCATCGTTGTGAGCTTGTTGTTCGTTAGAAAGCTTGTTTTTTGCTTTTCTTGGAAAATCTAAATTTAATAATATAAAATGAGTTTTAGCATAGATTGAAAAGGTATCGGTAAGTAAAATTTGAGTTTTTAGTTTGATACAAGGTTTACACCAGTCAGAGCCACTAAAAACCAACATAATTGGGAGCTTTTTCTCATTGCTAATGGATTTTGCTTGCGTAATATTGCTTACCCATAATGTTGTATCAAATTTTTCAACCACTTGCGCTTTCGAAAAGAAAACGCTAAATATCAGGGTTAATAATAGAACACTCAATTTCGATTTCATAAAATTCATTTTTAATATTTTGTATTTTAACACACAAAGATATTAAATGTTTATGAGATATGATAAAAATTGAAAATTAATTATGTTTTTTTAGAATATTCTAAATAGTAATTCTAATCCTAACTAATACCTATTCCATCAAAAATATTTTTAAAAGGAACCAATGTCAGGGTTTTTTGCAACTGTTTTGGTCAATCTGGATATTTTTCAACATAATTTCACCAATGCCAATTCGATAGCCAGTGGATTGAAATAGTAATTCTTCCTTTGGATTTAGAAGCAACGTAATTGGATAATCATCAGTTATTTGCAATTTTGATTTGATGTATTTCACCAACTCATTATTGTAATCAGTAGCAAAAGAAGTATTCGATGGTAATCCTGTTTTATCGGCAACAAAAGCCGATGTTAGCGTAGATTGAGGTACTACAATTAAAATTTTTCCACCCCAATATTCAAATTCTTCTTTCAAATTACGAATATCATTTAAAACATGACGCGTGGGTTCTTTTGCTGGATCAATTATGAGTATCACTATTCCTTTTTCTTGAATGCTTTTCTGTAAGTTAAAAGGCAGATTATCTGATGTTGTGAGTGTTTGATTAAACTCTAACGTTTGTTTTTTAAGAAATGAGGTTATGGGTTCTCTAATCTGAATTTTTAATTGGGTAGTTTCATTTGGTTTGAGTTCGAAAACCCTTGTTTTTACTAAAACAGAACCGTCGTTTTGACGATTGCCCGTGATAATTTGATAATAACCAGATTCTAAATGTAATGTAGCAGGAAAAGTCTTAACTAAAGGACTGTTTTCGTAATCGAGAGTGACGAATTCACCATTTTGAAATCTTGATAAAGTAAAATGGGTGTAATATTCAGGTTTTACAATATTCTTTGCATCATTTTCAAGAACTAATACGCTATTAGAATTTGTATTATTTTCAGATTGATTAAAGAAAACATCAATCCATTTTCCAAACGAATAGTACTGGGGAATGCGCGTTGCAGGATCAATTCTCGAAGGAGCTCCAAACGAACGACAGATTGCAACAAAACAGAGGTTTAGCGAATGAATATCGGCATTCTGTAATGTAAAAACACCTTCTGGAGAAATGGGACAGCGAGAATAATTTTCGTCAACAATATTGATGTTCTTAGTTAAATAATTTTTGACAAGGGTTGGAATCTCACTAAAATGAGCTCTTTTTATTGATGTAAAATTATAGATAAAGTAATTTCTCCAATCTGTAATTTGCTCATTACAGATTCTTGTTGACACAACACCTTCAACAAAAACGGTATATGGGATTTCTTTATGCAACAACACAGAATTGTTGATATTTGAAATGTGCGAGGTAAGTGTTTTCTCTTTTACATCACGTAAATCTTTATCTGCAAGAGTAGAAAGGAAAGTTAGCAAGAGTGGGTTTGATGCATTTTGAGAGATAAATAGGGAGATTTCACGCCAATTTCCCTCACTTTTATGCAAATAATACCAAACAGTATCGGCCATTAAACCAGTTTTTGTGGCAAGATTATCAGATGCTTTTCTATTGATAAACGTGTTGATATATATTGTTCTAACGGAATCCTCATATTGTAATCGTATCGAATTTCCTTTTGTTTTATCACTAGAGGTTGGCGATAATTGCTTGTTGATTGGTGGAATTACTTCAAAATCTTGTGTGTTTAATATCGGAACAAGATTGTTTAAAGTAATGGTAACGGTGTCCACATCTGCGACGGTAATTTTTTGAAATCCAAAAGATTTTTCGTCTGTAGCCCAAACCAATAAGTCACCAAGTCCTGTAGTTAATGAAACCATCCCATTTCTATCCGTTTTTTGAGTTGCAATGGTATAAAATTCTGCATAATTATAAAGCTTGAAATTTACTATAGTATTAGTAGAAACACTTTTGTTTTGATTCAATACCTTTACATGAATAGCTTTTGTGGTTGCATAATTTTGAATAAGATTTATTTTTGTAAAGTTTTGATCTCGAAGGAGCACTTCTTCATTTCCCACGTATGGACCAAAAACATTGGTGTGCACCATCATCGTTCTTTTAGCTGGTTGTGCAAACCATCCCATGTTTAATTCTGGTTCAGGCTCGCAAGCTCCCAAAAAGTACCATTTGCCATCAATCCAAACCTCTACCCATGCATGATTGTCGTCGGTGTGTGCCCAACGTGGCGTGTAACATTGGCGGGCAGGAATGCACACCGCGCGCAAAGCAGTAACTGCAAAAGTAGACTCTTCACCACATCTTCCAAGTGCCGTAAGCATGGATGCAAGGGGAGAAGAAGTTCGCTCATCGGCTCCTCGATATGCCATTTTTTCGTGACACCAATGGTTCACCTCCAACGCAGCTTGGTACATAGTCAGCTTTTCTATTCGAGGTTTTATTTCTTCAAAAAACAGAATTCGAGCGGTGTCTAAATCCTCATTATTAACTCGGGGAGGAAGTACAAAATGACGAAAAATCACTTCGGGAATTTGCTTTCCCCAAGAAAAGGTTTGTTGTGCTTGAAAAGCAACTTCAACCTGACGAAGATAATAGGCTGGAGTCTTATCAACAAGGTCGTTTAGCGACATGTATGCGTACAAAAACTTCAAAGCTTCGAGTTCTCTCTGACCAATTTTTTGGGGAATTACTTGTGATATCTCAAAATTAATGGAAGGGAATTGTTTTTTTCGTTGCTCCAGTTTTTTATCAACCGCATTTCTAATGGTAATGTCTGTTATAAAATGTTGTGCAGAAACACTGCTAATAAAGAGTCCTGAAAATAATAAAATCAATAATTTTTGCTTCATAATTTTTGTTTTTATATAAAATGTACTTCCAAGGTCCTTTTATTATATTTTATCAATAATTTCCCTCATTTTTTTCACCATTTCCCCATCCACAGCAGCAATCGAAAACTCATTAAAAGAATTATTACCCATATTTACTCCCGATTTTCGATATTTCATAGCACTTTCAACCATTGTTTTTGCAGTGGTGTGCACTTCCAAAACGCCAGATTGATCAATAATTTCCTTCACATTGTTTGGTCTAACACCTGCACCAGCTAAAATTGTAATGCGATTTTTTGCTTGCAAAACCAATTTACTGATTAAATCAACTCCATCCAGGGCAGATGATGCTTGTCCCGAAGTCAACAAACGGTTGCAACCCGCTTCAAAAATCTCCTCTAAAGCCAACACTGGATTTTTGCATAAATCGAAAGCTCGATGAAAAGTCACCTCCATTGGGTATGCCAATTTGCAAATTGTTTTCGTTTTTTCAACATCAATAGCTCCATTTTCGGTAAGGAATCCAATCACAACCCCATTGATATTTTGCCTTTTTGCTTCTAGCACATCTGCCATAATGACTTCAAATTCAGTATCAGAATACAAAAAATCGCCACTTCGAGGACGAATTAATGCAAATATTGGAATTGAAACCGCATTTCGAGCTTGTTGCATAAGACCAGCAGATGGGGTAATGCCACCAAGTTCTAATCCAGAACAAAGTTCAAGTCTATCTGCCCCATTTGCTTGGGCGATAATTGCTCCTTCTACCGAATCAACCGCAATTTCTAATATTTTCTTCATTATTTTCAGAGATAATGTTACGACAAATGTACATTTTTCGTAGAAAGAAAAGCAAATTTATTATTTTCTGCTAAAAAATATTAATTTTGCGATAAGATAATTTTATTTTTAGAAATTGATGAAAAAAAACATATTAATTACTGGAGGTGCTGGGTTTATAGGTTCGCATGTAGTTCGCTTGTTTGTGAATAAATATCCAGAATATCACATTGTAAATCTCGATAAGCTGACTTATGCGGGAAATCTAGAAAATCTTCATGATGTTGATAAAAAGTCCAATTACACTTTTGAAAAAGGAGATATTGTAGATGCTCAGTTTGTAAATCAACTATTCGAAAAATATCAATTTGAAGGTGTAATTCATCTTGCAGCTGAGTCTCATGTAGATCGTTCAATTACTGCACCAATGGAGTTTATTTTCACTAATATTATTGGAACTGCAAATTTATTAAATGCAGCTCGAAGTATTTGGAAAAACGCCGACGGAAAGCGATTCTATCATATTTCTACCGACGAAGTGTATGGCTCGTTGGGAGAGGAAGGAAAATTCACCGAAACCACAGCATACGATCCACACAGTCCCTATTCTGCATCAAAGGCTAGTTCAGATCATATTGTAAGATCTTATTTTCACACATTTAATCTTCCTGCCGTAATCTCAAATTGCTCGAATAATTATGGACCAAATCAGTTTCCTGAAAAATTGTTGCCATTGATGATTCATAACATCAAAAACAATAAACCATTACCTGTTTATGGAAAAGGATTTAATGTCCGCGATTGGCTTTATGTAGAAGATCATGCAAAAGCAATTGATTTGATTTTTCATCAAGGACAATTAGGAGAAACATATAATATTGGTGGAAATAACGAATGGAAAAATATCGATATTATCCACACACTATGCAAAATTATGGATGAAAAGCTCAACAGGCCAACGGGTGAATCTGCAAAATTAATCACTTACGTCCAAGATCGAGCTGGTCATGATTTACGCTATGCAATAGATGCATCAAAGCTTGAAAATGAACTAAATTGGCATCCTACCATCAAATTCGACGAAGGATTTGCAGCAACCATTGATTGGTATTTAACTAACGAAAAATGGTTAAATAATGTAACATCAGGCACTTATCAAAGTTATTATTCCGAACAGTACGAAAATAGATAGTCTTGGAACGTGAAGGGTCATCTCGTGAAACGTGAAAGGACATCTCGTGAAACGGGAAGAGTGAAAAGACATCTCGTGAAACGTGAAGAGTGAAAAGACATCTCGTGAAACGTGAAAAGAAAGAAAGCGCGAAGCGGGGTTGAAAATTACATACCCGCTGCGCGCTCTTTTCACTTCTCACGTTTCACGTTTCACGTGTTACAAAAGAATTTCTTCTTGACTTTTTCTCACTCTTGGAGCATTTTCCAATCCCTTAATATTTTCGTGTAATTGATCATTTTCTCCTTGATATCCCACTGCAATAACAATCAGCACATCCAAATCCTCGTGCAATTGCAAATCTGAATGAAGTTGTTTTTTGTCAAAACCACCCATTTGGTGCATCATAATTCCACGATCGGTTGCTTCCATAGTCAAATAGGCAACGGCTTGACCACAGTCGTACGCACAAGCGGCATTTGGTGATCCATCATCTCGTTTAGTTTGGCCTACAACCACAATATAAGTAGAGGCAAATGGTGCCCATAATTGGTTAAATTCACCCAATGACTTTGTAATTAGCTCAAATTTTGAATCATTACGGTGAGCAATAAAAAATCTCCACGGTTGATCGTTATACGAAGAAGGTGCCCAGCGTGCAGCCTCTACTAAGCTATTAATATCGTTAGCTGAAATTTGTTTTTGAAGATCAAAACTTCTTGAACTCCAGCGTTTTACTATTAAATTATGAATGGGATGTTGATTGTTTGTGTTTTTTTCCATTTTTAAAATGTAGAATTAGTTTGTTAAAATTGACGTATCTTCGCAGCTTAAACAGCAATTAATACGAATATGTTTACATTCAATTCTGTTTTGAGGTTTTTTAGGAAAATTATCAATGAAACAGCACAAACTGCCTGGATTTTATTTAAAATAATGATCCCAATTTCAATCGCAGTTAAAATTATTCAAGAGCTAAATTTATTGCCATATCTTGGAAAAGCATTGGCTCCACTTATGAATTTAGTGGGTCTACCAGGCGAAACTGGTCTGATTTGGGCATCTGCATTGATTGTAAATATTTATGGTGGAATTTTAACCTATTTAAGTCTAGCACCAACACTTTCGCTTACTACTGCTCAGCTAACAATTTTGCTAACTATGATTTTAGTAGCACATACATTTCCAATTGAACTTCAGATTGCCCGAAAAGCCGGAATAAAGACTGTTGTTATGTTTATAATTCGTTTTGGTTTTGCTTTAGTTTTAGGATTTATTATGTACAAGAGTTATCAATTACTTGATGTCTTTCAAAGTTCAGCGCCTCTTCCTCAGATTATTCCTCAAAAAAATTCTACTTTAATTGCTTGGGCAATAAATGAGCTTCAAAATTATGCAACTATTTTAGTGTTCGTTTTTTCGTTGCTAACGATCTTAGAGATATTAAAAATTACTCATATCATAGACTTGATTAATAAAGCATTGTATCCTATGCTTAAAGTGTTGGGAATAGGAAAAGAGGTTCTTCCAATTACCATGATTGGTCTTACTTTAGGCATTTCTTATGGTGGTGCTTTTATTATTAAAGAGGCAAACGAAGGAAAAGCCTCTAGGCGTGATGTCTTTTACGCAATGACTTTAATGGGTTTATGTCATAGTATGATTGAAGATACCTTGCTTATGGTTGCTATGGGTGGTAATGTTTCAGGCATACTTTTTGCCAGAATAATCTTCGCTTTATTGGTCTCATTTCTCTTGGTAAAAGCAACTAAAAAAATGTCAGACCTTAAGTTTAACAAATGGTTTTTGATAAAAAATTAAAATCATTTGAATATTTAATTCGATTTAGTATCTTTGTATCTGAAAAAAAACAGGGTTATGAAAAAACAAATTTTAACATTTGGTTTGATTCTTTTTACAATTGTAGCTTTTGCTCAAGAATCAACAACGGTCAAAAAAAACGTACTTCCTTCCGTTGAAGTAAAAACAATGGACGGTAAAAAAATCAACGTTAAAAATCTTTCAAACAATGGAAAACCCATGATTATCAGCTTTTGGGCTACCTGGTGCAAACCATGTATTAAGGAACTTACCTCTATTGCTGATGTTTACGAACAATGGCAAAAAGAAACAGGCGTAAAATTAATTGCTGTTTCTGTGGATGATTCTCGCTCTTCTTCTAAAGTGCCAACGGTAGTAGATGGTAAAGGTTGGGATTATGAAGTGCTACTTGATTTAAACGGAGATTTAAAGCGCGCCATGAATGTAAACGAAGTGCCTCATATGTTTATAGTGAACGGAAATGGCGAAATTGTTTGGCAACACACCTCTTTTGCTGATGGCGGTGAGGTTGAGATTATCAATATCATTAAGAAAATTATTGCTGGTGAACCAATTCCAGCGAATTAATTAGATATAATTATGAAACAGAAATTTATTCATAAGTTATTATGTATATGTTTGTTGTGCATTTGTTGGGTTATTCAACCTGCAAAAGCCCAATTAACAAACTCGGGAAAAATATCAGGAAATTTTCAGTTAGATGCACAATATTATCAAGCAGATTCGCTTATTGGCGCTCCCGAAGTGAAAGAACAAATGCTGATGAATGCTTTTGCAAATGTAATTTATACCAATAATAACTTTACAGCAGGTGTTCGTTACGAGATTTATCAAAATCCAATGCTTGGATTCGACTCTAGATATAAAGGAAGTGGAGTGCCATATCGATTTGCAACTTACACCAAAGATGATTGGAATATTACCGTTGGAAATTTTTACGAACAATTTGGCAATGGATTAATATTTAGAACATACGAAGAAAGAAATTTGGGTTACGATAATGCTATGGACGGAATTCGAGTGGTAGTTTCACCATATAAGGGCGTTACAATCAAAGGAATTTGGGGAAACCAACGATTCTTCTTC
Organism: Bacteroidota bacterium; assembly: GCA_037130365.1. Taxonomy (GTDB): domain Bacteria; phylum Bacteroidota; class Bacteroidia; order Bacteroidales; family WCHB1-69; genus JBAXTE01. Next base: position 19,330 of record JBAXTE010000023.1, read on the forward strand.
GAAAAAGGGAAGGGAATTGTTCGAGGAATTGACGGCGAGATTAATTTTAACGAATTTTGCACTAAACTATCAGATTCTCCTTTTCGTTTAACTCTTGGGGGTAGCTTTGTGTCAAAATATCAAGAAGATCAAGACCCTCAATATATTTTACCCGAAAATGTAGGTTCATATGCTGCTCGAATGACTTTAGGCTATAAGAAGTTTAATTTTAATGCAGAATATGCTTATAAAATCAATGATCCTTCCACCGTAAATAATTTAATTTATAAACCGGGTGATGCACTGTATGTTTCTGCTTCATATTCTCAAAAAGGATTAGGAATATTACTTAATGGATTAAAAGTAGATAATATGGATTATCGCTCCGATAGAACAGTTACTGGAAATCCTTTGCTAATCAATTATTTACCTGCATTAACACGTCAACACATTTATACATTATCCGCATTTTACCCTTATGGAACTCAAACAACAGGTCAAATTGGATATCAAGGCCAGATTAATTATAAGGTTAAAAAGAACACAGTTTTTGGTGGAAAATACGGAATGGATTTAGCGTTAAACTATTCAAACATCCACGCAATTGACAAAACCGCACTGAACGACACCACTGCAATTGGACAATCTGGAACAGATGGTTACAAGTCTGATTTTATTTCGTGGGGAAAAGAAAAGTTCTTTACTGATGTAAACCTTGAAATTACAAAAAAGCTATCTCCGAAACTAAAACTGATTTTCAATTATGTCTATTTTGAATATAATAAGGCAGTTATTGAAGGTCATTCGGGTGAACCAATGGTTTATGCACATATTGGCATTGCCGATCTGAGTTATAAAATCAACGAAAAAAACAGCATCCGTTTTGAGTTACAGCATCTAGCAACCAAACAAGATAAAAAGAATTGGGCATTAATGCTTGTTGAATACTCAATTGCGCCTAAATGGTTCTTCACAGTTTCTGATATGTACAATTACGAAAACGAAGATTTAGATAAACGGATTCACTATTATAGCGGTGCAATAACTTTTGTTAAAGGAACCACTCGTCTGGCTTTAGGCTATGGAAAACAACGACAAGGAATTGTTTGTGTTGGTGGTGTTTGTCGTCAAGTGCCTGCTTCTAATGGATTGTCTTTGACACTTGTGAGTAGCTTTTAATATTTACAAAGATTAAAAAAATGAGTATGAAAAATTTATTGATATTGTTTCTTGGACTTTCATCTGTATTATGGATTTCTTCTTGTGATAAAATTGAAGGTCCTTATATTGAACAAAACACATTAGTTGCTACCTGCGATACTCCAACATTTACTCAACTGACAAACCCGATTCAAAAAATATTTTTAGAAGAGTATACTGGCCAAACTTGTGTCAACTGTCCGCAAGGTCACAAAACGGCAGCAACCTTAAAGACTCGTTATGAAGACACCATGGTATTGATGGCAATTCATGCTGGAATTTTTGCAGAGCCAGAAGCAGCCCCATCAATTTTTACAGCTGATTACCGCTCAGAAGCAGGAAATCAGTTAAATTCCTTTTTCGGAGTTCAAGGTTATCCTTCAGGTATTGTTAATCGCACCCCATTTATGGGAATGACTGTTTTGGATAAATCTGCTTGGAGTTCAGCAATTAATGCCCTTGACCGCACAAGTCCAACTTTGGCAATACAATTGGAAGCGGTAGATAATTCGGCCGAAAATGGGTTTTGTGTTTTTGTAAAATCTACATTTTTGCAAAACACTTTGAAAAATTATAAATTGACATTGTTTTTAATCGAAGATAGCATTGTCTCTCCGCAAAAAAATAATCTAGCGTCTATCGGACCAGTTCCAGATATTACAGATTATATTCATCGTCACATGCTCAGAACATCCATAAACTCTGTTTGGGGTGATGCAATTTCAACTATTACAACACAATCTGCAGCCAACTCCTTTGTGATTAAAGGATATAGTTTTTCCTTCAGCGGAAAACCATACGTGAAAAGCAGATGTAGCGTAATTGCTGTTGTTTACGATTCTGACACAAAAGCTGTGGTGCAAGTTGAAGAAACGCATTTGCCTCATTAGAGGAATTATTTAATCAAATATCGACCTTGTTTATCTGTAGTAACGATAGGCAAGGTTTTCTTTTGCTCAAAAAAGTCGTAACCTTGCTTTAGATTATTCCAAAATAGACAAAGTTTTGAATTAATTTTATGTTGATTGCATTTAGTCAAATGTTCTTTCGTAGTCATTCGGTATGGAAAAATATGCACGGGAATCACTTTTTGACCATTATTTCTGGCTTCAACACAAGCAATGTAAACTTCCATAATAAAAGCGTCTGTGAGAGGTAAACAGCCAATAGTAACACAATTGCCATGAATAAAGATATCGCCTCCCAGATGCTTTTTGTTTCCTAAAATCCGATCGCTACTGTTTGGATAACTCACCCCCAGCGAAATATAATAATTGCTTACAGGATTAAATCTTTCAATGGAATAAAATCCTTCGGGAACCTGACCGTCGCCCTCTTCTCTTTTTGGCCCTAATTCACCAGATTTTGCGCAAATTGAATACGTGTGAATTAGAATAAATTTCTTTGACTTAGTGTCTTTAACCCATAATTCCAACTCGCTACTTTCTTTAAAAGCACGTAGAAAAATTTGGTTCGAAAGTGATTGAAATCCTTTTAATTTATATCGATCTAATAAAATGTGCTCTTTCTTAGCATATGAAGTCCGTACTCGTTCGTATTTCAATTGTTCGGCTCTAAACGATTGAGCATCTATTTGCTGTAAGGATAGAATAAACATAATCAAAACTAATTTAAATTTCATCACGTTTGTTTTTAATGTTGGCGATATTCGACATAATTTTCTGATATCCAGCTCGCTGAATAGGGGAGTGCTTAAATTGTTTTTTAAAACTGCTTTTGTCCAAAGATTCCCAATCAATGGTGGTCATCGATAAAAGTTCCTTAGAAGGTGTAAAATCAGGATTTAAACAGTCTTGACTAAATTTGTTGTGCGGGCAAACTTGTTGACAGATGTCGCATCCGAATATTTGATTGGTTGATTTAAAGTCAATGTTTTCTGGAATATCATCGTGATGCTCGATGGTTAAATAAGAAATGCAACGGTTTGAATTAATGGTGTAAGGCGCAGATATGGCGCCAGTGGGACAAGCATCGATGCAACGTGTACAATTTGCACAATAGCTTTTATCAAAAGGATTGTCGAAATCAAGTTCTACAGTGAGCAATAAGACTCCGATGAAAAAAAAGGAACCTTGTTTGGGCATAATCAAGCAACTGTTTTTTCCAATCCAGCCAAGCCCCGCATTTACTGCATACGATTTTTCAAAAATTGGTCCTGAATCTACAAAAACTCTAGCATCAATGGTCGCATCAATAGATTTAATATTGGTAAGCAACTGATAAAGTTTAGATTTCAATACATTATGATAATCGAGATTTTGGGCAAATTTAGACACTTTATATTCGGAAGCAAGTAGCTGATTCTCGGTGTAATAATTTAAGGTTACCACCACCACCGATTTTATTTCGGACAAAAGAAGTTCTGGGTTTTCCCTCAACGGAATACTGCTTTCAATCCAAGCCATATCGGCATGATATTTTTTTGAAATCCATAAACGTAGTGCCTGAATATCTTTAGATGAATCCATAACTGGAGAAATTCCGCATTGTGAAAATCCCAATTCTACGGCACTTTTTTTAATAAAATCCGAAAGGTTATCGGTTGCCATCTGTCGGGAACATTGGTGTATATTTCTGCGGTATGGTCAACGAGGTTGGACCAGGAGTGTTTACACGAGTGGATTTTGCTTCTATTTTAATACTAGTTCCAGGCAATTCGAGTGTATATGCTTTTGGAAATACAAATCCTTCTAATTGTTCAAAATTTTGGTATGTGATAATTGCAATTCGTTGTGTTTGAATATCTTTGAGCCAATTTTTAATAATTTTTTTTCGAGATTTGTCAACAGTAATTTCTTGATGAATTGCAGATAAACCTTGATTATCAACACGACGAGGAAAGGACAATAAAACTATAGAATCGTTGCTTTTCTCCGAATAAGCTCCCAAAGGATAATTACTGAAATCCTCACAAAGTATAATGGACTGAATTACATCAAAAGTTAACGAAAAACCATACAATTGTTTGATTATAGAGTAATTGCCTCTGTAAAAAGTTTTTTCAAATCGATTTACCATGATTACCGAATCTGGAGTTAAGACCGCTCTGGCTAATTCAATTCCAAACTTATTAATATTGATATAAATAATGCTGTCCCTTTTGTTTACAATATATGCAGAGATTTCGTCGGTTGTTGTAGTAGAAATTTCAACCGATATTCGTGAGCTATACCAACTATTGTTTTGTGGTTTTAAATCCCAGATTCTATCATTTTTTGATACACTATCTTTATTAATTTCCCCAATATTGCTTTTAGAAGGCAAGTTGGTTTCTGATTTTTTATTTTCTTGATGGCTCGTTTTACACGAGAAACACACAAAACAAAGAATGGTAATAATATAAAATTGTTTAATCATATTGTAAAATGTAATCTTTAACGCAAAGATATTCAATTATATTACACAAAAAAGGGGCATTCGCCCCTTTTTTGTGTAATATAACTCGAAGATTATTTTAAGAGAATAAATTTCCCAACATAATCGTGTCGTTTTGCTTCTAAGTCTTTAAGGAATATTTTGTAGATATAAATTCCTTGTGTTGCTTTTTGTCCATTAATTTTTCCATCCCAACATCCCAATGGAATATTTGTTTTGTATACAAAAGCACCCCATCTGTCAAAAATTTCCATAGAATAACCGTTTATGTCAATTCCTCTTCCGTAAGGACAGAATGTTTCGTTTTTTCCATCACTATCAGGTGTAAATGCATTCGGAATATAGAAGAAAAAAGGAGCTTCTACTTGAACAATTCGTTTGGTGGAATCCATACAACCAAATTCAGTGGAAACTATTTGCCAAACCGTAAAGTATCCAATTGTCTCATAAATATGTATTGGGCTTTGTTCTGTAGATGTGTTCTCTGGTAGGTTGTATTCACCAAAATTCCAGTTCCAAATTGTTGCTCCAACAGACTCATCATAAAATGTAATGGCGCCATCGTCAATAGTTACAATTTCCGGATTTGAAACAAAGCCTGCAATCGGTTTTGGATGAACAACAACGGTAATTGTATCATATCCTTTACAGCCATAATCATTAGTGCCAATTACTGAAAGGTTTATGGTGCTCATTGGCGAAACAGTTAAAAGTGAACCTCCTAACAAATTACTCCATTGATACGTTGTTGCACCTGATGCTGTTACTGTTGCTGATTCGCCAGCACAAATTTCATCACCAGTTGCTGTAACCGTAGGATTTGGATTAACGGTAAGTGTTCCCGTGCCTGTACATCCTCCATTTGTAGTTGCTGTTACAGTATATATTTGTTGTGATGTAACATCCATTGTAATTGAATCTGTAGCTGGACCACCACCGCTCCATTGATAGAATGATGCATTTGGAGAAAAAGCAACTGCCGTAACTCCTGTGCATACAACTGCAGGAGTGACTGTAACAATTGGATTGTCAAAAACAATTACTTGAGTTGTGATAGAATCTTTACAACCCCATTGTGTTGTTCCAGTTACTTTATATTGAGTGGTTACAGTTGGTGTAACATTTATAGAAGCAGTAATGGCATTTGTATTCCAAATATAAGTATTTGCTCCCGAAACAGCAATTGTGGCAGTTCCTCCAATACAAATGGTATCGGTAGTAACAGTTAATACTGGTTTTGGGTTTACAACCAAGTTACAAAGAACTGGGGCTCCTGTTTGACCATTATAAGCAATTGAAAGGCTATATTCTCCTGCATTTATTGAAGTTGCATTTGGAATAGAAATAGAAGATGATGGACCAGATTGGAAAAAATCATTCGGTCCTTCCCAAGTATATGTTGCGCCAGATACAGGGACCGAAACAGATATTACAGCAGTTTCTCCAACACAAACAGTATCACCAATAGCTGGTGGTGTCATAATTCCGCAATTTGTAGACCCACTTCCGCTTGTTTGATTAAATGAAATATTTGTAGTAATATTTGCGTAATTTGTAATAAGTAAAACATATACCTGACCAGCAACTGCACCAGTAATACTACAATCTTCTTGAGCTGCAGTAGAATAGCTACAATCTACCCCTGGGTTTGTCATTAGGCTAGAAGCACATGCCGCACTTAATGAAGCAAATGGTCCCCAACAAATAAAATCTACATCACCACCGCTCGACATGTGAATATTGATATTCCCAGAGTTGCCAATTTGCATCCAATACCAAGCTGGGTTCGGTGTGGTGTATAAGCAACCAACTTGACCTAAACTTGGGACATTGGTACTCGCTGGGAAAGTATAAGTTGAGTTAGTACAAAAAGGTGAAGCTCCCGAACAATCAAGTCCTTGAGTATATCCATAAAAACCTTGTAGAGTTATTGCTAATACAATAAATAATTTTTTCATTTTCATTTTTTTTTGATTTCCTTCTTTCAGACAACTTTTTTTGTCAGAAAGTTGTTTCAGTTTCGTTTTTTTCGGGAACATTCTTTCTTAGTTCTGTTATATTAACAATAATAATTTTTAAGGGAATCGTTAAATGTCAATCATGTAAATCATATATTTATAGATTAATTTTTTGCATTATATATAATTATTAATCGTAATATTCAGTATTACAGATAAATAAAAAATAGATTGTTTGCAAACAATAAAAAAACACAAGCAAATACTTAGAAAATTCAAAGTGTTTAAAATTGAGTTTAAAATAACGATTTAGCTATTAATTTAACATATTGAATTTAAAAATTTTGAATGATAAAAATTTATAATTCAAAATTTATTGATTTGCTTTATAAAAAATGGCTTCTATAGAATTTTTCAGACCTTCTATTTCTGGTTGTTTTGAACAAACACGGACCAAATGTTTAAACTTAATAGTAATCAATTGATGGCTTATAGGAATAATATCACCAAATATTAATAAATGAATTTCTTGTTTTTCAGTTTCAAGATTCAAATTTACTATAACGGCACCAGTGTGAATCAACGCATTTAATTTGATATGAACATAATAGAGCCCATTAGCTGGGATAAGTTTGTGGATAAAATCATTAGTAAACAACCATGATTTATGGCCTAACGATGAAAATAAACTTTCGTTCGGAGTGATAGTTCCTGTAATTGGATATTCATAATCTAAGTAGGTATTTGCTTTCATCATATCTCCAACAGCTAAAGCTTTACGGATTTTGGAAGAACTAACCGATTCATTTTGAATGTCTTGCTCAGGAATTTCCTCCACATCAAATCCAAATTGGTTGCCGAGTTCTGATAAATAGGTAAAATTTCCTTCACGATTATGACCAAAAAAATGATTGTAACCAACCACAATTTTTCGAGCATGAATTGCATCTACAATAATTGACTTCACAAACTCAAAAGAATTCATCGTTGAAAACTCAAGAGTAAATGGTAAAAAAATCATTACATCAATTCCGATGGCTTCAATTAGGGCTATTTTTTCCTTCCGGGATGATAACAACGAAATTTCTTCGTTGGGGTGCAAAATTTGCCGTGGATGTGGTTCAAATGTGATTAGTACAGATTCTCCGGATATTGTTTTAGACAAATTGCATACTCGTTGCAAAATAAGTTTATGAGCAAGGTGAACGCCATCGTACATCCCAACGGTAACCACAGCATTTGTGATTTTGTAATTATTTTGTAATCCCTCAAAAACTTTCACGCTATAATTTATGTTTACTCCTCAATACTTTGATTTTGATGCTTTACAAAATAAGCAACTTTTTCCATAGATGTTGTCATATCATATTCCTCCAAATAAATATGGTCGGGCGTATGGAGTGGGGTCGAAGTATAATTTAGAATTCCTTTTATGCCCGATTCTACGATTTGTTGTGCCGTTTTAAAAGCAACGGAATTTGGAACAGTAAGAATTGCAATTGATATGTTTTTTGATTGTACAATTTTTGGCAATTCAAATGTATGATAACAAAAAACGCCCTCAATTTCAGTTCCAACTTTATTCGGGTTAATATCAAAACAAGCCACAATACTTAACTGCGTACGCTTACCTTTAAAATAGTTCATAATTGCAGTTCCTAAATTTCCTGCACCTACTAAAGCAATTCGCATAGGTTCGTCGGTATCTATCAATTTTCCAATAAAATCGATTAACGACTTAATTTCGTAGCCTTTTCTTAATGAGCCAGTATAACCTAATAACATAATATCTCTTCGAACCTGAACTGAAGTAATATTGAGCAAGGCTGCAATTTCATGCGAATAAACATGAGCTTTACCCTCATCTAGCAATTGATAAAGCTCTCTTCTGTACTGACTTAATCGCTCAACAGTCTTAGGAGGTAAGGTCTCGGCCTGATTTTTTTTGTTTAGCATAATTATTCAATTTCGAGAATCAAAATATACCCCAAACTTACATATAATTTTAATATAATTCAATTTTTATCATTTCATTTTGCTAAAAACAATTCCCTATTCATTTTAGTGACAGATAAGTTACCAGGGTTTTTATTAAATGTTCTATGGTATTCGATTTTTCTATTTTCTTTTCAGTTTAATGGTTTTGGGATTAATTTTTATGGTTATGTTTAAGACTATTGTGGACTCTTATTGCCAATAGGCATTAACCTCTTTGATAAATTTGGTTAATTCCATTCAGGAAATTTAGAACATAAGGATAGTTTTTTTTATTGATATAAATCCCCTCGGGCAAGAAAAACAGCTAATAATTTAAGAAGAAGTTTTTCCACATTGTTTTAAAACATGCCCATTTTTATAAAGTAAATAACGTAATTTTGTGCAATTAATAATTTTAAAACAATGGAAGAACAATCATCAAAAAATTACAATTACGTTTATCAACCACTCATTTATTCATTTATATTATTATCAGGAATCCTTATAGGTACATTTCTAATTCCTGCAAAATATAAGAATGGAGAATCCTCGGATAAAATTGGAAGCATCATTTCTTTAATTAAAGAAAATTATGTCGACACGGTAAATAGCGACCAAATGTTAGTAAATAGTATAAATGGAATGTTGCAAAATCTCGATCCTCATTCAGTATATATTTCTGCCGAAGACCTAATCGCAACAAATGATCAGTTGGATGGAGATTTTGAGGGAATTGGGATTCAGTTTAACACCCAAAGCGACACGGTTGTTGTTGTAAACACCGTTCCGAAAGGCCCTTCAGAAAAAATTGGTATTATTGCTGGAGATCGAATTGTTACCGTTGATGGTAAAAATATTGCAGGAGTAAAAATCTCGAATAATGATGTAATGAAATCCCTTAAAGGTAAAAAAGGGACAAAAGTGAATGTTGGGATTAAAAGATCTGGAATCAAAGAACTAAAACAATTCATTATTCAAAGGGATGTTATCCCAACAAATAGCGTCGATATTTCATATATGGCCGATAAAACAACAGGCTATATAAAAATTACACAATTTACTTCCACTACGGCTGATGAGTTTGACGTTGCTAGTAAAAAACTACTTAGCGAGGGAATGAAAGAGATGATAATTGATCTAAGGGGAAATCCTGGAGGATTATTAGATGCTGCAGTTCAGATTGTGGATGAGTTTTTACCCAAAGGAAAGATGATCGTTTACACAAAAGGAAGAAAATTCAAAAATCAAGAATATAAATCTACATCTGAAGGCAGACTGGAAGATGTAAAAATTGCAGTGCTTATTGACGAATGGGCAGCTTCGGCAAGCGAAATTGTTGCGGGTGCCATTCAAGATAACGACCGTGGAGTTATTATTGGCAGACGATCTTTTGGAAAAGGATTAGTTCAAAACCAATTTCAACTTAAAGATGGATCTGCACTCCGCCTAACTGTTGCTCGATACTACACTCCTTCGGGAAGATGTATTCAAAAGCCATATCAAGGTAGTATTGAAGACTATTACGAAGATTTGCTTACCAGAATTGAACATGGCGAACTTGAACATCCTGATAGTATTCATTTTACAGATTCACTTAAATTTAAAACTACAACCGGAAGAATCGTTTATGGTGGTGGCGGAATTATGCCAGATGTCTTTATCCCATTAGGAAAAAACGAGAATAATAGCTGGTTTAATGCCTTGTTTAATATGGGATTAATTAATCAGTTTGCTTTTAAATATGTTGACGATAATCGAAAGAGATTAAAATCATTATACACCGAATCATCCTTTGTCTCCAAATTTGTAATTGATGATGATATGTTTAAAGATTTGATTGCATTTGCCGAAAAGTCGGGGTTGAAGAGCGACAATTCGAAAATTGCGTTCACAAAAGAAAAAACTAAAGCTTGGCTGAAATCTTTTATTGGAAGAAATATTTTTGGAGATCAAGCGTTTTATCCGGTGTGGCTAAGAGAAGATGAAACATTTAAAAAGGCCTTAGAACTAGTTAAAAAACAACCATTTACGAGCAAATAAAAATTCATAAAGGATGCAGTTATTGCCAAATTTTCTTTCCCAAAAACTAAATAGCAGAGATGGAATGCGTAAAATGACCACGAACTTTACGTGGTTACTTGCCGACAAAATTCTGAAAATGACCGTAGTTATGGCGGTAAATATTTGGATGTGGAAATATCTTGGTACAGAAAAATTGGGAATATGGAATTATGCTGCAGCCATCGTTACCATGCTATCTCCTTTAGCATCGTTAGGGATAGATTCTATTATTGTTAGAGATTTAATTTTGCATCCCGAAAAGGCACCGAAGCTAATGGGAGCTTCGTTTGTGCTTAAACTTTGTGGCTCAACACTTTTAATTATTATTGCTGCAATCACAATCGCTTTTCGCCGTCCTGGAGATACAGAAATGCTTTATTTTGTGATTATTACAGCATCCTCTAATATTTTTCTGATATTCGACACAATCGATTTGCATAATCAAACACATTTAATATCAAAATATACGGTGCTTTCAAAAAGTGTTGGCTATCTCTTAACCTCACTATTAAAAGTTGCTCTGATTTTGACTGGCGCAACTCTAATCTCCTTTGTTTGGATGCAATTTGTGGAATTCGCAATTGGTGGTTTACTTATGCTTTATTGGTACAAACAACAAGGAAACCAGATTTCGAAGTGGAATTACGACTTTCCCACTGCTAAAGCCTTGTTACAACTAAGTTGGCCTATGATTATTACGGCTTTTTTGATGTTTGTTCAACAGAATATTGAAATGCTTTTTATAGGAGATTGGATTGGAAACAGCGAACTCGGAGTCTATTCTACGGCAGCTAAACTAATTGCTCTGTTTGGGTTTATTCCTATGATAATCTACACGACCGTTGCCCCAGAAATCACCAAAGCTAAAGCAAACAACGAATTGCTTTATCACTTTAAATTATTGAGAGTCTATCAAATTATGTTTTTAGTCTCAATTTTAATTATTACTTTTTGCTTTTTGTTTGGAAATCAAATAATTAATCTTTTGTTTAATTTAGAATTTAAAGATGCCGGAGTTTATTTGGGGATTATGTCAATACGTTTGCTTTTTGTAAACTATGGAGTGGCCAAATCTCTTTACATCACAAATAACAACCTTTTTAAGTATTTTATGCTTACAGGTGTTGTTGGAGTTATTATTAATGTATCTCTTAATTACTTGTGGATTCCAATTTACGGTACTTATGGAGCAATCTGGGCATCAATTGTTTCGCTATTAGTTTCTGTTATTTTAATTGATTTTTTCTACTCAAAAACTCGACCCAATTTTTGGATTATGATGCGCAGTATGGTAGATTTTAAAGCCTATTTTATTAAGCCAAAATTTAGTGATAATTAAAGCTCATTCGAAACAGCAAAAGACGTAATATTAGAAACCAATTATCTAAAATCTCAGATTTTAAATTTGTAAATTTTATCTTTTGATTTTGTCTGAAGATTTATTAAAAAAGAGTGTTGATCGTTGTTTTTATACATATCTTTGTTTCGCCATATTTGATGGTTAATCAAACACAATTAGCAATTGAATTATTGTACTAATTCTAAATATAAAAAGCAAAATCATGAATATCCAATTTTTAGGAGCAGCAGGAGGAGAAGTCACAGGAAGCAAACATTTGATAACGGTTAATGGGCTGAAAATTTTACTCGATTGTGGCATGTATCAAGGAAAAGGACTCGAAACAGATCACATGAACAGAGATTTAGGATTCGACCCAATGGCTATTGATTATTTGATTCTTTCGCATGCACATATCGATCATTCTGGATTAATTCCATTTATAACCAAGTTGGGATTTAAAGGTCAAGTAATCTGTACGCCTGCTACCCATGATCTTTGCAATATTATGCTACCCGATTCTGGAAAAATCCAAGAAGCGGATACAAAAAATTTTAATAAAAGAAGAGAAAAACAGAAGTTGCCATTAGTAGAACCACTATATAACCTTCAAGATGCAAAAAATTGTATGGGCCTTTTTGAAGAAGTAAAATATAACGTGGTTCATCAAATTACTAAAGAAATCTCTTTAAAATTTACGGATAGCGGACATATCTTAGGTGGAGCAATTGTAAACTTAACTATTGTAGAAAATGGCGTTTCCAAACGACTTACTTATACGGGTGACATTGGTAGGTACGAAAAAAGAATTCTTCGCGATCCTCAACCATTTCCTCAAACTGATTACTTAATTCTCGAATCTACTTATGGCGATAGAATGCATTCTCCAATTGAAGATGCTGATTTTGAACTATTAAGAGTTGTTATTGATACTTGTGCCAAGAAAAAGGGAAAACTAATTATTCCTTCATTTGCAATTGGTCGGGCACAAGAAATTATTTATGCACTAGATAGATTACAAAAAAAGAAATTATTACCAGATGTTGATGTTTTTGTCGACAGCCCGCTTGCAGTATCTGCAACAGATGTTTTTAAAAGACATGACGAATGTTTTAATGAAGAGATTCTTAACTTCATGAAAACGGACTCGGATCCATTTGGCTTTAGTAAATTGCATTATGTTCAGTCGGTAGAAGATTCCAAACATATTAATAGTTTAAATCGCCCTTGTATTATTATTTCAGCATCAGGAATGGTTGAAGCAGGTAGAGTTAAGCATCACATTGCTAACAATATTGAAAGTTCAAAAACTACTATTTTGTTTGTAGGATATTGCGCTCCTTCCACACTTGGAGCTAGAATTAAGAGAGGAGATTCTGAAGTCTCAATATTTGGGATTAAACACCCTGTAAATGCTGAAATCAGAGTTATTGAATCATACTCTGGACATGCGGACTATTCCGAAATGAAACGGTTCTTAGAATGTCAATCATTAAAAGAGATTAAAAGAACTTTTCTTGTTCATGGAGAATCTCAAACGCAAGCTGTTTTTAGTGAATATTTAAATCATAATGGGTTAAAAAACATAGAAATACCTAATAGAGGTGATGTTGTAGAAATATAATAAAAAAGGGCGGTAAACAATTTTGTTTACCGCCCTTACCCTTTAAAGAGTATTATGATTATAATAAAACAATAATTGATATAATTACACCCATCATTACAACATAAACACCCCAAAGTACACTTTCTTTAATTGTTTTCATATCTTTATGTTTTTAGTTTGTTAATTCGATTTTGTTTTGTTATTCAAACCTTATACCAAACTTTTTTGATGTGTTCATCTTAAGGTTTTGAGTAACTGATAGACTTTGATATTTCCTAAATTTCTTTTAAGTTTTAATGATAAAACGCTAAAAGAATCATTTTGTTTTATAAGTATGCAGTTTCACTACTTCCTAACTCTGTAAGTTCTTTTTCAAAAAAGAAATTACTTAATCTAATTGGAATAAAAAAAAGTATAAATAATATTGAAACAAAAAGTCCCATAATTACAATATACAAACCCCATAAAATATCGTTTAAAGTTTTCATGATGATCAGGTTTTAAATTAATAGTTGTTATATATTTATTAAGTCAAACTATATGCCAAGAGCGACTTCATGTCAATACCTAAATATTAAATTACTATAATGATTATTGAAGATCTACCATTGATAGGCTATACAAAACATCTATAGCTAATATTAAATTATTTTCTAAAAAATAAGTATGTAAAGATTTTATGCGTTATGTAAAGTAATTTACAATACAACAATTTACAAAGTAAGATTTTTATAAAACAATATATACAATATTCAGATATCAAGTATGTTAATGATTTTTTATAATTTCTTATTGGATAAATTCTCCTCCGCTCTGCGGAGAATATGAAAAAATCCACATACTAGCCCGATGCACGCAACAGGAGTAGTTTCTTTTTCAAAAAAAACAAAATACAATAACAGAAATATATTTTTAGAAAAAGATAATAAAATAATTTTTTGTAATAAAAAAAGAATTACCTTTACCCCCGTATTAATTATTCAATCAAAGGAAAATGAACATTTACGTAGGAAATGTTGCTTTTACAGCAACAGAAAATCAATTATCAGATTTATTCGCCGAATATGGTGAAGTTACATCTGTAAAAATTATTACTGACAAATTCACAGGAAGAAGTAAAGGATTTGCATTTGTAGAAATGACAAACGATACCGAAGCTAACGAAGCACTAAATGCGCTTAATGGCCTTGATATCAATGGTCGTAACTTAAATGTTACTGAAGCTCGTCCAAAAGAAGAAAGACCTCGCAACGATTATCGTGGTGGTGGAGATCGCGGTGGAGATCGCGGTGGAGATCGCGGTGGAAACGGTGGTGGAAATCGCAGATACTAATTTTGCGAAAAAAAATAAAAAAAGCTGTCCATCGGACAGCTTTTTTTATTTTTATAAATCAAAATTTGCTAAAAACTGAGAAGATAAAGTCTTAATAATTTTTTATAACCATTTTTAATATGTTAATTTATGAATAGCATTTTTGCTATTTATTACTCAGACGTGAAAGGTGTTAAAAAACTAAAATTATTTCTATAAAACGCTCTATTATCTGATATCTTGACAAAATGTCATATTTTTTTATACTTTTGTCATACCAAAATAATGTTCATGAATTTACAATCGGTAAAATTACGATTTGGCATCATCGGAAATTCACCAAAATTAGAGAGAGCCATCAATATAGCACTTCAAGTTGCACCCACCGATTTATCGGTGCTCATAACAGGTGAAAGTGGCGTTGGTAAAGAAACATTTCCCAAAATCATTCATCAATATAGTGCGCGAAAACACGGTTCATACATTGCTGTAAACTGTGGAGCTATTCCCGAAGGTACAATTGATTCTGAATTATTTGGTCACGAAAAAGGTTCTTTTACAGGTGCAAATGATGCTCGTAAAGGCTATTTTGAAGTTGTAAATGGAGGTACCATATTTTTAGACGAAGTTGCCGAAATGCCCTTGTCTACCCAAGCTCGTTTACTTAGAGTATTAGAAACGGGAGAGTTCATTCGTGTGGGATCTTCAAAACCTCAAAAAACGAATGTCCGAGTGGTTGCTGCAACAAACGTAAATCTCCAAGAAGCAATTGAAAATGGAAGATTTCGTGAAGATTTATTTTATCGTCTCAGTACTGTTCCAATTGATATCCCCGCTCTCAGGGAACGTAAGGATGATGTAAGTTTGCTGTTCAGGAAATTTGCATCAGATTTTGCAGAAAAATTCAAGATTCCTCCAATTCATCTGGACCATGAAGCGGATGAATTATTAAAATCATATCGTTGGCCAGGAAATGTTCGGCAATTAAAGAATATTACGGAGCAAATATCAATTATTGAATCGGAAAGAGTAATTAATGCAAAAACGCTTTTGAGCTTTCTACCTTCAAATGCAGGAAAATCTGAACTTCCTGTTCTTTTTCAAGGTAAAAAGTCTGTTTTAAATAGTGATAATTTTGAACGTGAATTGATCTATGGGTTTCTTTCCGATTTAAAGCACGATGTAACTGAATTAAAGCATCTTGTTGCAGAAATAATTTCTGATGGTGGTATTCATGATCTCAAACAGAAAAGTAGCCTTATGAATAAACTCATTAATTTGAATGACGACACAGTTCATAAGACCGACCATTCTGAAAAAGAAGAATTTGAAATTGATGATTATGAAGAACAATTTGAGGAATATCCAGTTGAAGCAGAAATTTCACTTCTTAATGATGATTCTCTTTCCATTGAAAAAAAAGAACGAAGTTTAATTATCAAGGCATTGCATAAACATAATGGAAAAAGGAAATTTGCTGCACAAGATTTAGGAATTTCGGAAAGAACGCTTTATCGAAAAATTAAAGAATATAACATAGAATAAATTCGGACAATGGTAAAAAATCAATTATTGTTGAAGCACACAAATTTTAAGTTTATCACACTAATCTTGTCTGTGATATTTTTAAACTCGTCGTGTATTAAATATTCCTTTTCAGGAGCTTCAGTTCCCGTTGAAGCTAAATCTGTTTCTGTAAAAACATTCCCGAACAACGCTTCTTTAGTTAATCCAACTTTGAGTAGCCAATTTACTGAAGAATTGCGCACAAAAATTCAATCTCAAAGTAACTTAATGTTAAACGAAAGTAGTGCAGATCTTACATTTGAAGGAGAAATAACCCAATACTATACACAACCTATTGCTATTCAGGGAAATCAAACGGCAGCGCTTAACCGATTGACAATCACAATTAATGTTAGATATTCTAATCGTTTTAATGAAAAGCAAAATTTCGAACAATCTTTTAGCCGGTATCTTGATTATGATAGTTCCAAAAATTTGTCTGAAGTTGAAGGTGAGCTAATCAGACAAATTAGTGCACTTTTAGTGGAAGATATATTCAATAAAGCTTTTGTAAATTGGTAAGTAACAATTATATTATGGACAAAAAACACTTTATCACATTGCTTCAAACTCCATCTACAATTAACAAAATTGATATTGCCAATTTGGAAATTTTGGCACAAAAGTATCCATTTTTTGCACTGCCACCGCTTATGATTGCTGGCTATTGGAAAAATGTAGATGAAGTAATTGGAAATAAACTTATTGAGAAAAAAATTATTTATAGTCAAAATAGGACTCAGTTTTTTAATTATTTAACTAGGTTTCTGCCTTGCGAAGATGCTGACAAGGGCAACCTAGAATTAGAACCAATTATTGTAGAGAAAGAGGACGAATCTTCATTGATACAAGTTAGAGATGAGGTTAGTTTAGTTAATAATATTGAAGAAGTCTCATGTAATACAAAAACCACTATTGAGCCCAAAGTCGACACAGATGTAATTGAAAATAGAAATACAGTATCAGAAAAAAATATTACAAAGAGACCAAGTATAAATGAATTAGTTGATAAATTTGCAGTTCAACCAATCAAAGTGTCAAAACCCACAGATGAAGCCCTTCATAATGCAGAAGCAGCTAAAAAAAGTTTAATCAAACACGATGATATTGCAAGCGAAACTCTCGCTAAAATTTACATCAAACAGAAACATTATGATAAGGCAATAAAAATTTATCGAACATTAAGTTTGAAAAATCCAGAAAAAATCATTTACTTTGCAAACTTAATTGAAGAAGTTGAAAAAAATAAAGTTAATAATCTAAAAAGATAAGCTATGTTAGTGTTTTTAATGATCTTAGTAATAATCGCATCAATTCTATTAATCTTTGTAGTTTTAGTACAAAACCCAAAGGGAGGTGGTTTAAATTCAAATTTTTCATCTCAAAACCAAGTAATGGGAGTTCGTAGAACTACAGATGTGTTAGAAAAGGCTACTTGGATATTAATCGGTGCTATCGTTTTGTTCAGTTTCCTAGCTGCATTTTCGGCACCAAAAAAAGCTACCGATGAGGCAGAAACAAAACAAAAAACTGAACAAAAATCTGATGCTCCAGCAGCACAACAACCTGCCGCGCAGCAACCAGCAAAAAAATAAAAAGGGAATATAATTGCAAAAAGCTGTCATTACTGACGGCTTTTTTTTTAAAATCTAAGGGGTTATTCAATTTGCCAATTTTGGCGCTTTCGAAGTTTTTAAAATCTGTCATTGTGACATATATATAATCTATAAACTTATGATAATACTTTTGGTATGATATTTAAATGTGTCGTACATATCTGAATATCACATATTTATAAAATACATACTTCAATTATTCGTAAAAGGCAAAAGGGAAGTGGCACGAATTTGGACAGATTTGGCGCGACGAAAAAATTAAACTAAAAAAGAAAAATATGACAACATTAAACATTAAACCATTAGCAGACAGAGTTGTGCTTGAGCCATCTGTGGCTGAAGAAAAAACAAGTGGTGGAATTATTATTCCTGATACAGCTAAAGAAAAACCACAAAAAGGGGTTGTATTAGCCGTTGGTAATGGCAAAAAAGATGAACCAATGACCGTAAAAGTTAACGACAAAGTGCTATATGGCAAATATGCTGGTACAGAAATTACAGTTGATGGTAAGAATTATCTTATTATGAAAGAGTCTGATATATTAGCAGTTATATAATTTTTTAATGATAGGAAAACTTCATTTTAATTGCACCTATTATATTCATATTTCAAATTATTTAATATTTATTTGAGATCATAGTATTCTGGTTCAAGTATTTATGTTTTTTACTTATCAACTTCAAAAATCTTAAACAAATTATTTACAATTAAAATCACATAGAACAATGGCAAAAGATATTTTATATAATTGGGAAGCACGTGAACAACTTAAAAAAGGTGTAAACGCTTTAGCTGATGCAGTAAAAGTTACCCTTGGACCAAAAGGTAGAAATGTAATTATTGACAAAAAATATGGTGCACCTCAAATAACAAAAGATGGTGTTACTGTAGCAAAAGAAATTGAACTTCAAGATGTTGTAGCCAATATGGGTGCACAAATGGTAAAAGAAGTTGCTTCAAAAACAAATGATCAGGCTGGAGACGGAACAACTACAGCAACACTTTTAGCTCAAATAATTTTTAATACTGGATTAAAAAATGTTACAGCTGGAGCTAATCCAATGGATATTAAACGTGGGATTGATAAAGCAGTTGAAGTTGTTATTAATGACTTAAAAAAACGTTCTAGAGTTATTGGTGATAACATTGAGCAAATTCAACAAGTTGCTACAATTTCTGCTAATAATGATCATTTTATTGGCAAAATGATAGCAGAAGCTATGTCAAAGGTAAAAAAAGAAGGAGTTATTACTATTGAAGAAGCAAAAGGCACCGAAACTCATGTAAAAGTAGTTGAAGGAATGCAATTTGATCGTGGGTATATCTCTCCATATTTTGTGACAGATGCTGAAAAAATGGAAGCTGTATACGAAAACCCTTACATCTTGCTTTACGATAAGAAAATTAGCAATATGAAAGAATTCCTTCCAATTCTTGAAAAATCGCTTCAAACAGGTCGTCCATTATTAGTGATTTCAGAAGATATTGACAGTGAAGCTTTAGCTACATTGGTTGTTAATCGTTTACGTGGTTCGTTGAAAATAATTGCTGTAAAAGCTCCAGGTTTTGGCGATCGTCGTAAGGAAATGCTCGAAGATATCGCAATACTTACTGGTGCAACTGTTATTAGTGAAGAAAAAGGATACAAACTTGAAGACGCTACTTTAGAATATTTGGGAACAGCAGAAAAAATTACTGTTGACAAAGAAAACACCACAATTGTAAGTGGAAAAGGTGAAAAAGAAGCTATTGCTGCAAGAATCGGAGCAATAAAAGGTCAAATAGAAAAATCTACGTCTGATTATGATAAAGAAAAATTACAAGAACGCTTAGCAAAATTAGCTGGTGGTGTTGCTGTAATTTATGTTGGTGCTGCTTCTGAAGTTGAAATGAAAGAGAAAAAAGATAGATTTGACGATGCTTTACACGCAACGCGCGCTGCAATTGAAGAAGGAATTATACCTGGCGGTGGTGTTGCATATATTCGTGCAATTAGTGCTTTAGATAATGTCAGTTTTGAGAATGAAGATGAAAAAATTGGAATTGAAATTATTCGTAGATCTTTAGAAGAACCATTACGACAAATTGTGACTAATGCAGGTCAAGAAGGTTCGGTAGTCGTTAATAAAGTAACTGAAGGTAAAGACGACTTTGGGTTTAATGCACGAACTGAAGTGTATGAAGATTTATACAAAGCTGGTGTTATTGATCCAACTAAGGTTTCACGAATTGCACTTGAAAATGCAGCATCAATAGCTGGCATGTTGCTTACAACCGAATGTGTTTTAGCCGAAATTAAAGAAGAAGCTCCTGCAATGCCAATGGGTGGTGGAATGCCTGGTGGAATGGGTGGTATGATGTAATTTTTGGATTATGATAAATAAAAAAGCCATCTCAGATCAAACCTGAGATGGCTTTTTTTATTTAAAGTTTTTGATTAATACAAAATTAATTTAACACATTCCGAAGTGTTGTTTGAGGAAGAAATTCTTGCAAAATATATTCCTTTTTGCAAATGTGAAAGGTTTAATTCGACTGTTTGAGTGTTCTCGTTTTGAGCTTTATAAACTACTGATCCCATCAAATCAACCACATTAATTGACCTGGTTTGTTTTGAGTTAAATTTTATAAATACTAACCCCGAAGAAGGGTTTGGAAGAACTGAAACAGCTATATCACCATCTTGAATATTATTAATCTGAATTGGAGATTGGTTGATTTTTAGTACTTTGAAATCATCAAAATAAAATCCATCATCATTAGCACCAGCATCAGAAGTTAAGGTAAAACGAAATTTTACGAGTTTTCCAATATAATCATTCAAATTTATATGCTCATTTACCCAATTATTTTGAATTCCATCGTACAATGGTTCTCCAAAAGCCTGATTTATTGATCCTTCTACAGTATATTTTCCGCAAAGTGGAGTCCAAGAAATTCCATTATCATCGCTTACTTTTATTTGAACATAATCGTACCCTTTTTCAATAGCCCATTTTGTCATAAATGAGAGTTCTGCGTAAACAGACTGAGTCAAATCAACGTTCTGTGTGGTTGTAATAGATTTAATGGTATTATCTGCGTAATTACCTAACCCATCGGTAATAGAATTTGGCGCTGAAACATATGTTGAAGGTGTTGTAATCCACGAACCACCTTCCGAAGTCCACCCGTATAAATTATTGCAAGAATCATTAATTAAGGTTACGGCTGATCCATAAACAAAATTAAGCGTATCAGTACGTGAAAAACTGCCATTTGCAACATTTAGTAATAGTTTTATCGCTGAGCCTTGTGATAATGAACTGTTTAACACAAAAGAAATTGAGTCGGAAAATTGTTGTAATAAATGTGAAGTTGAAAAGTTTTTTGGAGCTCCAATTGAAGAGCAAACTCCATTTGGATCAATCAAAGAAACAGTAAAAGTACCTGATGTATCTAACCCCAATATTTTGAGTGAAAATTTCACTTTAGAAGTGGATTCATTAATTAAATTTGGCGACAAATTTTCTAATGTTGCATATTTATTTGTCAATCGAGCCATCATTAAGTTCATGGTGGCAAATGTATTACACAAAATATCAATTCTGTTTTCGGCAGGCCAAAATCCATCATCAGGGCTACCAGCTTCGGGTGAAAAAGAGATAATTTTTCCTTTTGTTGTTTGCTCTCCATAAAACCAATCAAAAGAACCGCCATTCGTTGTATATAAAATTTCTCCAGGAGTGCCGTACGCAAAATGGTTATCGGAAGTCAATAATTTGGCATATTCTAAAAAAATTGGTTGATCGGGAGTTGTCATATTTGCGTATCCCCAAGGGTAAAGTAAAATATTACTATAGGTGTGATAATCAATCAGTAATTTGAATTGACGGTGCTCGCAAAACCATTTTATAGTTTTGTTTTCTGATTCCGAAAATCCTGCGGTTCCACGATATGTTTCAGCAGTAGGATCAATAGAAGAACCAACATCATCAAATCCCCATTCATACCCATAATTCCTGTTTAAATCAACACCCATAGCTCCACCACCATTTGATCTTCTGTTTTTGCGCCACATACCGCCTCCAGTGGGGTTTGTTGTGTGATTGTAAACATATCCATCTGGATTAACAACAGGAATAAAAAAGAGTTCTGAATTATTTACTAAATATGCTATTTCCGAATTAGTACTGTAGTTTTCGAGTAAATACCACATAAACCAAACTAATTGTTGCATCCCCATTGGCTCGCGAGCGTGCGTTAGCGATAGATACAAGATTTCTGGTTCGTTTTCGTCAATGTTTACATTATCTGAGATTTTTACAAAAGTAATTGGGCGCCCTTCAATGGTATGAAAAGTATCAATAGCAGTCTTAGTACTAATCAAACTCGGATAATATTTATGCATACTGTCTAACTCCGACAGAAGTTCCTCATAATTCAAATATCCACCCATTGTTCCGTGACGAAAATGCGATGGCATAGTGTAATTTGGAATTGAAGAGCCGCAAATAGAAACCCCTTTTTCGGGCGATTTACTATTTAAGTTTCTATTTTGATAAAATTTTGCCATATCATTAACTAAAACATCAACGAGAAAACCGTTGTTTCTTAGTTTCTCAACATCGCTTGCGGGGAGTTCGCAAATGTAATATGACCCTTTTTTATAATCACCTTCTTGAGCAATTCCAAATTGCATTAATTGACCAATGGTTTTAACCGATAAATCAATTTTTACCTTTAAATATTTTTCTTGTTGCGCTTTTGACGATATTGTGAAGCATAACAAAATGAGAATAACAAAACCTATTTTTTTCATTTTAGTAATTGTAAAATATATGAGACAACTGTTTATATTTAGCTATTTATCGAAAAATTATTTCATCAGTCTGACAATCAAATTATTCGAAATATTCTAAGCTTCAAATATACAAGTTTTAAATACAAGTGGCTAAAAAAATGTACTTTTGAATAAAAATATTATGGCGGGTATTTACATTCATATTCCATTTTGCAAGCAAAAATGCACCTATTGTAATTTTTATTCAATAGCAAATTTGCGATTAAAAGATGATTTTTTGATTGCATTAGGTCTTGAAATTGAATTAAGAAAGAGCGTTTTTGAAAATGAAATAATTGATACAATTTATTTTGGAGGTGGAACCCCATCAGTGCTTACAAAGGAAGAAATTACTCGAATAATTGGACTAATTTATAAAAATTTCAATATTTCAGAAAGCCCAGAAATTACATTTGAAGCCAATCCAGACGATTTAACAAAAACATATATTCAGCAATTAGCTGAAACCAAAATTAATAGATTAAGTATTGGCGTCCAATCATTTGATGATATTATTTTGAAGCAGATTAATCGCAGACATTCTGCAAAACAGTCGATAAAAGCTATAGAATATTCTCAGGAAGCAGGTTTTTCAAATCTTTCTATTGATTTAATATATGGAATTCCAAATCAATCAGATGACGTGTGGTTGCAAAATTTAAACACTGCCTTGAATTACAAAATAGCCCATTTGTCGTGTTATTCGCTCACGGTTGAAACACACACAGCTTTACAGAAGTTAATTGAAAAAAAACGCATCGAAATGCCTTCTGAAGAGGATAGTATTAGGCAATTTAATATTTTAATGGATTTTGCAAAAACAAGTGGTTATCGACAATACGAAATTTCAAATTACTGCTTAGACGACAAAATTTCACGTCACAATAGCGCATATTGGAATGGAATTCCATACTTGGGTTTTGGACCAGGAGCTCATTCTTTTAACACAACAAATAGACAATGGAATGTTTCAAATGTGAAAAGTTATATAGAAGGAATGAATTCCAATATGCCTGATGTTGAACAAGAAACT
This sequence comes from Bacteroidota bacterium, assembly GCA_037130365.1. Taxonomy (GTDB): domain Bacteria; phylum Bacteroidota; class Bacteroidia; order Bacteroidales; family WCHB1-69; genus JBAXTE01. Next base: position 43,196 of record JBAXTE010000023.1, read on the forward strand.
TTATCGTTAGACGACCGATACAACGAATATGTTCTTACTTCTATCAGAACAGATTCTGGTTGCAGTTGCAATAAGATAAACACAGATTTTGGTGAAAAATATTCCAATTATTTTTGTACTCAGCTTAAGAATATTGATTCACAATTATTTTTATCAAGAGATGGTGTGATTTTTCTTACCCAAGAAGGAAAGCACTTTGCTGATTTTGTAACAAGGGAATTATTTTTCTAAAACTTCTTGATTTTGATTATCAACAAAACCAAACATTTGACAATCAGTATATTGAAAATCAATAAAGAGTATTAATTATTTTTCTACCACAGTGCTATCAGAAGCAATTCCAAAAGTCATCATAACGGGTTGGTGGTCAGAAAACTTGAATTCCAAATTTATTGTTTCTATGGAATGAATATTCACATTAGGTGAAGCAACAAAAAAATCGATTGTTGTTGTTTTGTTCTTCCCTTTTTCAAAAGGTTTATCGTTAAATCGCTCTGTAGGTATGTTTATCGGGAAAGCCCACTTCCAATTGCTTGGTAATAAATCCTTAGGAATTGGCTGATCAATAGCAACTGGGTTCCACTGTTTATCAATCATCGTTGGCTTAAAATTAGGAGGATTTTGATTCCAATCGCCACCGGCAACCACAAAATTGCCTTTTTGATATTCTTCAATCATCAGTACTTTAATAGCATTAAGTTCCACCGGTTTTAGAATGTTTTTATCGTCGAAAGCAGAATTATGAATATTGATAAGCACAAAATCTTTACCATTATTGAGTCTGTAACGTGTGAGAATCAGACAACGATCTAACATAAAAATTCGTTTCCACCAAGAGAAATTCACATCAAATCCAATTCTAGTGGCCTCTTTAGGAAGAAAACTAGACCAAGTGGCCATGCCTGCTGAAACTTTTCCCATAGGTTCAAAAAATGGAATTGGAACAAATCCCACATCGTAGTTTTTAGCATATGAAAATGACATTTCTGGCAATGCTTCTTTTAATGTTTCTAATTGGTTTGTGTAGTAACTTCGCTTGGAATTAACATCAACTTCTTGCAAAAGTATAAAGTCTAAATAATCGAATTTGCTTATTGAATGAAAAATTCCATTGATGTATTTTTGATATTCTTCATGACTTGGCCGCACTTGATATCCACCATCGTAAAAAAAATCTTGTTCTTTTCCCAATCCACAGTAGCCAATATTCCATGACAGAATTGAAAATTCTGTTTCTGTAATTATTTTTGCTGTTTTTGATTTTTGTGGAATAGTGGTGATGTTTTCTTTATTGTTTGGTTTGTAATCATTAATGTATGCGATTAGAAGCACTATACCAATATATAAACCTAAACAGGTAATTATCGTAATGTGAATTATTACGACCCATCTCACAAACCCCTTTTTCATTTTTGCATCTTTTTTCAATTTGACAAAGTTAAAAAAAAACATTGATGTTCAATTGATATTTTAATTATTTTAGAAAACAATTTTTTAGTAATTTTGAACTCAGAAAACAAGAAAAATATGGCAATTGTAGGTTCAATTATAAAACAAGGGATTTCATTACGAAGTAAATTTCCGAAAGAATTTATTCGGAAATCAAGAAAGAACAAAAATCCTTTGTCTCTTCAGAAAAAAACATTAAAAAAGTTACTTATACAGGCATGTGACTCCTCTTTTGGTGATACGTATCAATTTACTAAGATTTTAGAGAGTAAAAACCTGATTGAAGAATTTCAGAAAATTGTACCTGTTTACGATTACGATTCAATTTATAAAGATTGGTGGTATCGCACACTTAATGGAGAAAGTTATGTTTGTTGGCCCAAACAGGTTAAGCATTTTGCGCTCAGTTCTGGCACTAGTGGCGCAAGCAGTAAATATATTCCTGTAACTAAGGACATGGTATCAGCGATAAAGCGCACTAGTGTTCGCCAATTGTTATCTCTGTCTCAGTATGATTTCCCTCCAGAATTTTTCCAAAAACCTACTCTCATGTTGGGTGGAAGTACGCACTTGCAATACAATGGGACTTATTATGCTGGCGATTTATCGGGAATTACAACTGGAAATATTCCATTTTGGTTTGAACATTTTTACAAACCGGGCAATCGGATTTCGCGTGAAAGAGACTGGCCGACGAAGCTCGAAGAAATCATTAAAATGGCTCCTAAGTGGGATATCGGTGTAATTGTTGGGGTTCCTGCCTGGTTTCAAATATTATTAGAAAAAATAATTGAACGATATAACTTAACAACGATTCACGACATTTGGCCTAATTTGTCAATTTTTGTCCATGGAGGCGTTTCATTCACACCACACAAATCAAATTTTGAAAAATTATTAGCCAAACCAATTACTTATATGGAAACGTATTTGGCTTCTGAAGGCTTTATTGCATATCAAAGTCGGCCAAATGTAAATGCTATGGAAATGGTCCTTGATAATGGAATTTTCTTTGAATTTGTTCCATTTAACAGTTCAAATTTCGATGAAGATTACAATATTATTGCCCATCCAGAAACAATAACAATTGACAAAGTAATTGAAGGAGAGGTATATGCGTTATTGATTTCTACATGTGCTGGTGCATGGAGATATTTAATTGGCGACACGGTAAAGTTTACCAACAAAGAACTAAATGAAATTCAAATTACGGGGCGTACTAAGCAGTTTTTGAATCTTTGTGGTGAGCATATTTCAGTTGACAATTTAGTGCAAGCAATTAAAATGCTCGACGACGAGATGCATCTTGGAATTCGCGAGTTTACTGTTGCAGGACTCAAGCGCACTCAAGGGAGCATGTTTGAGCACAAATGGTACATTGGCTGCGATAATCAAATAATTTCAAATGAGCTTGCGGCAAAAAAAATTGACGAATATTTGAAAGTTCTAAACGATGACTATCGAGTAGAAAGATTAGATGCAATTAAAGAAATTTCGGTAGAAATTTTACCTCCAGAAATATTTTATAATTGGATGAGATCTCAAGGGAAAGAGGGAAGTCAAAACAAATTTCCAAGGGTATTAAGAGGTGAAAAGTATAATTCATGGGTTGAGTTTTTATCGCAACAAAAAAGATAAAATTGATGATAAAATTACTAATTGAGGGATTTATTTTAGGCATTACATTGGCTTTTTTAATTGGGCCAGCATTTTTTGCATTGATTCAAACAAGCATTAACAGAGGATTTAAGGCTGGGGTACAATTAGCAATAGGTATTTCTCTCAGTGATGCCGTAGTATTAGTCCTTATTTACTTTGGAGTAATTCAATTTATTGATGCACCAGGCACTCAACTTTATTTTGGAATTATTGGCGGTGGAATTTTAATAGGATTTGGGATATATACATTTGTAAAAAAAGAGATTGTGAACACATCTCACGAAGTTAAAATTGACAACCGCTTTAGCAGAGCATTAACATTCATTACAAAAGGTTTTTTTCTAAATTTTATGAATCCTTTTGTTTGGTTTTTTTGGATTACTGTTTCAGTGACCAAAAAATCAAGTTTACAAACACCCGAAAATATTTTTCTATTTTTTGTCATCACTCTATTAACCTTGGTCTCTACAGATATTATTAAATGTTTTTTTGCGAATAAAATTAAGCGTTTATTATCTGCTAGAGTAATGTTTTTGATAAATAAAATTGTGGGAATTTTATTGTTTGGTTTTGGAATAGTACTGATTGTCAGAGTTTTATTGGCAAATTTCAACAAACTTTAAACGGAAACTCTCGTACTACATTATGCTTAACACCTTTTTTTAATAAAATACTTTCGTATAAAATAATTTTATCAATTAGTGCAGTTTGAATTTCTCTGTTTTGCAAAAGTGATATAGAATCCCAAAACCATGGTTTATCCATTATTTTTTTCACCCTTCCTAGGGTTATATGTGGGATAAAATTACCTGGATCTGGATAATATCCGAGCTGTCTAATTGAATTTATTAAATCGAAATGTAGTTTCTTCACTAATGTATAATCTTGCATTCCCATCCATATTACTTTAGGTGAATGACTGCTACCAAAAGCACCTACTTTATCTATTTTAATCTCAAATGGTGCTTGATTTTGAACACTTTTTAACAAAGCAGATTCTAATGATTCAATGCGAGCAACGGGAGTTTGTCCAAAAAACTTCAAAGTCAAATGTGCCATTTCAGGCTCAATCCACGATATCATATCAGTTCGCAAACGATGTCTTAGTTGATTAACCAAATCTTGGTACAACTCGTTTGGTTTGAATTTTATAGCCACAAATAGGCGTTTGCTTTCTTCCATTAAGCATATTTTTGTGTAAATGTAATAAAAAATGTATATTTGCAATTATAAATGTTCAAAAGGGGGCATTAGCTCAGTTGGTCCCGATATTGTTTTACCGATTACAAATCGGAAAATACAAGATCGAGGATCCTCGAAAATAGCACAAATTAAAAATTTGTTTATTTTCGGGACTAGAGCGTTTGAACTCCCTTCGTTCTTTAATTAGGGGCATTAGCTCAGTTGGCTAGAGCGTTTGACTGGCAGTCAAGAGGTCTTCGGTTCGATTCCGTAATGCTCCACTTGAAAACACTGAAAACCGTTATTTACCTAAGCTTTCAAGTTTATTTATTTTTCGAAGTTCAGTTTTCAAAAAAAAAGCTACCTACAGTAAAGAAGGTAGCTTTTTTGTTTATAAAAAATTGAGTTATTATTTTGTCATCATCAAATGCAACATTTTAATAGCGCAGTCAGAAATAACAGATCCAGGTCCGAAGATGGCTGCTGCTCCGGCTTTGTAAAGATAATCATAGTCTTGCGCTGGAATTACTCCACCAACAATCACCATAATGTCTTCTCTGCCAAGTTTTTTCAACTCTTCAATCACCTGAGGTACTAACGTTTTGTGGCCTGCTGCTAATGAAGATACCCCTAAAACGTGAACGTCGTTTTCTACGGCTTGACGAGCCGCTTCTTCTGGAGTTTGGAACAATGGTCCCATATCAACGTCGAAGCCAATATCTGCATAACCTGTGGCAACTACTTTAGCGCCACGATCGTGCCCGTCCTGACCCATTTTTGCAATCATGATTCGTGGACGACGACCTTCTTGAGCTGCAAACTGGTCTGCCAATCTGCACGCTTCTTGGAAACTTTCATTTCCGATTGTTTCTGATGAATACACGCCTGAAATTAAATTTATTTTTGCTTTATAACGGCCAAATACTACTTCTAATGCATCTGATATTTCACCAAGAGAAGCGCGTTTGCGAGCAGCATCAATGCCAAGAGCAAGAAGATTGCCTTCGCCACCAGCAGCACAACGGGTAAGTGCCTCCAAAGCTTCTTTTACCTCTTCGTTGTTGCGGTTTGCCCTTAAATCAGCCAAACGTTTAATCTGAGATTCACGAACGGCTGTGTTATCCACTTCTAAAGTGTCGATTGGATCTTCTTTTTCTAATCGATATTTGTTTACTCCAACAATAATATCTTTTCCGGAATCTATACGTGCTTGTTTACGAGCAGAAGCTTCCTCAATACGCATTTTTGGAATTCCCGATTCAATAGCTAATGCCATTCCTCCAAGTGCTTCTACTTCTTCAATCAAGCCCCAAGCTCGTTGTGCAATCTCATTCGTTAACGATTCAATATAATATGAACCAGCCCAAGGATCAACTCCGCGACAAACATTGGTTTCTTCTTGAATGTAAATTTGAGTATTCCGGGCAATTCTAGCGCTAAAATCGGTAGGCAAAGCAATGGCTTCATCCAAAGCGTTTGTGTGTAACGATTGGGTGTGACCTAAAGCAGCAGCCATGGCTTCAACACAAGTACGTCCAATATTATTGAAAGGATCTTGCTCGGTAAGCGACCAACCCGATGTTTGTGAGTGGGTGCGCAATGCCATCGATTTTGGGTTCTTTGGATTAAATTGTTTTACAATCTTTGCCCACAACATACGAGCAGCTCTCATTTTAGCAATTTCCATAAAATGATTCATGCCAATTGCCCAGAAAAAGGATAAACGAGGAGCAAAAGCATCCACACTCATGCCTGCGTTTACGCCAGTACGAAGATATTCCAATCCGTCGGCAAGTGTGTACGCCATTTCTATGTCGCAAGTTGCACCAGCCTCTTGCATGTGGTATCCTGAGATGGAGATTGAGTTATATTTCGGCATATTTTTCGAGGTGAACTCAAAAATATCGGCGATAATTTTCATAGATGGAACTGGTGGGTAAATATAAGTGTTACGCACCATAAATTCTTTCAAGATATCATTTTGGATGGTTCCACTCAATTTATCCATCGAAACACCTTGTTCTTCGGCAGCCACAATGTAGAATGCCAAAATTGGCAATACCGCACCGTTCATGGTCATCGAAACCGACATTTGATCGAGAGGAATTTGGTCGAAGAGAATTTTCATATCCAAAATGGAGTCGATAGCCACACCGGCTTTACCCACATCACCTACAACGCGAGGATGGTCGGAATCGTAGCCACGATGTGTAGCTAAATCGAATGCAACAGATAATCCTTTTTGACCTGCAGCCAAGTTGCGACGGTAGAATGCGTTTGACTCTTCTGCAGTCGAAAATCCTGCGTATTGACGAACTGTCCATGGTTTAGTAACATACATAGAAGAATAAGGTCCGCGAAGATATGGAGGAAGTCCTGCGGCATAATTGAGGTGCTCCATTCCCGTTAAATCAATAGGGGAATATGCGGGCTTAACAGAGATTTGTTCAGGAGTTAACCATAACTCTGAGGAAATCATATCATCTGTTTTTTGCTCATTATTTTGGGTGCTTTTTGCTGAGCGATAATCTATTTTGCTGAAATCTGGTTTCATTTGTTTCTTTTTTAATGATTTAAGTTGCTTTTTTCTTTTTCAGACTTAATGTAATTAGATAATTCCAAGTTCTTTGCAGTACGAGGTTAATTTTTCTAATACATTAGTTCGAGCATGAATAAAATCATTTACACCGGCTTGTTTTAATAGTTCTAATATTTCTGTAGGATTGCCAGCAACGACTACTTTTACGGCGCTATTTTTAGCTTTAATTGCTTGAGTAATTGCAGGTGCATACTCGGCATATTCGTCATCTGAACTACAAATAACCACGATTTCAGATTTTGCATCAAGCGCAGCTTCAACACCTTGCTCTACGGTTTCAAAACCAAGGTTGTCGATGATTTCAAATCCAGCACAACCAAAAAATCCTGCACTGAACGAAGCTCTAGCCTTACGCATAGCAAGACTGCCAATGGTTAGCATAAATACAGATGGCTGATGTTTTTTTGCTTTAGCAAACTTTTCGGTCGCCATACGCAATTCTTCAAAAGCCATGGTGCCACGGTATGGGTTCAGACCTTCGTATTTATTATAACAATGGTTGTAATCCTCAATTCTGTCCAACATAGTTTCCGTTGGATTTGGGTATTGATTGGTTCCCAAGATGGTAATCTTGCGATTTGCGATATCAGAATCACGCTTTTGAGCAACGATTTCAATTTCTTTTTTGATTTCACCATCAAGGGCTAACTTAATAAATCCGCCTTTGGCTTCGGTTTCTTGAAAAAGTGTCCAGGCTTGCTTTGCTAGTTTATCGGTAAGAGTTTCAATATAATATGAACCTGAAGCAGGATCAACAATTTTGTCAAAATAAGCTTCGTGTTTTAGCATAAGTTGAACATTTCGAGAAATTCTGCTCGAAAATTCATCTTCCGATTTGAACGCCAAATCGTATGCTCTAAGGGTTAAGCTGTTTGTTCCGCCAATTATTGCAGCCATTCCCTCGGTGGTACTTCTAAGCATATTTACGTTAGGATCGTACACCGATTTGTTCCAGATAGAACCATTGCTGTGGATGTAGATTTTGAAGTCGGATAAATCCACTTTGTATTGTTCAGCAACTATGCTCCATAACATTCTGAAAGCTCTCAGTTTTGCTATTTCCATAAAATAATTGGAACCTACCGACATAGAGAACATAATGCTATTTGCAGCGTTTGTTGCAGAAATTCCTTTTTCGATAGCATATGCCATATATTCGCTAGCCCAAGCCAATCCGTAGCCCATTTCTTGTGAAATTGTGGAACCGCTGTTGTGTAATAAGTCTGTATTTACAGTTAATGCCTTGAAGTTAGGAAGTTCTAGTATAATTTTTTTTACAACATGAATTAATTCGTTAAGATCGTTATCTTGTGAAACATAAAACGATTTGTGAAGTAACATATAGCAAATTGGATCAAAATCGATACTGCCAGTTACTTTCTCCATGTTAATGCTACGACGTTTGAGCTCGTTGATAAACAATTCAACTAATTTCGGATATGAGCTAACGTGTTTAAAACGTATAGCAGTTTCTTCGGGATTGATATTTGCTAAAAGTTGAGTCATTGATCCGCTATCAATCACTTTAGATGCATTAAAGCAAACCACATTTGCACCTCTTTTTAAGGTGTCGCAAGCAAAAGCATTTGCTTTTTGAGGGTCCGATTCTTCAACGTACTGAACAATATCCCATTGGTTATTGTCTGTTTTTTGTCCACGAACAAATGCATACGCATTGGGAAGTTGATTTAAGTATGTTAATTCCGTTAAATCTTCGCTTCGATAATACGGTTGAACATCAAAGCCCTCTTCGGTTTTCCATACTAATTTTTTTTGGTAATCAGCACCTTTCAAGTCAGTTAAAATGGTGTTTTCCCATTCTTGAGTAGATATTGCTGGAAACTCACCGAATAACTTCTCGTTTTGTTTCAAATTCATAATCCAATTATTTTGATATAAAAATTAACTGTTTTGGGGGCAAAATTACAATAAAATAATAAGCAAATCAATTCCGAAATAATTATCCTTTTTTTATCAATATTTACCCTGTTTTAATTCAGCAAAAAGAGCTATAAAGTTTTGATATTTCCCGTTTTATTTCTTTTATTTTATTCAAACAAGTATTTACGGTATATAATATCTTAAAGAGACAATATTTTAAATTGAAATTTAAGGATAAATTTTGATATTTAGAATGGCGTTTGATAAGATTTGCAAATAATCTAACATAATGATATTCAGTATTTAACTGAGTTAATGGCTTGAAATTATATTAATAAATTAATTTTATCAATAAAGCTAAAATAATGGGGGTATAATTATGTCAAATTTGGTTTGTAAAAAAATGTTATTTTTCTTGGGGATAAAAATAAAATGACTAATTTCGTCTCGGTGAAAAAAATAAAAAACATATTATATTAAAGAAACTAAAAACAACAAAAATGGCAGCAAAAGGAACGATTGTTATTGACATCGAGCACTGTAAAGGTTGTGGTGTGTGTGTGCCTACATGCCCGCAAACTGTAATTGAGCTTTCGAAAAAAGTAAATGGCAAGGGGTATCACTATTTAGAAATGCAAAACGATAACTGTACAGGTTGTACTAATTGTGCTGTAGTATGCCCAGATGGCGTTATTACAGTTTACAGAGCAAAAAATAATTAATTTAAAAATTCAAATAATTTTAGCAAATGAAAGAACTAAGATTAATGAAAGGTAATGAAGCTGTAGCCGAAGGTGCTATTCGCTTTGGTGCCGATGGATACTTCGGTTATCCCATTACCCCACAATCGGAAGTGCTCGAGCATTTGATGGTTGAAAAACCATGGGAAAAAACAGGAATGGTTATTTTACAAGCCGAAAGTGAAGTAGCTTCTATCAATATGGTATATGGTGGAGCAGGCTGTGGTAAAAAAGTTATGACCAGTTCCTCAAGCCCTGGTATTAGCTTAATGCAAGAAGGCCTTTCCTATTTAGCTGGTGCTGAACTTCCTTGTTTGGTTGTAAATGTTGTTCGTGCTGGTCCTGGTTTAGGAACAATTCAGCCCTCACAATGTGATTATTTCCAGACAGTTAAAGGTGGTGGACATGGTGATTACAAACTTATTACCCTTGCCCCCAATTCGGTACAAGAGATGTATGATTTTGTAGATTTAGGCTTCAAATTAGCATTTAAATATCGTAATCCTGCCATGATTTTAACCGATGGTCTTATCGGACAAGTTATGGAAAAAGTTGAGCTTACTGAATACGAAACTCGTCGTACTGATGATGAAGTTCGCAAAGAGTGTCCATGGGCAACTATGGGAAAACCAGCGAATCGTTCGCATAATATCGTTACTTCTCTTGAATTAGAATCGGATAAACAAGAAATTGTAAATAACAGAATTCAGGCTAAATATCGAATATTAGAAGAAACAGAAGTACGTTTTGAAGAAATCATGGTTGAAGATGCAGAGTATCTTTTTGTAGCTTACGGTTCTTCGGCTCGTATTTGTCAAAAAGCCCTTGATATGGCTCGCGCAGAAGGAATTAAAGTTGGAATTTTACGTCCAATTACATTATATCCATTTCCAACAAAACGATTGTTTGAATTAAGCAAACAAGTAAAAGGAATGCTATCTGTAGAAATGAGTGCTGGTCAAATGGTTGAAGATATCAGATTAGCTACAAAATTCCAAACCAAAGTTGAACATTTTGGCCGTCTTGGAGGTATGATTCACTCTCCAGCAGAAGTATTAAACGCATTAAAAAAACAAATTATCGGAGGGTAAATCATGTCGGAATTTAACAAAGATATTATAAAACCTGAAAACTTAGTTTATAAGAAAACTTCAGTTTTAACCGATGCGGTAATGCATTATTGCCCCGGTTGCGGACATGGTACGGTTCATCGTATTATTGCCGAAGTTATTGACGAATTAGGAATACAAGAAAAAACGATAGGAGTTGCTCCAGTTGGTTGTTCAGTATTAGCATACAATTATTTTGATGTTGATATGCAAGGTGCAGCTCATGGTCGTGCGCCAGCTTTAGCATCTGCAATAGAGCGCTTAAATCCCGAAAAATATGTGTTTACATATCAAGGAGATGGCGATTTAGCTGCAATTGGAACCGCTGAAACTATTCACGCTTGTAATCGTGGTGAAAACATTGTGATGATTTTTATCAACAATGGTATTTATGGAATGACAGGTGGTCAAATGGCTCCCACAACATTAGAACATATGAAATCATCCACGTCACCTTATGGTAGAGATCTTTCTATGATGGGAAATCCACTTAAAATGACGGAATTACTTGCTCAATTACCAGGAACACAGTTCGTTACTCGTACTGCTGTATATACTCCTGCACACGTTCGGAAAACCAAAAAAGCTATTAAAAAAGCGTTCGAATTATCTAAAAATGGACATGGAACTTGTTTCGTAGAAGTGGTTTCAAATTGTAATTCGGGTTGGAAAATGACTCCTGTTGATTCAAATAAATGGCTAGAGGAAAACATGCTTCCATTTTATCCACTTGGAGATATTAAAGTTCCTCAAGTTTAATTATTTGGTTTAAATCATTAAAAAAATTAAAAAATTATGAACGAAGAAATAATTATAGCTGGTTTTGGTGGTCAAGGAGTTCTTTCAATGGGAAAAATTCTTGCCTACTCTGGAATAATGGGTGGAAAAGAAGTGAGTTGGATGCCTTCTTACGGACCAGAAATGCGTGGTGGTACTTCAAATGTTACAGTTATTATCAGCGACGAAAGAATTAGTTCTCCAGTACTTGCTTCTTATGATAATGCAATTATTCTAAATCAACAATCGCTAGATAAGTTTGAAAATATGGTAAAACCAGGTGGTATATTATTATACGACCCTAATGGAATTGTTAGACACCCTGTTCGCAAGGATATTAGTATTTACCAAATTGAAGCTACAGATAAAGCTTCTGAAATTGGTATTTCAAAGTTGTTCAATATGATTGTATTGGGTGGTTTTCTTAAACTTAAACCAATTGTAAACGAAGAATTTATTCAAAAAGGTTTGGAAAAATCACTTCCAAAACGTCATCATGGATTAATTCCTGATAACATTAAAGCAATTCATATCGGAAGAGAACTTGTGAAAACTATTCACGAAGTTTAATTTCCTTCTGTTGTTTACGAGCAATAAAAAAGCCCCAATTGGGGCTTTTTTATTGCTCGTAAATTCATCAAATAACTCCAAATCATTTGATGAATTAATTTAAAAGGGGTTCTAAAAATTCAATTTTTTGAGGCAAACAAAATTTTAAAAGTCGATGTTTACTTGGGTAAATAAGAGTTTTAAAATTGAAGTTTAACGCTGAAAAATGAATTTTTAGAAGTCCCGTTAAAACTATTCGTCTTCTTTCTCTTGTTCTTCGTAAGCTTTAAGTAAAGCAGTTTGAACATCTGCAGGTACCTGTTGATAATCAGAATAAGACATATTATACGATCCTCTACCGCTAGTAATTGAACTCAACGAAGTAGAATATTTGTTCATTTCTGCCAATGGAACTTTTGCGCGAATAATTTGAAATTCACCATCGCTATCCATGCCCATTACCACACCTCTACGTCCTTGTAAATCGGTCATACAGTCGCCCATACGATCTGCAGGCATCATTGTTTCAAGACTATAAATTGGTTCAAGAATTTTTGGTCCTGCATTCTTAAAAGCTTCTCTAAATGCATTTCTACCAGCTAATTTAAATGCCATTTCGTTTGAATCAACGGGGTGCATTTTGCCATCATAAACATTAACTACAATATCGCGAGCATAAGAACCTGTTAAAGGACCTTCTTCCATTTTTTCCATGATACCTTTCATAATTGCAGGTAAAAAGCGAGCATCAATTGCTCCTCCAACGATACAATTATTGAAAACTAATTTTCCACCCCAAGTTAGAGGATACTCTTCAGTTCCACGAACTGGATATTTTGTTTGTTTTGGTTTATCTTCGTACCAAGGTTCAATTAACATATGAACTTCTGCAAATTGTCCAGAACCGCCAGATTGTTTTTTATGACGATACATTGCTTCAGCATTTTTGGTAATGGTTTCGCGATAAGGAATTCTTGGTGGATAAAATTCCACCTCTACTTTATTCGCTTTTTCAATAAACCATTTAGCTGAATTTAGGTGTTGTTCACCTTGTCCAGATAAAAGTATTTGTTTTAATTCTTTTGAATATTCTAGAATCAATGTTGGATCTTGTTTACGTAAGTCAGATAGTAGTGCTCCCAATTTTTCATCATCAGAAGTGTTTTTTGCTTTTATAGCAGTTCTGAATTTTGGATTTGGATACACAGTAGCCTCAATAATAATTTCTCCAGCTTTAGGACTATTTAGCGTATTTTGAGTGTTTGTGCTTTTTAATTTGATGCAAGCGCCAATATCTCCAGCACAAAGTTTTTCAACTTTTTCTCTGTTTTTACCAGCGATAGCTAATATTTGTGTAACTCGCTCTTTTGAATCGGTATTTGGATTTAATAAATCAGCACCTTCAGCAATTTCGCCAGAAGCAACTTTAAAAATACTCATTTCACCCAAATGTTGTTCGATAGAAGTTTTGAAAACAAATATTGATGTTGGGTCAGCACTATTACAAGATAAAACTTTACCATTAGTTGCTTTTAATCCAGGGACTTCGTTTGGAGCTGGAGCTACTAATTTAATAGCTTCCATTAAACGAGCGGTTCCTTGGTCGGTTTTAGCTGCAACGCAAAAAACTGGGAATAAACCTCTGCTAATAACACCAGCTTTAAGACCTCTACTAATTTCATCTTCTGTTAATTCTCCTTTGTCAAAGAAAATTTCCATTAAAGATTCTTCATTTGCAGCTGCATTTTCCATTAAAATTCCTTGTAATTCTTCTGCTTTTGCTTTTTCTGATGCAGGAATATCTAGAACTTCAACTTTACCACCATTTGGTGCAAACTTCAACATCTTCATTTGCATTAAATCAATGATGCTATCAAAGCCAACCCCAGCATTTACTGGATATTGAACGATAGTTACATTTGAACCGAAGTTATGTTTTAGTTGGCGAATTGCTTCGTCGAAGTTTGATTTATCGTGATCCAATTGATTTACAACAAACATCAGTGGTTTTTCCATTTTTTTAGTCCAACGGAAATCGATTTCTGTTCCTACATCAACGCCAGATTGTCCATTTACAACCATTAGAGCAGTATCTGCAACTCTAAGAGAACCTATTACTTCTCCAATAAAATCATCAAAACCAGGACAATCAATAAAATTGATTTTTATCCCCTGAAATTCTGAATATAAAACGGTAGCGGCAACTGAGTTTTTTCTTTCTAACTCGATTTCTCGATAATCGGAAACAGTATTTTTGTCATCTACTGATCCTCTTCGTGTAATAACGCCACCTTGAAATAACATAGCTTCTGCAAGGGTCGTTTTACCTGCCTTAGCACCGCCTATGAGCGCTAAGTTTCTGATTTCACTTGTTTGGTAAACTTTCATAAACAATTTATATAGGTAATGATAATATTTTTATAGTGCGTAAAATTAGGAAAAAGGAAGCAGATAATGAAATATTTTTTGAAAAACCATTCATTGTCACTTTATAGACAAATTTCTAATCGATTTTTGCTCTTGATTATTGATTTTTTTCTATCAATTCATCGATTTCAATCTTAGCTTCTTTCCATTGAGCTTCTGATAATTTTGGTCCTATTACTTCAACCACTTTGGTGGCTAAAATAGTTCCAATTTTACCACATATATCTAACGGTAAATTGTTTGCCAATCCGAATAAAAAGCCTGAAGCATAAATATCACCAGCACCAGTTGTATCAATACAATTTGCTTTTCTACCTTCAATTGAGGTTACAATTCCATCTTTTAAAATCAAAGAACCTTTACTTCCAACTTTAACAACGGCTATATCACAATATTTAGCAAATTCAAAAATTGCTTGTTCTGGTTCCATTCCTGTAAATGCACGAGCTTCATCTTCGTTTGCAAAAATAATATCTACATGCTCTTCAATTATGCGTTTTAAAAAGTCTAAATTCGATTCTACAACATTGTAACTAGCCATATCGATAGAAACCTTTAGATTCTTTAATTTAGCTGTTTTAATTGCAGTTTCAATCAACTCATGATTCTGTACTAAATATCCTTCGATATGGAAGATATCGTAGCTGTTAAAATGCTCGTGGTTGATGTTTTTTGCTTCGAGTTCGCAAGCTGCACCTAAAAAGGTGGCAAATGTACGTTCGGAATCGGGGCTAACCAAAGCAGTAGCAACGCCACTTGGAGTTTCACTTTCAATTAAAAAAGGAGCAATATTATTAGCAGTTAAATCAACTTTAAAGAATTGTCCCATTTCGTCGGTGCCAACCTTGCCAATAAAACCGGTTTCTACTCCAAGTTTAGCAATTCCATGAATGGTATTTGCAGCAGATCCGCCTGATGCAAGTTGTTTCTTTAAGTGGTTGGTGTTTTCCTGAATAGTAAGATACAACATTTGATCGACTAGTTGCATACTTCCTTTGGGTAAATTAAATTGAGTTAACACATCGTTTGAGGTTAAAATGGTCATGATGTCAACCAATGCATTACCCATTCCTAATACTTTCTTCTTCATCAATGTAAAATTAAAGTAGTTGATAATTAATATATAAAGTCTTTTTTGCTGATTATTTTTGCAAAGATATTGTTTATTCTGAAATTATTGCTAACTTTGCACTCACAAAATTTCAAAATGGTACTATAAATCATTAGAAATTAGTTCTTTAAATTCCTCCTTAGCTCAGTTGGTTAGAGCATCTGACTGTTAATCAGAGGGTCTCAGGTTCAAGTCCTGAAGGGGGAGCTTTAAAATCAGAGAGTTACGATAAAACATCGTAACTCTTTTTTGTTTTGTATACAAAAATTTGCACAAAATGGTTTATGTTTACATACTTTATTCTGTAACTTTTGATAAGTATTATATTGGACATACCAATGATTTAGAGAGTTGCATTATCTACAAGCATCTCTATAATAAAGGTGCGATTATTCGGACTGTGGTTGAATATCAATAGATTTCCCATTCTGGCGCACATTTAAAAAAAGGCCAAGCAGAAAAATACTTTAGCATTGTCCAATCTTTGGTTTTTTGGGAAGCTTTTGCGGAGGAGAAAACTGTTTTTTTCGCTTTTCAAACAGCTTGATTCAAAAATAAATCCTATTTTAGCACTCAGAAAACACAACTTTCAACCATGAAATCCAGCGAAGCCACATCCTACAAACTTATCGAACGCCCAATCTACGGCTCCTCTCGCGTGGGTATCGACGCACGCCAAGGCGTGGCAGGCACACGCCAGGTCGTGGCAGGCACACGCCAGGTCGTGGCAGGCAACACGCCATTGGAACTCATCGGCTACACTGCACCAACCAGCGAAATACTCACTAACGTGTTGGGGCTGAAACAATATGAGTTCACCAATCTCCCGATTGGTATCGGGATGGGCAATGTGCGTGCTATTATCAGCGACTGTAAGAACTCCGAAACGGCAAAGCTCTATACGGTCAACAACACCGCCGAAATTCAGAATATCAACAATACCAGATATAATTAATAATGTTAAAGAGATGTATGGATTAATCCCTCCAGAAAAGGAGAAGAAAGAACAAAAATACTTACGTTACAGTAATAAAAAACCTGATCCAAAAGACGGCGGGTCTGTTTGTGGCAGAAAACCAATTTCTTCAAAAAGTGATTCTATAAATGCGATGAATGAAATTTTAAGTGATCCAAATAAAATATTTAAAGGTGTAGCAACTGAAAAAAAGTAATGTTTATGAATAAAAAAACAACAGATAAAACAAAATTGATATTGATGTTTATAATAGCATTGCTCATGTTTTTTACAGGCTATTTTACTCGTGTTTTTTTCACTAGAGATGTATCAAAGATCCATTTTGATAATCAGAAAGTTCTTACATCCTATTTAAAAGAAGAAACTTTCAGTTTAGAAAATAAAATAATAGGACTAAAAGAGATTTTTGAGTACGAGGATGTTAATAAAGATAATCCAATATATGATATCACGAATAAATATTGTGATTTAATATTGGTGGGTTCTAAAAATTCATTTTTTTCACTTTCCCAAGTCACAAATTAGAACCC
>JBAXTE010000024.1:0-57468 GCA_037130365.1 Bacteroidota bacterium
GATTGGAAGTTGATTACTGCGTTTAAATCAAAATTTATCGATCGATTACGACAATACTATTACGTTGGAGGAATGCCCGAAGTTGTTGTTACATTCAATAAAAACAATAATTTTAAAGAAGTTCGGGTAATTCAAAAACAGATTCTACAGTCGTATGAGCAGGATTTTTCAAAACACGCACCTTCAGAAATTGTTCCTCGAATTCGTATGATTTGGAACTCAATTCCAGCGCAATTAGCCAAAGAGAATCGAAAGTTCATTTATGGAATTATAAAAGAGGGAGCACGGGCAAAAGATTACGAACATGCATTATCGTGGCTTATCGATTGTGGTCAAGTACATAAAATTTGCAATGTTTCGAAGCCAGGAATGCCGTTAAAAGCGTACGAAGATAGAAGTGCGTTTAAATTATTTTTAGTAGATGTTGGACTGTTAGCAGCAATGGGTGATTTAAGCGCTCAAACACTACTCGAAGGCAACAAAATATTTACAGAATTTAAAGGTGCTTTAACAGAACAATATGTTTTACAGCAACTTATCACATCTGATGATTTTGTAATTTACTATTGGTCAGCAGAACGTTCTATTTCGGAAGTTGATTTTATTGTTCAGTTTGATGGTGCTATTTATCCAATTGAGGTAAAAGCAGAGGAAAACTTACAAGCAAAAAGCTTAAAAGTCTATCATGATAAGTTCAATCCATCACACTCTTTTAGAACATCAATGACTGATTTTTATCAACAAGATTGGCTTATCAATATTCCGTTGTATGCAATCAGCGAATTCGATAAATGTATAAAATAAGCCAAATTAAAGGATTAAGGGGTTTCATTAATAGCTCGAAGTTATCAAATATTAATTTTCAAAATCGTTATTCCTTACTAGCGGTTTCGTCTCTGCAATTTATCGTCTCTGCCACCAAATTTCCAGTAGAAAAAGCAGCTTGAATATTGTAACCTCCAGTATCTCCATCGATATCTAACACTTCACCTGCAAAAAACAAATTTTTGATTAGTTTCGACTCCATGGTTTTGGGGTTTACTTCAGCTAAATCAATACCTCCAGTAGTAACCATCGCTTGATTAAATCCACCAATGCCTTGAATGTCAAAGGATAATGCGGTAAAATTTTCTACTATTAATATCCGTTGGTTTTTAGAAATAGTAGCAAGTGTGGTACTCGAATCAATATTAATTTTTTGAAGAATCATTAATATTAAACTTTCGGAAATATCGAATGATTTCAAGTAGTTTTTCAATGCTTGTTTTCCATGCGTAATACAGTCGCCAATAAATTGTTCTCTAAACAAATCCGAATTGAGGTTGCAAACATTTATTTTTAATTGATCTCCAAGTTGAAAATATCGAGAAAAATCTAAAATACCTGGTCCTGAAAGACCTTTGTGTGTAAATCCAATATCTCCTTGATATTCATTGATTTTTTTTCCATTTCTGAATAAATAAACTATTCGATTGTATAAAGTAACCCCCGATATTTCGGCATAAGCGAAATTCGAAAAGATTAATGGAGTTAATGCTGGTCGTGGTTCTATAATTTTGTGGTTTAGAGATTTTGCCAATCGATAACCATCTCCAGAAGATCCAGTTTTTGGATATGATTTTCCTCCAGTGGCAATCACAACAATGGACGATTTAAACATTTCGTCTTCTATTTTTATCGAAAACGTATTCTCAATTTTTACAATCTCTAACACAGATGAGTGAACGAAGAATTCTACATTATTTTTCTTGCAATCAGCAATCAGTAGTGATAAAACATCTTGCGCATTGTCAGAAATTGGAAAGATTTTACCGTTTTTATCTACATAATTATCTAATCCACGATCTTTAAAAAAGGCGACTGTTTTGATATTGTCAAATTTATAAAGTGCTTGTTTTAAAAATCGACCATGCGCGCCATAGTGGGTAATAAAATCACGAATAATTCCATCATGAGTAAAATTGCATCTCCCCGAGCCTGAAATAAGTAGCTTTGCACCCGCATTGCTATTTTTTTCTAGTAAAAGTACTCGCTTATTCTCTATCTTACAAGCTGTCATTAAACCGGCAGGACCTGCTCCAATAATAATTACATCGAAGAAATTATTGTTCATTGATTATTACTTAGAATTTTGATTATTATTAAAGTAGTTGTATTTCGTAATAGCACTAATTATCCTGCAACTGAAATTCCAATTAATCGGCCAATTGCAAAGGTTATTGCAGCGGCAGAGAGTCCAAAAAGCACTTGCCGGAAACCCGAAAACCAAATACTTTTTCCAGTAAACAAAGTAATTCCAGATCCAATTACAAACAAACCGAGTGCACTAGACAAAGCGCTAATTGCAATTGCTTGAAACCCATTTAAAAAGAAAAATGGAATTACTGGAATTATGGCACCTACACTGAATAAAATAAACGACGTAACAGCAGCTTCCATGGGCGATCCTTTGAGGTCTTCTTTGTTGATTCCCAATTCTTCTTTTATCAATACTTCATGTGCAAGTTCTTTATTTGAAATGATATCCTTGGCCATTTTCTTTGCTTGTTCTTCGGGAATTCCTTTTGAAAAATAGATTAATGCCAACTCGTGTTCTTCTCCTTCGGGGTTATTTTCTAACTCTTCCATCTCCAATTCCATCTGGTTTTCATAAAGTTCTTGCGAACTTTTAACGGAAACCCATTCTCCTAAAGCCATAGAAAGCGCACCTGCAAGTAATCCAGCAATTCCTGCAAGCAGGACTTCTTGTTTACCATTGGTAGCTCCAGCAATTCCCATCACCAGACTAAAATTGGAAACCAAACCATCATTTCCTCCCATAACAGCAGCTCTAAGGGCATTTCCGCCTACTGTGCGATGTCGTTTTTCGAACCTCGCTAATTGATCTCCAGAAATTTCTGGAGTATTTTCTATAATATTATTCAAAATGGTGACATGAGCAGTGTCGGATAACGAAGTTGTGCTATTCGTTCTTTTTCTAGCACTTAAAACTGACGATGAAATGCTTTTTTCAGTATCGAGTAAAACCCCTAAAATGTAGTCATTGCCAAATATTTTTCCGATGGTCTTTAATACTTTAGCTCTATTTGATGGTGATGGAAGAACAGTTGTGTCGAGCTTATTTTTCTTCATAAATGCAATGGCATGACCCTGTTCAATCTCGCTCATTTGTCGAAAAACTTCTGCCACATTTGGGTTCTCTTCACTCTCTGCAAGGATTTTATAGAGAAAACTTGCATCAATTTCTGTTTGAATACTTTTTAGACTAATCATCAATCATTTATTTTCTGTAAAAATCCATTATTACTCCGTATCTATTCCCATTAATATTACACAAAGGTAAATATATATTGTATCCAAAGAAATGCATTTATTTATTTCACCCAGAAAAATAATGGTGGATGATTTCCGAAAAAGTTCGGTTTCACCCACCATTTAAATAGTCAGTAATTCTTTTCGATAATCAGAAAACCAAAAGCATTAAAAGTTAATATATTTGGCTTTATCGGTTTGACAGAATGCACATTTTTCGTCTATAGCACCATTTTCGTATGTGTTTCCACAAACAGGACAAACAGCGTATCCCGTTGGCAATGTGTCTTCAGTATTTGCATTCAACCCTTCCAGCGCTTTTTTGTAAAACTGTTGATGTTTCTTTTCTGTGTCGAAAGCCCAGGTAAATGTTTTCGTTGCTTTTTCTACTTTTTCAGTTTTTGCGTCGGCAAGAAATTGAGGATACATTTTGTCAATTTCGTATGTTTCACCATCAATAGCAGCTTGAAGATTTTCGGCAGTAGTTTTAACTTCAAACTCAGGTTTAAATGAATCCATCTTTTCACCTAACGATTCTAATGCTTTTTTGTGATTGTCGGCATGAATGCCTTCTGCTTTGGAAGCCGCGTCAAACAATTTTCCTATTGATTCGTGACCTTCTTCTCTAGCTTTTTGGGCAAAAGCGGCATACTTAGCACTTGCGGTTGATTCGCCTTTAATACCTTCTTTTAAATGTTCAACGGTTTTAACTGGTTTCGAATTTTTACAGCTGGTAAATCCAACTAATCCGATAAATGCGAAAAATAATAATTTTCTCATAATTTGTTTATTTTTTTAATGTTTGTTTTTTTTAACTGTTTGAAAATGATAATAATATTTAATCCGATTAACTACAATGCAGTTTTTCCAGAATACTTGGAAAGCAGTTAGAACCAGCTTCACTTTAAGGCTATGGAAAAATATTTGAATGCCATTATTACAAAGGCATCATAAAGTTATAAACCAACGAGCCACCAAAAAAGCCAGTCAGACTCACTGATAAAGCGGCTAAGCAATACAAAATAAAGATTGCCCATTTTAGACTCATTTTTTCCTTTTGCTGAGTTTTTATGTAAATACTTAAAATTGAAGTAATTACAAGCAAACTGGTTGTGATAATTGCAGCCAATTCATGTGTTTCTCTAACAATGCCTGCTTCTCCTGACATTTCGGAAGTAAAAAGAAATCCCGAAACTAATGCGACTAACGCAGTTAAAGTGCCAAAAATGAGCAAGGAAAAAGCAGTTGATGCTAAATAAGTATGCTTTTTGAAAAACACAGACAAAAAATAAGCAAAAAAACCAAAAGCAACTAAAGCAATTGGAAAATGCACCAACATTGGGTGTAAATGACTGGTTGAAAACATAAATTTTAATTTTAGGTGATTGAAATTAAATTAGATGACATAATATTAATTCTAAATTTACAAACACTGATTTTTAATAAATGTTCATTTTGAAAACAATTTTATTGAAATAGTTGAAAAGTTGATAGGTTGATGAGTTGATTGGTTCAAATGTTGGGTCTGCATATAAACCAATAAACTTTAAACCTATAAACAATTCAAAAATTTTACGATTTGATGATTAAACGATTTGAAAATTTGAAAATTAAGATAGCAATTTGACAATGTGCTAATTAAGATAGCAATTTGTCGGGTTTCCCTATAATTATATAAACCATTAAACAAAAAAACCCTCATAATCAAATTATCACTATTCAAAATCGATAAGTCAAAGAAAAAAAGTAACTTTGTAAAAAAACAAGAACCATGTCAATTTTAGTTGAATTTGCGATGTTTCCCACAGATAAAGGGGCGAGTGTAAGTGAATATGTGAGTCGAATTATCAAAATGATTGACGAAAGTAACGTTTCTTATCAGCTCACTCCAATGGGAACTATCTTTGAAACTGACACCATGAATGAAGCGTTACAAGTCATAGACAAAGCATATCAGCAATTAGAACCAGATTGTCTACGTGTTTATTCATCTATAAAATTCGATATTCAACCCAAAAAAAACAATCGTATGAAAACTAAAATCCAATCGATAGAAAACAAGATTGGACAGGTAAAAAAATAATCTTATTGCTCACCAATGAGAATTAAAACAAAAATTATGAAAAAGAAAAAAACAACCAATAATCAAGACTCATCTCCTTTTATGGAGAAAGAAATTCTTGCAATTTTTAATCAAAACCCAAATCGCTCACTCAATTATAAACAAATTGCTGCTTTTCTCAAGGTCACCGAACGATCAGAACGCATCGCCATTGGCAAACAATTATCGGCCATTTCGCAACAAGGAGTTTTGCTCGAGTTAAACAAGGGAAAATATCGCCTAAATCCGATTCTTAACGATGTTGAAAAAAACAAATCTTGCCTCGTAGGTCGGGTTGATATGAAACAAACAGGCAAAGCCTATGTGATTATCACAGGTGAAAAAATGGAAGATGTTTTCATTAATTCAAATAACACTAATCAGGCGCTTAATGGCGATACTGTAAAGTTGAGACTTTTTCCAATGCGGAAGAACAAGAAAATGGAAGGTGAAATAATCGAGATTATTGAGCGTGCTAAAAAACAATTTGTAGGCACCATATTAATGGAACAACGGATGTCGTATTTTATGCCCGACAACACGACCATGCCTATCGATATAATGATTGAAACCAAAGATTTGAATGGTGCAAAGAATGGAGATAAAGTCGTGGTTGCAATTACCGATTGGCCTCAACGATCTAAAAATCCATTTGGAGAAGTGATTCATCTTCTTGGCAGACCCGGAAATAATGATGTTGAAATGAATTCCATTTTAGCCGAATTCGAATTTCCTTTGAGTTTTCCAAAAGACGTAGAAGCGGAAGCAGATCGTATTCCTGAAATCATCCCCGAAAAAGAGATATTAAAACGAAAAGATTTTCGTAAAACCCTAACTATCACGATTGATCCTTTTGATGCCAAAGATTTTGATGATGCTCTTTCTATTAAAAAAATGAACAATGGCAACTGGGAAATTGGGGTACATATTGCCGATGTTTCTCACTATGTAAAACCAGGCTCAAAACTCGAAGAGGAGGCATATCGCAGAGCAACTTCTATATATTTGGTGGATCGAACTATTCCAATGCTTCCCGAAAAACTGTCGAATCAGGTGTGCTCGCTTCGTCCAGATGAAGACAAACTTTGTTTCTCGGCCGTATTTGAACTCGACGACAATGCGAAAATTCAAAACGAATGGATTGGACGTACCGTTATCCGCTCAGATCGCCGATTCAATTATGATGAAGTTCAAGTAATTATTGAGAATAAAACAGGGGAATTATGCGATGAAATTTTAACCCTCGACCGCTTGGCAAAGAAACTTCGCGCTGAACGATTCATTAAAGGCGCTATCAATTTCGAATCTCGCGAGGTTCGCTTCCGTTTAGATGAAAACTCCAAACCAATAAGCGTTTACGTTAAGGAAATGAAAGATTCCAACCGCTTAATTGAGGATTTTATGTTGCTTGCCAATCGCCGAGTGGCTGAGTTTATTGGAAAAACCAAAAACAAGGAACAGGAACGCACATTTGTCTATCGAGTTCACGATGAACCGAATACCGAAAAATTGAATACATTCTCAGTATTCTTGAAAAAATTGGGCTACCAGCTCAGAATTGGCTCTCGTAAAGGACTTGCCGATTCATACAATACGCTGTTTGAAGATATCAAAGGCAAAGGCGAACAACAAATGATTGAAACAATAGCCATTCGTACTATGTCAAAAGCGGTTTATACAACCGAAAACATAGGTCATTATGGACTTGGATTTAAATATTACACACATTTTACATCACCCATTCGTCGTTATCCCGATGTGATGGTACATCGATTACTGGAAATGTATTTGAATAATGCTCCATCGCAAGATAAAGCGACTATTGAAGAGAAATGTAAGCACTCATCGCAAATGGAGATTAAAGCTGCAGAAGCAGAACGTGCATCGGTGAAATACAAACAAGCAGAATTCTTACTAGACAAAGTGGGTCAAGACTTTTGGGGATTGATTTCGGGGGTTTCTAAATGGGGACTTTTTGTAATGCTCGAAGAAAGTCATTGCGAAGGATTAATTGCAAACCACCGTATGACTGATGATTTCTATTCTCTGGATAGCGAAAACTACCAACTGATTGGAACCAAATACAAACGTGTTTTCCGTCTAGGCGACCGCATTATGGTTAGAGTTGCAAAGGTAGATTTGGCTAAGAAAATGTTAGACTACGAATTGGTGGATTAATTATTAATGGAAAGGTCACATTCATAAATATTCTTATGTGAGAGGCAAATTAGTAAAATCCTATAATAATATTGTTTATTACAAAAACATCCCGAGATACATACTTTTTAATGAAAAAGATATGTATCTCGGGATGTTTTACTTTGCCAAATTATCGCCTTCAATAGTGATCTCAAAAATCCTATTTGCGTGCGTTGATATCTAAATTCAAATATTTAATACTTATAAGATTTAGAACGCTATCGACTTCAGGCTGACGAGCTAGACTTTGATTTAATCCATCTATAGCATAAGTTTGCGTAATTTCTAGAAGATCATTACTGATATAACTTGGATCATATTTTCCCAAAAATTTGGCAGCAGCAGAGTCAAGAATTGGAGATGCTTCAGGCTGGCGAGCAATGGCCATAAACAGCAATCCAAAACCAATTCCTCTTGCTTTACCACGTTGAACAATGGCTTTGTCTGATAAAGGAAGTAACACTGTGTAATCGCTATAAAGTAAAGCCGTTGTCTGAATTAATGGACCAGCCATTTCTGGTTGAGATGCAATTGCATCAAAAACACTGCTGGCTTTTTCCATCTTGCTTGCTTTAATGTCAAATTCATCAACAGTAGTGTAATTATTTGTCGTGTAAGCATTTGTAGTGTTTGTATCAGGCTCTTTTTTACACGAAACTAGCGTTATTACAAGCGCAAGTGGGATTAAAAGTAATTGTTTTTTCATTTTTTAAGATAATTAGATTGTTATTAATTTGGAAAATACCTTTTATAATTAGCTCTTTCTGTTGTTTGAATAAATTATAAACATCAAAAATATTCATTTTTTTTAAATATCAAAGCAAATTGTTAAATAAATATGGTTTTAACATAAAATTTGAAAGGAAAAAAAGAGTTGGTTTTGCATATTCCCTAAAAACTCAATAACGATGGTAATTTCTGAAGAAATATTGAGTCTGTTTTATTATTAAAATAATGATAGAATTGGATCTAGCTTAAGCATTTGTTCATTATTAACAAAAGGGCTAAATGTAATTTGTAATTAACACTCATTTTTCCAAACAAATTCGTTACTTTTGGGTTATAATCATAGAATACCAAACAAAATTATATGGATCATCTTGCATTTTTAAATCAGCTCGACCCTACTGTTTTAGAAGAGTTGCATCAACAATATTTACAAAATCCCGATTCGGTTGAACCTTCGTGGCGACAGTTTTTTGCTGGTTACGAATTAGCATCAAATGCTTACCCCATTAGCAAGTCTAAAGACTTTAACCACAGCGAATTAAATGTCATTCGTTTAATCAACGACTACCGTGAGCGAGGTCATCTATTTGCAGATACCAATCCTATTCTCGACCGCGTAAAACACACTCCCACACTCGAAATCGAGAATTATGGTCTTGACAAAAAACACCTTTCACAACAATTTGAAGCTGGAAATTCTTTAGGAATTGGAAAAGCAACATTATCCGATATTATCTCCTTCTTACAATCCACTTATTGCGGAAAAATTGGGGTAGAATATGAGTATATCCGAATTCCTGAAATGCGAATGTGGTTGCGAGAAAAAATGGAATCAACCAAAAATACACCCGTTTTTTCGAAAGAGAAAAAGCTTTCCATTCTCAAAGATTTATCCGAGGCAGTTCTGTTAGAGAAGTTTATCCATCGGAAATTTATTGGGCAAAAAAGATTTTCCCTCGAAGGAAACGATTCTTTTATTCCAGCGTTGCACGCAGCCATTGGCAAAGGCTCCGAATCTGGTGCAAGCGAATTTGTTATTGGCATGGCTCATCGTGGACGGTTGAATACCTTGGCAAATGTGATGCAAAAACCCATCGATTATATCTTCAGCGAATTTGCGGGAAATGAATATGAGGATTTAAACTTATTGGGCGATGTGAAATATCACTTGGGATTTACTTCACAAATCACTAATTCCAAAGGAGAAGAGATTCTTCTCACCCTTGCTCCAAATCCTTCGCACTTGGAGGCTGTAAATCCTGTTTTGGAAGGAATTTCTAGAGGTCGACTCGATAATTACTATCATGGAGATTTCTCAAAAGTGGTTCCAATTTTAGTCCATGGAGATGCTGCTATGGCGGGACAAGGAATTGTGTATGAGGTTTTTCAAATGTCAGGACTTCCTGCGTTTAAAACTGGGGGAACCATACATATTGTGACCAACAATCAAATTGGATTCACCACACTTTTTACAGATGCTCGCACAAGCACGTATTGCACCGATGTGGCGAAAACAGTTCAAGCACCTATCTTTCATGTTAATGGCGATGATGTTGAAGCTGTAGTTTTTACCATGGAATTGGCTATGGATTTCAGAACCAAATTCAATCGTGATGTGGTGGTTGATATTGTGGGTTATCGCAAATTTGGACATAACGAAAGCGATGAACCTCGATTTACCCAGCCAGTTTTATATAAAATCATCGAAAAACACCCAGATCCACTAACCATTTATACCGAACAACTCATTGCCGAAAAAACCATCGTAAAAGAAGAAGCTGATATAATTTCTACTAAATACCTAGATTTACTTGAACAAGAGCTTGAAAAATCGAAACGAATTGAAAAGGCTCGAATAGCCTCCTTTTTAGTCCATGATTGGAAAGAAATTAAAAAAGTAGATTCTCGCACTGATCTGATGAAGCAAATCGACACCACATATTTCAAAGAAGATTTAGATTTATTGGCCGAAAAAATCACCACATTACCTGATGAATATAGTTTTTTTAGTAAAATAAAACGACTTTACAACGAGCGAATAACCAATTACAACACTAACCAAACGGTGGATTGGGCAATGGGAGAATTATTGGCATATTCTACGCTAATTTCTGAAGGTTTTGATATTCGTATGAGCGGTCAGGATGTGGAACGAGGAACTTTTTCGCACCGTCACGCAGTGTTGACCGATGATGATGGAAAAAAATATTATCCACTAAATAAAATTAGTTCCGAAAATCGATTCTCCATTCACAATTCATTTCTCTCAGAATACGGAGTTCTTGGTTTTGAATATGGGTATTCTATTACCCGCCCAGATTCACTCACTATTTGGGAAGCTCAATTTGGAGATTTTATGAATGGAGCTCAAATTATTATCGACCAATTTATCACCAGTGGCGAAGAAAAATGGAATGTGATGAGCGGTTTGGTGATGTTGCTCCCCCACGGATTTGAGGGTCAAGGACCAGAACATTCAAGTGCACGGATGGAGCGTTTTTTAATCCAATGCGACGAAACAAATATGCAGGTTTTAAATTGTTCTACCCCCGCAAACTTCTATCACGCTTTACGCAGACAGATGCATAGTCCATATAGAAAACCAATGGCCGTGTTTACTCCAAAAAGCTTATTGCGTCATCCAAGATGTATTTCAACAGTTAAAGAGCTCACCGATGGATTCTTTCAAGAAGTTATTGATGATGCAGTTGCAGATGCTGAAATAGTCACAAAATTGGTGTTTTGTTCGGGAAAAATATACTACGAACTTCTCGAAGAGAAAGAAAAGCTGGCTGCTAGCCATATTGCAATTGTGCGATTGGAACAAATAAGCCCAATTCCGTTCGAAAAACTATGGGAAATCATCGAAAAATACAAATATGCGACAGAATGGATTTGGGTTCAAGAAGAACCTGGAAACATGGGTGCATGGACCTATTTGCACCGCAACTTTAAAGATGTTCCCCTACGAATGATTGCTCGACCAGATACCAGCAGTCCCGCAACAGGCTCAAGCAAATTACACAAACAACAACAACGAAAACTCATTGATAAGGTATTTGGCGAATGCCAATGTAATCGACTAAAGCAAGAATGTAGAATGATTTGCTCCTTGAGAGAGTATTGATTCGTTGGAAAGGTGAAAAAGTAAAACAAGTTGAGAATGGTGAACAAGTTGAACTGGTGAAATAGGAAGAGTGAGTTATTAATAGTTTCAGAAATCATTTTTTTAATAGGCTAAAATTTCGAACTCCAATTTTCGCTCTTCAGATAGAATAAATCACTAAATTGCACAAAAAATAATCACATGAAATACATTGGAGCGCACGTCAGTGCATCGGGGGGTGTTGAAAATGCACCGATAAATGCCCATGAAATTGGAGCTACAGCTTTTGCTTTATTTACCAAAAATCAACGCCAATGGGCATCTCCGCCACTTACTAAAAAAAGCATTGAGGCATTTAAAGAAAATTGCCAGAAATTTGGATATTCTGCGGCTCAAATCCTTCCTCACGATAGCTATTTGATTAATTTGGGTCATCCCGAAGCAGAGCCACTACAAAAATCCAGAGAAGCATTTCTTGATGAAATGCAGCGTTGCGAACAACTTGGCCTCGATCGACTCAATTTTCATCCAGGAAGTCATTTGGGGAAAATCAGTGAAGAACAATGTCTGAAAACAATTGCGGAATCCATCAATCTTACGTTAGACAAAACATCAGGAGTAATTGCCGTACTTGAAAACACCGCTGGTCAATGGACCAATATGGGTTTTAGATTTGAGCAATTGGCCACAATCATTCATCATGTGGAAGATAAATCGAGGGTAGGAATCTGCATAGACACCTGTCATGCCTATTCTGCAGGATACGATTTAACCACACAAGAGGCATTTGAGAAGACATTTTCCGATTTCGAAACTATTATTGGATTCAAGTATCTAAAAGGAATGCATATTAACGACTCTAAAAAGGAGTTCGGCTCGCGAGTAGACCGTCACGATAGTCTTGGGATCGGCACTTTGGGCATTAATCCATTTAAGTTTCTGATGGCTGATTCCCGTTTCGACAATATTCCATTGATTTTGGAAACCCCCAACGACGAAATCTGGGCACAAGAAATTGCGATGTTGAATGATTTGAGAGGTTGATGGGTTGAGAGGTTGATGGGTTGATGGGTTGATGGGTTGAAATGTTGGGTCTTCCTATAAACTTATAAACATTAAACCTATAAACAAAAAAGTTGATGAGTTGATAAGTTGAAATGTTGGGTCTCCCTATAAACTTATAAACTACTAAACCTATAAACAAAAAAAGTTGATGAGTTGATGGGTTGAAATGTTGGGTCTCCCTATAAACTTATAAACATTAAACCTATAAACAAAAAAGTTGATGGGTTGATAGGTTGATGAGTTGATATGTTGATGGGTTGATAGGTTGATAGGTTGACAGGTTGAAATGTTGGGTCTCCCTATAAACTTATAAACCATTAAACCTATAAACAAAAAAGTTGATGGGTTGATGGGTTGATAAGTTGAAATGTTGGGTCTACTTATAAACCTATAAACAAAAGTTCCTATTTTAAACTAAACGAATACTCTTTCAGGACATCAAGACCGCAAAAACCTTCTTCAATTTTTAAAGTAATAAACCTTTTTTGTCTAATTTGATCGTTGTTGTAGAAATAGCAAATTCCCCAATAATTTTCAAACCGATTATCTTTTATTATAATATTCCAAGAGTCGTCTGCTTTAGGACTTTTGAATGTATAACTATATTTTTCAGTTCTTGAATTTGTCGAAATATAAAAATTAAGCATTAAAAAAACTGAAAACAGAGTGGGAATCACTCCCCATATTTTAATAATTGGTCTGTTGAACAAAAAACGATAATAAAATTTCTTTCGAAGAGTTTTTTTCACCAAAACATCCTTATTTTGATCATTTTTCCACAAAAGAAGAAAATAACAAAGTTGAAGAATTAATGGAATTAATAGATAAAAACCAAGGATTATTTTCATCGGAAGAAACGTAGAAAATCCTATCGTGATAAATGTAATAAAGTTAAAAACTATCAGGGGTAATACTGAAATAAAATCAACCTTAAGGATGTCTAAAACGGTGCTTACAAACTGTTTAATCGATAATCTTTTTACATTTTTAGTTGCAGCATATAATGCAGGAATTATCAAAGCAAGCAATATTGCAACGGATATTAACCCATTCCACTTATATTGGAAAATTATTACAGATATTATCCCCAAAAACATCAATATTGCAACGCCTAGAAATAAATAATCTACCGTGGCAAGAAACGTGATTTGTGATTGATAATAGCTTGAGTTTACAAAATCAGCATATTTCATTTTAGCATTCTCACGAGCCCGTTCGCGTGCTTTTCTCAATAATTCAGCTTCCGAATAAGCTGTTTTTTGATACGAATATTGATTCCGTTGATTGTCGAAGACTTTTCCCGATTTTTTATTAAGAATATACTCATACGCTTGATTGATTTGAATAAAATCTTCATGAGCACTTGGACTTGGATTAACATCTGGATGAATCAGGCTTACCTTACGCCGATATGCTTGCTTTATTTCATCAATGGTTGCATTTTGAGGCACTCCAAGTATTTCGAAATAATCTACCATGGTGACAAAAATAATAAAAACAGCTTTAATATCAATTTAAAATCGTCTGATTTAAAGGGAATACCTTTAATTTGTTTTTTTTTATTTTTCAAAGATTGTTTTCTTTTTAGAAGCTACCATTGTTCCCGCGAGGTTTTCTTTCTGTCAGGCAAGTTTCACAGTTTGATTTAACAATTCTACGTTGAAATTCACCTTTGCATTCAAGGCTTTAAAAACTTTAATAATTGTTTCAAATCGTGCATCAGTCATGCTGTTTTCTATCTTAGAAATTTGAGCTTTCTTCACACCAACCAATTGCCCAAGTTCTGCCTGTGTTAAATGACGTTCTTTTCTTGCTTGTTTGATTGCATCTCCAAGTAAGTCAAGTCTCAACTCGTTTTCAAACGCTTCACGCTTTGGAGTACCAAGTTCGCCGATATATTTATCAGTTACTTCGTCCAAACTAATTGTTTTTAATGATTTATCTTTCATTTTTTTTCCTTTCAAAATAAAGTTTTCTAATTTTCTCTGCTTTCTCTAATTCTCCACTAGGAGTTTTGTCTGTTTTTTTAATTATTCCATGTGTGGATATTACAACAGTTTCTGTTTGGCCAGTCTTGTCCCAAAAAGCAAAAAGTCGATAATGTGTTCTGTTAAACAAAGTCCGGAACTCCCATATTTCGTCCTTTAGTTTTTTGAAAAGTTCCTTGTCATTAGAAAGTCTTGCTTTTTGAATGTTATAAATGACTTTATCTCTCGCCTTTTCCTCAAGTTTGTCTATAAACTCTGCTGCCTCTTCTAAAAAATGAACTTGAAATTTTTCAACCATTTATTATATGTTTTATGCAAAGATACAAGTTTCTTTATTAGGAAACAAATAATATTTTCGTGGTAAAAAAAAGTGGGTGGTAACTAAAAGATAACGATACTTTCAGATTTGAGTATTAGAATTATATACCTTCAAACAAGATATTGCCCAACAAAAAATCGTAATTTTGTTTCAAATAATCAAATATGGTACTTTTTAAAAAGAAAATTCTAGATAACGGATTAACAGTAATTGTAAGTTGCGATAAAAACACGCCAATTGTTGCATTCAATATATTATACAAAATTGGTTCTCGCGATGAACATCCAGATAAAACAGGATTTGCTCATCTCTTCGAACATTTAATGTTTAGCGGAACTCATAATATCCCCAAATTTGACTCGCCAGTGCAACAAGCTGGAGGACAGAGCAATGCATTTACATCAAAAGACATAACTAATTATCACATCACACTTCCATATCAGAATATTGAAACTGCATTTTGGTTAGAAAGCGATCGGATGAACGGTCTTGCATTTACAAAAAAAGGTCTTGAAACACAGCGCAAAGTGGTTATTGAGGAGTTTAATCAATCATACTTAAATCGTCCTTATGGCGATGTGTGGCAATTATTAAGTCCTTTGGCATATAAATCACATCCATATTTATGGAATACAATTGGGATGGATCCATCGCATATTGAAAAAGCGACTATGGAAGATGTTAAAGCTTTCTTTTACAACTATTATCGGCCAAACAATGCTATATTATCAATTGTAGGAAATGTAGATGAAGAAGCGATGTTTTTAATGGCAGAAAAATGGTTTGGGTCAATTCCTGGAGGAAATATTCCCCTAAGAAATCT
The DNA here is from genome assembly GCA_037130365.1 of Bacteroidota bacterium. Taxonomy (GTDB): domain Bacteria; phylum Bacteroidota; class Bacteroidia; order Bacteroidales; family WCHB1-69; genus JBAXTE01. Next base: position 15,643 of record JBAXTE010000024.1, read on the forward strand.
ACCACCTGAACCTCAACAAACGGAGTCTCGCATACTTGAAGTAACCCGTGAAGTTGACTCTGATGCCATTTATAAAGCATATCATAGTTGTCACAGAATGTCAGAAAATCATTACGCGGTAGATCTTTTATCTGATGTGTTTTCTAATGGAAAATCTTCAATTCTATATCAAAATTTGGTTAAGAAAAACCCAGCTTTTTACGAATTAGATGCCTTTATTACATCGACTATTGATGCTGGACTATTTGTAATTAGCGGAAAACCAGCGTCTGGAATAAGTTTAAATGAAGCAAATGAATTGATTGAAGAAGAAATTCGTAAGTTTTTAAAAGCATCAGTAAAGAATTATGATTTAGAAAAAGTAAAGAATAAATCAATATCCAGCATGCTGTATTCAGAGATGTTTGCTTTGTCGAAAGCCAAAGATCTCGCTTATGCTGAATTTTTATCCGAAGCCGCAATGGTGAATAATGAAATTGAAAAATACACGAACGTAACAGCTGCTCAAATTTTATCGCAAGCAGAGATTGTTTTAAACTCATCTAATTGCTCTACATTATATTATCATTCTGAAAAAAAATAATCTGATTTTGAAAATAAGACACCAAACCGATCATAAATCTTGTCATAACATATGAAAGAGGCTAACACAAAAATGACTGAAGAAGAATTGCTTGCAGGCTGTAACAATGGAGATAACAAATGCCAATACATGCTATACAAGAAATTCGCACCAGTTATGTTAGCTGTTTGCAGAAGATATGCTTCATCTTTAGAGGAGGCAGAAGATGTATTACAAGATGGATTTATCAAAATATTCAACAATCTTGATAAATACCGCGGAGATGGTTCTTTGGAAGGATGGATTAGAAGAATAATGGTAAACACTGCTCTAAATCAGTATCGAAGCAGTTTGAAAACTTTATATCAACTTGATGTAACCGAAATACAAGAGTTGATTGAAGATAACCGCAGTACTCATTTAGATAAAATGAATGCCAATGTACTTCTTAAAATGATTGAAACTTTACCCAAGGGATACAAGTTGATTTTTAACTTGTACGAAATTGAGGGATATGCTCACAAAGAAATTGCCGAAATGTTGAATATTTCAATCAACACTTCAAAATCGCAACTCCTTAAAGCTAGAAGGGTTTTGCAAAAAAAAGTTGAAGAATTAACAGAGAGAGAAAATAAATTATTACGACGATAAATTCAATAAAAATGGACGAACTAAATTATATAGGAAAACTTTTCAGAGATTCGCTCAAAGACCACACAATTGAGCCTTCTGATAAAGTATGGGCGAATATCCAACAACGTATTGGTGCTTCACCTCAAATTAACGCAAAAGCAAAATTTTCCAAATTTTTGATTAGCGGTGCTGCTGTTATTAGTATAATTATAGCAAGTGTTGCTGTGGTTTATCTTATCAATAATAACGATAAAAAATCAACTTCAAACCCAACAACTCAAAACACCACGATTAACACACCTGCCCAACAAGTAGAGACCACTCAACCTGTTGTTCTTAACCCTTCTACTCAAACCACGGTAGAAAAAGGAACAAACTCTAATGAGAAAAAAGCTCAAACTGTTATTGGAATTGTCAAACCAATTTCGAACAATACTACAGTTATTGATCCCATAATTTCAAATTTTGCCTTAGCAAACAATAACACGATTCAACATTCTGCTGAAAAAACAGCAATTATTCCTGCAATTGTTAGCTCCAAAGAACGACCAATTCTTCCTAAGGATAATATTGACAAACCAATTAATACAGATAATATTAAAACCAATATTACGCTAGATATTACTCCCGACACAACCGTTTGCATGTACGATATGTTTAAGATTAGAGCAAAAGGCGGTTCCTCAATTTTGTGGTCGAATGGTTCAATTACAGATGAAATTACCATTAACTCTTTAAACGAAGAACAAGAGCTTGTATTAAGAGCAACCATAAAAACACCAACTGGAGACACTAATATTACCATTAATATTAAAGCCGTTGATTGCCAAACTAACTCACAGCCAAATGCTTTCACCCCTAATGGTGACCAAATTAATGATGTATTTATTCCTCGCATCAAAGGTGTTTATTCCGATTATTCTTTAATGATTTATAATCGAAATGGAGTTAAAGTATTTGAATCCAAAGTATTAGAACACGGTTGGGATGGAAAACAAAATGGAGTAGAATCTACAGAAGGTGCCTATTTCTACGCAATGTTATATCGCGATGCAAATGGTGCTCAAAAGAATATCCGAGGAACAATCGTTTTATTACGTCGATAATATGAATAAGATTTATTGAAACTCCGGATTAAATTCGGAGTTTTTTTTTAAAAGATACTGTATGTTGCCCGATTTTTCGGAAATTTGCAAACAATCTAAAAACACTTCAATGAGCTATGTTTTCAAAAAACAACCAAATTTTTCACTACCAACTAAAATATCAATTCCTCCTATAGAAACGATTCATCTAGCTGGTGGAGAGAAATTACATATTCTTTCAACAGAAACTACATCATTAATCGGACTCGAAATTCGATTTAATGCTGGAATCTGGTACCAAGATAACTCCTTTCAATCATATTTAACTGGCAAAATGCTCTCGGAAGGAACTCGAAGTTACTCTTCGCAACAAATTGCCGAAACCATCGATTTTTACGGAGGTTATTATGGTGTGAGTGTTGAAAAAGACATTGTTTCTGCCCAATTGATTATTCCAAAAGCGTATCTATCTAATATTCTTCCTGTAATTTCTGAAATATTATTTGAACCTGAATTTCCAGAAAATGAATTAGTTATTATCCGTGAAAACTTAATACATCAAATAAATCTCGATAATCAACAAAGTAATGTAATTGCGCAAAAGAAACTCAATATTACTCTTTTTGGAAAGGATTACCCCTACGGCAAAATAGGAAACCCAGACGATGTAAATTTAATTGATAGAAAAAAAATCATCGACTTTTACCAAAAACATTATTTGCATCAAAATGCACAAATTTTCATAGTAGGAAACATCAACAAAGAAGATGTTTTATTGATTGAAAAACATCTTTCACCTCAAAGACAAATTATTCAAATAGAGCAAGTTGAACATATAATACAACCAGATTCCCTCCAGAAGCACACTATTTACCGCGAACAATCAACACAAGCATCCATTCGACTTGGCAAAGTGCTTTTTAATATTCAACATCCCGATTTTATCGATTTGCACATTGCTTCTGTTGTATTAGGAGGATATTTTGGATCACGATTAATGAGCAATCTTCGCGAAGATAAGGGATACACTTATGGCGTTGGTTCTCATCTGGTTTCATATTTTCACTCAGGAATTTTTGGCATTTCAACAGATGTAGGTTTAGAACATACTGATAAAGCCATTTCTGAAATTTATCACGAAATTGACAAACTTCATAATCAAGAAATTTCTGAAGAGGAGTTATCTCGAGTTAAAAACTACTTATCTGGATCATTCTTGAAAAACTTCGATGGAGCTTTTAATATTATGAATCAGTACGCTGAACAAACGTCTATGGGCCTTCCAATAAATCAACCCCAACAATATCTCGATAAGATAAACAATATCACAGCTTTACGGATTAAAGAACTCTTTAACACCTATTTGCAAAAAGATAGTTTAGCCCTAATAACCGTCAGAAAATCTGAACAATAACAACATTATTATTGCGTTAATATTGACCTAGTTACAAAAATAAAATGAACAAAATAGCTACTCTTATACTGACCTTATTACTTTTTAATGCCAAGGCCATTCAGCCAGCAACATTAAAATGCATTCAGGTTGATAATGGAGGAATCGCTACAATAACTTGGCAAGTAACAACAGATGTTAGCGACTTTGTTTCGTACCAGCTCTATTTCTCAAATTCATTAGCCGGTCCGTATAACATAATATCTACAATCACCAACCCTTCCACAAACAACTATATTCACAATAGTGCTAGCGCTGATATCAATAACTGCTTCTATTTTATTAAAACTATTGGAAGTATTTCAACTGGATATTCTGATACTCTTCAGGCTATTCAACTTGTGCTCAGCAACATCAATGATGGGAACGCCCAACTGCATTGGAATGCACCCTCCTCTCCTCTTCCTTCTGCGCAAAGTTGGTATTATGTTTTTAAAGAATTTCCTGTTGGTACATGGGCACTGCTCGATTCGACTCAAAACCTCAACTATATTGAAATTTTTTCATTGTGTGATGTTCAGGTTTCGTATAAAATTGTTTTATCCGGCACCGGCTGTATCAATCAATCAGCAACTGATGCTGAACATATTAAAGACCTTGCTCCACCCGATACTCCTACTCTTGATTCTGTAAGCGTAAGTCCTGTAACCAGTGAAATCAATATTGGCTGGCAACCATCTATAGCTTCAGACACTAAAGGTTATATTATTTATATTCAACAAGGTGGCGTTTGGACTCCAATTGATACTATTTATGGAATTAACAACACCTTCTATAATTACAATAATCCACTTGCACTAACAAGTCCACAAAATTATAGAATTGCAGCGTTAGACAGTTGTATGAATGCAAGCCCGCTGTCTATTGATCAACATAGTTTGGTGTTATCGTTCAGCACAAATGCTTGTCAACAATCTGCTTCACTTTCTTGGAATGCATACGACCACTTACCTGGTGATGTGGCAAAATATGAAATTTTTATGTCTATTAATGGTGGAGTTTACACAAAAATTGACCAGGTAATAAATGGGCTCACATACACGTATACTGGACTGATTCACAACTCTTCATACAAATTTTTTATTCGGATGGTTGGCAATAATGGCATTACTTCATCTTCTTCGGTAATCTCATTTCTGTTTCAACAGACCAATTTGCCCTCCGTTGTGTATTTTAGATATGCATCGGTAAATGAACAGCAAACAGTTGATTTAGGAGTATATGTTGACACATCAGCAGCCATATCTCAACTTTTAATATATAAAAAGAATCCAACTACTGCCTTTGATTTATTGGCCTCTCTTCCTTTTTCTATTGATGGATTATATTATTTTACAGACAATAATGTATCAACATCGAAAATGTCTTATCAATATTATGCACGTATAATCGATAATTGTGGAAATGAAATTATGTATAGTGATACCGTAAAAACAATTTTATTACAAGGAATCGGAAATAATAATTATCAAAACACCTTAAGTTGGTTGCCATATCAACAATTCAACGTGCCTATAGCAACCTACGATATTTACCGAAGTATTGGTGAATCAACAGTTTATGATTCAATTAATTTTACAAATTCCAGTATTAATACATACTTCGAAGACGTAACGCCTTTAAGATACAATGGAGCTGTTTTTAATTACTATGTAGAGGCAATCGAATCTAATGGAAATAGCTTTGGGTTTAAAGACATAAGTCGCTCAAATACAACAACTATACATCAGCAATCGCTTACATTTATCCCAAATGCATTTACACCAGAAGGAATAAACAAGGTTTTTAAACCCACTAATATCTTCGTAAATCCTACAAATTATTCTTTTCTGATATTTAGTCGTTCTGGGGCAAAAGTCTTTGAAACTAATAATCCAAACGAGGGTTGGGACGGAACAATTAATGGCGTAGTTGCACCCATCGGTTTATATTGCTATCGATTAATCTATAACAACTCCAACGAAGATTTATTTGAAAAAGACGGGTGGGTTATATTAGTAAAATAATTCTTTAGGAAAAAAACTATCTTTGCAGTTCACTTAATAACACAAAAAAAGTATGTCTAAAATAATTTTTGGAGACAAAGAGCGTCAACAAATATATATTTACAACTATTACTTTTGGCAAAGTATGCCAATTGGAACCCTTCGATTATTTGGAGGCCCACTTATGATAGGACTTGCCATTTGGTTTTATATTACAGAGGTTCAAAACCCATTACTATTTGGTTCAATTTTGCTGACTTATGGGATTTATTATACTATTCGCCCATTTATTTTTGTTTTTTTTAATCGCGAAAAACTAGATATTGGGATGTTTGAAATTCAAGTTGACAAGAATGGAATTTCAATCATTAATGAATCTGGAGATAAAACCTATGATTTTACGAAGTTTAAGAAAATCAGAAAATACAAAAAATGGTTTGCTCTTTATTTTAACAGCAAATCAATACTTTTTTTGCCTGAAAACCAACTTAATGAGTCCGAAAAGGTAATTTTAAATGCTCGTTTATAAATTGAATATCAGAAAACAACTTATCCTTTTTATTGCGATTCTACTCACAATAATCAATTCCACAAGTGCTGCAGATTCTTTATCTATTAAAAAGCTTGAACTTGTAGCTCGTACTTGGGGTTTTGTTGTTTTTAAAACAGAAAAAAAGATATCAAACCCAGATAAAGAACTTATTAAACTCATTCAATCATCGCTCAAAGATAAGTCTCTTATAAACTATCGAGATGAGATAGAACATTGGGTAAACAAAAACCTTAAGATCCAAAACGATTCTAATTGCGTCTGTTTTAATTATACACTTCCAGAATCACTAAGTTGGACAACAGACACCAGCTTATTAGGGCAATCGCTTGCAAAAACGCTTGCAAAAGCAGCCATTCAATGCAATAAGAAGAATAATCCACAATACAAACTCAATGGTCCTATTCCTATTTTCTACAATGGAAAATCAAATAAAGACCTCTCATTTCCTGATCTATCACATCGATTATTAGCCTGCATCAAATATTGGAACATTGTCAATTATTTTTATTCCTATCCTCAAAACTGTGTTCCAAATTGGAGTATTTCTTTAACTCAATTGTTGAAATCTTTTATTGAAGTCAGCAATTACAAAGACTACTACTTCTCATTATTACGAATGTCTCATAATTTGAATGATGGACACGCAAGAATATATTCTGAATGGGCTTCTGATTCTCTATTTACCTATCAAGTTCCATTCGAAACTGAAGTATATGAGGATTATGCAATAGTGACTTTTATAGATTCAACATCAAAATGTGACATTAGAAAAGGAGATAAAATTATTGAGATTAATCACGAAAAAATCAATAAAAAATTATCTGATTGGAGCACACTATTATCCACTTCAACTCGAGGTTGGTTTTTGCACACTATCCGAAATTATCTTTTTGCTTCTGCTGATTCAAGTATGAATTTCACTATTTTAAGAAACTCAGACACTGCCCATATTAATGTGTTTTTGACCCCAAACCGCCTAAGAAGTCAAATTACTGAAAATGCAGTGTACACCATGACACAAGATTCTATTGGTTATATCAACATTGGAAATTTGCAGCTTCATCACCTAGATGCGATAAAAAGTCAACTTCAGAATGCAAAAGTTATTATTATTGATGCTAGAAATTATCCTAATAGCACAATGATTGGATTAAGTGCCTGGATTGTAGACGCAAAGAGACTTTTTGCTCGTCATGCAAGACAAAACCCAACCTGCTTAGGTAAAAACAATATAAATGATAGTTCGACAACTGTTTTCAACGACAAAAAAATGTATCAAGGCACTATTCTTTTGCTTATAGATCGATCTACAATTAGTCAAGGCGAGTTTTTGGTTATGGATTTGATGCAATCTTCAAATGTAATTACCATTGGCCGTCCTACAGCTGGCGCCAATGGTGTAACCTCACGATTTCAATTACCCGGAAATATTGAATGTAGAATTACAACAAGTGGCATCTATTTTCCGGATTACTCGTTACTTCAGCAAAAAGGGATACAACCATCGATAGATTTATCTGAAAGTGTCGAGCTATTGACATCAGATGATATTCTTTCGTTTTCATACCATTATGCAAGAAAGATTATTATCAAGAAATAATAAATTGATGGCAACTTAATTGAATTTGAATGTGTCTTCTTTTTGAATCAAAAAAAAATGTACATTTGTTGAATTAAAAGAAAATAAAAAAGCAAAAATATGAAAACACTAAAATTGATGATTGCAGTACTTTTTATTAGTACATTTTCGTTGAATATGTATGCCCAAACACCACAAACCGCTGAAGAAAATTACAAAAACGGAGTTGCTGCAATGGGAGAATATAAGTACAATGTTGCAATTAAGCTATTTGACCTAGCTATTGAACAAAAAGCCGATATGGCAGCTGCTTATTATTATCGTGCAGTATGCAAATGCAATTTAGGATTAAATGCAGAAGCTTGCCCAGATTTAAAAAAGGCATCAGAATTAGGTCATTATGTTGAAAAAGTTGCAATACCTTGTGGCTGTGACGCTAAAGATCCGAAATAACTTATACTTCAAATATTATTCAAACCACAACATTATCATTATGTTGTGGTTTTTTTTATGCTTTTATAAAATCATTGATGAGATAACCTTACGTTTTAGTGGACTTAATTTAGTGAATCTCATTTATGTGATAGATTTTAAATAATTAAACACTCATTTTTACTACTTTTGTTCTTTAAAACGATAATTTATTTTATATTTCAAAAATGAATAATGGTAAACAGTGGGCAAAAGCATTTATGGCAATTATTATTGGACTTGTTCCTATTTGCCTCGCCAATTATGCTAACGCAACGTGGTATTATGTTTTTCTAACAATTTGCTCGCTATTTGGGGTGCTTGGTATTATAGCTTTTTTTCAATTATTTATATATACTGTTTTATTCCCAAGAGTAAGAAATGTCTTTGTAAAAGCAATTTTTGTATTATCAATATTAATTGCTATTTCGTTGCCGTTACTTTGGGTTTGGCATAATGAGAGTAATCCTCAAAACTTGCTTAAAAATAATTACGAGGTTACCGAGGCTACACTAACAAATTCAACCTCTAAAAATAATAGCGATAGCACTATTATCGATTATGTATTTGAGATTAAGGGAAAGAAGTATTTTTCGAAAAAAACAGTACTTAAAACTCCAAAAAACAATCCTTTTTATATAAAATATCTTCCGCAAGAACCTGAAATTAACGAACTTACAGAAAATTAAAAAATGACACAAATAACTAACCTAGTTCATCTTATTAGTGCATGGAGATTGCGGAATATTAGTCCCAATAATTTTCTGCTACTTTTAAGTTTATTTATTGGTGTGATATCAGCTTTATCTGCTGTGATTTTAAAAGATGTAGTTTTTTATACTTCATATTGGCTCCGAACCAGCTTTTCGCCTGAAGATTTCAACTATTTATATTTAGTTTTCCCAGGTATTGGGATTATGCTTACCGTTCTTTTTGTAAAATTTATAGTTAAAGATAAAATCAGTCACGGTGTCTCTCGGATTCTATGGGCAATTTCTCAAAACAAAGGGAATATTGATCGTCATAATACATGGAGTTCTCTAGTGGCCAGCACCTTAACCGTTGGATTTGGAGGTTCTGTGGGTCTTGAAGCTCCTATTGTTTATACTGGTTCTGCCATTGGATCGAACGTTGGTAGAGTTTTTAAACTTGATACTCGATCAAAAATATTATTAGTAGCTTGTGGAGCCACTGGTGCAATGGCTGCAATTTTTAAAGCGCCTATTGCGGCAATAGTGTTTGCAATTGAAGTTTTAATGATAGACTTAACAACTGCTTCATTAATGCCATTATTGTTAGCTTCAGTTGCCGGAACAACCATTTCTTTCTTGTTATTAGGCAAAAGTGTTATGTTCTCGTATACCATTTCTAGTGGTTTTCAATTACAGAACATCCCTTTTTATATAGTGCTTGGAGTTTTTACAGGAGCCATATCAATATATTTTTCAAAAACATCGGGGTTTATTGAATCTCTTTTTAAAAAAATCAACAAAACCTACGTAAGAATAATAATTGGCGGAACTGTATTAAGTATTCTGATTTTTCTTTTTCCATTGCTATATGGCGAAGGGTACGATTCTTTAATAGCTATTCTCAATGGCAGAGGCGAAGAGTTGTTATTTAATACATTCTTCTATGATTTTAGAGATAACGCATGGCTCTTTTTAGGATTTTTATTATTAGTGCTTGTATTCAAAATATGGGCAATGGCCACTACAAATGGAGCTGGAGGTGTTGGTGGAGTGTTTGCCCCAAGTCTATTTATGGGTGGACTTTCTGGTTATTTTATGGCCATGTTTATCAAGGTGGTTTTTAAAATTGATTTACCTGTCGAAAATTTTGTACTAGCTGGAATGGCTGGAGTAATGTCTGGCGTTATGCATGCACCGCTAACTTCAATATTTTTAATTGCAGAACTCACCAGTGGATATCAATTGTTTATACCGTTAATGATTACATCTGCATTGTCATTTATAACAGTAATGCCGTTTGAACCATACTCCATTTACACTAAACGCTTAGCTGCACGGGGAGAACTAATTACTCACCATAAAGACAAAGCTGCCCTCTCGCAAATTAATGTAGCTGGAATTATCGAAACCAATTTCTCTACTATTAATAAAGAGGCATCCCTAAGAGAACTTGTAAAAGTGATATCAGAATCAAAACGCAACATTTTCCCTGTTGTAGATCAAAACCAAACATATTTAGGTCTTGTATTACTCGACGAAATTAGAGATGTTATCTTTAATGCTGAACTTTACGATTCTGTTTTTGTAAGTGACTTAATGAAACTGCCCGAGGTCACGATAACACCCGAAGAATCAATGGTAAACGTAGTAAAGAAACTTCGTGCGACAGGATATTACAATATGCCTGTAGTTACTTGCGATGGTAAGTATATTGGTTTTATTTCTAGGGCAAATCTTTACACAAATTACAAGAATATCATAGAAACAATTTCTGAAGATTAATAGAATTTTGAAATATTAAATAAATGAAATATCTGATAGTAGGATTAGGAAATATTGGCTCAGAGTATGAAAAAACACGCCACAATATTGGATTTATGGTGGTAGATGAATTTGCAAAAGCCGAAAAAGTTTCTTTTCAAACAGCACGCCTTGGATCAATTGCACAAGTGAAACACAAAGGTAGGACTCTGATTTTGCTTAAACCATCTACATTTATGAACCTCAGTGGAAAAGCATATCAGTATTGGCTGAAAAAAGAGGGTATTGAAATTGAAAATTCATTGATTATTGTTGATGATATTGATTTGGAAGTTGGCTCCTTAAGATTAAAAGCTCGTGGTGGTGGTGGAAGTCATAATGGACTAAACGATATCATTGATGTTCTCAACACTGATTCTTTTCCACGTTTACGCTTCGGAATTGGCAAAAACTATTCAATTGGGCGACAAGTCGATTATGTTTTAGGAGAATTTACATCTGATGATCTTGCACTTGTAAACCCTAAAATAATTGAAGCCATTAGCATTGTAAAAAGTATGGCAACAATTGGAATAGAGCGCACTATGAATTTATTTAATAAAAAATAATATTCCTAAATCCAAACACAAAAGAAAAGTATGTATTTTTGTAAAAATATACAACTAGATTTAACATGAAGATTCAATATATAATCGCAAAATTTCTTTTATTTATAGTAATTATTTTTTGCTTTGAAAGCTCTGTATTGGCTCAATTGAAGAAAGGATCATTAAAAAACTCTGGTGCTGATTATGGCTCAAAATCTACTAATAAAAAAGGACGTAAAGGTGGTAGAAATACTTTACCTGTTGGTCTTGAAGGAAAAAAAATAAATATTGGGTTAGCAGAAGGGCTCGCAATTCCTGGATTAAGCATGCAAACCGAAGAACATTCAACAATAGGAAGTAATACCAGTTTTTACGCACATTACGTCTTCAATGGTTCATCAACATTCGGTATTGGCTTTAACTCCAACATAATTACTTTAGGTGTAAGTTCGAGTAAATTTTACGACAACAACCTAAATTTAACACTCGCCAGCGTTTCTCCTTGGCAGTTTTACACGTTTAGTCCTTCTTTTCTAACAAACTTTTCACTAACAAAAAGAGCAAGTGCTCAATTTATAATAAACAGTGGTTTGTTATTCGCAAAAGTTCCACTTAGTCACTTAATTTTCACTGATTCAATAAAAACATTAGGTGAGCCTACTGTGGTTCAAAGTCGTGATTATCTTTATAATACAACTCTTGAAATGGGATGGTTTGTATCGGGAGGGTTTCAGTTTAACTATGCCTTAACGCACAATATTGAAGCACGAATAGGTGTCGATTACTTATATGGAAGATTCAGTTATGACAGAATTCAGATGAACTCCGAGTCTCTAACTAAATCAAGACTCCTCCGAGAACTAAAATTAATCGACGTTTTTACCGGAATAGCTGTAAGTTTTTAAATTATTATATTGCTAGCTGACTTTAGCAATAATGAACCTTAATATCCGTTTATCTAAGGTTAATTAAAAAAAAATAGATGAAAGTAAATCACAATATTCTAGTTATATTTTTAATCACAATATCGTCATCGCTTTTTGGTCAAATTGGTGGTCAATCTAGCTTTCAGTTTTTAAATATTCCTACTAATGCTCGGCAAGTTGCCATGGGTGGAGGCTTATACTCGCGTTACGACCACGATTTACAACTTACAATGTTTAATCCATCACTACTCACCCCAGAAGTAAATAATCAAATAATTCTCAACTTCACCGATCATTTTTCTGATATTTCGCAAGGATATGCTGCTTATTCGCATACTTTTAAAAAGTTAGGTAGTTTTCAGGGAGGAATTCAATATTTAAATTATGGAAAATTTACTGAAACAGATGCTTCTGGCAATGTTCTAGGGGATTTTAGTGCCCAAGATCTTGCAATCATATTAGGATGGGGACGGAGAATTGACTCAAGCTTTTCTATCGGGGCAAATCTAAAATTCATTAACTCTCAATATCAAGATTACAATTCCGTTGCGTTGGCGTCGGACATTGCTGGAACATATATTAATTCTAAAAAAAGACTATCAATTAGTTTAATTGCCAGAAACTTAGGGCGACAACTTAAAAGTTTTGCGGGCACTAAAGAGTCATTGCCTTTTGAAATGCAACTAGGAATATCACAAAAATTAAAATACGCTCCGTTTACTTACAGTGTTGTATGGCAAAACTTAGAGAAATGGGATTTAACGTATACTGATCCTAACGATCCAACTATTGAGCGTGATGCAATTACCAACGAATTAAAGCAAAAATCTTCAACACAAAAGTTTGCTGATAAGACCATGCGGCATTTGATTTTTGGATTAGAGTTTCAACCATTCAAAGCCTTTGCCCTTCGGTTATCATACAATTATAAACATCGAGCAGAAGTCAGCGTTCCTACGCATGCGGGATTAAGCGGCTTAGCGTGGGGATTTGGTATTCGAATTTCAAAATTTCAGATTAGCTATGCTCGAGATATTTATCATCCATCTGGTGCTCCAAATTATTTTTCTATCTCTACCAGCGTATCCGAATTTCTTAAGAAATAATTAGTTTAGTAATATAAATCAAACTGAATGAAAAAATTCTTACTCTTTATCCCCATATTTACATTTGTTTTTTTTAGTTATAGTCAAAACATTCCAGAGCACATCTCGCACCTTGGAATTTATGATTTTATAGATGAAATGGCATCTGAGAAATTAATCAGTATAAATACAGCAATAAAGCCTTATTCTCGTGAATTGATATCACAAAAACTGGTAGAAATCAACACGTTAAAAGAGCAGTTAAATCGCAGACAAAAAAATGAGCTCACTTTTTATCTTCGTGAATATAATCTTGAATTCAATGCAAATTCTTCAGAATATAAGTATAATCTGGCAAAAAATACTCATGTAAACGCATCACTATTGCCGTTTGGAGTGTTTTATTCCGATTCTGCCTTTCGTATGGCAGTGCGCCCTCAATGGGGAATAAAATATTATAAAACTGGAGATTCAGCCATGTATCATCAATGGGGAGGTGCTGAGATGATGGGCTATATTGGAAAAAACTTCGGCTTTTATGCTTCGTTAATTGATCACACTCAAAATCGGCCACTTTCTGGGAGTACAATAATTACTCAAGAACAAGGAGCAATGCTAAAGGGTGAAGCATCAAATAATTACAGCGAAATTCGTGGAGGAATAACATATTCTTGGAGATGGGGCAATGTGGGCTTAATTAAGGATAATTTGCAATGGGGTGAAAATTATCATGGTGCAAATATACTTTCTGGAAGGACCCAAAGTGTGGCGATGTTAAAACTCAATATTAAACCCACAAAATGGTTTGAATTTAACTATTTTCATGCTCGATTAGCCTCCAATGTGGTTGACAGCGCCAGCTCATATAATTACGATGGGTCGAATATTCGATTAATAATGCGACCAAAGTATATGGCTGCAAATATGTTTACCTTCACGCCTTGGCGAGGTTTAAATTTGAGTGTAGGTAATTCAATAATCTATAGCGACGAGTCTATTCAGCTTCAATATTTAATTCCTTTTATGTTTTTCAAATCAGTAGACGACACTTACAACGCCACGGATAATCAAGCAGGCAATAACTCACAAATATTTGCAACTATCAGTTCGCGAAACATCAAACATCTGCATTTATATGCAAGCCTTTTTATTGATGAAATGTCGATTAAGCGGATGTTTAAGCCAACCGAACAATCAAATTTTATCAGCATTAAAGCTGGAGTGAATATTTCAAATTTTCCATTTAAAAATTTATCTTTGACGAGCGAATACACTAGAAATAATCCACTGGTATATCAACATTTTATTCCTACAACTACTTATGCGTCAGGAAGTATAAATATGGGTAATTATTTGGGCGATAACTCCGATGAACTCTTTTTACAACTAAAATACAAACCGATCAGTCGATTAGAATTATCAGGATCGGTTACCGTTTATCGTTTAGGAACCAGATATCATTATGCAATTGATGATCCATGGGGACTTCCATTTATGCAATCTGAAATTTCAAGAACATCATTAGTTTCCTTTAAAGCAGAGTACGAAGCATTAAATAACGTATATGTATATTTTGAGGGGACACAATTTAATAATTCAGGAACAGATATCTACAATCCACTTTATTTACGAAGTAATATTATTGGCAAGCAAGATGGATTGATGCTTAACGGTGGATTTGCTATTGGATTTTAGCTTTATTAAAAACGGGATTTGCATAAATGCGTAAAAGCACATCTCTAAATTCTTCCTTTACCACATCTGTGTTATCCACAAGTTTATTAATATAATCCCTAAATTTATCAAAATCTTCGATTGAATAATAATCGGAATATTCTGATTTTGTCGAAAGCATATCAGCAGCAATATAGTTGTTTTTCCAAAGTTTATAATTTGTATAAATTTCGGAATCTATCAATTGAGTGATATCCTTAAGCATATCGTTTGCAGGCCTACAAGATTCAATATTGTCGAGCAAATCAGAAATAGGTTTTCCAATATTAACCTCTACACAACCTTTGTTCTGCATAATTCCAGTATTAATGCTGTTAAAATCTTCCCCTGGTTTTTTAATATACGCATTCTTTCGAGACAATACAATTTCTCGTGCCTTAAGAGAGTCGCAAGGTTCATATTCGTACGATATAGAAATCGGTACAATATTTAAATCTTGTAATCCCACAATCAATGATCCTTTGGTGCTTTGAGCCATCATTTTTAACAGCCCTTGCTGAGTCTTATCATCACCGTCTTTTGTCCTACCATTCCGTTGGGCAATCCACACCGATTCATGATCTTCATTTATACTTTTTCGAATATAGGAAGATAATATTGATGAGCTTTCAATCATTTCTCTATTGGAACCATCGCGAATAACTAAAAACATTTTATTCAATTTAGCGATTTCACCTAATAATTCTGAAGGAACCAAATTGTTGCCAATGGCGGTTCGAGTAGTTTCAATATGATTATTATATAAGGCCATTTGCAACAAAGCTGAATCTAAGACTATATCCCGATGGGTAGAAATAAACAAGTATCTTTTTTGTGGATCTATATTTTGAAGTCCATTTATTTTGAACTCTTTAATCGTTTGACGAATGATTAAATTGAAGAATTTACTAGATACAATATCTTGAAATTCCTTTATTGTTTTAATTTTAGAAACTATTTCAATCCCTGTCTTAAGTTGATTTGGAAATAAAAACTTATCTAAAAAACCTCTAAAACCATCTTCTTCAAGCACTCTCTGAATAGCTTCACTTACTTCAGAATTATGGTAAGGCCTAATTTTATGAAACGAATCGTTTTCCATTATGTATTTGAAATTTTCTGCAAAATTAATATTTTAACTATATGATTTTAATATTACTGTGCGTTCAACATTGATTCAGATTCAAAAAAAATTGCAAAAGTCGAATTTTAAAAAACCATTTCTACAAATTTATGATGCGTATATAGTTAAATATCTGATATTTAACAAATATTGTTTGATGTATTTTGTTGATAATATTATATATTTTCTATGATGTTAAATATATATAAAACGATTTGCTTCATATTAATATATTAATTCAAGGTTAAAATTTTATTGCACTCATTTACAGCATATTACATTATTAAACAAAAATAAATAGCATGATAGGCAACCAATTAGCTCATTATTATTGTCTATAGTAAGCAGACAGTAGTTAAAGATGTTGCTCCTGATAATATTCATTAATGACAGCTGCTACAATGTTGTTTATTCCCAAATTAAAACATTCTCTTTGCCCAAGAGGATGTTTTTTTGTTTTTAAGTACTCTAGTCAATTTTTAAAAATAAAATTGATTTTCATCTTAGAATATTCCTCTTTCACCACATAAATTTTGTGTTTAAACGAAAAAGAGATGTTATTTTACAAATAAAGAATCCTTAAACCATTATGTTCCATAAAAAATCAATATTTTTGTAGAAATTAAATTAATAACTTAAAATATAAATTGATGAAAAAAATAAAGTTACTTTTAGTAATTATTATTGCAGTCGTTTTAATTAAGCCATCGTTTGCTGGAAACCCACCAGATGAGGGAATGTGGATTCCCATGTTGGTAGAGCGATTAAACTACGTGGATATGCAAAAAGCTGGATTAAAGCTTACAGCTGAAGAGCTTTACAGTATAAATCATTCAAGTTTAAAAGATGCAATAGTTCAATTTGGTGGTGGTTGTACCGGTGAAATAATCTCTAACCAAGGATTATTAATGACGAATCACCACTGTGGTTTTGAGTCAATCCAACAAAACAGCACTGTTGAACATGACTATTTAACAAATGGTTTTTGGGCATATTCTAAGGCAGAAGAGCTTCCAAATCCAGAATTAACGGTAACTTTTATGGTTAGGATGGAAGATGTTACTTCAAAAGTTCTAGCAGAAGTTACTAATAACATGACTGAAGGTGATCGTTTAGCTAAAATTAAAGCAGTATCCTCTAAGCTAAAAAAAGCAGCATCTGAAAAAGGAAAATATACAGTTGAAATCAAATCATTTTTTGAAGGAAATGAATATTATATGTTTGTATATGAAGTATATAAAGATGTAAGATTAGTAGGCGCACCACCTTCATCGGTTGGTAAATTTGGTGGCGATACCGATAATTGGATGTGGCCTCGTCACACTGGAGATTTCTCTATGTTTAGAGTATATTGTGCACCAGATGGTTCTCCACGTGAATATAACAAAGAAAATGTTCCGTTAACTCCAAAACATTACCTTCCAATCAATATTAAAGGTGTGAAAAAGGATGATTTCGCTATGATTTGGGGATATCCAGGCAAAACCGACCGTTATGTAACATCTTATGGTATTACTGAATTAGTAGAACATCAAGCACCTACTATTGTCAAACTTCGTGGTGAGAAACAAGAAATCATGAAAGAATTTATGGATAAAAGCGATGCTGTTCGGATTCAATATGCTTCCAAATATGCTCAATCTGCTAACTATTGGAAATACTTTATCGGACAAACTAAAGGATTAAAAAACCTAGATGTTTATGGAAAGAAAAAAGAACTCGAGAATCAATTTGACGCTTGGGTAAAAGCAGATCCCGAAAGAGTAAAAAAATACGGAAATGTACTGAAAGACATTGAGACTTCAACTAAAAGCTCGATGGATAAACAACTTCAAAAAAGATTGTGGTTTTTCCAAGAAATGGTAACTGGAGCAGAACTAACTTTGTTTACTTATCAACTTGGGGGTATTGTTGGGGTATTAAAAAAAGAAAAAATTGACTCAAAAGATTTAGATCCATATAGAAAAATTGCAGCCGCTTTTTACAAAGATTATTACATGCCACTTGATCGTAAAGTTTTTGCAAAAATGATTTCGTTATATAATAGTAGTTTAGACGAAAAATATCGACCAGCGATTATTGGTGAATTGACAAATAAATACAAAGGAAACTTTGAAAAGATGGCTAATGATATATACAAAACAACTGTTTTATCAACTGCAGAATCGTTTAATAAGTTTTTAGATAAACCAAAACTAAAAACTTGGGAAAATGATCCAATGGTGAAAATCTGGAATTCACTAATGAAGGATTATATGTTACTTCAAACAGAAATGAATGGTGGTGACGACAATTTAGAAAAAGCTAAACGTCTTTTTATTGCTGGACTTCGAGAAATGAATCCTACAAAAAAATATGCTGCAGACGCAAATTCAACTATGCGTATGACATACGGAAAAGTAATGGATTATTCTCCAAAAGACGGAGTAACGTATGATTATTATACTACAGAACAAGGAATTATTGAAAAGGCCGATTCTACGAATGATGAATTCGTGGTACCAAAAAAACTATTAGATCTTTTAAAAGCTAAAGATTTTGGAAGATATGGCAAAGATGGTCATTTACCAGTTTGTTTTATTGCAAATACAGATATTACTGGTGGAAATTCGGGTAGTCCAACAATAAATGCCGAAGGTCATTATATTGGAAGTGCTTTTGACGGAAATTGGGAAGCTATGAGTGGTGATATCGCTTTTGAACCCGCACTTCAACGCACTATCGTTGTAGATGCTCGTTATATTTTATTTATTATTGAAAAGTATGCTGGAGCTAAAAACCTTATCAACGAAATGAAAATTATTGAATAACTTATTGTTTTTCACTACATAAAAAAAATCCGAGATTGTCTCGGATTTTTTTTATGTATTATTTTTGAAAGAGCTAATAGTCTAATTATAATATAGTAGCAAATTTAAAATGATCACTAATAGATTCTCCGCTAACCACACTTGCAATTACATCGGCAAACAATGCACTAACAGATAATTGTTGTACTTTTTGACAAGGATTTCTAAGTGGAATGGTATCTGAGCAAATAACTTCAATAAGTGAAGATTTTTCAATTCGTTGAATTGCATTTCCCGATAAAATTGGATGAGTACAAACTGCTCGAACACTGGCTGCACCTAGGTCCATTATTAAATCAGCTGCTTTGGTAATAGTACCAGCAGTATCAATAATATCATCCACTAAAATTACATTTTTATTCTTAACATCTCCAATAATTTGAAGGCTCTCAATAACATTTGCTTTGGCGCGTTGCTTAAACCCAATAGCTAAATCTGCTTTTAAGAATTTTGCATAAGAAGCAGCTCTTCGAGTGCCTCCAGTATCTGGCGAGGCGATACACAAATTTGGCAAGTTTAATGATTGCAAATAAGGGATAAATATACTTGAAGCATACATGTGATCAACAGGAACATCAAAAAATCCCTGAATTTGGTCAGCATGTAAATCCATAGTTATAATACGATTAACTCCAGCAGCCATCATTAAGTTTGCAATCAACTTCGCTCCTATCGGAACCCGTGGTTTATCCTTACGATCCTGACGTGCGAATCCGAAATATGGAACTACAGCAATAATATTATGAGCCGAAGCACGTTTTGCTGCATCTACCAACATTAACAATTCCAACAAATTATCTGCAGGAGCAAAAGTAGACTGGATGATAAAAACTTCATTCCCTCGCAATGTTTCTTCAAAACAAGGTTGAAATTCACCATCACTAAACTTGGATAATGTAACATTGCCCAAGTTTTTTCCGTAATCCTTGGCAATTTTTTCTGACAAATACCGAGTGGCATTCCCTGATACTAGCGTTACTAAAGAAGACATAAATATCTGATTTTAAATTAATTAAAAATTTTAATCACTGCAAAATTAAAACAAAAAACAATATCATTTTCCAAATGAAAAATATATATTTTTTTTTCACTTAAAATAAAAAAAAAGCTGTAACTTTGTCCTCCGTTAATTGAAACAATAACGAATAATCACTGCCCGGATGGCGGAATTGGTAGACGCGCTGGTCTCAAAAACCAGTAGGGTAACCTGTGCCGGTTCGATCCCGGCTCCGGGTACGATTAAAAGCTAAACCGCAACTAATAATTAATTAGTTGCGGTTTTTTTATTGTCTTTTTCCAACACATTAAAGTTTGAAAATGTATTAAGTTTATCAAGATTGGTCTAGGTCAAACAAACTATTTTGTGATTTTCTTAATGATAAAACTTGATTTTCCCAGCGGCAAAAAACCACATTTTAATCAACAAAAACCCGTGCTTAAATCTAGATATATTGGTATCGCCGTATGTTCGTTCTTTATATCGAATAGGTAAATCTATAATCTTTAAATTAAGTTTATACGCTCCGAAAATCAAATCAAAATCTCCAAAAGGATCAAAATCTCCAAAAAATTTCCTGTTTTTTGTCAAACGGATATAGTCATCTTTAAACATCACTTTTGTACCACAAAGTGTATCTTTGATAGGTTGTTCTAGCACCCAACTAAAGCCCATTCCAAACATTTTGTTACCCATCATATTTAAAAGGCGCATTGCTTTTTTCTCCATGGGATAAATTAGACGAGTGCCATTAATAAAATCTCCTTTCCCAGAAGCTAAGGCATTATAAAAAAGTGGTAATGTCTCTGGTGGAACAGTAAGATCGGCATCTAAAATCATAAGTATTTCACCTTGAGCCATTTCATATCCTTTTCTTACGGCATCACCTTTTCCTTTTCCTTCTTGACGAGCAATTTTTATATCATGTGAGTGAGCATACTTTTTTTGAATTTCTTGAATTTTATCCCATGTATCATCGGTTGAATTTCCTTCCACAAAAATAATTTCAAGGTGTTTGCTAAAGTTTGGAGTTTCAAGAATTGCATTTTCAATGTTTCCACTTTCGTTTCGAGCAGGAATTACTACAGAAACAGTATACTTTTTTGAAATATCATCGGAAGTGGGCATTGGACGAGCAAACACATAACGATTTAAACACAACGCATTTATTATAGGTAAGTTCGCAAATATTCTATTAAAAAGCCAGGATAAAATTGGAATATTATATGGAATAAGCATTTTTTTTGCGTGTCTATAACTCTCAAATCCTGAAAGGTATAGCAAATTTTGAATATCTTTACTTGAGAGCCAATTTTGTTTTGGTGTAGATTTTTTAATCCGCAATAATTCAGCAATTTTAATCAGTGGTTCCCATATTTGATTGTAATAAGAAATCATGATTTTTGTTCGTTCATGACTAATTTTTGGCAATTGATCAAAAACAGATTGTACATCATGAAGATAGCCCACTAGGTTTGAAAGAATTATAACATCAAATGTTTCATTAAGTGAAATATTTTCAGCTTCCATAACCTGAAAATCATCATTAGGAAATTGCTTTCTGGCTTCATCAATCATTTTCTCGGAAAAATCAACACCCACTTTTCTTCCGCTTTTTATTTGATGAATTAACTCTCCAGTTCCACACCCAATTTCGAGTACAGAAGATTCTTCATGGCAAAAATAATTAAAGTATTTAGTTATAGAATTCCAATAGTATGATTTTGACTTTCTGTATCGAATTCGATTTTCAGCAATAGAATTAAAATAGTCTTTAATAGGTAAATTTGATATTTTCATTGTTAGTTAGGTCAATAATTAATAGTTGAATTTGAGTAGAGATGCAGGTTCAGTATCGCCAATGGTGTGAATTTGCTGAACTATATTCGGATATTTCAACTGGATAAAATAGATAAAACGGTGAAGAGTAGAAATCACTTCGCCTGTGTTATATTGTGGCACTTTTCTTAAACTCGCTAATATCGCATAATGTACATGGTTATCTTTAAGGGTTTGTAACATAGATTCGGGATTTTGAATTGCATAGCTCCAATTTTCCTTTTGGATTTTTTGTAAAACAGCGGGAATGTCATCAACAAACTCTGCCCCAATAGTCTGAATTACAGGAATTAGCGTGTCGGCAACTTCAGTAGGAACTATATAAACGCCAATTACTTTGCTTTCTTTCGCTGTTTTATTTTCATCTAAAAGGTTTGCATTAATAAAAGCATGCGTGTATTTTACCAGTTTATTATGGGCCAGTTGAATTTTAGGATTTTCGTTGATTTTCATCAAATTTAAGCCAATAACTTTTTGTGAGGCTGGAACCTTTAATGACAACAGAAAAGTATCTAATTCAATTGAAGGAATAGTATAAATGCCATAAAACTTTGTTCCGGTATAAACAAAACTAATATCGGGTTTTCTACAAGCTATCATTTCTGCTGCAGGGACCGTTTTTGCAGCATATTTGCTCATTTCGATGTAATTAACCCAATCGGGAGTCATCCCGTAATAAAGGTTTCCACTCAAATTAGCTTGCAACCCTTTACTTCGCAAACTGGTGGCAGTTAACATGCTTTTAAAAGAGGCAAAGAACAGAATTACGATGATGATGGGTAATAGAATTTGAATTTTTTTACCAAAGTTAGTAGTGAGTAAATAATATAAACCCGAAAGTAATGACAATAATAATAATGGGTAAAAAACAATAACCAAACGAGGTTGATCCCAACTTGCTTGCACCGCAAAGAAAGTAATGGCAGCAATGCCTCCAGTGTAAAGTACCGCAAAGAATAAAAATTTATTTCGTTTAAAGGTAAGTATTAATGCCACAATCGCCAATGCAAAAATTATATATGTAAACGCATGCGTTGCTGTAGGTAACTCAGCCGATTTTAAGCCAGTAAATACAAAGAAATGCTTAGAAAGATAAATATGAGCATTATCGAAAAACCGATGAATCATCCCCATTGCATCTTCATTTCCTTTAACTGGACTATAGAAATCTTTCAATAATAATGTTTTTCCTTGAGCAGAAAACTGAACAGCTTGTCCATTAAAGATCAATCGTTTAAGAAGCTCAATTGGAATAAATACTGCAATAAAACCACACAACGAAAACAAAGCACCTTTCCACTTTTTACTCATCACTAAAAAAGCAACTAAAGTAAGAATAGATACTAAGCCTACGTTACGAGCTAAATATGAAGCCATTGCAACCAGTCCAAGAAGTAAAAATTTACCCCAATCCCCTTTAATTGTAAATTCTTCATCCCAACGATCAATAATAAATTTGAAAACGAGAAAAATAAAAAGTGATTGAAGCATCATGAAAAATGCTTCGCTATACGTTTGACTCGAAAAGTAAAGCAGAGAAGCACATACCGAAGTAATCAATAATACAGCAACGAGAAGTGTTGCAGGAATTCTTTTTGCAAATGCCTTATAAAAAAGGATAAATTGAGCAATAATAAATATTAATGAAAGAGTTTTAAAAAGGGTAACTTTTACACCAAAAATGGCCATGAAAAGCGAAAGTACCATTGGATATAGAGGCCCCTGAAACGTAGGATATAAGCCATTTTTTAACAAATCATAAGCCCTAACAATATATGTTGAATCGTCACCACCATCGCTTACTCTAAAATCAAAAAGCAAAAAAGAAAATAATATGGTGAAAGAAAGTCCAATCCAAAAAATTATTTTAAGATATTTTTGCAAGAATGAATCAAAGCTTCCTAAAAGGTCTTGCTTCGGAGTGAATCCTACGGTTTTTTTCTCCTTTGAATTCGTTGCTGGTGTTATGTCTCGTTTAATAGAATTATTCTTGTTCTTCTGTTGCATATCTATAAAAGATTTAATATGAACCACAAAGATAATTATTTTGAAGAACTAAAAAACTAATAAAAAATTCACGAATGGAAAAATCTGAGTATATTATTGATTATCAATACTAAAACCGTCGGCTGACCAGATAAAATTATATATTTGAACTACTTCTATCGATATAAAAAGAATAATTGCGAATTTTAACTGATTAATTAATGGGAAAAACGACCAAAATTGAACATTTTTTACTAATTTAGCACCTTAAAATAGCTATAAATATGTCGAATCAGATTGATAAATACACCAAACGGCGTTTAACTACCTCGTTTATATACAGCACTTTGAGTATTTCGGTTGTGTTATATATGATTGGATTATTGCTCATTATTATATACAGTGGCTCAAAAATATCCACATATGTAAAGGAAAATATTGGATTTTCGGTATTTATGCACAACGAAACCAAAGAAATTGACATTCTTACTTTTCAAAAATCATTGGATATTTCCCCATTTGCAAAGTCAACCGAGTATATTTCACAAGATCAAGCAGCTAAAGAAGTTCAAAAATCATTGGGAGAAAATGTAATCGACATTACGGGTTCAAATCCACTTCCTCCTACTATTGACATCCGATTAAAGAGTGATTACACAAATCCTGATAGCTTAAAAAAAATCGAAAAACAGTTATTAAGCAATCCTATCATCAAAGAAATCACTTATTCGAAACCCGTTGTAGATGTGATAAATAACAATTTCAAGAAAATCAGTTATTCATTATTAGCTATAAGTTTCGTGCTCATTCTAATATCTATTTTATTAATTCATAGCACCATTCGATTATCAGTATATTCAAAACGGTTTATTATTAGGAGTATGTTGCTTGTCGGAGCCTCGCGTCGATTTATTCAACGACCTTTTATAATTAAAGGAATTATTCAAGGACTGTGGGCTTCTATAATTGCAATATTATTGCTTAGTGGAACGTTATATGCTGGCATGTATTATTTTGCAGACATTTTCAATGCTTCAGACATTGATGTTTACTTAATTATTTTTGCATTAACTACAGGTTTTGGCATCTTTTTCTCGTGGACATCAACAACACTAGCCGTGCGAAAATTTATTAAAATGAAAACAGACAATTTATATCAATAATTTTTTTATTTATGAATAAGATTAAACAAAAGCCGATTCTTCAGCAAAAATCAGTAAAAAAAGAACATCAATTTGGATTTGTATTTACGAATACTAATTTATTCATTATGTTGATTGGTGTTATTTTTCTAGTGCTGGGATACGTTTTGATGATTGGAGGCAAATCTAGTGATCCTAATGTTTTTAGCGATGCAATATTTAACACTCAACGCCTCGTAGTTGCTCCAATTTTATTAGTTATTGGATTCATTATTGAGATTTATGCAATTATGTATCGATCAAAAAACAATAATAATTCTACTGTAGAAGAGGACAAATAATGGATTGGATTCAAGCAGTTATTTTAGCTATTGTTGAAGGAATTACTGAATTTTTGCCAATTTCTTCAACAGGCCATATGATTATTACCCAATCATTACTCCAAATTGAAAGTTCAGATTTTGTAAAAGCATTTATTGTCAATATCCAATTTGGGGCAATCCTTTCGGTATTAGTTCTTTATTGGAAGCGATTTTTTCAGAGTTTGAAATTCTATTATAAGTTGTTTTTTGCTTTTATCCCAGCCGCTGTAATTGGTTTTTTATTGGGCGATTTTATTGATAGTCTACTTGAAAATGTATTAGTTGTAGGAATTACTTTGTTTGTTGGTGGAATTTTGTTATTGTATGTCGACAAATGGTTTAATAAGCCCAAAGAAAATCAAGAAATCACCTATTCAACAGCATTAAAAATTGGCTTTTTCCAATGTATTGCAATGATTCCTGGTGTTTCAAGATCTGCTGCCACCATTGTTGGTGGTATGGCAAATAAATTAAGCCGAAAAAACGCAGCGGAATTTTCATTCTTTTTAGCTGTTCCAACCATGGCTGCGGCATCTGGTTATAAGTTGCTGAAACTAATACTCGAACCAAAAGGAGCATCAATGTTGTCGGAAAATTTAGGAATATTGCTTCTTGGTAATATTGTGGCCTTTATAGTTGCAATGGTTGCAATCAAATTTTTTATCGAATTTCTAACAAAATATGGGTTTAAAGTCTTTGGGTATTATCGCATAGTAATTGGATCCATCATTCTAGTTTTATTTGCCCTTGGATATAATTTAAACATCAACTAATGGAAGATGTAATTGCATCCGGCAGAGTGATTCTGATTGACAAACCTTACTCATGGACTTCTTTTAACGTAGTTGGAAAATTAAAAGCTATTATTCGGTATAAAACGGGAGTTAAAAAGTTTAAAATTGGTCACGCAGGTACATTAGATCCCTTAGCAACGGGTTTATTAATTGTGTGCATTGGAAAAAAAACAAAAGAAATTGAGCAATTCCAAATGCTCACAAAAGAATATACTGGCATAATTAGATTAGGAAGCACTACTCCATCCTATGATTTAGAAAAAGAAATAGACTTTCATTTTCCTACTGATCATATTACGCCAGAACTTATTAATTCACTAGCATTAGAATTTTTAGGAGATCAGATGCAAGTTCCTCCTATTTATTCTGCAGTAAAAATCAATGGAAAACGAGCATTTAGTTATGCTCGCAATGGTGAAGAGGTAGAAATAAAATCAAAATTAATAACTATATCAAAATTTGAAATCAACAAAATTGACCAACTAGATATTCATTTTACAATTCAATGTAGCAAAGGCACATATATTCGATCAATTGCTAGAGATTTTGGATTACGATTAAATAGTGGGGCACACCTAATTGAATTAAGAAGAACAAAGATTGGCATTTTCGATGTATTGCAAGCTTTTAGTCCTGAAGATGAACTAAACATCTTGACTAAACTACAACTAAATTGTTAATATATGTTAATGTGCTTTACAAAGGGGTGTTGAATAGTGTAAATTTGTAATCTCTTAAAAAAAATAATAATTAACTTAAAATATGAAATTATCACAATTTCGGTATCACTTACCACAAGAACTAATTGCCCTTCACCCCGACAAAGAAAAAGACGACGCTCGATTAATGGTTTTAAACCGAAAAACACAAACAATTGAGCACAAACAATTTCGCGATTTATTAGGATATTTTAATGAAGGAGATGTGATGGTGTTAAACAACACTAAAGTATTTCCAGCTTTATTATACGGCGAAAAAGAAAAAACAGGAGCTAAGATTACGGTGTTTATGTTGAGAGAACTTGACCAAGAAGCTCGACTTTGGGATGTTCTAGTAGATCCAGCCCGTAAAATTAGAATTGGAAACAAGCTTTATTTTGGTGATGATGATTCTTTGGTTGCAGAAGTTATTGACAATACTACTTCTAGAGGTAGAACACTCCGGTTTTTATTTGATGGCACACATCAAGAATTCAAAAATAAATTAAAGGAGTTAGGCGAAACTCCAATTCCTGAAGATTTGCAAAAAATCCGTGATATTGTCCCTGAAGATAAAAGCAATTATCAAACGATCTATGCAAAACACGAAGGAGCTGTTGCTGCCCCTACAGCAGGATTACATTTCAGCAGAGAACTCATGAAACGTCTTGAAATTAAAGGAGTTGAGTTTGCAGAAATCACACTCCACGTTGGACTAGGTAATTTTAGACAAATTGATGTTGAAGATTTAACTAAATACAAAATGGACTCCGAAGAGTTTATTATCGAAGAAAAAGCATCTGAGATTATAAACAAAGCAAAAACAAACAAAAAACAAGTTTGCGCAATTGGCACAACAACAATGAAGACTTTAGAATCTTCAACATATCCATCTGGATTAGTAAAGCCAGATCATAAATGGACCAATAAATTTATTTTTCCTCCATACGATGTAAATGTAGCAACAGCAATGATTACAAACTTTCACACCTCACAATCACCTATGTTGATGATGGTTGCTAGTTTTGCAGGTTTTGACTTTTTGATGGAAGCATACAATCAAGCTATTAAAGAAAAGTATCAGTTTTTAACCTATGGGGATGCCATGCTAATTATTTAATTACATTGGATAAATACGTAATTATTACGGGTGGGGGCTCTGGCTCAAGAATGAATTCTTCGATACCGAAGCAATTTCTTGAAGTGTGTGGAACCCCCATTCTTTTTTATTCAATTATGGCTTTTATTAAATATGATCCTGCGATAAAGGTTATTATAACACTCCCAAAACCATATATTGACTATTGGAAAAATCTAATTACAACTCATAAACTTGATGTTGACCATATTCTTGTAGCAGGAGGTGAAACTAGATTTCAATCCGTTAAAAATGCACTTCATTTTGTTCCAGAAAACAAGATTGTGGCTATTCACGACGCAGTTCGACCTTTTGTGTCGCTAGAGACAATTACGAATGCTTTTAATGAAGCAATGGATTTCCATAATGCGATACCAGTGGTTGGCTCTATAGATTCAGTAAGGCAAATCACACAAAATCAGAATATAGCAATGAATAGAAGTGAAGTATTTCTGGTTCAAACACCTCAAGTTTTTCATTCTTCGGAATTGCTTCAAGCATATTCTGCACAAGAAGAAACTGTTTTTACTGATGATGCATCTGTTTATGAAGCTTGCTTTAATAAAATTCATACGATAGCCGGAAACAAAGAAAACTCAAAAATTACTACTTCCATAGATTTGTTAATGGCAGAAACGATGGTTTTATCGCTAACCGACCATCCGTCCTTTCCACATATAACTTTTTTTAATCGATAATACGGCTACGATTACCACGTAAACAGGATAAACAACCGAAAGTATTACCGATAGACCCAACCACCATCTAAACAGTTTAAAATATCGTTGATATGATAACAACACAATTGTGTCGATGCCCCATTTATATAAAAAAAAGATGAGTAGCACAATAATGTAATGAGGCTCAGCGATGCTCATCACCCCTAAAAAAATGATTGTTAACGACATAAAGAGAACAATCATACTCATTACAAAGGAGTTAATCCAAAAACTTTTCGAAGATTTTCCTGCCCATCTAATTCGCTGATTTAAAAAAGAGGCAATTGAGGATGATGAAGATGTTGAAACCAAGCTTTGTGGACAAAAAGCTACAGAATCTGGTCCATAAACATCTACTACAGATTTGAGCAAAAACACATCATCACCAGATTGAAGTTTGTGGTTTATATTTGTCTTCAACTCTCTAAACACATCACTTCTTATGGCCATATTTGCAGCATTACACATAAAAGGAAATTTTCGAGAAATTGACCCAAAGGTAATTTGAATCAATGCCGCAAATTCTAATGCTAGAATTTTTTCGATAAAACTATGATTATTTGAAAAATGAACGGCTCCACAAACCATCATTTTTTTAGAAGATGCAAAAGGATTGATCATAGCCTCAATCCAATTGCTATTTAAAACACAATCAGCATCAGTAAACAATAAGATCTCACCTTTTGCCACTGACGTCAAAAATGAGACACATTTTTTTTTCCCTATCAGATTATAATCATTCGCTAAAAACAGGCTAAAATCGAATGGCAACATCGTTTTATGACTATTGATCAAACTTACCGTTGAATCTTCAGAACTATCATCCATTAATAATATTTCAACGAGATGATTTGGATATTTTAATCTAGATAAAGACTCAATCAATCCATAGATATTTTCAGCTTCGTTACGAGCAACAATGATAATACTAATTTTTGGTTGGTAATCTGTTATAACTAAATCATTTTTCGAGAAACAGAAAAGCAAGATTACAATTCCGTATACGATTGCAACAGTTATTACACCAATCAAAATGAATATCATGATTTGAAAAATTTATAACGGTTAGTGTATAGACTTCCAAAAATTGAGGGTATTACAATATTAACAACCCACAATATTACAGCAGCTAAAGAAACGGAAAGTTGGAAATCGTACATTGGCGAAGCAGTAATAAAGAGCAGTATTTCAAAAAGATAAATGGATAAAGCTCCTCTAACTCCAATTTCGGTATAAACGACTGTGGGAATAAAAGTCAATATAAAATAATACACAGCAACAAAGAAATAGAGATCAATAGAGGGTACATCAACCCCAACAAATCTAAAAACCAACAATAATTGAATAGAAAAAACCAAATATCTCAGAAAACTTAAAACCAACGCTATGGTTAAATCTATCTTAGAAAATACTTTTAAAACCTCTAACCAATAACTGATTTTGATTGTAATTTTATTCTTCCCTTTTTCAAAAAAAACACAAAAGAACGATGATTTAAAATAAAGTATAAATGAAATAAGCACCAAAATCCAAAGCAAAGTAATTGCAATGATTCCGTATAATTTTAAAAACGGAAGTGATGTTGAATAATTAAATAGAAAGTAGGTAAACCCAACAGTTCCTATAAGCATAGTAATCAGAAGTTGAGCAAAACTACCTATTAAAGTAGCTAAAGATAATTTTCCCTTTTCAGCATTATCAACAGAATATACTCTGCCAATAAAATCACCTGCTCTATTTGGAATAAATAAACTAAAAAATAGCCCTAGTAAAATAGATTTAAACGCATTTACGAAAGAAACATCTACTATTGAGCTAATTAATCGTTTCCATTTAATTGTTTCAAGAAACCAATTAGCAAAAGCCATTGCAAACAACAAAGCAATAAAGAATAGACTGTTAATTGAATAAAAAGTATCTTTGAAAAAATTAGCACAAGAAATATAGTCAAAATTGTTAAAAAAGCGGAATAAAACAAAATAGCTTAACACGAAAACCAAAAGATTTATCCAAAGGTTTTTCTTTTTTAATAACTTTGTATTTTTTAAAGCACGTATCATTTGGAACAGATTATTTTAGGTATTGATCCTGGCACAAGCGTGATGGGATTTAGCATAATAAGTATTATTGGAAAAACAGTTAATGTAACGGTTCTTGATGTGTTACGTTTAGCAAAAATTGATTCTCATCCGTTAAAATTAAAAAAAATATTTGAGACTACCTTACGATTAATCAATGAATACCATCCAGACAGTCTGGCAATAGAGGCTCCATTTTTTGGAAAAAATGTTCAATCGATGCTAAAACTTGGTAGAGCTCAGGGTGTTGCGATGGCAGCAGCGCTTTATAGAGACATTCCAGTATTTGAATATTCACCACGGAAAATTAAACAATCAATTACTGGAAATGGAGCAGCTTCTAAGGAACAAGTCGCGGCAATGCTTTCAAATTTGATACAATTTAAAAACGATTCAACTTTTTTAGATGCTACAGATGCATTAGCTGTAGCCTATTGTCACTACTTACAACGAAACACAAAAAGCCCAACCACAGAATATAATAGTTGGGCTGGTTTTATTTCAAAAAATCCTGAACGAGTTACCGAAAAACGAAAATAAAATGATTACTAACCGAGAGAATTTATAATTTTCGATGTTATCAACTCAAATTCATCTTTAGTTAAGGACAGTTTTTGTTTTTTAAAGTCTAAATCAGAAACTTTATTAATGGGCACTAAATGAATATGAGCATGAGGAACTTCTATTCCGATTACAGCTACACCCACTTTAATGCATGGGAAACTGATTTTAATAGCTTTAGCAATTTTTTTGGCAAACAAGAACAATTCCTGATACTCATCGTCTGCTAAATCAAAAATATTATCAACTTGGCGTTTAGGGATTACGAGTGTATGACCTTGAGCTAATGGACTAATATCTAGGAAAGCATAGCAACTCTCGTTTTCAGCAATTTTATAAGAAGGAATATCTCCGTTTATGATTTTTGTAAAAATTGTTTCCATATTATTAATCTCTAGAAACTTCGATTATTTTAAAATCAAGGATTCCAGCAGGAGCTTGAACCTTAACAATTTCATTTACTTTTTTTCCCAAAAGTGATTTTGCAATCGGAGAAGACACGGATATTTTTCCAGCTTTCAAATCTGCTTCGGTTTCTGGAACCAAAGTGTAAGTCATGTTCGTATTTGTTTTAAGATTTTGAATCATAACCTTTGAGAATAGTAATACTTTAGAGCTATCAATTTTAGATTCATCAAGAACTCTTGCACTTGCGATCAACTCTTGAAGTTTTGATATTTTTAACTCCAATAAACCTTGAGCTTCTTTAGCAGCATCATATTCAGCATTTTCCGATAAGTCTCCCTTATCTCTAGCTTCCGCTATTTGATTGGAGATATTTTTTCTCTCAATGGATGTTAATGTTGATAGTTCAGCTCTTAATTTATCAAGTCCTTCCTGAGAATAAAACATTATCTTATTCATAACTTATTTAGTTGAATGGTTATATAAATATAGAGAGACCTAAAAATTAGGTCTCTCTATTAACAGTGCAAAGATACACTAAAAATTTAATATTACAAATTGATTACCGCACCTATAGTATGGCAACCACTAAAGTTTTTGGTTGCACGATAAGAATAATCAATTGAGAAATATGAACCTTTTGCTTTATTCATAGGAACAACAACAGATCCACCAACATTAACACCAGTGTATACAGTTTTTCCTAATTCGGAGTCGTACATATTTGTTTCAAAGCAATATCCTGCTCTAAGTTGAAGCATATTATTCCATGAATACTCAACTCCACCTGCAAATTGGTCTTTTGAAAAAGCATTAGAGATAAAAGCTCCTGCTAAAGTTAAACGATGTTCTGCATTATCAGCAGATAAATCAGAATTTTTCTTTTTTGGTTTTGCACCACCCGAAGCATCAGATGCTACACTTTTTTCTTTCTTAGCCCATAGAAAATCATAAGCAAAACCTAGCGTAAGCATTGAAGGCAATTCAAACTCACCCGAACGTTGTTGCAAAGTAAGGTTGTTTGAAGAACCATTAATAAGTCCACGAACAGATAATCCATCACCATTAAAGCTAAGTGGAGTTCCAATGTTTTTCAGTGCAATACCAAAATGTAAGTTATTGTATTTTCCACTTACATATTGAATACCTGCATCAAAAGCAACACCAGTAGCCGAAATATCAGAAATTGATTCATTTATAATTTTTACAGAAAATCCACCATGGATTGCATCAGAAAATGAATTAGCATAAGAAACAGACACATTCATTAAAGAAGGTGAAAAATTACCAATACCACCTTCTGGATTCTCAGTTGTAGTAACAGGAATATCACCGAATCCCATTGCGAATACAGAAATTCCTAACACACCAGTTTCACTTACTTTTTGAGCAATTCCAAAAGCATTTATTTTTGCACCAGAACCTTGGAGATACTGGGTGTTCATAAAAGAAATTTGGGTTTTATTCGTAAATGAAAGTCCAGCTACATTGGTAAACATTGATTCAATGCCTGTGGAATTAGCTACGCCGGCATTACCCCAGCCGGTACCACGAGCCCATGGATTGATAAGTAATTCAGCAGCACCCGATTGACCAGTACGGTCTTCATTACCTGCATTCGAAATGAATGCAGTTAATGACAGAGTGCAAACTAAAACTAAACTTATAACTCTTTTTATATTTCTTTTCATATCTATTTTGTATTAATATAATTGTAAATAATGTAATTTTTTAGAAAGAGTTCAAGTCTGTTGGACGTAAAGCTCCAAACCATTTGATTACTTTTTCACCAATACCATCCGATTTTACATGGATAATATAAACGCCTCCAGAAATAGGAATACCAGCATGGTTTTTCAAATCCCAATCTACAGAAGTAGTAGTGTTATCGTCTTTTTTGAATTGACGAACCATTGTACCATTTACAGAATAAATTGAAACAACACATTTTACAGGAAGATTGATTATCTTAATTCTGTTATCTAACTGATTAATTTCATATGATGAAAAACCGTAATATGGATTAGGAACAACATTAATTAAATCTAATGCTGATTTAGCCACTTCATTCACATTGGTTTGTGTTGCAAAAATACCAGTGTTAAAACGATATAATGGGAAGTTATCATTAGTCACAGTAGAAGGTGCTATACCAGTTGTAGACAAATAACGTTTGTATGGTCTGGCAACACGAATTCTAATTTTACAATCATTGCTTAACCATTGTTGAGAAGGAACAGCTAGAGGAATTGATGTCCACATTGCATTAGTATATAAATCTGTTTTTTTCTTTTTGCGCAAGTTTGCATTCGCTTTTCTAATATCTTCAAACTTGTTCATTAACCAAACACCTTCGTCGTATGAAGGACAGTCAAATCCATCATCTGGAGTTGTTTTGTTATTTTGGTGTCCCATAACATATACAAAATGCTTTCCTCCAAAAATCACATCGCCAGTAGATGAAAATACTTGTGAAGTAGGGTTGAATTTCATATCTCTTCCATTAAAAGGAACTAACCATGAATCTTCACCAAACATCATATTTAAGCGCTCTCCAGTCTCTACATTAATAGCATATCCTGGGAACCAACCCATACCATAACCAGCTTCAGCATTTCCATTGATGTCTAACGAATGAGCTCTACGTGGTTCAAGTTTTCTTGCTCTTAAAGTAGTTGTCCCTTCAACGTAACTTTCAGCTCTTGTGGAGTCATCGCAAGTTTCTATAATTGGGCAACGAGTCCATTTTGATTTATCAGAAGTATAAACAATATCAACGCTATATAATTTATTTAAATTACGATTAAATCCTAATTCTTCTGGGAATCCAGGATTGTTATCCCATCTTCCACATAGTTGATAAGGAGCCCAAGTTCTGTCTACAACTTTTTCATATTGTTCGTCAGCATCATACCAATCTTGATAAACATATGTTGAAGAACCTAACGTAACTGTGTTTTGGTAAAAACAGTCAGATTTTGTGAGATCTGGAGTTGTACTTCCACCAGACAAAAGTGTTCCTGAACGAATCCAGTTTAAAGGAGTATCACCATCAACATCTGGCACACCTGTTAACCAAGGAGAATCTGGATTGTTAAACACCATTGAGGATTCCAACAATTGAGTTTTAACAACATTTAATGGATAGCTAGCTTGATCAGGATATAAGATTTCGTAATTAAATTGCTTAATTTGAACAGCAATACCTAACTCCATGATTAATTGTTCGTCCCCTAAAGCGATTGACTCATTAGATAGAATTGGAGCAACTAATCCTCCACCGGAAATCTCCCAATTAAACGAAGTATCAACTTCAGCTAAATTTTTAGGATTTGTAAATTTCAATAAAAATTCGCCAGCTTTAACATTTAATGGGTCAATTACTTTAATTTGTAGAGGTCCTTTATTTGGTTGGTAAACTGCTTCTTCAACTTTCCAAGGAGCTCCCGACATAATTTTATCGATAGAAGCTTGAGTTAAATCTAGCACTAAACCACCGTTTCCATTACCTTCAATACGGGTAATTTGAGGTTGGTCTCCATAAGAAGCTTGCATCGCAGTACCATTTGTTTCAACAGTAGGATTATGAGGTATTACAGTAATTGGAGTAATTGCCATACCACCAGCACCTTTACGACCAGCTAGGTATGTTCTTTTTTGACCGTTCAAACCATTTGGAACGTTAGGGTCTTGAGAGTATGGAGCATAATTATTATATGCGTAGGAAATAGCGATATAATAATACTTTTTGAAATTAATTAGTCGTTTGTCACCAGTAGCAAATTGATCTTCCGTGATTTTAACAGTATGTTTAATACCTTCATTTCCACCAGAAACCATTTCTTGAGGGACATTTCCATTTAAGTTATCATTATAAGTAAAGTTAACTAGCTTTCCAATAGGATTTTTCTCCTTGTCAAAGTTTTTAATATCACTTTGGAAAACAAGTCTAGACTTATCTGCATCATAAATATCAGAAACAGAAACTGTTGATTCTTTCAACTGGAAAATTTGGTAACCTTCAAAATGATAATATTGGTCGTAAAGATTACCACTAACATCATTATGAGGAATAGCTGGATCAAATTCTGTATATTTTTCACCTAAGTTATTAGTAAGACCAACGTTAGAAATGTAAAGAATTGCTTCTTTATCAAGTTCTTGAGCTACTAATGTTGGAGCATCTGGACCATCTAGTACTTTAAAACAATTGTCGAATAAAATTTGACATTTGTCATCAACTCTTTTTAGAAGTTCAACAGAAGCCATTGGACCACCAGAAGCAGCACGTGCCCATGGAACACCAACTGTGATATAATTTACTGCACCAGGTAAAAGTGTAAATGGACCAGCGGATTGCATAAAACGACGATCTTCAGGAGCATTTCCAGCGCTCTCTTCAGTCCAAGGATTGGATGAATATCCAGCACCAGGATTTTTTCCAAAAGTACCCCAATTCCATGGATCCGTATTTCCTGGGAACATAAATGTACAAGGTGTGGTTGCATCTCCACCATTTCCTGGATAAGCATTTCCGCCATAACACATTGGAGTATTATCTTTCCAGATACCTTTTAATAAATTATAATATTCAACAGCAATACTTGGGTCAGTTTGAGCATCGTTACCAACACTATTGTTATGATAAACAAATCTGCGCATCCCAAAACGTTCGTTATCTACAATACCATCACCAAAATTTACTCCATTAATAGCTTCCGCTCTAACAAGAAAATTAGCAGTTGAATCGACACCTAAAAGTGTTTTAAAAGTCATTGACAACATAGTTCCATCTAAGGTTACAATTGAAGACTCATTAGGGTTTGCAGCATTAGGAAACGTTGGTCCACTAACGCCAGTTCCTCTAAATGATGGATTATCATAACCATCAGGATCCATATATGGTCCTTGAAAAAAGTCAACACCAATTGCTGGTGGTTGAACTCCATATTGGTCATATCTACCATTACCGTCAACTTCTTTTCCATTGTAACAATATCCTAAACCTCTACGAACATCACAACCAACATAGTCATCTTTAGAATCACCTAAGTCAGTATCTACCCATTGGCTAAAATAAGTTTGTGTAAGTGTAAATGTAGATCTATTAATAATTTCATAAGAATAGAAAGTCATATTATTGATTTCGTCATTTGTAGCAAAAGCAAATGCTTGAGCACGTATTTCTAAACCAATAGGTTCACCTTTAGATTCTGTATGAGCAGCACCTTTATCGTTAAATACCCACCAAATAGTTTGGTCACCTTTAAGCACCTGATCTACAAGCATTCCACCTTTAGCAACTCCACCCATAGGTAAGGAAGTATCAGCATCCATTGTTGGGCGTGGAGGGCGTCCCATATTGCTTGGGTTGGTAGGACATAATGAATTAGAAAAATCATAATATGGATAATCACCATCATTCCAATTATACATATTATCTCCATTTTTATCAAAGAAAGGAGCTAAGTAATAACTTTGATTTGGATTTCCATCAACAGGATGTGCAGGCCATTCTTTAATTACACGTGGAACTTGATAACCATCGGGCATTGGAAGACCAGCTTTAAAAGCTATAAATTGTTCTACATCAGCACGAGTAATTTTCCAATGTTTATCGTATAAAGCACAAGTTGGTTGATCAATTGAAGCAGTTCCATCGAGTGTTAGCGGACCAGTCCAATAATCATTACCTACTTGGCGATAGCGAAGAGCCGCAAGTTTAAGCTGACCGTTAACATCAAGTCCACCAATCCACAAGGAACCAGAGAACATAGAGGTTTTTCGAGAGCCTTTAGGTATTTCATATTTAGAAGTTTCAAAATCCCACCACATATCACCGCCGGTATTAATACGTGCACGCACGTTATTAAGATTAAGTTCGGAGGAACCAGAAGCAGGCACACAGAATGCAGCCTTAGGCTGATTATCTGCGGTACTTTTACGAATCTCACCTTTCCATTTATCGGCATGAGCCATAGGGCTTAAAAGCACAAGGCTAAAGAGTGATGCAGCTATTAAGTTTACCAATTTTTTCATTGTATCTATTTTTTATTCTTAAATTACTTACTTTATTATCGTTATTAATATTAGAATCCAAATTGAACACCAAGGTTAATTCGACGAGGTAAACTATAATTGTATGGATTATTTACCATTGCACGGTAATAATCGATGAATGCTTGAGGATCATTATAGGAGTTTATTTGTTTTTGATACTCAGCAGCAGCTAAGAAGCCATCATCATCTGGATTACCAGTATAACCATATACTCCAGTAATGTTATGAAAATCAAAAACATTCAACACTTCTAAATAAACAGAAAGGTAACCTCTTTTAGATTTTTTCGAATCAGTTTTATCCTCTTTTAAAGTAAGTAGGAATTCTTTGTCAATACGAGCATCAATCCAGAATTGCCAAGGTAAGTTAGATCCGTTTAATGATCCAGAAATTTGACGAGTACCAACACCAGTGATACTTGTTACTTTAGAAGAACGGGTATAAGGTGATCCTGAAGTACCATTAAAAGTAAAATTAATTCCAGTATTTTCTAACCATTTGATTGATTTCACTTTACCATCTTTTGTCTTTCTATCTGTTTTTGGTCCATTATAATCTTTTCCAAAACCGAAACGATAATCAACATTTGCTTTTAATGCATGGCGTTGGTCAAAATCTAGCGAAGATAAAGTACGTAAGTTTGGTTGTCCTGAAGATACTATACTTTTTGAAGATGAAGCATCAGAACCTGTTCCTTTAGCAAATTGCAAAGTATAACTAGCACGTAAACGAATATTATCAGATTGACGTAATTCGTATGATAAAGAGAAGCCTTGAACAGTACCAAAGTCAATATTATTGAATGAATAATAAGTGTTTGGATATGCTTCAGAAAAACGATATGCTTGAACTTGATCACGTTGTTCGCTATAATAAGCAGTAAGAGTAATTGCAGATTTTCCACCTAACGCTTGTTTAAAACCTAATTCATAATCGACTTTCTTTTCTGGTTTTAGACTTGGATTAGCAATATCACTGGTTCCTGATTTTTCGATAAAAAGATAATCAGTAGGATTCATTCTAACACCCGAAGTAGGACGTTTTGTGATAACATCGTAATGTGCGAAGAATAACGCTTTATCAGAAACAGGGAATGAGAAAGAGATACGTGGCATTATTGAGAATTGAGGAACATAATCTTTAAAAGCTTTTGGAGATACTTTTACTGTAGAACCATCTACTAAATAAGGAGTAACTCTACCAGTAGTAGTTCCTTGTGATAATAAGGATGGATCTTCAATTATTTGTCCTTTAGAATTATACCAATTACTTCCGTCTCTATAACCAATAACTTTTGATGGATTGTTGGCATCATCAACATAAACTACATAAGCTGACCCCATATTTGAAGGGTGAGTTACAGC
Organism: Bacteroidota bacterium; assembly: GCA_037130365.1. GTDB lineage: Bacteria > Bacteroidota > Bacteroidia > Bacteroidales > WCHB1-69 > JBAXTE01. Next base: position 54,843 of record JBAXTE010000024.1, read on the forward strand.
ATAACTAGAATCGTTAATCATAAATGCAGCAACCTCAGCTACCGTTTTTGCTGGAGCTAACAAATAATTGTCTTTTAGTACTTTTTGATTTGCATCAAAACGGTCAACACGAACTCCAATGTTAAAGATTAAATCTTGAAAAGCAAATTTATCTTGAAGGTAACCAGCCATATAAATAGGCTCATAAGCACCAATGGAACGAGAATAATTTCCGTTATCATCTTTTGCCGTAAAGAAATCATCAATACTTTTTTGTCCTTTTATTTTATTTCCTAAATGATCGTAACCATAATATGAAACGTAAGAATAACCATCGTTAAGTAGTTCATCAGCACTAAACATATTAATAGAATATGTTGAAGGGTCTAGATTATCAACATCTACCCAATCAGTTCCATTTACTGCTAATCCAAGTTTTTTTCTGAGGTTAACATCAAAAAATCTCTGAGAAGCTTGGTCATATTTTACATTATATTTAATAGTATCTGCAAATGTTAAGTTACCAAAACCATCATCAACATAAACTCTCATCGGATTTTCTAAATCTAATTGTTTAATATGTGCATTGGTTAATTGGCGCATCAGTGTCCACAAACCAGTAGGTCCTAATCCGTATGAACTAGTTGATGTTTGTTCATATTGAAATCCAAACTCAAGTGCATGGTTTCCAATATCAGCACTACCGTTGGCAGCAAAGCCAATTCTATCTTCTTGCAATTTACTATAACCTGCTGTTATGGTTCCTGGAGCAGAATATAAACCAAAAACTGAAGGAGGCATTTCGCCATTTAAAAGAGCTGAGCCATTTTGCAGTTCAGAAAAATTGCGATAGTAATCGTTTGCATTATCGAAACCAGCAAAGCGATTATAATAATTTTCGGTATAATTTGACAAGAAAGGGTTAATCTCTGAGCGGTTAAACGTGACCAATGTATCGAAGAAATTTGTTAAAGTCATAACACCTTTATATTCAATATTATCAATGGTAACGTCTTTACGTTCGTAGAATGATGTTTTGTATGTTTTAAACTTACCAATATAACCATAATTAAACAAGTTGTCTTGGTGAGTTACATCATAACTGTTTTGATTTACTTTAGTATAATCTAATTGTAGTTGATAGAATACGTTTTTAATAAGCGTAGAGGTATCTCCAGTTAAAAATCGTTGAGCAAATTTTCCATAAAAACGCATGGTATTATTTTGAGTTTCTCCATTATTTGCAGAGTTCATCATTTGAGAAGACATCGACCAATTACGATATTTGTTATAGTCGTATGAACCTCCAAAAGTTAAGTTAGAATTTTTACCAACTTTAACGTCAATTTTTCCTGCAAAGTTAGCTCCGAAGCTATTCGCGTTTTCACGAGCATGAATTTTCTCCATATCTGAAGATTTCAAAAACTCGGCATTGTAATAATTTACATTAGAAATACCAACTGGGCGTAATGGATTTGCGATGATTCCCTTAACAACATCATCTTTCATTTTATTCACTCCACCTTGAGCTGGATAAGCATCTTTTCCATAAGAAATTTCACCCGAAATAAAGAAACCTAATAAAGAGGTAGGACTATTTGGGTTTTTACTCTTAATTAATGGTCCATTTAAACTAAATGCACCAATAAAATTATTATATCCATCAAGTGAGCCAACGAGTTCAACGCTTCCACCAAAAGTACGTGAAGGACCTTTTGTGGTAATATTAAGAACACCACCAGTAGCTTCACCGTATTTAGCAGGCACACCGCCCATAATCATAGAGACCTCTTCAATTGCAGATTTTGGCAAAGAAGAAGTTCCAATAACTTTTACTCCATCAATGTATGTAACTGTTCCATCGGTACGTGCTCCACGCACACTACCCATTGCACCATCGTTACCTTGAACACCAGCCATAGAGGTTGCCATGGCAGCAGCTGAACGACCAGGAATGTTTTTTAATTCAGCAGCATTCAAAGCATCTCCGGACTGAGTATTATCTTTATTGATAAGTGGTTTTTCCCACTTTACAACAACAATCTGAAGCTCATTGATTTTTGTAGATAATTTTACATCTAAGAATGTAATTTTATCAGCATTTATGATTACACCGCTAGTTACACTAGTGTTGAAACCAACAAATGAAACTTTCACATCATACATGCCAGGTGGAATTGGTTTAATAGTATAATCTCCATCCATATTGGATTGAGCTCCACCAAACTGTTTTCCTCCTTGTACAATAATAATGTTGGCATAAGGAACAGCTTCTTTTCCATCTGTTACCTTCCCTTTTAGGGTCCCTTGGGGATACGCTATACTACTGATAGCCAGCATTATCCCAATTGTAAACAGTAATTTTCTCAACATACCCATTGTTTTTATTGTTATTATTTGTGCTTAAATTTTCTTAAATTAGAGGGTAAAAATAGAAATTTATTTTATTTCTTGAAAATATATTTTTACTCAAATTTACTAGTTTAGGCATATACACCTGTACATCAATTTATTATGATCATAAAAAATCATTAAAAAAAATGTTTTGAAGATACTTATTTATTTTAGCTACTCTTGCTAAAATAAAGCTTCTGTTGTTAAAAGATGGGGTAAATTTCATTTTACATAATACATTGTTTTAAGTTTA
>JBAXTE010000025.1:0-56666 GCA_037130365.1 Bacteroidota bacterium
CTGCAAGAAATTGTGGGAGAGTAGGTCGCCGCCAACCCTTATTTTAAAGCCTTCACTAACACTGAAGGCTTTTTTTATGCCCAAAAATCAAAAAAGTAGCTTGTCAATACTCAGCTAAAGCTTTCAATTACAATATATCAGTTGAGGAAGTCAACATGCGCCGATGGTTTTGTAAGAAAATATGGGAGTCACGTTGATGGCGTGATAATACCGCTTCTTGATAAAATATAGTTCACTTCACTACCGCTCAGAGTCCTTTTTTATCTAAGAGCGGCATAAATAAATCTAAAAAATAAAATATCAAAAGATGATTTTATTTTAAGATTTATAATAAATCCTGTCGCCAACAACCCTAATTTTTAGGATGAATTCTGAAATAATAAAATTAATGTGATCCTTTATAGATTTTTATTGTTCCAACAGAAGTATTGTTCTTAATTTTAACCATATATACTCCAGTTGCCAATCCTTCTACATTTACAATTGTACTTTTATTAAAATTTCCTTTTATAAGTAATTGTCCAATTGAGTTAGTGATTTCAAAAGAGCAGTTCTCTTCGGTAATATTTGCTTCTAATGCTACAAATGTGGTAACTATAGTTGGGAAAACTTTAAATTGATTTGATACATTAAAATCATTAATATTAGTGATCACGATATTTGTTGTATTAGATGAATCTGAACTACATCCTAATAAAGTAACTATCACATAGTAATTGCCATTTGAGGTTGCAGTATAATCTTGATTTGTTGCATTAATTATACTTCCTAATTGATTGTACCATTGATTTCCAGTGCTTGCAGATGAGTGTAAAACATTGTCAATATTTGTAACTATTGGAGTAGTTGGAGTTTGCATCACTTCAATTGTCATCGTAGCATTTGACACATTTCCTTGGCCAGTATTTGGGGTAAAAGTATATTGAGTAGTTTCTTGATTATTTATTGCAGGAGTCCAAATACCAGCAATTCCATTTGTAGAAATACTTGCTAATTGTGGTATCGATTCCCCTTGACAAATTGGAAGTACTTGTTCGAAAATAGGAGTAATGGCTATATCAACACAAAAATTAAGGGTTGTATTGGTTCCAGATTGGCAGCCACGACCAATTGTGTCACCAGTTGCAGTATTAATCAGCCAATAATATCCAGGAGTTGTTCCGCCACAATTGTTATCTATGATAGAAAAAGTATAACAGCCACCTTCGAGACAGAAGTCTTGTAAAATTCTCAATTGAATATATGGTGAAGGAGTTGTATATCCACTACCCGAGTATAGCGTTACTCCACTCTTTTTGATATTCCAACTGATTTCGCTTTCATAGTACTTTCTGCCTTTAATATCTAAGTGGATTAGTTGACCGTCGGTAACAGTTGCATTAATTCGCGATGTATCGTTATAATGGACAAGATCTGTTAAGTTTGAACTTTGAATATATGCAATTATTTGTTGGGTGCCTGGACTAGGATTAAGCAAATTAAAAACAACAGTATCTCGTTGGTTGCGGCTTAAAGACCCAATCCAATTAATAATTTGTGGTGTACCATTGTTTATTCTACAAGCAATTACCGCTGAAGTCAAGGTTGTATTTCCTAAATTTCTAATCACGACTTTAGGGTTGTTAATTTGAGATGAGCAGTACCCATTTGTTGGAGAAATAATCTCAAATATTTGAGCATCATTGCTCACGTATGATGTGTCTGGTGACCAACGATCAAGGGTTGTTACTCCAGAATTAATTGGGTCTAACCACTCTTGCAATCGAGTTGCAATCGATGAACCATAATTCCAAGAGATTGAAAATTTTCCATAATCATCGGATAAATTATTTCCGCATAAAGCGCTACCACCGTGAAGTTGGCCAATAATTTTGTGATTTTTATCAAATAAACCTGCTCCCGAAGAACCTCCCTCTGTGGATGCCAATTCGTAATTTCCAATGTTCCAGTGCGAACCTACTGGGCATCCAGACCATGAAGAGGATGTAAGGAGCCCATAATCTTTTGAAATCTTTTTTCGCGATCCTGCGGGATGGTGGATAACAACAGATGAGTCTCTAGGTGTACCCGAATGGTCCCAGCCTGCAAAAACTGGTTTTGCAGTGGAAGGAATATTTCCTGTAATTTCCACTAAGCAAAAGTCTGAAGCAACATTTTTTGCTCTTAATACTGAGCCACTCACTGCTCCTACGTATGGTGTTATTCCATCACAAGCCGTTGATTCGTAATTGAAATAAAAGTCCCAATTTTCAACATCTGTTGATGCTTCCCAACAATGATTAGCTGTAAGAAAATATTTTCGACCATCGTTACGTGTATTATTTACTAAGGTTCCTGTACAATATTGACCAGAACCTAGTAATATCCTCGCTACAGCTTTTTTTTCAATTTGCCAGTTAACTCCTTCAGGACAGTTTATATCAATATAACAATCTCCTACTTTGTTAGTATTCGTAATGCTTCTATAGCCATAAATTACTTTTGTTAACTCTAATTTTGGATTTGTATTAGCTGATATTGGCACTCTCATTTCAATTATTATTTGAGAATTTAAAAGCAATCCCGATGAAAATCGATTGTCTTTTCTGTTTTCAGCAGATAGAACCACATTCCTTAGCAATTGACCATTTGGGGCTTTGAAAAATAAAGAGGAGCCTTCTGGTAAATAAAATTGGTTAAATTTAAGTTCTAAGCTATGAGCTGCCACCGATGAAATCGTAATATTCATAACACTATCATCACCTTCTTTCGACCAACTACCTAAAGCAATCAAATCATTATTCATATTAAAAGCGATACCATATCTATATGGAATATCTTTATGTTGATCTCTAATAATGTCTTCTTGTTGGATTTTTTGTAAATCAATTGGCGGTAATATTATTTCAGCGGTTTCGCTCATTCTATTCTGATTTACATTAATTTGTCCAATACAATTAATTCCTAATACAATAATTATTGAAAATAATATGGCAAACTTCTTCATCTTGATCTTTGTTTTTTTGAATTATTTTTTATTTTCTAATTTATTATGGTTTCTCTTTTAATTAAACATCTATTAGAAGCACAAAAAGTCTTGCTAAGAACTGTATAAGTTGATTTTAAATGCAAAAATATACTATATTATCAAAAAAAAGTGCATGCTTTATTTTGTGAAAAATGATATCATTTATTCTCATTCTAAAATTTTTCTTATCATCGGACTTTTGACTTGTTTTTTTTATGCTATGTGTCTGAATTTCTGTGGATTAAAATGTTGGACAATGTGATCCTAGAAATTTTACTGGCTAATTTTCAACTATAACAACTGAGCAATACAGAAATTGAAGATGTTCGGATTTGCAAATCAGAACTTTAATAGTCATCAATAGACTATCTCAACAGCAAAATATAAGTTTTAAACCAATTCATCACGTGACTTGTGGACCTTTGGAGTTTAAAAAAAGATCTTCGGTTAACTGCGTTCCAATTTTTTGTTTATAGGTTGATAGATATACTGAACACCCATTGAATATTATTAATGCGGTTTAGTATATATTTTCGTTATAAACACAAATGACAAAAGCTTAGTAAGAATCACAATGGTTCCTTTCTAATCCAAAATTTACTTTTCTATGACAATTTTCTTAACAGATGATTTGTTGTCAGAACGTGTTAAGTAATAAATACCTTGAGGCAAGTTTAAATCTAAAGTCAAATTTTGATTGTTTTTTTCGATATTTTGCGAGTAGACAATCTTACCCAAAGTATTATAAATTTCTAAAGTGAAATTATCTTTTTGATTAGCGAAATGAATTTTAAAATGTCCATTACTTGGATTTGGGGCAATGGAAATATGATTATTTAGTTCATTTTCCAAGATACTTACATTATCCACAATATATGAAGCTGAAGTAGAAGTACAGCCATATTGGTCAGTTACTTGTACCGTGTATGAACCATTTTGTGTGAAAATATAGGTTGTATTTGTTTGCCCATTGAGAATTCCACCATTAAAGAACCACTGATTTCCACTACTAGCACTTGAATAAAGAGTATTTCCTATTTGTGTAATTATTGGTATTGGAACGTTTGGATGTTTCACAATTATTAATGAATCGGACCATTGACCAATTCCACAATTATTCAATCCACGAACAGAAACATACGCTGTTCCAGACCATCCCGTTATCCACGTAATTTGAGAATTAGTTGCGCTAATACTGCTTATGGAACCTGCTGTAGATGGATTTATTATCCATTCATATGAGTTTGTATTTATGCCTGAAGTTACTGCACAATCTGTGGATATTACATTTTGGCAAATATCAGATAACCCTGTTGGCGTAGATAAAACTCCTGGAACATCATTAATAGTTACATTTAAAGTGTCCGAAGAGATACTAAAACCACAACTGTTTTGTGCTGCTACGGCTATTTTTGCAAAACCAACCCACGCATTATCCCAATCAATTATTAATGAAGTATCTGAAGAAATAATTGTTCCGGCAATTGATGGAATTAGTTGCCAAACAAAGCTTTCTCCATTTTCCACAGGATGTGTATAGTAGTTTGAATTTGTGTTATTTATACATAATGTTGAATCTCCAATTGGTTTTAGTGGTTGTGATGGCTTTGGAGTAACGACAATACTTAAATCATTCGACCAATCTCCCGAGCATAAACCGTTTAATCCCCGAACGTGTAAAGTGGCTGTACCAGAATAAGATGCACTCCAATCAACGGATACTGTGGTTCCAGTTCCTGAAAGGGTTCCTGCAGTGCTTGGCGTAATTTCCCATTCGTATGATGTAGAATTGGCAACTGTTGATGTGCTATAACTATTGCTTGGCGCATCTTGACAAAGTAAAATTGTTCCAGTTGGTTGTGATGGTGCTAAAGGTAATTCTCGCACAATAACGGAGAGATTAGGCGATGCCGAACTTGAACAACTTCCATTAGATGCTATTACACTAATCGTTGCATTGCCAGTCCAAGTGTTACTCCAATCTACAACAGCTGATGTTCCCGATGGGGTTAATGTTCCCGCAGCTATTGGACTAATTGTCCAAGTGTATGAAGTGGCATTTGGCGCACTCGTAATTGTATAAGTAGTATTTGCTGGATTTACACACAAATCTGCTGTACCTGATGGAACAGTTGGAGAAGTTGGATATGCCAATACATTTACACTTAAACTTGGAGATGCAATGCTTGCACAAATCTGATTTTGTGCCGAAACACTAATAAATGCTGTTCCTGAGTATGTTGAATTCCAATTTACAGTTGCTGCAGTATCCGTTCCCGAAATTGTTCCTGCAGAAATTGGACTTATACTCCAAGTATACGATGTAGCATTGGCAACTCTGGTTATTTTATAAATTGCATCTACCGCATCCTGACAAACAGAAGTTAATCCGCTTGGAATTGATGGTGCACTTGGCGTTGCTAAAATTGTAACTGAGCGAATAGGAGAGGATGCTCCCACACAAATTCCATTTGATGCAGTTACTTGAATAGATGCAACTCCAGTATAGGTATCAGTCCAGTTTACAATTGCAGAAGTAGTCGTTCCGGTGATTGTTCCTGCTCCAACTGGTGTAATTGACCAAGTATATGATGTGGCATTAACAACTGAAGTAATCGAATACGTTGAATTAGCAGAATTTGTACAAAGTAAAGTGTCGCCGATTGGCTTTGCTGGTGCTAATGGATAAGCACGAACAAGAACAGCAAGACTATCAGAATAATTTCCATTACAAGAGCCACTTTTTCCTAACACTTTAATATAAGCCGTTCCTGAATATGTTGCGCTCCAATCCACAATTGCAGATGTTGTTGTTCCAGTAATTGTTCCAGCAGTTAATGGATAAATTGACCATTGGTATGATGTTGCATTGGTTGCTCCTGCTGTTGTGTATGTGGTATTTGTGGCATCCTGACAAATATCTGTTAAACCAGTGGGAATGGCTGCTTGTGTAGGAATGGGTAATACATCTATGGATAAATTTGAAGACCAAACACCAGCACAAGTGCCGTTTACTCCCCGAACGTGCAAAGTGGCCGTGCCAGAATAAGATGCACTCCAATCAACTGAAACTGTAGTCCCAGTTCCCGAAAGTGTTCCTGCAGTGCTTGGCGTAATTTCCCATTCGTATGATGTAGAATTGGCAACAGTTGATGTGCTATAACTATTGCTTGGGGCATCTTGACAAAGTAAAATTGTTCCAGTTGGTTGTGATGGTGCTAAAGGTAAAACTCGCACAATTATAGCGAGATTAGGCGATGCCGAACTTGCACAACTTCCATTAGATGCTATTACACTTAACGTTGCGTTGCCAGTCCAAGTGTTACTCCAATCTACAACAACGGATGTTCCCGATGGTGTTAATGCTCCAGCAGCTATTGGACTAATTGCCCAAGTGTAAGAAGTGGCATTTGGCACACTTGTAATTGTATAAGTAGTATTTGCTGGATTTACGCACAAATCTGCTGTGCCTGATGGAACGGTTGGAGTAATTGGATATGCCAATACATTTACACTTAAACTTGGAGATGCAATGCTAGTGCAAATCTGATTTTGTGCCGAAACACTAATAAATGCTGTTCCTGAGTATGTTGAACTCCAATTTACAGTTGCTGCAGTATCCGCTCCCGAAATTGTTCCTGCAGAAATTGGACTTATACTCCAAGTATACGATGTTGCATTGGCAACTCTGGTTATTTTATAAATTGCATCTACCGCATCCTGACAAACAGAAGTTAATCCGCTTGGAATTGATGGTGCACTTGGCGTTGCTAAAATTGTAACTGAGCGAATAGGAGAGGATGCTCCCACACAAATTCCATTTGATGCAGTTACTTGAATAGATACAGCACCAGTATAAGTATCGTTCCAGTTTACTATTGCAGAAGTAGTCGTTCCCGTAATTGTTCCTGCTCCAACTGGTGTAATAGACCATGCATACGAGGTAGCATTTGTCACAGCTGAAATGGAATATGTTGAATTTGCAGAATTTGTACAAAGTAAGGTATCGCCAATTGGTTTTGCTGGTGTTAATGGGTTAATATTCACAGTAATAGCTAAGCTATCGGAAGTTAATCCATTACAGCTATTGTTTTTTCCAGTTACTTTAATATAAGCAATTCCTGAAAATGCTGCGTTCCAATCCACATCTGCAGATGTTGTGGTTCCAGTAATTGTCCCTGCAGTTAAGGGCCAAATTGCCCATTGGTATGATGTTGCATTGGTCGCTCCTGTGGTTGTGTAGGTGGTATTTGCAGCATTCTGACATATTACAATATTTCCGCTAGGTTTTACTGCCTGTCCAGGAAGTGTTGAAATAGTAATATTTGAAACATTTGTGCTCCCATTTATCGCTGGATTGGTAGAAATTACTCGAAGTCGATATAGTGTTCCGTTTGCAGTTGCAGCTGGAATCGTTGTGTTAAATGTTCCAGCATTTACACTATGTATTGTTGCCAAATTTGTGGGACTCACAAAACTTCCAGTTGCACTTGATAATTGGAGAATAAAATCATTGCTGCTGTTAAATGTTCCTGATTTTGTGTAACTTACGGTTATCCCATCGCCAGAGCAATAAGAAAGTAATGTTGGGTCTTGCGTGATAATTGAAGTTGGTCCAGTAACATTAATATTTCCTGAGTGATAATTTGTGGCAATTGGGGAGTACGAAATGTCTGTACATTCTAACGCAGTAGGTGAGTTAATAAAATCAATGGATGAAAATTGACTTGCAGTGCCAATAATATTAAATCGTACAGCAAATAATACACTCGAATCAGACTTTGTAATTCCAGCCAAAGTGGCATCTGCCCATGAATACATCAGTTTTCCACTCGAAATTTGAGTGGTTCCAAAGTTAGTAGCATCAAAACCAGTCAACCCAAATTGTTCAACTCCTACATAAGTTACAACACTGGAATTGAACTGTAATGTTCCTTGCATCGAAAGCATTTGATTGAATTTCCAAGCACGAATTGGAACTACCACTTGCGAGCCATTTGGCCCTGAAGTGGAATCTCCTTTAATCGAAAACTGGGAACTTGTACTTCCTGTGATATTTACTCTTCCACTTATTAATGTAGGTGTTAGAATTGCATTTAACGAATCAGATATTTCAATGGCTGTCGGCGAATTTACAAAACTAATATTTGATTGGCTACCACTGCTTCCATTTAAGGTAAACAAGATGGTGAAAATTGGACTTCCATTCGCTTTATCAAGGCCTGCTAATGTCTGGTCCGACCAAGAAAAGGTTAGTTTTCCACTAGCTATTTGAGTTACTCCAAAATTTGCAGCACTCATTCCCGAAAGTCCAAAATAACTTATGCTTTGATATGTAACAACTGCAGGGTCAAATTGAATGGTTCCTTGCAATGAATTGATATTTGTAAAATTTATTGCCCGCACCGAAACCGAAGCCTGTGAGCCAGTAACTCCACTTGCGGTATCAGCATAAAGCGTAATTGTTCCTGAAGTTGATGTGTTATTCACTAAAATAGAACCGTTTACCAATGTGGTAGCCACTGTTTGATAACTGGTATTTACAAATTCTATCGCTGTGGGTGAACTTGTTAGTGCAAGCGTAGTTTGTTGTCCTGTAGTACCAATAATATTAAACCGGACACTAAATAATACTGCAGAATCTGCCAAAGTTCTACCAATTAATCCATTATCCGACCACGAAAAAGTGAGTTTTCCAGATGAAGTAAGTATAGTTCCAAAATTTGCAGCAGTCATTCCTGGCAACCCAAAATCCTGAACCGAAGCAAATGTCGCAATCGTCGGATCAAATTGAAGTGTACCTTGCGCTGAAATGATATCTACAAAATCTTTTACTCTAACCGGAACTGTAAGTTGGCTGCCATTTGGAGCTGTATGATTTTTAATGATGATTGAAACTGCTCCATACCCATTTCCGAAAATTATGGAGAAAAGTATTATAAAAAGAAAAAACTTCTTGTTCATTGTTCTGATTTTTAATCAAATGCTATATATTCCGACCCTAAATTCTGTATTAAATTTGACTCGTTCCCTCAATCAAAATTCATGAGGGAACTAATCAAAAAATGCTTATCGCATTAAGGCCATCTTTATTGTTTTTGTGAATTTACCCGATTGCATTTTACAGAAATAAGTGCCATCAGCTAGTTTCAATCCATTATTATTTGAACCGTCCCAAACGATGCTATGTTTTCCAATGGAGTAATGTCCTTCGTAAAGAGCCACAATATTGCCAAGCATATCAAAAATTGAAATAGATATTTGATCATTCGATGGCATTGTAAAGGTTATTTCTGTGGTATTTGAAAATGGATTTGGTGCATTTTGGAAGAGTGCATAACCCAAGTTCTCCGCATTTATAACCGATAAAGCACTTTGAACAGAAACGGTTCCAGAATTTACTTCCAATGATAGTTGCTCAGTATTGTTATTGTATGCTTCAGCAGAAGTCATTGCTGATGTTATTGCTATTGGTGAAGTACTTCCACAAGAACCAATTACTCTGAATTTTAATTCAAAAATCACACTTCCATCTGTTAAGGTATAACCATTCAAGTTTTCGGTACTCCATAGTGCTGTTAGATTTCCATTTGCAATTTTTGAAGTGCCAAAATTCATAGCTAATGAGCCATTATTAGCACTTACATATTCAATCACAGCTGGATTCCACGATAATGTATACTGAAATCCACTAATATTTGTGAATCTATTTACATGAACTGGAACGGTGATAATATCTCCAAAGCTTGCGGTTTTACTGTCCATTGAAAATCCAACAACTGTTGAACTTACATTTTTAGAAACATTTGGATCGTAGCTATTATTCACATCACCATAACGAACGCCAATAAAGTTCTGATCTACTGCTGCAGCAATATTACTGTAAGTTCGAGTGCTTTCGTATGGGAATGGATTCTGCGCATTTGGGAACACGTAACTTGAATTTACAAATGCCCATTGTTTTCCACTTGGATACGTTGTGCTATTTTGTAATATTAACGATCGAATCAACACAATATCTAAATTGGTTACCGTACCCGAATTATTAACATCAGCAGCAATAATTTTGTATGGTGAACTCAATAGTTGAGTATTCAAAATATGACGTTGAATTAATACAAGGTCTAACGTTGAAATTCCATTACATACGGTAATATCGTTGTTTTTAGAAGGTGTTATCGTATAATTACCCCCTTGAGTGAGCATAAATTGATATTGTCCATTTGAAGAAGTAAGCAATGAATCTGTTGTTGTTCCAGTTACTTTTACTTTTGTTGTATTTACAAAATTTCCAGATTCAGTTAATATATTACCAATCACAGTGACTGTGGCTGGAGTAGCAGTTACTGAAACAGTTGTGGATCCTGCTGGACTAGAACATCCATTTACAGTAGCAATTACTGAATAAACTCCATTACGGGCAATTGTAGCATTTGCAATGGTTGGATTTTGTGCTGCTGAAGTATAACTGATTGGGCCTGTCCAACTATAGCTAGCACCCGCAATTGTGCCCGCATTTAAAATGATAGTGCCATTTAGTGGAACCGGTGAATTGCTTGATGCAACTGGTGCTGATGGCGCTGTTGTAACTCCAACAGTAATAGTGTTAGATGTAGCTGAACATCCTGTGTTAGTTACAACAACATAATTTGGACCCGATGAACCAACTGTAATTGATTGGCTGGTTTGTCCGCTTGGATACCAAACATTGCCAGTTGCACTCGATGAAGTTAATACAACTGTTCCACCAGTACAGAATGAGGTTGGACCACCAGCAGAAATAGTGGCTGTTACCGATTGATTTATTGTAAATGGTGCATTGCTGACATCCATTATGGTTGGATTGCTAAAATCGCGAACTCGAACCAAGCAAGTTGTTGAACTGATGTTTGGCACTACCCAAGTGTACGAACCACCCAATGTGTTATAATTTGAAATAATTGTACTCCATGTTGTTCCACTATTAGTAGAATATTCAAGCGTATAATTGCTAGAAGTATTTGTTGCAGTCCAAGTGATGATTTTATTATTACATCCACTGAGGATTTCTCCGCCATTTGGAGATGTTACCGTAATTACTGGAACTGGCATCCCAATGGAGAATGCAACGTCGCTGATGTCTGTTTTACAAGTGTTTACATTGTCTGTTATTCTGATAAAACAACTTGCTGATGATGCTGAAGGTACTGTCCATGCGTAAGTTCCTGTAGTGATATTTTGGTTGTAGGCAATGGATGTCCAAGTGCTTCCTCCATTAATGGAATAATCAAAATTGTAATAGTTTGATGCTCCTGGAGCAATCCACGTAATGTTATAAATACTACCAATTGTAAGGCTTTGACCCCCATTTGGAGTTAGAATCGTGATACTTGGTTTTATACTAAAAACGGCATCACTAACATCTGTTTTTGCACTATTTGATACATCTGTAACACGAATTAAACACTGGGTAGATGGTGTATTTGGAATAATCCAATCGTATGAGTTGTTTGATCCTGATGAAACGTAACTATTTGTAATTGAATTCCACGATGTTCCATTGTTAATTGAGTATTCTAGTTTCCAAGTACCCGAGCATCCTCCAGAAGTCCAATGAATAGTGGTTTGCGTACAAACTCTCCATTCTTCAACACCATTATCTCCATTTGGAGTATTGATTACTAAAGCTGGTGCTATGGCAAATACTGCATCACTAACATCGTAAACGGCAGCATTATTATATTCATTTACTTTTACTAAACAACGACTAGAGGCCACATTTGGAACCGACCAAGAGTAACTACCCGTATTATTGGTTACTGAAGCAATGGGTTGCCAAGTTGCACCACTATCAATGGAATAATTTAAACTGACATAAGTGCCATTGAAATACTGATTAGTCCACGTAATATTGTAATTTTGAGCGTAATACATCGTTAGATTTCCATTTGGCGTCAATAATCTTGGTGTTCCTGGTGTAATTGAGAATGTTGAATTACTCTGGTCATCAATACAAGAATTATAGTAATCGATAACCCGAATCAAGCATATTGAGGATGGTGAGTTTGGAACAGTCCAATTGTAGGAATGTGCTGATGTATTTGTGATAATTGTATTCCAATTTACACCATTGTCGATACTGTAATATACATTGAAATAAGAAGATGTTGCTGCCGAAACCCAACTAATAGTTTGAGTACTTCCAGCTTGCCATTGTTCGCCACCATTTGCAGATGTAATGATAATATCGTCATTTGGCGTAACTGTAAATACGGCATTACTCGAATCCTTAATAGTTGTAGAACCATTGTCGTCAATTTTTATCAAACACGAGGTAGAAGGAGTGATATTTACCGGACTCCAAGTGTATGAGGTTGAAGATGTGCTTGTTAGTAATGTCCAAGCAGAGCCGTTATTTGTTGAATATGATATTCGATATGTTCCAGAAGTTCCACCAGCAGTCCATGTTAAATTCGGTGAAGTGCATTTTTCCCAAACTTCTCCACCATTAGGATAAGTAACAGAAATAAATGGGGCAGCAATAGTGAAATTCACATTGCTTTCGTCATATACTGGCAGATTATTGTATTCGTTCACCCTAATTCTACATTGATTTGAAATTGAATTTGGAACAGTCCAAGCATACGTGCCATCATTTTCTGTAATTCCCATTATACTATTCCAAGTAATTCCATTGTTTGAAGTGTAATCGATTGATACAAAACTAGATGTTAGATATGCACTTGTCCAAGTAATGTTGTATGATTTTCCAACATAATAAGTAGTAGCAGTGTTTGGAGCAGTAACTGTAATTACTGGTGTTGGAGGCGATATTGTGAAATTTGCATTATTAATATCGAAAATACAATTATTGTAATAATCCTCTATTTTTATCTGACATTGAGTTGATGGAACATTCGGAACCGTCCAGTTGTATGTATGAGCTGATGTGTTGGTTGCAATAGTAGTCCAAGTTGAGCCATTGTTTGTCGAGTAATATAGATTAAAATATGACGATGAAGTTTCACTTACCCAGTTAATCGTCTTCACAGTTCCAACTTCCCAACTTTCACCTCCGTTAGGTGTAGTTACAACAATATCAATGTTTTTATAAATTCCAAATGTTGAATTGCTTGAATCCTTAACAGCAGCATTAGTATAATCTTCTACTTTTACTAAACATTGACTAGATGTTAAGCTTACCACTGGATTCCAAGCGTAACTTGTTGCTCCAATGCCATTAACTATTGTATTCCAAGTACTTCCATTATCAGTGCTATAGCTTAATTTGTACGAATTTGAAGTCCCTCCTGCGGTCCAAGTAACTGATTGAGAAGTACATCCTTCTAGTAGTTCACCTCCATTTGGATAAGTTACAGTAATATAAGGTTGTGCAATAATGAAGTTTACATTGCTTTCGTCGTTCACTGGAAGATTATTATACTCATTAATTCTAACTCTACATTGGTTAGAAACTGTATTTGGAACAGTCCAAGCGTATGTGCCATCGTTTTCGGTTATGCTAATTATTGAATTCCAAGTAGCTCCATTATTAATGGTGTAATCTATGGCTACAAAACTGGATGTTAAATACGAACTTGTCCAAGTAATATTATTTGTTTTTCCTACATAATAAGTTGTTGCAGTATTTGGGGCCGTAACAGTTATAACCGGTGTAGGAGGGGAAATTGTAAAATTCGCATCGTTAATATCATAAATACACGTATTATAATAATCTTCTACTTTTATCTGGCACTGTGTAGATGGAGAATTTGGAATTGTCCAGTTATATGTTTTTACTGATGTATTCGTTAATAATGTGTTCCAAGTAGATCCATTATTTGTTGAATAATAGAGATTAAATCGAGTTGAAGTTGTTTCACTAACCCAATTAATAGTTTTGATTGTTCCAACTTCCCAGCTTTCTCCACCATTTGGAGCCGTAACTACAATATCAATGTTTTTGTAAATACTGAACGTCGTATTATTTGAATCTTTTACAAGTGGATATGATGCATCTTCAACTTTAAAGTAACATTGAGTCGCATTTACACTTAATATTGGATTCCAAAGATATGATGTTGAGGTTGTTGTACCGAGGAATGTCCAATCGGTTGAATTATTGATAGAATAATATAGTTTGTAAGAATTTGAAGTTCCTAAAGCATTCCAAGTAATTGTTTGAGAACTACAACCCTCAATTAATTCACCACCATTTGGATATGTAACAGTAATTAACGGAGGAGCAATTGTGAAATTTACGTTGCTTTCGTCAAATAGTAAGGCATTGCTATTGTCCGTTATTCTTAGTCTACATTGATTGGAATAGGTTGCAGGAATAGTCCAAATGTAACTTCCATCATTTTCGGTAATTGCTGCAATATCAATCCATGATGCTCCATTGTTGATCGTATAATCGATATGAACATACGAAGAAGTTACATATTGAGTTGTCCAACTGATGGTTGCAGTTCTTGTTGAATAAAGTGTAACCGCTGTATTTGGATTTGTAACCGTGATAACTGGAGTAGGAGGTGCAATGGTGAATACTGCATTGCTGTTATCATTAATACAGTTGTTGTAATAATCTTCTACTTTAACCAAACAAGATGTAGATGGAATGTTTGGAACTGTCCAATTATAGGTGTGGGCTGATGAATTAGTAAGTAATGTGGTCCAAGTGCTTCCATTATTTGTAGAATAATATACATTAAAATAGGTTGATGTTGCAGCAGAAACCCAGTTTATAGTTTTAACCATTCCTGCTTCCCAACTCTCTCCGCCATTAGGCGATGTAACTACAATATCAGTATTTGGATTTATTGTAAACGAGGCATTACTCGAATCTGTAACTGTTGCGCCACTATTGGTAACTTTAAACAAACATTGGATTGAACTTAAACTTGGAATTGGGGTCCATGTATAACTTGTAGAAGTAGTAGTGGTAATCAAGTTCCATAATGCACCATTGTTGGTTGAATAATACATATAATAACTTCCAGTTACCCCTCCCGAAGTCCAACTTACGGTTTGCGAACTACACCCAATCCACGATTCGCCTCCATTTGGAGAAGTAATGGTAATAAATGGATTGGCAATCGTGAAGTTCACATTGCTTTCGTCGTAAACAGGTGCATTGTTGTATTCACTTATTCTAACCCGACATTGGTTAGATGGAGTGCCAGGAATAACCCAAGCATAAGTTCCATCATTTTCGGTAATTGCAGCGATTTCGGTCCAACTTGTTCCGTTATTTATTGTGTACTGAATTCGAACATATGCTGAAGTAATATATTGACTCGACCAAGTAATGTTACTACTGCTTCCCACGTATAGTGTTGATGCAGTGTTTGGTGCAATAACCGTAATTATTGGCGTTGGCGGTGCAATAGTAAAAACCGCATTGCTATTATCGGTAATACATGTGTTATAATAATCTTCTACTTTTATTAAACATGTAGTTGAAGGAAGATTAGGGACAGACCAATTATAGGAGTGTGCTGAAGTATTTGTAGCTAAAGTTGTCCAAGAAGTTCCATTATTGGTTGAATAATAAACATTAAAGTAGGTAGATGTTGCAGCAGAAACCCAAGTAATTGGTTTTGTGACTCCAGCTTCCCAACTTTCTCCACCGTTGGGCGATGTAACTATAATATCTGTATTTCTTACAATATTAAATCCTGCATTATTAGAGTCTTTTGTTGATAAAGCAGCAGCATCGCTAACTCGAACTAAGCAACCAGTAGCGTCAACACTTGGAACAGGGCTCCAAGTATACGAGCCCGAAGTTGCTGTGGTAGTAAGCACATTCCATACAGCGCCATTATTGATTGAATACTCAATTTTGAAATTACTACCCGTACCTGCATAACTCCATAATATTGTCTTTGAACTACATCCAACAAACGACTCCCCGCCATTTGGATAGGTAACCGTAATAAAAGGTGGAGCAATGGTAAATGTTGTATTACTAACATCAAAAGTTGCGGGATTTCCTAAATCGGTTATCTTTACTAAACATTGTGTGGATGGAGTATTTGGCACAATCCAAGTGTATGAGCCTGTGTTTGTGGTATTTGTTGTAATTGGAATCCAATTAGATCCATTATCTATGGAATAATCAATTTTTAGTGCATTTGAAGTTACATAAGAACTCGTCCAGCTAATTGTTGAGCTATTTCCAATATATCGAGTTTGGGTAGTGTTTGGATTTGTAACTGTGAGTACCGGTGTAGCAGGCGTTATGGTAAATAGATTATTGCTAACATCAGACATACACGTAGTGTTTGTGTGATCACATACTTTGATTAAACAAGTAGTAGAAGGTGTGTTTGGAACCGACCAACTATATTGTCCTGTAGTGCTATAATAATTGGTGGTAATTGTGTTCCACGTTGAACCTGCGTTTGTAGAATAATATAAATCGTAATAATTTGTCGTGCCCGAAGCAACCCAGGTTATTGTTCTTATAGTTCCACCTTCCCAAGATTCACCTCCATTTGCTGAAGTAATAATTAATGGTGCAGTAATTGAAAATGTACTGTTGCTAATATCCGAAATAGAAGGAGTATTTGCATCCACAATTCTAAGCAAACAAGCCGTTGAATTAATATTAGGTACCGTCCAAGGATAAGTACCAGTTGTAACGTAATAACTACTAGCAACGGAGACCCATGTTGCACCATTATCTGTAGAATAATCGATATTAAAGTAATTGGAAACTCCCGATGAAGTCCAAGTGATATTATGACTTGTACATCCAGCCCAGACTTCGCCACCATTTGGAGATGTAACTGTAATTCCAGCTCTAGTAAATATCACTAAAGAAAATAGGCATAAAGAGAGAATTAGCTTCTTCATATTATTATTTATTGAGTTTATATATTCGTATGCAAGTTACGAAAATATTATTTACCAAATAAATTTTTAACACTAAAAAATCTAAGAATCATGTGTTTCTGATACCTATAAAAAATTGAGTGTAGCTGTTAACCGCTTTGCAAAGCAATACTGTTTTATTCTCTAAAATCTCGATTAGGAATCAAAAAAGAAAGTTCAATTAAAAATAAGTCCTTTTCGCAAATATGGAACGTACTAATCTTTTATTTCTTGATAAACTATTACTGGAAGATTCGTTTTGTAGATTATTTTTTTTGTATGATTTGAAGCAAAAAATGCTTTAAAAATTGTTTTATTTTCACGCATTAAGGCTATCATATCCGCATTAATTTCGTTTGCAAATTGGTCGATGCCAGTTAAAAAGTCATCGTTTTTTATGGTGTTGTATTTTATGTTTTCATAACCAGATTCTTCTGCAACAAGTGCATGAAGTCCAGTCATTTTTAAATGCTCTTCAAATTCTGGATTTTCAGCAACATGAACAACGTGAATTTTGGCATCGAAACATGAAGCTAGATTAGCTAAGTTAGCAATGTTTTCAATATCTTGCTCTTGAAAATAGGTTGCATAAATAATTTTCTTTGGCTCATTAAAGGGTGCTTCGTTAGGAATCACACACACCGGACAGGTTGAGCTTTGAATAATTTTTGAATTATCTTTACTTATATCCCTGTAATTATAGTCTAGTTGCGATTTATCATTCAAAATAACCATAAACGCATTTGGGTCTTGAATCGATTCTGAAATAACATCAAACACAAAACCAGTTTTAATAATCAAGTCAATTTTGGGTAGGGTGACATGTTCAATTTTGATTTTCTCAATAAGT
This sequence comes from Bacteroidota bacterium, assembly GCA_037130365.1. Classification (GTDB taxonomy): domain Bacteria; phylum Bacteroidota; class Bacteroidia; order Bacteroidales; family WCHB1-69; genus JBAXTE01. The sequence continues at coordinate 17,715 of JBAXTE010000025.1, forward strand.
TGGTTAAATGCGTCTATGGTCTCATCACGCTTACCATCGAGCATATCTGGGGGAAGGATGATCGGGCTGGATTCGTTGATTACAAAGTTAACCCCATAGTCAAAACTGTCAATTACATGGAGTACTTCAATGGAAAGATTCATCTTCTTTGCAATGATTATTGCGCTTGATAATGCTTTTTCCGACTTTCCGGTAAATTCTGTTGGGATTATTATTTTTTTCATGACATTGATTGTTTTGGTTTCTTTGAGTGCTAATTTAGGAATAATTTTTTATATTCGGTAAAAAAAAATCTCCAATGTTTAATTGGAGATTTTTTAGTTGTATTTCGCTAAAAAAATTATTCAGCAAATACTTCAATATTGAAAGTAGTTTTAACTTCTTTGTGAAAATGAACTTTTCCAGTATAAGTGCCAATTTCTTTAATAGCATCACCATCTATTGAAATTTTCTTACGATCAATTTCTAGATTAGTTTGCTCTTTAATTGCTTCAGCAACTTGGATTGTGGTAACTGATCCAAAAATTTTCCCTTTTTCGGATGCTTTTGTTCCAATTCTCAAAGTAATACCTTCAATTTTTGAAGAAATTGCTTGAGCTTCGTTCAATATTCGCTCAACTTTAAACGCTTTTTGTTTAAGGTTTTCAGCTAAAATTTTTCTATTAGATTCAGTGGCTAATTTAGCCATTCCTTTTGGATAAAGGTAGTTACGTGCGTAACCATTTTTTACATTTACTATATCATCCGCAAATCCGAGATTAGCAATGTCTTGTATTAAGATAACTTCCATTGTTCTTTGTTTTAAAATTATTTCAACAAATCTGCGACATAAGGCATTAACGATAAATGACGAGCTCTTTTAACTGCTTGTGCCACTTTGCGTTGGAATTTCAATGAGGTACCGGTAACGCGACGAGGTAAAATTTTACCTTGTTCGTTAACGAATCTGAGAAGAAAATTTGCGTCTTTATAATCAATGTATTTAATTCCTGATTTTTTGAATCTGCAATATTTTTTCTTTCTAATATCTACCGCTATCGGGGTTAGATATTTAATTTCAGTTTGGTTTGCCATAGTTTCAATCAGGTGTTAGTTTTGTTTGCCTTCTAATGCAATCTTTTTGTTAGCACGCTTTTTCTCGTTATAAGTAATCGCATGTTTGTCTAATTTTACGGTTAAGAAACGTAAAATACGTTCGTCACGCTTTAGTTGAATTTCAACTTTTGCAATTACTTCACCAGCGTTTCTGTACTCTATCAGGTGGTAAAACCCGGAGTTTTTCTTTTGAATTGGGTAAGCTAATTTGCGCAAACCCCAGTGTTCTTGATGAACAATCTCTGCACCAGAGTCGGTGAGAAATTTTTCATACTTGCTAACCGCTTCCTTCATCTGATCTTCAGACAAAACGGGAGTCATAATGAAAACGGTTTCATACTGATTCGACATAATTTTTAACTTTTAATGGTTAATTCTATTTGTTTTCTGTTTTTAAGACCGCAAAATTACAACTATTTTTTGTTTTTACAACCCTTTTTTTGTATTTATTTTTTGTAATTCGTTTATTTTGAATTGTTGCCAAAATTCTATAAATAATGTTTGAGTTTACTTTCCACTTTTATTGAGTTCATCCCAATATTAATTAAATCAGTTTTCTTAATCTCCAATTGATTTATTAAAATGAAACAATGTTACCAATGAAATGGATAAATGGACAGTTTTTTTGTTTATAGGTTTGAGGTTTATGCGTTAATAGGGAGACCCATCAACCCATCAACCTATCAACTTTTTTTGTTTATAAGTTCAAAGTTTATAAGTTTATAGGGAGACCCAACATATCAATCCCGAAAAACAGTTCGCCAAAAGCGAAACGTTGTTTTTCGTGGATCCTCGAAAAATAACAAAATCTAAGATTTTTATTTTTCGGAACCTATCAACCTATCAACCTATCAACTTATCAACCTATCAACTTATCAACCTATCAACCTATCAACCCAACAACCTATCAACCTATCAACCTATCAACCCAACAACCCAACAACCTATCAACCTATCAACCTATCAACCCAACAATTTAGTTCTTTACAATTTTAAACTGACGACTTTTTCCATTTATATCAATAATAATTAAGGTGTATAATCCGGGTGTTAATGAACCTAAATTAATTGATTCTGTATAAGAAGCAACACGATAATCTTTATACACAATTTTTCCCATTACATCTGTGATTTCGAATGTTGATGATACTTCTTGTAATCCATTTATACTAATTGAATTTTTAAATGGATTAGGATAAACAATTACTTGATTATTATTTGATAATTCACAATCTACAGCAATTGGCTCTGAGTATGTATTCACTCCATCAAAATCAGTTTGTTTTAGTCGGTAGTATGCAATTCCTTCTGAATTTACATCCAAATATTGATAATTGACCACATGATTACTATTTCCAGCTCCTGTCAACTCAGCAATTGAATTCCATTGAATTCCATTAAAAGATTTTTCAACAACAAAAGATTGGCAGTTGACCTCTGAAGCAGTTGACCATGTAAGATTAACGTCAATATTTTGACAAATAGCATTAAATTTAATAAGTTCTAACGGAAGCATATTATTTCCACCACCAGCAATACCCCAATTACTCCAGCCCATTGCTCCAACGCGCTGCAGAATAGGCGCAGTCAAAGAACCAGTAGGAGGGACATGTGTTCCACTTGTAATCCATAAACCAGAACCCACACGTTTTACAGCTGTTGTTTTACAAAGTGTATTTATTCCTGTAAAACCTCCTCCAATTAGAGTAATGTTATATGCTGCATTACTCATCCCTGCTCCTGTAGGATTTACCTCCCAATATCCAGCACTACTATACGAAGTAACCAAAAACTCATCACATCCATTTATAGCAGAAATTGTAGGACTATTTCCTGAGTTTTGCGAACCCATTGCTACCTCTTTAAATTGAACGGATAAGTTTCCACCTCCAGTTGGAGCATCAGTAAATTCAACTAATAATGGACGATAATCGCTGCCAACGCCAATAGGGAATAAACCTGTATTACCACTGTTTGTGGATTGAGCATACCATCGTTTCATTTTACCTTGAACAGATCCTGAAACATAATTTAATGTCCCTGGATTTGAAGCATCCTGTCCAAGTTCTAATGTGTATGAACCCATTATAATATTCCCAGTAGTCATCGTTAATGCATTATTGATGTTTAAGTTAGAATTTAATAAAATACCTTCAGCATTATTTACAATTAGATTGCTAAAGTTGCTTCCACCTGGGTTAATCGTTTGCTGAGTGTTTCCACTAAAAGAAACAGTCCCATTACCAGCAATAAAAGTTCCAGAGTTGTTCCAATTTCCCTGAATATCAATTGATGACAATCCGCCAAGTGTTAGTCCTGTTTCAATATTCATGTTATGACAAAAGACGGTTGAATTTGCAGATGTTATTGCATTAGAAGTTGCACAAGTACCACCATAAAATTGTATAAATACATTGCTAGAAACATCAGGTAAACTAGTCGAAACAGTGTATTGCGTTCCATTGAAACGAAGCCAGTTTGATGGATTATTCCAAATAGTATTAACAGCACCAGTCCAAAAGCAGTCTCCGGTTGTTAAACCAATAGGAATCGGAGCTGTTTGTACAGTTACGAGTTGAGTAACACCAGAAGTTGCAACCGTACAAGAAGTATTTCCTTTAATGCGTACCCAATAAGTAGTATTAGAAACAAGTTGCTCTGTAGTGTAATTGCTACTAGTTGCGTCAAGAAGGATATTTAATCCTACAGCACCTTTTCCCCATTCATAAACTCCCCCATCTCCAAATGAACCTCCAACAGCAGTAAGAGTGGTAGTTGTACCTGCACAAATTGGAGTTGTACATAAAACTGATGTTGGAGCCGAAGGAGGAGCATTTACAATTACGGATCTATCTGTAAAAAGAGTGCCACATGGAATGTTTGTTGAGGTCGCACGAACAATAAAATTAGCGGTTCCAGCAGATATTAAAGTTCCTGTAATTGAGTTTATTGACGCACCAGTTCCTCCAATAATTGAAAATGTTATGGTTCCCTGAGTTGACGTTGCTGCATAAGTGCTTGAACTGTTTGCACATAAGCTTGTAGGACCTGAGGTAAAAGCAGGTTCAATTGTAGCAGGAACAACTGTAACATCCCAACTTCCTTCAGATTGAATAAATTCACCATTGCAAGTTCCATCTTTTGCCCAACGTGTAAACGTTGTTGTTGCAGTTAAACCTGCAGGAGGATCATAAGTCGCTGAATTAGAGTTTAAAATTGGTATCGAACCAGCTCTCCATTCATATGTTATTACTTCATTACCTCCACTTGCAACAGCATTATTGCTAATTATTGAAGGATCTCCATTGTAACATATTGTTTGACCAGTACTTGCTATTGTTCCAGCGGTAAAAACAGGAAGAACAGTTACTTTTAACAAGGATGTATTATATAATTGAGCAACTTCACCTGCTGACAAAACAGTATTAAAAATTCTCAAATCATCGATAGAACCATCAAACGTTCTGTCTGTTGCTCCAGCTCGATTCCCTACTCTCACAGCACCATCAACAGCAGGAGGTAAAGTAATAATATTACCACCACTCAATGTAACATCTACACCATTAACATAGAGTTTTCTTCCAGAACTATTAAAAGTAACTGATACGAAGTTCCAAGCATTCAATGTAATAGCATTATTTGAGCTTAAAGTAAGGGTTGTACCACCTGCACGAAATGCTAATTGATTTGTAGTGGGAGCTAAAAACAAATGATAATCTGCAGAGGTTGCTATCGTTGATTTGTCAATAATTCTGTTGTTATTTGAAGTTCCTGGATATATCCATGCGGTAATTGTGCCACCTGAGGCCATTCTCATCTCTGGTCTGCTTCCAATTTCAATATAATCATCTATTCCATCAAAAACACATGCACCACCAATCAATCCAGAAGCATATGTTGCACCAGAAAGCGTCCCTTGATTGTTGTTCCCAGAATAGTCCTGAACAATAATCCCTGGCTGATTTACAAATATATAATGAAAAATTTCATTTACGTCAGTAATCGGTGTTGAAAATGCTACGCCACACGTATTTGTGACTTTACGTCTATAGCAAGTATTTTGTGTCAAAGCCTCTGGTTGATAATTTGATGAAGTAGCATTCGTTGCAATATCCAACCAAGCTCCTGTACAATTAATCTGCTTTTGCCATTGATATGTAAATACACCATCCCCTCCAGTTGGAGTTACACCTGTAAACTGAGCAGGTATGACTCCGTTACATATTGTTTGACTACTTGAAATTGTGCCAGGAGTAATAGGATCATTTACTGTAATTTTAATAATATTTGAATATGCTAACGCACAAGGACTGCTAGTTATTACGGCACGATACCATCTATCGGCAGTTAATGCTCCCATGTTTACACTTGTTAATGTAGTTGTTGTATTAGTAATATCAGTCACTCCTGTGGTAAATGCAGCATCTGTAGCATATTGCCATTTGGTTATTACACCGGTATGGCCACTTAAAGTTAAATTGGTAGGTGAAGACCCTGAACAAATTGTCTGCGCTGTTGCTATAGTTCCTCCAACTGAAGTCGGTGTTATTGTTATTGTAGTCATAGTGCCTTCAACAGATGTGTATCCATCTTTTGACTGTGTGGCTTTTAGAATTACAACCCCATTTGCTCCAGCAGTATATATGACCGTTGTTGCTGATGCTCCGGACGTTATCGTTCCGCCTGTTATTGTCCATGAATAAGTTGCTCCAGTCAATGGGTTTGATATTGTTGCTGTATTCCCAGCAGAACTAGCACATACTGAAGTTGAGCCAGAAAACATAGGTGTCTCTGGTAAAATAGTTATTGTTCCAGTAGCAGCGCTAAAACTATAATTTGTTGCTGTTAAACTAGTTAATACTGGTGTAATTGTAACCCCAGCGGTTCCTGCGGCGGTTGTTGCGGTATATGTGGTGGTGTAGGTTACCGTTCCACCAATAACAGAAGCAGTTTCGCTGTTTACAAAACCGGTGGGAGTATATGTGCCTGCACCTGTTACAGTTGCAATCGCTGTTCCGTATGATACTGTTTGATTTGCAGCAGTAATCGTTAACACTACTTTGTTTATAGTAAAGGCTAATGCCGAGGAAGCTGCTGTATTGTAATTTGCATCTGCTGCTACAGTGGCAATCACCTGATAAGTGCCTGCTAATGTTGGGCGAGTGGAACTTGCTGAATACGTTGTACTTCCTGTTCCAGAATAACTATAGGTAACTGCGCCTGTTGAACCTGTTACCGTTGAAGTTGTAGGACCTTGAGCTAATCCTGTATAAGTATAACTAATTGTTCCAGTAGCAGTAATACTTGAATTGGCTTTCCCAATTGTTATTGTTCCAGTAGCAGCGCTAAAACTATAATTTGTTGCTGTTAAACTAGTTAATACTGGTGTAATTGTAACCCCAGCGGTTCCTGCGGCGGTTGTTGCGGTATATGTGGTGGTGTAGGTTACCGTTCCACCAATAACAGAAGCAGTTTCGCTGTTTACAAAACCGGTGGGAGTATATGTGCCTGCACCTGTTACAGTTGCAATCGCTGTTCCGTATGATACTGTTTGATTTGCAGCAGTAATCGTTAACACTACTTTGTTTATAGTAAAGGCTAATGCCGAGGAAGCTGCTGTATTGTAATTTGCATCTGCTGCTACAGTGGCAATCACCTGATAAGTGCCTGCTAATGTTGGGCGAGTGGAACTTGCTGAATACGTTGTACTTCCTGTTCCAGAATAACTATAGGTAACTGCGCCTGTTGAACCTGTTACCGTTGAAGTTGTAGGACCTTGAGCTAATCCTGTATAAGTATAACTAATTGTTCCAGTAGCAGTAATACTTGAATTGGCTTTCCCAATTGTTATTGTTCCAGTAGCAGCGCTAAAACTATAATTTGTTGCTGTTAAACTAGTTAATACTGGTGTAATTGTAACCCCAGCGGTTCCTGCGGCGGTTGTTGCGGTATATGTGGTGGTGTAGGTTACCGTTCCACCAATAACAGAAGCAGTTTCGCTGTTTACAAAACCGGTGGGAGTATATGTGCCTGCACCTGTTACAGTTGCAATCGCTGTTCCGTATGATACTGTTTGATTTGCAGCAGTAATCGTTAACACTACTTTGTTTATAGTAAAGGCTAATGCCGAGGAAGCTGCTGTATTGTAATTTGCATCTGCTGCTACAGTGGCAATCACCTGATAAGTGCCTGCTAATGTTGGGCGAGTGGAACTTGCTGAATACGTTGTACTTCCTGTTCCAGAATAACTATAGGTAACTGCGCCTGTTGAACCTGTTACCGTTGAAGTTGTAGGACCTTGAGCTAATCCTGTATAAGTATAACTAATTGTTCCAGTAGCAGTAATACTTGAATTGGCTTTCCCAATTGTTATTGTTCCAGTAGCAGCGCTAAAACTATAATTTGTTGCTGTTAAACTAGTTAATACTGGTGTAATTGTAACCCCAGCGGTTCCTGCGGCGGTTGTTGCGGTATATGTGGTGGTGTAGGTTACCGTTCCACCAATAACAGAAGCAGTTTCGCTGTTTACAAAACCGGTGGGAGTATATGTGCCTGCACCTGTTACAGTTGCAATCGCTGTTCCGTATGATACTGTTTGATTTGCAGCAGTAATCGTTAACACTGCTTTGTTTACAATATTTCCACTTGAAGCAGTTGTAATATTCACAGAAGTAGCTCCAGTACTAGAAAGTACAATATTCTGTGAATTATAGCTTCCTCCAACAACAGCGGTTGCAGCTAAACGTATACGTAAAGAACCACTTGCATTGCCCCCCGTTTGACTAAAAGTTGCTGAGCTTCCATAAGTTATTCCATCACTAGAAACTTCAAAACCACTGGGAGCAGTAGCAATAAGATTGACGGTTAAACCAGACCCTGAAACTGAAAAGGTTTGCGCTGTAGATGGTGTTCCATAAGTAGTAGAAAAAGCTGCAACTGTTGCAGCGCCGGTAATGACCGATGCAGTAGAGACAAACTCATCAGCTCCAATATCTGGCGGATTGCTTCTTGCAGTTCCATCAACATCATCAGAAACAGCAGCTATTTGCACACCAGCATTACTTGTTGGAGTTAAAGCTGCAGTTTGTATGTGTAGATTTGTAGTGCTTATAAAAAGAGGATCCCCTGATATACTATTTGCATCCTGACCTGTCCATGTTTGCCAATTTGCTAAAGTTGTTTTAATTGCGCCACCATATCCAATATTATTTGAACCACCTATTCCTATGACGTAGTATACATTATTACTAATTGTTGAGAATGGAGATGTTGAAGGAGTACAATAAATTGCATACCTTGGCTCTGTTCCACTATTAAGGTTATTATAAATTATATTATTACGAAAGTCTATACCACTCCCTGAGACGATTTCTAATCCTGAAGCAAAGCCATCACTATAACTTACATCTGACATTCCATAAGTAGCATCAGATGTTAAATATATTGAATTATAGTACAAGTATACTCCAGTAGTAATACTGGAACCTTCCAACCTAATGCCTGCTGGACAATTAGCTGATCCATCGGCATCTCCAGCAATATGGTATATTATATTATTAGAAATCAATATATTAGGATTTGCCGTTCCAGACCAAACATACATGCCTTTTCCTCCATATCCACCTGTGCCTGTATAAACGATATCATGTATTTTGTTCTTAGAGATGATAATATCATAACATGGGGAAGTTAACATTATTCCATAAGGTGCACTAGTTGAATTGATAACATTAAAAATTTCATTTCCAGAAACTTCAATTGAAGTTTGATATTTTGCAAAAATTCCGCAACTAGTAATGTAAGTGTTTGAAGCTCCCGAAGATCCAATAATGTTATCTTTAATTTTGTTGCCAGTACTAATATCTGCAAATATATTCAGAAATAAGCCATAACTGGCTTTAGTTAATGTGTTATTCTGAAATGTGTTGTAATTATTACCAGTACCATCAGATTTAATACACGTGCTGTATGTATCACTATTTCCAAAACCAGTAATAATACAATTTTTTATAGTATTGTTGGTTGTCCCACTGGTGTTACTTAGCAAAAATGCATCCGAATAAAATCCAGCCATTACGATTGTAAGGTCTTTTGTAGTACCTCCTACAGTATTTGAACCATCAAAAATTATATAATCGGAACCATCCAATTTAAAACCTGCTTGAGAAACAGCCGTGGTGGTAATTGTAATTACTGGAGACACTCCTAAAGCAGGTTTAAAAGTTATGGTATTCGTGGCAGATGCGCCAGTAATTTGATTTATCGTTTGAGGTGAAATATTATATATAGCGTCTTGAAGCGAAAAAACAACTGGACCTAAAACACCACAAGTACCATTTAATGCTGCAATAGCAGCAGGAATAGTTGGATAATCACACCCACTAGCTCCAATTGTTTTGGTTCCTGTTAATGATGTAGCAGTAACTGCAGCTCCACTTGAAATTACGGGACAACCCATTACAGTTGAGGTACAAGTATATGTTTTGTTTGCACTTACTGTGGTAGTTAAAGGATTGGTAGCACCAACAACAGTTGATCCATCACTCCAAGAATATGCAGTTGGTGATGATGCCATAGAAAAAACCAAATCAAGTCGGTTTGAACTTTGGGTACCGGTAGTAGCGGCTATTGATGTTGCTGTAAGTACAGAATATCCAGGAGTTGAAGTATAATATGTTGTTGCATTGTTTGAAAGATTAGCTCCAGCATGCGTTACATCAATAAGAATATTACTCACGCCATCCCATGTATATGGAGTAGAAAAATTAATCGTTTGAAGTCCACTTGCAGTATGAGTGAAAGTTTGTGAAGGATATACGGTCGTATAACTAGCAGTAGATTCAAAATTTGTTGTTAGAGCAGTCAAAGCCGTTGTTCCAATTTTTACAATAAAATTTGCATTCGATGCAGCATCACCAGATGTCGTAATATTGTAAGAAATAGAAGTAATATTTCCAGCACTTAAGCCGGCACTTATAAGTTCTGCTGCGCTATATATTGTTTGACTTCTGTATCCGGCATATCTATTACAAAATGCTGTAGGTTGCGAAGTTGCCCCTGTTAACAAAAGCCCAGTGCCAATTGTTACATTACTCCCACTTACTGCTACACTCAAACTCGTTGAACTTCCAGCACAAACAGTGGATGGAGTTGCTGTGGCTAAAGCAGTATACCCAAATGTTGGGTTGTCTTGATAAGTAGCGCCATTATATGTGTACGTTAAACCTGCTGTATTAGTGGCAGTTACCGACCATCTAACATAAGTATTTGCTGGACTAGCAACGGGAATAGTGTATGTCCAAGTTGTACCACTTGTGTTTGTCATAGCAAAGGGACCTGCATCGGCACCATTATTATAACTTATTGTTACCCCAGTTATTGTTCCTAAAATTGTAGTGCAATTTACGCTTACAGCATGAGATATAGCCGTACAGCTAGAGGCTGTGATAGAATTTAAGTTTACTAATAATGGCGAAACCCCCGTAAATTCATCAGCTCCAATATCAGGATTTGTTGCATGCCTTATTTGTCCATCAAAATCAGTTGTATATGTTGCTACGCTTGCCCCCCCGCCTTCGATTTGAGTTGCAGCTGAAGTATTTATATGCAAAAATGTGGCAACTGAACCAGTAGTACTTACCCATGTAGGGTTTTCACTAATAGACAGTGCATCACGGCCAGCTCCTAATAATGTTTTGTAGTTTGCTAAAGTTTGGTATGATGTTGTGCCATCATAATAAATCTTATTAAGAGAACCCAATGTCCCTGCCCAAAACAAATTATTATTTGAAGTACTAGCATAAGAAGTTAATGTTGTGGAACTCCTACGATATGCTACTGTTAGACCCGTACCTTTTGCGGTTGAAGTATTTACAAAAATATTATTCCGCATATTCAAAGTTGGAGTGGTTGACGCATAAACAGCAGAACTTCCAAAATTAACACCCGAACTTGTTGCATTCAAATATACCGTATTGTAGTATAAATTTGCTGTTGTTCCGCTAAAAATATTAATTCCGATTAATGGATTTACAGCACTAACTGCTGTTGCAGCTAAACCCCCAATAATGTTATTGTAAATATTTGATGTTGAAGAACTAGTAATAATTCCAGATACCGTTGTAGAGGTACTTGAGCTAGACAAACCATATATTTTGTTTTTATAAATATTAGCTGTAGATACTGATGATCCCGTATTTATCCCATATACCGTTCCAGCACTGCCATTAGAATTTGTAAGACCATAAATGATGTTCCCCGAAATATCAGCAGTTGCACCCATAAACATATAGATGCCACATAATGGCGATCCATAATTTCCTGTTAAATTATAAATGGTATTGTTTTGAAATATTTTATTTCCAGTCGTTGACGTACTCTGATATATACCATATATTGTAGATGATGCCGTTGTAATTGTGGATGTTAGATTATATATGGTATTCCCGCTAATTGTTTCAGTTTGAGACGCTGAATTACTATATAAACCATAAATTATCCCAGCCGCATTTCTGGTAATATCATAAATATTATTATTAGATATTGAAATAGTTGCTGCTGATGACCACGAAACTCCATAAGCAATACCTGATGTTGTTACTAATCCGATTGTTTTTATAGTATTTCCATTAATATTAATTGTATTGGTGGAAGCACTAGATGCGTTGTAAATTCCATAAAAGGCACCAGTGACAGAAGTTAAAGAAACATTTGAAATAGTATTATTATTAATATTACAAGCCGTTGAAGCCGTTGAAGATGCAAATAAGTATATACCCGTAAATGAACCAGAGGATAATGTTAATGTGCCTGAAGCAGCATTGCTATTATATCCAATTGTATTTCCAGTAATTTGAATATTATCACCATACGTCCCATCAGAAAAAAAGATTCCATACATTGCGCCAGAACCACGAGAAACTGTTTGATAAATTTTATTATTACTAATAGTCCAAGTGGAATTTCCTGATGATATATAAAATCCATAAGAAGCACTCCCTGAATAAAAGAAATTGTATATATTACAGTTAGACACCGTATTCCCACTGTTTACGGTAGAAGAGTTGGTTGTTGAACCGGTTGAATAAATTGCTACATAAGGAGTGGTAGCACCATCTTTAATATCGCAAAAATCTATAGTGTTATTATCATTACCATTCGAACCAGTGGTAGTGCTAAAAACCACCACACCACTCGAAGCAGAATTATTCACCCCTTGCATTGTGCAATATTTAATTACATTATTAGCACCATCATTAATAAACTGAACTGCTTGACCAGAAAGACTTGAGTTCACAATTGTAATATATTTATTTGATCCTGAGCCACCATTTCTTCCATCTATGATAAAATATTGCCCACCATTAAAATTAAACGTAGGAGATGCGGCAGCTGAAGTAAGAGTAAAAGTACCACTTACCCCTAATGCTGGACGTATGGTAATAGTATTTGTTGCACTTGCACATGGTATTGCACCAAAGGTTATTGGACCTTCGGCAACATAATTTGTTTGCAATTCCAATATCACTGGACCTGTTAAACCACTTGATGTTAATGCTGTTAATGCGCTTGTTATTGATGCATAATTACCAGTAGCACCAATAGTTTTTGTGCCAGATGTTGAACATGTATTTGTAATTTTGGAACCTGAAAGTGCAGTGCTCATTCCGCCTTCACTAATTGAAAATACTTTCCAATAATAGGTAACACCTGAACTCAAACCATTAGCTGCATAAGAATTTGCTCCAACAGCCACAGTATTTACATAGGTGTAATTAGTGCCATCTGTTGAATTGTAAATTGCATATTTTAGAACATTGGTTATCGGAGAAGCCGCAGTCCAGTTTAATGTCATCACATTAATACCAACAGATGTAAATGATAAATTTGTTGGAGCAGCTACTGATCCTGGTGAAAAAAGAAAATACCTCCTAGAACCATTCGTCGTTGAATTAAGATTTGTCATTGCAGCATTTAATGACATAGCAGTTGTTGTTGCACTCGTTACCGTTGCATCGTAAGTTGGAGTAACCGATATTGTTTTAACACAGCCAACAGTCCCTGCACTAGCGCCTGATGCTATAAATGCTGAAACATTCTGAATAGCACTATAATTATTATACATTTGCCCATATACAAACTCAATTTTTCCTGTTGTTTCATACAACCTCAATTGATAGGTACAATAGTTTGTGTTAGAAGTACCGCTATAATAAGAAATCAAGTCCTTCCATTGAATAATTAAAGTTCTATTAGGAGTCGTACCTATTGTTTTATAATCAACACTTCCAGAAGTAGCAGTCTTTTGATCTGTACCAAGCAATGAAATCAAAGGTGTAGATGCGACTGCCGAAGTTGCATGTCCCGTTATTGCTGTACTTCCAAACTGAAGTGCACCATCTGGTTTTACACTAAACTGAGTATACCTAGTTCCCATAAAGTAAAACTCAAAAGGTAGTGTTTGAACCACAGCTGTATACGAGTCAACACTTGCTCCATATAAGTTAGTAACTCCTGTTGTCATATCTACTGCATTTGAATTCAAATCTGCAGCAAGTGAGCCTGTCGTTCCTGTTGTAAACGCATAATTTGCCGTACTTTGCCCCTTACCAACTTGCGCTACAAACAGTACAATAAGTAAGACCATCATTTTTTTCATTGATCTTATGTATAGAGTTTAGGATACTAGATATCCTCAAGAGGTTGCAAAAAAAAAAACACTAATTAACTTGATATTTTGTTCTTTAGTTATTTATAATTTTTAAAATATTCGATGCTATTTGCATATTTATATTTCAAAAAAGAACAAAAACATTCGGTAAATTAAGTGTACTTTTATTAATTACAAACCCTAAATTAATTAATTTTAGTTGACAAAGTTAATAAATTAAATCATTAGTTGTTAAAATTTCAGTCCATGTTAATTAAAAAAAACACAATCGGGATAATTGATGAATTTATTTATGTTTGGTGGAATTTATTGGAAAATCCGTATCCTGATTTATAAAAGAGTGTGGATTATTCCATCTCTGCAAATAGGCTTTTAAGCTTAGGTTTTATGTGAGTCTCCAATAACAACCAAACTAATATATGAATTGGACTATAACAGAAACTCTATCGGTATTATAATACTATTGGGCTATTAAATTTTTATAAAAATATGCGTTTAGCTTCATCTAAAAACCATTAACATCAAACACCTCTTAAAATTAATTTTGTTAAGTTTTCGATTTCAGATAGATAATTCATTAATAAGGGGGACCTAAAACAAAAAACTATTTTACCAAAAACTGGTTTTTAAAATTCACTAAACGCTATTTCTTTTCATTAAATATCATTTGTTTATAGGTTTAAGGTTTATGCGTTGATGGGGAGACCCATAAACCCATAAACCTATCAACTCATCAACCTATCAACCTATCAACTCATCAACCTATCAACATTTAAACTTTCCAATCAACTAGTTCTTTACAATTTTAAACTGACGACTATTTCCATTTTTATCAATAATAATTAAGGTATATAATCCGGGTGTTAACGAATTTAAATTTATTGATTCTGTATAAGAAGCAACACGAAAATCTTTATACACAATTTTTCCCATTACATCTGTGATTTCGAATGTTGAAGCTACTTCTTGTAATCCATTAATGCTAATTGAATTTTTAAATGGATTAGGATAAACAATTACTTGATTATTATTTGATGATTCACAATTTACAGCAATTGCCTCTGAGTAAGTATAAGCTCCATCAAAATCAGTTTGTTTAAGTCGATAATAAGTAATTCCCGATGAATTTATATCCAAATAATGATAATTGATTAAATGATTACTGTTTCCAGCACCAAGCAATTCAGCAATTGAGCTCCATTGGTCTCCATTATATGATTTTTCAACAGAAAACGATTTATTATTTGTTTCGGAAGCAGTTGACCAAGAAATATTAACGGCTGTTTTATAACATTCAGCATTAAAACTCAATAACTCAATTGGGAGTAAATTGTTTCCACCACCAGCTATACCCCAATTACTCCAGCCCATTGCTCCAACGCGCTGTACGATCGGCGAAGTTAAAGAACCAGTAGGAGGGACATGTGTTCCACTGGTAGTCCATAAACCAGAACCTACACGTTTTACAGCTGTTGTTTTACAGAGGGTATTTACTCCAGTAAAACCTCCTCCAACGAGAGTAATGTTATAAGTTGCATTACTCATCCCTGCTCCTGTAGGATTTACTTCCCAATACCCAATGCTACTATATGAAGTAACCAAAAACTCATCACATCCATTTAATGCAGAAATTGTAGGACTATTTCCTGAATTTTGCCAACCCATAGCTACTTCTTTAAATTGTACGGATAAATTACCACCACCAACTGGTGCATCAGTGAATTCAACCAACAATGGGCGATAATCGCTGCCAACGCCAATTGGGAATAAACCTGTATTACCACTGTTTGTGGATTGAGCATACCATCGTTTCATTTTACCTTGAACAGATCCTGAAACATAATTTAATGTTCCTGGATTTAAAGCATCCTGTCCAAGTTCTAATGTGTATAAACCCATTGTAATATTTCCAGTTGTCATTGTTAATGCGTTAGTGACATTCAAATTTGAATTTAGCAATAATCCATTTGAGTTATTTACAGTCAATTTATTAAAGACACTTCCATTGGTAACAACAGTTTGTTGAGATGTGCCAATAAATACAACTGTGCTGTTTGTTCCAGCGGTAAACGTACCACTATTGCTCCAATTTCCAGTTACATCTAAAGTTTCTCCATTGTTCAAAATCAACGTTCTACCTGCATCAATGGTGATATTGTTACAATTTGCCGTTCCTGTAGAAACAGAAGCTGAAGATTGGAAGCCACAAGCTAAATCATCATTTAAAATAAATACTTTATCTGATAATGTTGGAACAGTAGCTGGTGTGGAATAAACTGGATTAGCAGTAGAATTAAAAACTAACCAGTTTTCGAGAGTATTCCAATTTGTATTGGTATAACCGGCCCAAACATAGTCACCGGTTGTTAAACCAGCAATATTAGAAGGTAAATTTATTGTTATAGTTTTTGTAACCCCAGATGTGGTATTTGTACAACCTGTTGTTCCAACTAGTCTTGTCCAATACTTTGAATTTGAAGATAAAGTAGGAGTTAAATAACTTGAACTAGTTGCACCGCCAATGATATTACTACCCACAACATCACCTGTACCCCATTCGTAAACTGCACCATCGCCAACACTACCACCCGCAGCGGTCAATGTAACTTTTGCTCCACTACAAGCAATACTAGATCCACTTATTGAATCTGGTGAAGTTGGAGCAGTATTTACAGAGACTTGAATTGGAGATGAATAATCAGAATAACAAGTTGTACCACCACCAGTTGCAGCAGTTCTACGTTGATAACTTGTAGTTCCGGTTAAGGATGGAGGAGCATAAGTGCTCGCTATTTCACTACCAATAGTAACATAACTGCCACTCGCATTAGTTTGCCATTCGTATGCTACTGTTCCTGTTCCTGTTCCATCTGCTTCAGAAGTTAAAGTTGCTGGTGTTGAGCCACTACAAATAACTTGTGCTGATGCAATAGACCCTGCAGTTGGAATTGCATTTACATTAACAGCATGTACATTTCCTGCCCAATTATCAAAACAAGCAGGAGTGCCAATGTCAGTTGCTCTAAGTGCATAACTATATGCGGTTGTCAAATTACCAATGGTTGTTCCTGCTAGGACAGGAGCAGATAAGCTAGTTCCTCCAATTGCTGTCCACGAACCGATAGCAAATGCTCCGCTTGGGGAAGCAGGAGCTCCTGCAATTTTGTACCATTGATATTGAACTAATGAACCACCACTTGGAGAGGCTGAATAGGTAATATCAACAGGTTGAGCACCATTACAAATAGTTTGAGATGCACTTGTTAATGTTCCGCCGCTAAATGCTGCACGAACAGTAATAGATGTATTATTAGAAGCCGTACAACCATAACCATTTGTTGCCACAACTATGTATTCAGTGGTTTCGGTTGGACTAACACCCGTTGGATTCTGAGATGTTGAAGTATATCCAGCAGGCAATGATGTCCAAGCATAAGTATGGGATGAAGTTAAATCTCCAGTTAATAATATATTATCAATTGCAGGAACTCCATAATCTGCAACTCCATCACATCTGTATGTAAAGACTAGACGAACGGTTGTGCCAGCTAGAGCATTTGATAAAGGTACTGCTTGAAGTGTATAATTACTATATGCTGAAGCTGAATTAGCAAATACTCGGGCATATCCAGATGCTGGTGCTGTTCCCGCAACAGGCGTATTGGATGTTGTGGTCGTGTATACATTTATTGAATCATATCCAACATCCGTTGTAGGCATTTTTAAATAGAATTTTAAACTGATATTAGTATATCCAGCAGGAATAGTAATATCTCTATAAAAATGATTCACACTAGCATTTCCAGTACCCACAAAACCTGTACCCACAAAGGCAGCATTTGTCCCAGCTTGAGTTCCAGCTGAAGTCCCAACATACCAATTATTATATAAACCATTTACTGCTGTCCAATTATTTAAAGCAAAAGAACCACCAGTTTCAAAACCGCCATCACCAGATTCGGAAATGAATGTAGTTGTCGTAGAAGTTACAGCTGAAGATGTTAAATCTACAGAAGTACCATTACAAATAGTTGAAGCTGAAGCTGATGCTGTAACTGAAGTTGGTAAAGGATTAACTGTGATATTTGTTGAACCCACAACAACACAACCATCATTTGCGCCTCCTGAGTTATCGGAAGCGGTTACCGTATAAGTTGTGGTTGTACTTGGTGATACCACGTTTGGTGTTCCTGTTTGTGAATTGGACCAACTATAAGTATAGTTTGTATTATCGCTGCTTACAGCAATACTACTCGAACTTCCTATGCATATAGAAGCAGGTGAAGGAGTTATGGTTATTGCTGGTGCTGTGATTACCGTGGCTATAACTGCTGTTCGTGGACTTGAACAATTTGTCGGCATTTGACCTGCAAATATAAACTGAGGTCTCACTGAATATGTAGATGAATTACTTGAAGAATTTCCACAAACAGTAGCGGAATTAGTCGCCGACCAAACAACCGAATTAATTGAAGATACATACGAAGTTGCATCAGTTTTAACTGTTCTACTCATTGTTGTAGTGGAAGAACCATTACCATGGCAGAACTCAATTATAATATTTGAAGTTCCATCCCATAAAAATGGAGTTGCAAATGTTAGTACATTTACTCCAGTTGTTGGCAATAATGATGCGTTAGTGTATACAGTTGTAAAAGTGCCATTTGCAACGAAACTTGACATATTTACTGCGGAAGTAGCTCCAATTTTTACTGATAAATCAATCATTGGCAAGGATCCCGCTGATGTAACATTTAAAGCAACAGAAGTTAAATTTCCAGCTGTTAAACCAGCAGCTGTTAATTCAGCAGCTGGAATTAAATGCTGAGTATGATTATTACTCCATGCAGAGTAAAAAGGATTTGAATATGTAGCCGATGTACTAGCACCTGCTCCAATGGTGGCACTTCCTGATGAAGAAATTGTAGTTTCTGCACCAACATAATAGGTAGTTGTTGTGCTAATACTTGGAGTTGTCCATGGAGAACCAGTTCCTAAAGCGGTTCCACCCGTGGCAGCAGCATACCAATTTAAAGTTCCACCCGTAGCAGTAGCACCTAGGTTTACTGTACCCGTTCCACATCGTGATGCAGGAGTAGTACTAGTTATACTGTTTGGATAAGTAACTTGAATTGGAGTAGAAGTTGCCGAAGATGGTCCATTTGCACAAGTAACCACACATTCATAATACGTAGATGCAGGTGGTGTAGTTGTTAAAGTAGAAGTTGTTGCACCATTCACATCATTGTATGTAATTCCATCCGTTGAGCTCTTCCATTGATAAGTTACTCCTGTACCCGACGTTGCATTTTGCAGTGATAAATTAACACTTTGTCCACCACAAAGACTTGTAGCTGAAGCCACAGTGTTTCCTGGAGTTGGAGATACACAAGTATAAGCTGGTTTTCCATCAAATTCATCGGCACCTAAATCTGGGGCTGTTCCTCCACCATTTACTTGCGATGGATAACCTGGGTTACCTTGACGAACATCTCCATCGTAATCAGAAGTGTATGTTGCAATATTTGCTCCACCACTCTCTATTACAGTTAATGTGGTTGGATCAACATGTAAGTAATTCGAATTACTACCTGCAGTACTTAACCATGTTGGATTTTCAGTAACGTCAGAAGCATCTCTTGGGGTAATTGTACCTGCCGTAAATGTACCCGCTGAAAATTGAGCAATTGTTTGTGCAGTACTAGTTCCATCTGAATATATTAAATTGATTGCACTTGGTGTTCCAGCATAGAATAAGTTATTGTTTGAAGTGCTTGCATAGTTTGCTAATGTACTTGCACCACCAGCACTTCTTCTGAAAGCAACAACCAATCCTGTTCCTTTGTATGTTGAATTATTTACAATAACATTGTTTCTTAAGTCTAACTTAGCGGTAGTCCCAGTTGAACTTGCAGCATGATAAAGACCAGTTACCCCAAAATTAGTTCCTGTTGAAGTAGCATTCAAATAAACGGTGTTATAATAAACATTATAATTTGTGGTTGCTGTTGTAGAGGTAATAGAAATACCACGAATTGCATCGGTAGAATTTGCAGCTGGTGCTTTTAAGTCACCAATAATATTATTATTCGTATTAACCGTAGTTCCTGCGCTTATGTAAATACCATTTACCCCAGGTGCTGTTGTAAATGCACCACTAGTAGTTAAATCATAAATTTTGTTCTTGTATATATTTACATTCGTTCCTAAAGAAACCATAATTCCATTGGTAACACCTGATGTTGTTCCAACACAAGAAAGGGTGTTAATTGTATTCGAATATACATTGGTTGTTGTAGCAGCTGTTATACTGATACCTGCTACTGTTGCAGTTGTACTAGCAGAAGAAAGAGTATTAATAATATTACTATAAATATTAATTATGGAAGAAGTATTACCACAAGTTATTGCAGTAACAGCACCACCAGTTCCTGTGGAAGATAAACCAGTTATTGTATTATCGTTTACAGCAATTGAAGTAGCTGTATTAACAGTTGAACCCAAAGAAATACCAATTATAGTAGATTGACATGAAATACTGCTTATCGTATTATGATCTAATGATGAAACACCATTCCAATAATTGAAAGTCATACCTGTTAATGTACCTGCACCTGATGTCCATGAACTTAAATTGTTACCAGATATTGTTTTTGTACTAGCAGTACCACCATCATTATTATAAAAACCAATTAATGAAGTAGCACCTGTTAAAGTAATATTAGAAAAATTATTATTCGTATAATTATTAATTGCTCCAGTTACAGATGAGGCATTGGTATAAGTTAAATAATTTGTTCCTCCAGCACTTGCTTTTGTAAATCCAGTAACAATGGAGTTGTTATTTATAATACATTGACTTGTGGCAGCAATGATATATGAGTGAGAAATAAATACTACATTACCCGAAGTATTAACATTCAAGTTAGTAAATGTATTTCCAGCAATAGTTGCAACATCACTTGCTGCAGTTGCTCCAGTTAAGTTAATGTATGTATGTGAACCACTTCCAGCAGAAGCATATACAATTCCTCTAATATCATTGTTTTGAATAGAGTGTGTTGTAGCAGATGTGGAATTTGTAACTTCAATACCAGTTAACGCACCAGATGCTGCGGTTGCTGTAAGTTTATAATCTACTAAATTTACAGTAGCTGTTCCTAAATTATTATTATTAATATTAACTGTTGTTGTAACAGCACCGGTACTTGAAATTCCTTTAAAAGTTGAACCATGTGCGGTTCCTGTAGCACCAAACACAATTCCTTTTATGGTATTGTAATTAATGTTTAATGTTGAGCCAGCACCTGTATTTAAAATACCTGTAAATGCATTGGTTGCAACTGCATTAATATTAATGTTTTGGATGGTATTTCCATTTCCTGAACTTCCAACAGTTATTGCACCTGTTGCGGTTACTTCAATACCTTTTACTGTTGCAACACCTGTGCTTGTGGCTACTACGCCCAATGCGATACCAGCGGTTGTACTATTACCAATATTATTTCCGTTAACAATATGTGAACCCGTTCCAGCCATCGAAACACCAGTAAATGCAATAGTAGCACCTGCTGCACTTGGAACCACATTGATAGCGCCAATATTATTATTTGAAACGGTACAAGCTGTTGCAGAAGTAACATAAATAGGGTAGTATCCAGCACCAGTTGGCCCAACAAGGTAGATATTTGAAGTGGTAGTACCTGTTCCTGAAGTAGCACCAATGGTGTTTCCCGATGTAGTACCAATATTAACTCCTCCAGCTGCTACATATATACCATTAAATAACGCAGTACCCAAACTAGAAGCACCAGAAGCACTAGTCCAATTAATACCATTTATGGTATTTCCTTGAATTTCTGAAACAGGAGCAGATGCTACTGCGGTAAATTCAATTCCTGTAAATCGTCCACCGCTATTGGTCATTACTGCTGATGCAGCTGATGAATTGTAACCAATCACATTTGAATTTACCGTATACCCACTACCAGAGGCTGTGTTAATTACAATTGCTTTTAGGTAGTTTGCTGAAGCTAAAGTTGTAGCACTTATCGTTTGATAAATCTTATTAGTTGAAATGTTCCATGCTGAACTGTTTAATCCCACATTTATTGCAGCCATACCAGCAGTAGAAAAGAAATCATATAAATTATTACCAGTTATAGTAATATTATCATTTGATATAGCAACTGAAGTACCATACGAAGCTACTAATTGTGTTGCGTATGTGGTAGAATATGAAGTGATATTGTTATTTAAAAGTTGGTTGTTATCATTCCCAGTGGTTGTTCCCGTAGCGAATAATACAACAGCTGTTGTTAATGTACTGGTATATGGTGCACCAGTCCCCGAACCTTTTAATGTACAATTTTGAATCACATTATTTGTTGCATCTGCAATAAAACGAATGGTTGATGTTCCAGCAGTTCCAGCAGTATTTGTGTTAATAATCGTAAGTGAGTTTCCTCCCGTATTTAATCCATCGATAGTTACTTTATCGGCACCATTTAAATCAATAAGTGGTCCAGCAATTGATCCTGTTAAGGTACGAGCTACTCCACCATTTGGTTGAATATTTAATGTCCATCCACCCGACCATTGATTAAGAGCATTTGCTCCAGTTTCGGTAATGTCCGAAATAATATTTGCAGTTAAATTTCCAGATAATCCACAATTATTAATTGCACTAAATAACCCATTTGCACCAGTTAAGGTAGTGTAAGTTCCACCAGAACCAACAGTTACTGTTCCAGATAAACTACTAACACTTGTTGTATTTGTAGCTGTACTCGACAAACAACTATTTGCTGTAAGATACGAAACTGTGACTGTTTTTGAACCTACTGTTAACCATTTTAACGTTACCGTACTGCTTCCAGTTCCGATTCCACCAGAAGTGATAGAATAATCAACATCTTGAGTGCCTGGTACCGACCATGTATAATTTGTTTGGCCCGAACCCGACTGAGTAGTATAAGTTACATCTGTATTTGCACAAATTGTTGCACTTGGCGATGCAGTATACGTTGCTGTAGTTAATGCTTCAACTGTTGTTGTATTTGAAGCTGCACCTGAACCAGTACAAGTGTTTGCATCACTATAATTTACGGTGACATTTTTACTGCCAGCTGTTAACCATTTTAAAGTTACAGTATTATCGGTAGCACTTATTCCACCGGAAGTAATCGAATAATTTACACTTACTGTTCCTGGTACTGACCAAACATAACTTGATTCACCTGCTTGAGTGGTATATGTAATATCGGTATTTAAACAAACATTTGCACCTGGCGATGTAGTATATGTAGGAGTTGGACGTGCATTTACGGTAGTGGTGCTAGAAGCTGCAACTCCACCCGAACCGCACATGTTATCGTAATTTACAGTTACTTCTTTACTTCCAGCAGTAATCCAACTTAACGTTACAGTACTACTAGTTGCTCCTATACTACCCGAAACAATAGTATAATCAACATCAACTGTTCCTGGGACCGACCATACGTAATTTGATTGAAGTGTTTGAGTAGCATAGGTAACGTTGCTACTAGCACAAACACTGGCTCCTGGTGAAGTAGTAAATGTTGGCGAAGGGAATGAATATGCAGTAGCACTACTTGAGGCTGCATCGCCTCCAGGGCAACCAAATTCACTATAATTAACGGTTACTACTTTGCTTCCTGTAGTAATCCATTTTAAAGTTACGGTATTATCTGTTGCACTAATGCCACCGGCTGTAATTGTATAATCAACATCAACAGTACCTGGAATAACCCAATTGTATGCTGTTTTACTACCTTGAGTTGTAAAGATAATATCAGAACCTGTACAAACACTTGATGCAGAGGATGCAGTAAATGTTGGAACAGGACTCTCGTTAGAAGTTGTTGTATTTGAAGCAGCACTTACACCTTGACAAACACCCGAACTATAATTTACAGTTACTGTTTTACTTCCTATTGTTAACCAACGTAGGGTAACGGTATTACTTCCAGTACCAATTCCGCCTGAGACAATATGATAATCGGTTTCAGCTACTCCATCTAAGGTCCATATATAGTTAGAAAAACTAGCTTGTGTAGTATAAGTTACATCATTATTTTTACAAACATTTGCACTAGGTTCAACGGTAAACGAAGGAACTGGAGTTACATAAGCAGTTATAGTATTAGTTGCAACACTTGCTGAGTAACAACCACTAGAATTTGTGTAGTTAACAGTAACGGTTTTGCTTCCAGCAGTTAACCATGTTAAGGAAACCGAATTATCAGTTGCACTTATTCCACCGGCTGTAATGTGATAATCAGTTTCTGCTACACCTGGAACACTCCATGAATAATTTGATTGACCCGATTGAGTCGTATACGTAACTGCTGTGTTGCTACATGAAGTAGCACTTGGTGAAGCAGTGAATGTTGCGGTTGGAACCGAATTTACAGTTGCAAGTACTGAAGTACGTGAACTTGAACAAGGTTGAATTGTAAAAGTTGTATTTAAACGACTTGTTGTTGGAGTTGCAGTCGCTGTTCCATTGTAAGAATTGCCTCCCATTGCGCTTGCTGTAGTGGTGTAATATGTAATAGAATTGTTAAGATTATCTGCTCCACTCATTGTTACATCAACTAATATATTAGAGGAGCCGTCCCAATAAAATGGTGTTGCAAAGGTTATGGTTTGAAGTCCAGAAGAGGTATGTGTATAGGTTGAAGGACCATAAACAGTAGATAGTCCGCTGTTTACAAAATCAGTATATGTATTTAATGCTGTATTTCCAATCTTTACAGTAAAGGTTGCATTTGATGCTGCATCTCCTAAAGAAGTAATATTATAACCCATTGATTGAATATAACCAGCACTGAATCCAGCAGTTATTAACTCTGCGGCTGTATAAATATATTGGTGATGATAAGAAGCAAACCTATTACAAAATGCTGTTGGTTGAGTAGTAGCAGTTGTAAGAGAAGACCCACTACCAATTGTAGAGGTTACATTTGAACCTGCTTCAGCACCTACATAATATGTGGTATTAGAACTAATACTTGGAGTAGTAAATGTTGTTCCTGTTCCTAATGAAGTTCCACCCGTTGAAGCTGCATACCAATTTAAGGTACCTTCTGATGCTGTTGCTCCTAAAGTTACAGTTCCAGTTCCACAACGACTATTTGGTGTTGTAGTTAAAACTTGTGGATTATTTACGGTAATTGTTAACACATTGCTATAAGCTGCAGCACACGAACTATTGGTTATTTTTGCTCGATAATAAGTTGTTTGTGTAATAGTTCCTGTAGCATACGTGGCAGCGGTACCTCCACTACTTACATTCCCCCAAGTGGAATTATCTGCAGATTGTTCCCACTGAATTGAACCAGTATAACCCGCTACAGTCAATGATGAAGAACCTGTTTGACACATTGTTGACACGGTTGCAGTTGCAGTGCCACCTACTGATGCTGGTGTAAATGCAATTGCAATATTATCGATAACAGCACAACCAGTAAAACCATTTCCACTGTTATCACTAGCTGTTACATAATAAGTTGTAGCAGCAATTGGTGTTGCTATTACACTCGGACCTGTTCCCAACGAATTCGACCATGTATAGGTATAATCAGAATTAGAACTTGAAACCGAAAGGGTAGTAGTAGTTCCACCACAAACGGTTGTATTTGTTGCTGAAACAGTTATTGTAGGTGGTGTATTTACTGTTACAGTTACTGCTGTTCTAGGACTTTCACATCCACCAGACGTAACTTCCGAAACATAAAAAGTAGTCGTTGTTGAAACACTGTAACTCGATAAAGTACTTGCTGTTTGTCCCGAAAGTGCAGTTCCAGCAACCGCTACAGTGTACCATTTAAATGTATTTCCTACATTACCTGTACCCGTTACAGAACAAGTTGGAGTTTGAACACCACATTGTGAACTGTTATTTGCTGTTGGAGCTACTGTTGCTGTATTTACCGTTACGGCTGATGTAGTTGCTGTATTTATACAACCAGTACTTGCATTGGTTGCTGTTACGGTAAAAGTTGGAGTAACTGGTGAACCACTTGTATTGGTAATTGTGGTAGTACCTGTTGCTGAATTTACTGCTGGAGTAGAATTCCACGACCAGTTATAGGATGCTGTAATATTTGTACTTATTTGTCCCGTAATTGTAAACTTAGGTCTATTCGATCCAGTACCAGTTGCAGTAGTTGATGCCAACATGGTAGCTGGTGTTTCTGAATCAGCTTGTCTATATGATGTACAAGTAAAACCTGAAGCATCTACTTTCATTGTTGAGTATGTTGAGGTTGCAGCATTTGGCACACTACTCCATGAGATTGACACTACAATGTTCGATGAACCATCCCAGTTAAATGATGATGCAGAACCTGAACCAGTTCCAAAAGTAAATGTATTTAATACTCCAGATGATGGTGTAAATCCATTATTTGCTCCTACAGTTCCCAAATATACTTGTGTTAAACCACTTGAAATAAAGGTTGTTGTTGCGACACTTTGTGCCGTTGCTCCAATGTTTATTGAAAAACCTGTGTAAGTTTGTCCCGAAGTTGTAGGTTCAAATCCTATGGCTGTGATATTTCCAGCACTTAATCCCATCCCTGTGAGCTCAGATGCTTTTATAATATATTGTGTTTTTGCCCCTCCCCAAGAACCAGGTAGAAATGAAGATCCAGATGAGGAAGAAGTTGAACCACCCGCACCTAATGCAGCTGAACCACTTGCTATACCGACACTTGCAGCAGTTAAATTAATTGTAGCACCACTACAAACAGTTGCAGGTGCTGCTGTATTAGTTGTAATTGCGGGTAAACTATTTACCGTAATATTTTTGGCATCAGATAACGTACATCCACCTCCTGTGGCTGTTAAAGTATATGTATAACTATTTGCAACTGTTGGGGTTATTGTAGCTGGGTTGGTTGTAACTGGCGTTGCAGCTCCACTACCTGCAGTACTTGCCCAACTATATGATAAGGTTGGGGAGCCTGTAGTTGGTGTTACTGTTAAATCAAATGGTGTTGAAACACAAGCGTTTGAACCACTTAATGAAGATACTGAAGAAACTCCTATTACTGTTAACGTTACTGGATCTGAAGTTACTGAAGAACAAGGGGAAGTTCCTGAAACAATAACTCTATATTTATATTGATTTAACGAAACCGATGGTGAAGTAATAGTATAAGTATCTGACGTTGAACTTCCTGAGGCACTTGCCCAATCAACTCCGCCATTGGTACTCACTTGCCATTGATAAGTTAATCCACTTCCTGTTGCACTTACCGAAAATGCAACCGATGCAGAATTAGAACAAGTTGACTGATCGGTGGGTTGGGTTCCAATAGATACAGCATCATAAACCGATAATGTTGCAGGGTCGGAGTTAATTGCTCCTCCATTTAATTGACAACGATATTTGGTTAATGAATTAGCAGAAGTTAATCCTGAAACAGTCAGTGTAGTATCTGTTTTTCCTGAAATATCCGACCATGATGATCCTCCATTGGTACTGATTTGCCATTGGTATGTTGGAGTTGTACCCGACGTTGAAATAGTGAACGTTGCTGATTGATTACTACAAATTGAAGTACTTGCGGGTTGTAAAGTAATTGAGGTAGTACTGATGGTTAATGTTGCAACATTTGAAGTTACCGATGAACAAGCTGTTCCTGTTACAATACATTGATATGAGTATCCACTCATTCCTGAAGTGACTGCTGTTTCGGTATACGATGCAGAGGTTGCTCCAAGTATATTACCAAATCCCGAACCTGTATTTATTTGCCATTGGTATCCTAAACCAACTCCTGTAACAGTAACCGAGAATTGTGCATCGGTATTTTCTAAAGCAACCACATTATTAGGTTGTCCGGTTATGCTGATAACTGGATTAACTGTTACAGTGGAAGTTACTGTATTTGTACAATTATTTCCATCGGTACCAGTAATGGTGTAAACTTGAGTGGATGAAGGATTTGCAGTTACCGATGCTACATTGGTTGCTGACAAACCTGTTGCAGGCGACCATGAATAGGATGTTGCACCCGATACCGATAATGGAGTTGAATTTCCATTGCAAATAGTTGCATCAGAAGTGGAAAGGGTTGGTAACGCATTTATCGAGGTATTAATATTCTTTGTAGCTGTACATGAGCCATTAGTAGCTGTTGCGGTATAACTAGTAGAAGTATTATTTTTTGCATAAACCACAGTGGCACTTCCTCCCGAATATGGAGTTGTAGCTCCAATATTAGTATATAAATCAGTTGATGGAGACCATGTTATTGGTGCGTTTGTACTAGATGTGTATCCAATAGTTATATTAGGTCTACTCGTTGTGGTTAATGTAGATGCAGTTCCACAAATTGTAGCTCCATCACTATAATTATAAACACATAATGTGGTACTTGTTGTTGAGTATTCCATTGTAGCAGAGGAAGTACCTGATGTACCAACTCCAAAGCATAACTCAACTAAAATATTAGATGAACCATCCCAAGTAAAATTAGAACTAAAGTTATGAGTATTATCTCCAACAATTGGTGTGTAATCTGTTGGACCATATACAGTAGTGAATGTTGGTGAAAGAAAAGCTGATAAACTGCTAGCTGCTGTACTTGCTAATTTTAGAGTATAACCACTTAATGTTGAAGGATTACCAGTAGCTATAACTTTAAATGTCATTGAACTAAATGTAGATGCTGTAATTCCTGCAGTAGTAAGTTCAGATGCTAAAATGATATACTGTTGTCTGCCATTTCCATAAAAAGAAGGATAAGCACTACCTAAATAGGAAGAAGAAGATGAAGTTAATACACCTAATCCAATTTTTGCAGAACCATTAGCAGGAATTGTTCCTCCACTAGCTGTTAAGGTAGCCACAGCACCAGCACAAACAGATGTTGGCGATTGAGATACTGTAACTGCACTTGGTACAGGGTTAACTGTTATAGTAACTGAAGCTGTAGATGTACACGAATGCGAATCGGTTCCTGTTACCGTGTAAGTGGTGGTGGTTGCAGGTGTAGCTGTTACCGACGAACCAGTTGCAGCTGAAAGTGTACCCGCTGGCGACCATGCATATGTACTTGAACCAGAAACTGTTAATGCAACGCCAGAACCTGCACAAATTGAAGTATTTGATGTAAGCGTTAATGTTGCTGGAGTATACACATTTACCGTAACTACCGATGAATAAGCTGGGCTGCCGGCACTACAAATAACCTTTAATCTGTAATACATGGTTTGGGTAATAGTACCCGTGGCCATGGTGGCATATACTGATGTTGCAGCACCCATACTAACTCCTGCTGTAGCAAAATTATCGGTTGATTTTTCCCATTCGTAAGTTGAGCCAACTCCTGTAGAATAACCAGTGGATGATAATGTAGCACTTCCCGATGTACATATTGAAGTAAGAGTTGCATTTGAAGTACCTCCATCTGCCGAAGCACACACTACAACAGTAAACTCATCAGCTCCCATATCAGGTGTTGTGCCCGAACGAGTGTCTCCATCAATATCGGTGGTTACAGCTGCAATATAGGTTCCTGTGTTATTTAACGTTCCATTTGCTGATGTGCTTAAATGCATATCGGTTGCGGATGTAAATACTGGGGCAATAGCTGTTGAATTTGCGTTTCCACCAAAACCGGTAACAATATCTGAAAGAAGAATTCGTGCTGAAGTTAAAAATCCTAAAGTTCCTACTGAAGAATAGTTGTTATAATTAATAGAAGAATATGCTGTATTAGCAGCATCTGAATAAATTGCATAAGCTGTACCTGTACTTTGGTTATTTGCAAAAATGTTATTTCGAATATCTAAAGTAGTTACACCTAAAGCAATATAAATAGCTGCATTTTTACCAGTAGCACCTGTAGGATTGGTGTTCATATTTACGGTATTATAATAAATATTGTAACCACCTCCTGTAATAATTGCAATACCATGACAACCCCTACTTAGTACGGCATTACCTCCACTATTAGCAACGTCGTAAATAATATTATTAGATATTGTTAACCCAGTAGTAGCAGTTGATGAATTTAACCAAATCCCAAACGATTGTCGACCAGCCGCAATAGTATTTTTAATATCGCTTAT
Organism: Bacteroidota bacterium; assembly: GCA_037130365.1. Classification (GTDB taxonomy): domain Bacteria; phylum Bacteroidota; class Bacteroidia; order Bacteroidales; family WCHB1-69; genus JBAXTE01. Next base: position 47,590 of record JBAXTE010000025.1, read on the forward strand.
TATATTTTTTGAAATATTACCGGCTGAAATTCCAATTCCAACGTAGATACCAGCAGTGTTAATATTTGATGATGAATTTACACCTAAAATAGTATTTCCCGAAATAGAAACTCCTTGTTGATTTGCAATATAAATTCCTTGTAATCCCATTTTACTAGCAGCAGTTGCAGAACCAATAGTATTATCAGAAATAGTATTTGAAGCATCATTCGTAGTAGTAATACCATAAACTAACACTCCAATTTGTGCAGCAGTAATTAAGTTATTCGAAACCGTATTGTTACTGTTTTGTGCCTCAGCAGCAGTATTAATTGTACTACCCGAAATAGCGATACCAGCTAATGAAGTTGCAGGCGCATTTCCTGTTATAATTACATTTTTAACAGTATTATTTGTTGCTCCATTTGCGGGAGATAATACACTACAAATCCAAACTACTGCACTTGAAGTTCCCGTATTTGCATTTGAAATAGTTAAGTTTCGTGATGAAGTTCCATTGTTGCTACCATCAATAGTAACATAATCAGCACCATTTAATTTAAAAATCGAAGTGGCAGATGTACCCGAAATAGTTGCATTTACTCCACTTGCTGGTTTAATGGTTAACGTGTTAGTACCACTTGCTTGCGAATGAGCATTAATGGTAATAGGTAATGTTTCTCCCGAATAAGTTGCATCAGTTAAACTAAATACAACAGGACCTGTTAAGCAAGTGGCGTTGTTATACGCTGCAACTGCTTCAGTTATTGTTGCATAATTTCCTCCTGATCCAACGGTATATGTACTTCCCAAAGCATTAACAGTTCTCGAAACAGTTGCTAATGCATCATTTCCTGTGTTAATATCCCCTGTTACAGAAGTTGTAGCATTAAACGAATAGGTGCCACTTGCAGTCATATTAATAGTGACTGGCATGGTGATATTTGTTGTTGCACTTGCAGCCAGCGTTCCTGTATTTACAATATTGTTACTTGTATAACCCGAAGCCGCATTGGCTCCCGTTACCGCAACAGTAACTGGATTTACTGAAAAATCAATTATTGCAGCTGAATTATTTCTAATGGTTACCGTTACACTTTCAGTTGCTGAATAACAACCACTAACTGCTGGTGCAGTTATAGCTGTAGGACTCATTTCAACTCCTATCGGTGCATAATCACCTGCATCGGCTCCAATATCAGTGGGGGTAAAACTTGCTCTGGTTTGTCCATCGAAGTCATCAGTAATTGCAGCTACTAATAAACCTGTGGCTTCGCAAGGTGAACCTGTGGTTAAATGCAAATCTGGTGTTACCGCAGTTTGTGCTACAAAAAGTGGATCTGCATTTATTGAGTTAGCATCCTGACCTACAGCTGTTCTCCATGCACCAATATTAGCGACATCTAAACTATTGAAAAATCCAAAAACACCTCCTGTGCCATTGGCTAAATAATCGTTGTAATTTATGGTTAATCCTGCAGGATTAGCGGCAGTTCCTCCAACTTTAACAGCATAATGTTTACCCGTGCCAGCTCCATTGCTACGTGCATTATAAAAAATATTATTTTGAAAAATACGTGTGTTTGTAGTAACAGTACTATTAAATGCATAAGTTGCAGTAGTACCACTTACAGCAGTACCACCAATAAATATACTATTAAAATAGATGTTGTTAGTTCCAGCAGTTTCAAAAATACCATTAATATTGTGCCCAAGTGTAATGGAACTACCTGCTGCATCTAAACCTAAACGAATGATATTATTTTTATAGGTAGTAGTACCAGCATTAATATAAATTCCATAAATATTAGAAGCAACTGTATTTGATAACGATAATGAATGTATTAAATTTCGTGCAACCAAATTGGTTCCAGTAGTACCACTGTAATAAATTCCTATTACCGAAGTTGCAGTAGTACCAGCACTATAAGTATTACTCAACCCAAAAATGGTATTCTGCGATAACGTTGTTCCGGTTGTGGATGATGTCATCGAAATACCAATAATAGATGCCGCAGATGTAGTTCCTGTGGCATAAGCTGCAGTAGTTAAATTTTTAACGGTATTGCCTGTTATTGTATTTGCACCATTAGAAGAATTAATCCCCGTTAAAACATTTGCAGCATTAAGCGCAGTGGGAACATAAGCACTATTTAAATATGAAATTACATTATTTGTAATTGAAATTGCAGAACAAACCCCTGAGTTAACAATCCCCTGAACCACTGCTGCGGTTGTACCCGTTGCTGCATTACTTGCATTAATACTATTTGTGGTAGAAGTACTACCAATAGTATTATTATCAATATTAGCTGATGTTGCTGCACCTGAATTCCAAATTCCATTAAATGAAGATGATTTACCAACTGCATTACCTAACACATTGATAGATCCAATAATGTTTTTATTAATAGAAAATGTTCCCGTTGAAGCGGCACAAATAGCTGTTGAAACTGCTCCAGTTGTTGTTGAAGTTATTGCTATTGAACCATTACCCGTTCCACTACCAATGGTGTTTCCAGTGATTGTACCAATATTTGCATTTCCAGATACTAAGTATATACCAGCCCAAACACCTGGTACAGCATTAGCTCCAGATGTAGAAGACCATATATAATTTGCAATGGTATTATTTTGCACCGAAGTAGCAGTGGTTGTTCCAACTGTTAAATTTATTCCAACAAATCTATTTCCAAATGCACCAGCAACTGTCCAAGCTGTACCACCACAACTTGCAGCTCCTCCACCAATGTTATTGTTTGTAATAATGTAATTATTACCAGTATTCGAAATGTTTATACCATAATCAGTTGCCGCACCAGTCTTAGTTCGAGTTGCTGTTTGATAAAAATTATTTGCATTTATGGTCCAGTCAGTATTTCCTGTACTTAAATAAATACCATTTGCTATACCACCTAAATTCGAAAAGTTATAAATATTACAATTTGATATTGTATTACTACTATTATTAGTAGCCGTTGATGTTGCGGTGCCAAGAGAATAAATTGCATTAAAAGGAGTAGAAGAACCATCGTAAATATCGCAATTGTCAATGGTATTGTTATCGTTTCCATTAGCCCCAGTGGTAAGTCCGAAGTAAACCGTTCCACTTGAAGTACTGTTATTACGGCTATTAATTTTACAATATTTAAAAGTATTGGTGTTTGCATCGTTAACAAAATTAATAGCATACGAAGTACCTTGGTTTGTATTTGCAATAACCAAATCTTTAGTACTTCCAGCACCACCAACACGACCATCGAAGATAATATTTTTAGAACCATTTAAGTTTATAGTTCCTGTAGTGTTTGCAGAGGTAATAGACAAACCAGTTACTGCTGGATAGATTGTAGCCGTATAACTTCCCATTGGAGCAGCACTTGGTCCAGCCAATGGAAATGTTTCAACTGTACTTACATAACCACTTTGCAAAACTAAATTTACATTGCCCGCTAAACCATTTAAGTTAATATCTGCAAAGGCAGCAGTTAAACTTGCATAACTGCCAGGAATAGTTTTGTTGCCACTAATGGTTCCTGCGGATGTTGCTTGAGAATTCGATAAAGCAGTACTTAAACCACCTTCACTTAAAGAATATACTTTCCAATAGTAGGTAGTTCCAAACGATAATCCTGTAACAGCATAAGTATTAGTTCCTACGTTAACTGTATTAACATAAGAATAATTAGTTCCGTCGGTAGAACTATAAATTGCATATTTTAAAACATTGGTGGTAGGAGAAGCTGCAGTCCAATTTAATGTCATCCCAGTACCAGAAACTCCAGAAAAAGTTAAACTAGTTGGTGCAGCAGGAGTAAGTGGTCTATATCGATAGTATCTTCTTGAACCATCTGCTGCAGAATATAAATTTGCTATATTAGTAGTTGCAGTATAAGCATTTGAAGCAAAAGTAGCATTCGTAGTTGAAGTATTTGTACTTGTTGTGATAGAAACTTGATTATTAGCTGATCCATAAGTAGTAGCAAATCCAACATATCCAGGCGAATAGGTAGTTGAGCCACAATACATATTTCCATACATAAACTCAATTAAACCAGTTGTTTCATATAATCTAACTTGAAAAACATTTGTTGTATTAGATGTACTATAATATACGGCCATATCTTTAAACTCAACAACCAAACATCTATAAGGTGCTGTACCAACTAATTTATAGTGAACCTTACCTGTTGTAGCACCCACATATAAATCCCCTCCCATAGCTGCAATTTTAGGGGTCGTTGTTGATGCACCTGTAAACGTTGTTCCAGATCCAGCTGCACTTCCCAAATATACAAAACCATCAGAGCTGGCCGAAAATTGAGAGTACTTTAAACCCATTAGATAAAAATCAAATCCAATATTTGTTACAATAGAAATTGAGTTATCAACTGCTGGTCCAACTAATTGTGTTGTACCTGTTGACATATCAATAGCATTTGAGTTTGAATCTAACGCCATGGATCCAGTAGTTCCAGTTGTAAATGAATAATTTGCGGTACTTTGCCCTTTACCAATTTGCACAAAACTGAGTGCAATAAGCAAGAATAATATTTTATTCAAATTACTGGTTTGGGTGATGAAAGTGTGTAATGCTTTTTTCATAAATTTATTTGTTAATAGGTCTTCTCCTTGTGTAAGGAATGATAATTAGATTATTTTTAATTCTAATAAAACATTGAATTACGTAAGCGAATATGATTAGTTTGTTAAATTTTAAATTGAAATTTAAATTAGAACCCCTATGATTTCTAAGCGTTTTAATATTATTTGTAAATTGTAAAGAACAAGTGTTTAAAAAACCTAAGATGTAACTGTGTATTAAAATGCATACAATCTTAAAAAAGTCATATTTTGTACTAAATATTTTACCCAAATAATTCTGAATTCCATATATTAGAAAATTATCTACAAAGATAATGTATTTTTCATTTGGAATTTATCCAAAAATCACATTCAATCTCAATAATTATTAAAAACTTGTTCTGATTTAGAAATCAGAACGAATTTTGTATATCGATTATCATTCATTTTGCTGATTATCATTTATTTATGTCAATATTTTATTTGTTGTTAAATTTGGTTAAAATGACTTAAGTTTTACATCAATAATACAAATGAAAAGTTATTTTTTGTTTGATAATACCAAATTATTAGATTTAAATTCTTTATTCACAGGTGATTAAATGTAAATGATTGAATTTAGGCTTACTTTTTCAGGCTTACTTTTTTAAAAATAATTTTCAAAATATCTGTACTTCAATTATTCATGGTGTGGACTGAATATCAAATACATAGTTACGGGTAATGATGTTTTTTGCTAACTGCTGAAATTTAGTGGTCGAAAATATTAAGCAATTATTGGGTAACAGTAATCGTATTTGGAGGAAATTTGTTGTAATATCCATAATCATAAATACTTAAAATAGCTTAAATATTGATAAAATAAAAAACAGAATCTTGATCGTTATTAAAATAATAACAAAACAAACGTTAAGAATGCGCTGTAAAAAGGAGATGTGAAATTGAAGCTTTTTTTTGAAATTGTACTGAAAAAGATGATTGCTGAATCTTGTCATCCGATTTAACTATTCTCTTTTTTAAATGATAAAAAAAAGTCAAAAAAACATTCAAGTTTTTACCTCAAATTTGCAGGACATTGATTTTTGTTTTACGTTTGTAGTCTAGTTTATTGGTGCAGGGTTGAAAGGTGCAGGATTGATGTTTTGTCTTTTTTAATCTCTTATAAATTAGAAGTATAGCTCAGTTTTTTTGTAAATTTATTATTCTAATTAAAATAAAAAATGAAAAAAGTAATTCACTCCAACAATGCCCCAAAAGCCATTGGCCCATATAGTCAAGCTATTGAAGCAAATAATATGATTTTTATTTCTGGACAAATCCCAATGAATCCAGAAATTGGTCAAGTACCAGAAGGTATTGAAGCTCAAACAGAGCAAGTAATGAAAAATATTGGTGCAATCTTGACAGAAGCTGGTTTGGACTTTTCTAACATCGTAAAAACAACATGCCTTATAAGCGATATGGATAATTTTCAAGCAATGAATGCTGTGTATGCAACTCGTTTTCCCGAAAATCCTCCTGCCAGAGCTGCTTATGGTGTATGTCGTTTGCCTTTAGGTGTCCTAATTGAAATTGAATCTATCGCTGTTCGATAAATTTGGATACTTCAATTTATTTATAATCAGCTGATTACTATTTTCCGATAAAATAAATAATATTGCTTATGATGTAAATTGCTTCAATCAATTTTTGCCTTAATCCGTAAACTGGCGGATGAATTGATTTTCAGCAATTTACATCCTTTAGGATAGATGCAAAAAAACGTTGAATATCAATATTAGATACTTTTGCAGTGGACTCATTATTAAACAGGATTTCTATAACCCGATAGATCGGATTCAATTTTTTGAGGCAAACAAGATTTTAGAATACCCCTAAATTACTAGGAATACAATGACGCTGTTGGGGCAGCTTTACATTCTTGAAAAAAGTTCAATGCTTTACCAGAAAAATAGACCAAACACGTAGATAAAATACCAACTATTGCTCCTCCAATAATATCTGCTGGATAATGAACACCTAGGTATATTCTACTGTATGAAACAAGAATTGCCCACAGAAAAAGCCATCGCCAATGTTTAGATTTTTTTCGTAATAACAAAAAGGCAAACAGAGCTATTGCAAAGCTATTTGAAGCATGTGAGGATATAAAACCATATTGTCCACCCCGATATTCGCTTCCGTTTGATTCGGTATAAACGTGAACTTGTGAGGAAATTTGAGTATTGTGGCTCGGACGATATCGCTTTACGGAGTCTTTAATAATTCCTGAACTAATTCCATCACTTAATGTAATGACAACAATAGTCATCAGGATTATTCGAATAACTTGTTTTTTATATGCGTGAAGGAGCTGAATAAAAATGAAAATATATAAAGGAATCCAAATATATTTTGAAGATATCATCCACATAATTTCATCCACCCATGAATTGTGAAATCCATTAAGCCATAAAAAAAGTGACTGATCTAAAGATTCAAAATATTGAAACATTTATTCTTTGTTAATTGTCTTCCAAATTAAGTCCTTAAGTTCCATTAAGTTTTTTTCGGTATGCGAAGAAATCATAATGGTAGGAGCGTCGGTTGGAAGTTTTTTTGCTAGCGCTTTCAACTCTTTTTCTTCCAATAAATCGCATTTAGATATCGCCAGAATTCTTCGTTTATCTAAAAGTTCTGGGTTGTATTTTTTTAGCTCGTTGAGTAAAATCTTGTACTCTTTTTTGATTGATTCCGAATTTGCTGGAACCATAAATAAGAGGGTTGAATTTCGCTCAATATGTCGTAAAAATCTAACACCTAATCCTTTACCTTCCGCAGCACCTTCAATAATACCAGGAATATCTGCGATTACAAATGAACGAAAATCGCGATATTTTACCATCCCTAAGTTTGGGACTAAGGTGGTAAAAGGGTAATCTGCAATTTCGGGACGGGCATTTGACAATACGGAAATTAATGTTGATTTTCCAGCGTTAGGAAATCCAACTAACCCAATGTCTGCAAGTAATTTTAATTCTAAAATCTTCCATCCTTCAACACCCTCTTCACCAGGTTGAGCAAATCGAGGAGTCTGACGTGTTGGAGTTGCAAAATGTTGATTACCTTGACCTCCACGGCCCCCTTTCATATAAATTATTTGCTGACCATTTTCGGTAATTTCTCCTTCAATTTCTCCAGTTTCTGCATCTTTAACCACAGTGCCCACAGGAACATTTACAAAAATATCTTCACCCATTGCACCAGAACATTGATCTTTATGCCCATTCCGACCATTTTCGGCCATGATGTGCTTCGTGTATTTTAAATGAAGCAAAGTCCATAGTTGCGAATTGCCTACTAAAATAATGTGACCACCACGACCACCATCACCACCATCTGGGCCCGCTTTTGGGTTCCCTGATAAACGTGATAAATGTGCTGATCCACCGCCGCCATTACCAGATCTGAAAAATATTTTTACGTAATCTATGAAATTTGAATTCGACATATTATTCTTGACTTTTTATTTTCTACTACTTAAATCTTTTGTATCTCAATGGTTATGCACCTTTCACTCCCGAAAAATAAAAAAAATCAAAGATTTTTTAATTTCGGGACTTTCACCTTTTACCTTTTACCATTTATTCCGCAAAGATACTACTTTTTTAGTCGGTTAAGTTCATCAATAATGCTAAAGATTTGAGCTGAAACATCTTCAATCGTTCTATTTGTGCTAATTGGAGCTAATTTTCCTTGTGCTAAATAATATTCAGTTAGAATATGTGTGCAATTATAATAGTTTTCTAAACGAGTATAAAAGGTTTTTGTGTTATCATCAGCTCGATTATCAATGCACGATCTTTTAGTCATTCGTTCAAGCAGTTCATCTTCGGGGGCGTGTAAATAAAAAACTACATCTACAGAATTTTGATGTTTCTCAAGAAATTTTGTTAATACATCAGCTTGAGTTAATGTTCGGGGAAATCCGTCGAGGAGGTATCCAGCAGGCGAAGGATTGTTTTGAATGTGATGATATAAAATTTTCATCGTTATACTATCGGGCACATAATTACCGTGATCAATAAGTAATTTCGCCATAATTCCGATAGGAGTTTCTTTTTCAATTTCTGCTCTAAACAACTCTCCAGTAGAAATATGTGTAAGTTTGTACTGATTGCTGATAAGCTTAGAATGAGTTCCTTTTCCACTACACGGCGGACCTAGCATGATAATGTTTGTCATTTAATAATATATATTTGATTCAAAAATCATATTTTTTACAACCATTCAATCCTTTTGTTTATAGGTTTAATGTTTATAAGTTGATAGGGAGACCCAACATTTCAACCTACTTGGTTTATGGGTTTAGGGTTTATGGGTTGATAGGGAGACCCAACATATAAACTTATCAACCTATCAACTTATCAACCTATCAACCTATCAACCTATCAACCTATCAACCTATCAATCTATCAACCTATCAACCTATCAACCTATCAACCTATCAACCTATCAACCTATCAACCTATCAA
>JBAXTE010000026.1:0-56153 GCA_037130365.1 Bacteroidota bacterium
TAATTTGGAATTTGACACAGTATCTTTTTTTTGCTGTAGAAAAAAAGTCAGTGCCTGTCCGGCATTAGGACATGTATAAGAAAACTTTTTTCTCAAGGTTGAGAATATACTCTTCCCCTTTTGAAATGAAACAGACTTGTTTTTTGTTCGTCTCCCTCAAACATTTGATTTTGACCCAAATCAAGCTATAACTGATAAATACAACCTACGGAAACGCCCCAGTAATAGGGTTTGTATATTCCATAAACCATTGTGGTTCCAAAGCGAAACCTTGATTCTGCGTGAAGAATAAAGCGTTTTGAAAGTCTATAACGCATCCCAAATCCGGTAAGAATTCCAGAATCAATGCCTTCGGAAATGTTATTGTTTTTTTGATCAACGGAAACCACGGAAACGAATGTGTTTGTAGAATCAGTGGTAGTTGAAGTCCCTTTTTGATAAGCAGAAAGCAGAGCTGAAAATTGAAATCCACCATAAACTGAAAATTGGATATTTCTACCAAACACCAACTCTGGAAGTATCGCAAAAGAAGCTTGAGTCAGTTTTGTAGAGCCAATAAATGAAAATGTAGCACCACTGCTAAATGTGTTTTTGTAATCTACGTCTGCATTTAAGATATCTAAGGAAAGCTCAAGTCGTGGTCGAAAAACTTGGGTAATTGGAATCCAATATGCTACACTCGACGATGAACCCATTTGAGAAGTTGAACTTGCTGATGAGCCTTGCGGTTGGGTTTTAGATGCATTAAAAGTCGTGCTTATTATTCCAGTTTTTATTCCAATTTGTCGGGGATACCAATCGTATGTTTCATCCAGATATTGAGCTTTTAACACAATTGACGCAATCATTAAGATGGCTAAAGTAAACGTTTTTTTCATCCGTATCGTTTGTTAGAATTTCTTATACGAAAATGATTGCAGTATGGTTACTTTGCGATTTCAACTAAGTTATTCAGAATTCATCAATAAAAATGCAGTATCATTTAATTGATTATTCGCATCAAACAGATCGCAAATATCGGTTCCTTCTTTTAGCCAAATGGTCTTAATTCCGAGCGCTGAAGCTGCATCAATATTCTGTTTTAAATCGTCGATAAACAGTGTTTCATCCTCTTTTAAATGGTGATTGTGAAGCACTGTTTGATAAAATATTTTTTCTGGTTTTATCAAATTTAATTGGTACGAAAAGTATGCTTTTTCGAAAAGCACATCAAAATTTTCGAGATGATGTTGCGTTTGCAAATCCTTTAAGTAATGTTGATAATGAATTTCGTTGGAGTTGCTTAACAGAAATGTCCGATAATGAGTTCGAATATTTTTCAATAAATCAATTCGTGGTGCAGGCATATCTTTGAGTATTTGATTCCAAGCCCAATCAATTTGATCATTCGTTACATCGTTAGAAAAAGCGTTTCGTAGGATGTTTCTAAAATCAAAAGAGGAAATATCCCCACGTTCATATTTTTGAAACAATTGACTTTGCATTATATCGTTCCAAACCTCGCTAAATCGGCTTGCACCAATGTTTTCAAACGCTTTGTAAGTTGCATCGATGTCGAGATTTATCACAACATTTCCATAGTCAAAAATGATATTTCGGATGGTTTTTTCAGCCATTTTAGAAGATTTTTTGTGCAAGTTAAAAAAAAATTGTAGTTTTGCAATTCAAAATCCGACAATTAAACGGATGGGTCCTATAGCTCAGTTGGTTAGAGCATCTGACTCATAATCAGAGGGTCCCAGGTTCAAGTCCTGGTGGGACCACCCAAAAAAAAGAGCTTTAAGGCTCTTTTTTTTGTTTTAAAACGTTGATATTAAAGCTATTAAATATTCAAAATATAAAAAATACTATACCGATTATATTTTTATTATTATTATTTTATGGTTGTAAAATCCATTCAACTGTCAATGAGAAAAAACCTCAAGAATTATTAATTACCCACAATTCATGCGTTACCATGAAAGTAAACAATTCACTTGTTTATAAAAAACCGTATTTTGTTAGTTATAATCATGGTTCGTATGACTATTTCTTTTACTCAAATAACACATGTAAGATAAGACAATATTCGAAAGGTACTAAATATTTAAAAGGGTCAACAAAAGGATTGTTTTGTCTTTGTGATAGTGTTGTTCATGTTAATTTTATCGCAAGAGGCAAATATTTAAGCCTTTATTTTGAGTTTGAATTTACAATAATGGAAGGGTTTCGTCTGAAAATAATTAACAATAAGGTTTCTGTGTGTAAAAATTAGGTAATGTAAACATATCAAGCTGGTATGCATTGAAAAAAGGCTAAGCAGAAAAACACTTTAGCATTGCCCAATCCTTGGTTTTTTGGGAAGCGGTCGCGGAAGTGAAAACTGTTTTTTTCGCTTTTCAAACAACATGATTCAAAAAATAATCCTATTTTAGCACTCAGAAAACACAACTTCTAACCATGAAATCCAGCGAAGCCACTTCCTACAAACTTATCGAGCGCCCAATCTACGGCAGTAGCCGCGTGGGTATCGACACACGCCAAGGCGTGGCAGGCAACACCCAGCTAGAACTCATCGGCTACACTGCACCAACCAGCGGAATACTTACTAACGTGCTGGGGCTGAAACAATATGAGTTCTCCAATCACCTAGGCAACGTGCTAACCACTGTTTCCGACAAAAAAATACCGGTTGATGTTGGCAATGACGGTACCATTGATTACTATATGGCGGATATCACTTCCGCTAGTGATTACTATCCTTTCGGTTCTCCTTTGGATGGCCGCACCTTTAGTAGCGATAAGTATCGGTTCGGGTTTAATGGACAGGAAAAGGATGACGAGGTGAAAGGGGAAGGGAATTCACTTGATTTTGGAGCTCGGATTTATGATAGCAGGTTGGGGAGATGGTTAGGATGTGATCCATTAGCTGTTAAGTATCCAAATTTATCTCCATATAATTATTGTGCAAATAATCCAATAAAATTTGTTGATTATGATGGAAAGGATTATGGTGTGGTTGTTGACAATGCAAGCCATACTATGATAGTTGTAGCAAATATTTATACAACTGATAATAAAACATTTAATCAAGCATGTAATGGTGTCTCTGAAATTAATTCAATTGTCAAAACGGTATCAGTTGATGGTGTCGACTACACATTGTCTTTTCAGATTAAAGTTATTCCACCCATTATTAAAAAAGAATCGTTTATCCGTGATGGAGTTGAATATCAAATCCAAGATAATCCCGCAGTCAATGCAAATAATGCTGCAGATATAGATCCTATCGGAAACACATATAATGGTTTACAAGGTTATTCTCTCCCTGAAAAAAATCATTTTACTGGGGAAATAACAACTGAGGGAGGTCGTACTAATGGGAAAAAAGTAAATATGTTAGGACTTCCAATTTATGATGAGCATGGATTTACTGGTACATATTTCGACTGTGGAAAAAGCGCAGATCAAGTATGCCATGAATTTTTACATCTCTTAGGATTAGGCGATGTGGGTGGTTCGTTTTACTCTGAAGATGGAAAAATGAATTATGTTGGCACCACATCAAATGGATATAAGTTGAACCCAATTTCAACAAAAGATATTCAAAATATTTTAGATTATGCACGAACCTATGGCAACGATACAGATAAAGTTAATAATGATCAACATGCAAAAGTGATTACAAACGATGATACATTACAAAGTGCAGGAACGGTAACCGTTAAATAATAAGTTTGAATTATGAAAAATAGTTATTTAAAATTCGGAGGAACATTTCTGTTATTATTATGCGGATTTAATATAAATGGACAAAAATTAGTACTTACAAAAGATAGTACAGTAGGATATATTTTATTCTATTTAGATTTAAAAGACAGCATTACAAATAACAATACTATTTATTACACTTTAGTAGATAAAATACCTAAAAGAATGCTTAAAGTTGATAAATATAAGAAATGTCCAAGTTCAAAAACAGTTTATTATACAGGAGATAACAACAATATTAAACAACGTTATTTAAATATCATTAAAAAAAATAGTAGGTATGATTTATTTGGTTATACTTTCCCAAGCACGTCTACTTGTTTTCGAACTTTAATTATGAATAGAGAATGGATATTAAAAGACACGTCTGGGTTTAAAGAAATATTTAAAAATTTTAATGAAACTCAAAGATCAGATTCAATTATTTCAGATTTATTTAACATAGATTATTTAATATTCATAAGTGGTTACTTTGATAAGTTTGGATTATATATTGGCTTCTGTAAAGTAAAAATGTCATTTCTCGGATTAGAGTTTTCTTCAAAAAAAGAAAAACTTCAATTTCAATATGGTACAAAAGGGAGTATTGGTTGGAATGATTACACAGGAATTGGTAATGAGATAGAAGTTAATAGATTCAATAAAATTAAAGCAATTGCAACAAGTTCATTAAATGATAGCAAGTTGATACTTCCATTTAAAATAGAAGTGTTGAAAATATATGATTAACCTTAAACCCTATTTGCACCATCTACAAGCATATCTAAGATGCATCGTCTACAAGCATGTCTATACAAAAGATATGAATATTCGGACTGTGTTTGAATATCAATAGATTACGGGCAAACAGTCATGAAATCGTTTCAAGTCAGCATTTTGGCTTTATTTGTCAGGTTGAAAAAAATATTTTTGACTATTTTATTTCAAGATTTGGTATAACTTTGTAAAAAAGGAAAAAATATGAGCAAAATTCAACTTAGAGATGATATTTCTGAATATTTGAGTCATATTGACGATGTATCCTTTTTAAATGCTATCAAAACGATTCTTGAGTCAAAAATTTCTGAAAAAACTTATAACTTATTCGAAAAAGAAACCAAAAGAGTTGAAGAAGGACGTCAATAATATAAGAAAAGAGAAACTATTTCGGATGAGCAATTAAAGGAAGAAATTGAGCAATGGGAGATGTTGCACCCTTAACAGAATAATTAAAATGAAATGTAAAAATGGTTTAATTGTTATTTTTTTTATATGTATGTTTGTTAAATCATACAGTCAAAGTTATGATACAATTGGAACGAAGTATTTCAAAGATAAATTTGGTGAAAATATTAATAGTATTGATTCAAATGGCTTGAAACAAGGGCTATGGGTTGAATACATTAAAGAGTTTTTAGGAAGTGAATTTGATTTTCCCTGGTCTTTAAAATTAACAGAAATTGGTCGGTATATTGATAACAATAAAATTGGAGAGTGGAATTATTTTTATGATTATAGATCATCGACAGAGTTTTATTATAAAGATAAATCTGTTTTAGAACTCAGATATAATGGTTTTCTTTCAAATTATTATAATAGTGATTCGTCAACTATAATATCAACTGTTATAGATGAAACATATTTAGATACATTTTGTATAGAATGTACAAATAAAAAAAGATGCATACTTTATTCAGGAGATATTCAATTGGATTCATTTGATTATTCACCGATAAATCTTTTTATTGTTCAACAAGATATATTTTTAAGTGTATATAGACGATTGAAATTGAAGAAATTAAAGGATGGAGGTTAATGTTGTTTTGCATTGCATTGCATTGTCTCAAGCTGGCGCGCATTGAATGCCAGCATGGATTCTATAACTGCGATGTATGAAATTTTAAGTGATACAAATAAAATATTTAAAGGTGTAGCAACTGAAAAAAAGTAATGTTTATGAATAAAAAAACAACAGATAAAACAAAATTGATATTGATGTTTATAATAGCATTGCTCATGTTTTTTACAGGCTATTTTACTCGTGTTTTTTTCACTAGAGATGTATCAAAGATCCATTTTGATAATCAGAAAGTTCTTACATCCTATTTAAAAGAAGAAACTTTCAGTTTAGAAAATAAAATAATAGGACTAAAAGAGATTTTTGAGTACGAGGATGTTAATAAAGATAATCCAATATATGATATCACGAATAAATATTGTGATTTAATATTATATTTTCGACATTTTAGACCTATTGGTGCTGATGGAAATTGTCAAAATACATTTTCTTCGGATGAAGTTTCAAAATTATTAGAAGATATTTTTTTAGCAAAAAAAACACTTAAAGATATAAAAAAATATGGACTTAAACATGACTCAGAATTGGATAAAACCATGTATAATTATTTCTGGGAGTATGTTTTATTAAGTAATTTTTTTGTCGAATTGCATGATTATTCAATAATGACCACAAATAGGAAGTGTGTATGTATTCCTGCAAAAGATACAATAAATAAAGGAGATGATTTTGAAGCAACATTTTATTTTAGTGTTATGGATTTAACAGGAAAACATAAAATTAAAATGGAAAATGGGAATGGAATATTAAAGAACAATAAATATTCTGAAAAAGCACAAACATATGGGTTGAATAAGCGAAAAGGTATATATGAGTTTCTAATTGGTTCTGAATACAAATGGTATCCAATAGAGTTTTCTTTTTATGTAAAATAAATTACACAACTAGTCTCAAATAAATTATTCTGAAAAACCAGTAAAATAAATATAGTAAAAGCTCCAAATTTGGGGCTTTTAACTCAAGCTGGCGCGCATTGAAAGCCAGCACGTGCGCGTTTGCAACGCGTGCAAAAAGTGCAAACATAAGCGCCATAATGAAGAGGTTGTATAAATAAAGGAACAATAGCCAAGCGGAAGCAT
Source organism: Bacteroidota bacterium (assembly GCA_037130365.1). Classification (GTDB taxonomy): domain Bacteria; phylum Bacteroidota; class Bacteroidia; order Bacteroidales; family WCHB1-69; genus JBAXTE01. Next base: position 6,667 of record JBAXTE010000026.1, read on the forward strand.
AGCTATAATGCTATAGAGTTGTCAGATAATTTTGGAATAATGTTTTGAAAAACACGCGTTACAAACGCGCATGCGCCCTTTTTGGGGCGCATCTTAAATTCAGTTGCATTGTTTACAAGTACATCTACAATAAAGGTACGAATATTCGGACTGTGCTTGAATATCAATAGATTACGGGCAATCAGTCATAAAATCGTTTCAAGTCAGCATTTTGACTGTATTTATTAGGTTGAAAAAAACAATTTTGACTATTTTATTTCAAGATTTGGTATAACTTTGTAAAAAAGAAAAACACATGAGCACAATTCAACTTAGAGATGATATTTCTGAATATTTGAGTCATATTGACGATGTCTCCTTTTTAAATGCTATCAAGACGATTCTTGAGTCAAAAATTTCTGAAAAAACTTATAACTTATCCGAAAAAGAAACCAAAAGAGTTGAAGAAGGACGTCAACAATATAAGAAAAGAGAAACTATTTCGGATGAGCAATTAAAGGAAGAAATTGAGCAATGGCTAAAAACAAAGTAGAATGGTCTGTTGAAGCAAGACTTGACTTGTTTGACATTCTGAGTTTTTATTTGCTTAGAAATGGAAATGCAAAATATAGTCGTAACCTCAACTCGAAAATAAACAAAAGTATAAAGCACATTGAGAACAATCCATTTATTGGATTAAAAACAAATCAGGAATCTGTTTACTTATTTATTACAGGTGATTATCAAATTATTTATGAATTAATAGATTCCGTTATTCTTATTGTTATGATTTGGGATTCAAGAAGAAACCCGGATGATAAATCCATTTCTACGCAAAAAAACATTGTTTAATATAGTTTGATTTAATCGGATGACAACAGTAGAAATAATCGCTTTAATAACCTCAGGGCTTTTTGTTGGTTTTATCAATACACTTGCCGGAGGAGGAACGATTATTTCGCTTACATTGCTTATGCTTCTTGGACTTCCACCCAGTGTGGCAAATGGCACAAACCGTATAGCCATTATCATTCAGAATATAGTAGCGGTTGGTAATTTCAAAAAAAGAAAGATTCTCGACACAAAAAAAGGCTTTAAACTTGCCATTCCAACTATTATTGGCTCTATCGTTGGGGCAGCAATTGTAGTAAAACTCGACGAACAAGTTATTCAGTGGTGTTTTGGGTTTATCATGATTGTAATGTTGTTCTTTTTAATCTATAAACCCGAACGATGGCTCAAAGGAAAAGAGGAATTGTTAAACAGACCAATTTCCTTGAAACTCTATATCATCATGTTTTTTATTGGAGTTTATGGCGGCGTTATTCATGTTGGTGTGGGTTATTTTCTTTTAATGGCTGCCATTTTAGGAGCTGGTTTCGATTTGGTAAAAGGCAATGCCATGAAAAACTTTTTGGTGTTGATGTATGTCCCGTTTACGTTAATTATTTTTGTAATAAACGGTCAGGTGCGTTGGGATTACGGCCTTACTCACTCCATTGGAAACATCATTGGAGCTTATGTTGCTTCTAAATGGGCTGTTGAGTGGGGTGCCAATTTTGTCCGTTGGATGATGATTATTATCATTGCGCTTTCCGTTTTGCAAATGTTTGGAGTGGTAGATTTAAAACATTTTATTGACGGATTAATCCATTAGTAAAAACAAAAGAGTCTTAAACAGATGTTGTATTAAAATAAAAACACTATTTTTTGTAATAAAAATATGACTATCCCTTTTTAGCCCTAATATAAATTTTGGCATAAAAATAGTTTTGCTTCGCGACAATTTTTCCGCCAAAATTTATACTTTCATTCTTTATACCCCGTGCGATGCACGGGGTTACTAATATTTGGCATAATTCGGCAAGCTCATTACATCGCCTTCAGCGCCATAAGGAAGCATCAATCGTATAGAAAACGGACAGGCGCCAAAAAAGCTTTAAAAACAAGAGTAATCAATATTCAAAAAGCAGAGTATAATACCTATGGTTTATATTTTAGTTTATTGTTGTTCGATTGATTTTCAACACTCCCTTGAACGGTTTGGGGCAGAAGTGATGAAAATCATGTTTAATATTAAATTCAAATAGAACTAATCCCCAATTTTATTTATTAGTTGTAAATATCTATAAATTATTATATTACTTTGATAATTTATTTATATCGGACAACAATGGTATTAGTTATATTTGTGCCAGCTAATCAATTATAAAATGTCAGCTCTTAAATCGTTTATCATAAAAGAGAGTATTGAAGAGATGAAAAAAATTATAAAAAGCGAACATTCCATTGATTTCAAAAAAGGGTACATGGAATACTGCGCCCAAAAAGGGCGCACGTGCGTTTGTAATACCGCTTCTATATATAATATAGTCCATTTCTCAAACAATCAATGAACTATTTATATATACGAGCGGCATTAGACCAATCTAAGGTCTAAAACATCTTCGAGTTCGTTAAGTTCACCCAATAGGACTATTTTTATACCAAGATTTGGTATAACGCGTGTTAACCTTCAATTATTTGCCATACGTCATTAAATTCGTAAAACAGACACACCCTGGTGAGCGAAAGACAAATGACGGTTTTCTGTATTTTTTAATCTTCTTTTGAAAGAAAGCTGTATCTTTGTAATAACATTTCAAAAAAGAAGATAATGACCACGATTAATATCAAAGCGTATGCGAATGATGCTTCACAAATTGAAGCGTTAAAAGCTTTTATGAAAGCGCTTAAAATAAAATTTGAGGTAAAAAAAGAGGAAGAGCCATACAATGAAGATTTTGTAAAAATGGTTCTAAATGCTGAAGACGAAATCAAAAAAGGAAAAGGCACTAAAGTTTCTTCTACCGATTTTAATAATGTATGGAAATAGTTTTATCCGAAACAGCTTTAAAACACATAGATTATTGGAAAAAGACCAACAATGTGAAAGTTCAAAAGAGGATAATTGAACTTAAAGATGCAATCTTATCTAATCCGTATAACGGCATTGGAAACCCAGAACCATTAAAGCATGAACTTTCTGGAAAATGGTCACGCAGAATAAACAAAGAACATCGATTTATATATCATATTGATATTGAAAATAACACACTATATGTTTTGTCACTAAAGGGTCATTATTGATAGTTTCAAAACTATTAATTAATGCCAAAAACTCCGCCCAAAAAGGGCGCAAGCGCATTTGTAACGCGTGTATAAAAGTTGCTATTTGCCATTTCGTAAAACAGACACCTCGCTTTGCTCGGTGTGACAAAGTGCGAAAACAAATAATGATTCGACTAAAGTCGATTGAAATTCATTTTAACATCATCCCTTTTCCGAAACCATAGTCAATCGTTCCATTTGGATGATTTGAATCTCTTTGCCGTTCATCTGAATAATACCATCTTTGCTAAATTCCGACAAGATTCGAATAACATTTTCGGTGGTCATTCCAATAAGTTCGGCTACCTCCTTGCGCGAAATTGGAATTCTAAAAACCCTATTTTGATAGATTTCATTTGCAAACAGGAGTAAAATATAGGCAATTCGTCCTCGTAAGTTCTTTTGGTTGATTTCGGTGTACGAATTGATGATTTTGTCCGACACTGAGCTCATTTTACGAATTAAGCCATACCCAAATAAGGAATTGTCAAGAATCATTTGTTTCACTTGGTCAATTTTAAAAAAACAAACTTCGGTGTCTTCTATAGCTGAAAGTGAATATTTGTAGTGAGTTTCTGAAAAAATGGTGAGCAAGGTGACAAAATCAAACGGTTTGGCAATATAAATTATTGAATCTCTGTTTTCAGCTTTCGCTTGATGCAACTTTACCAATCCTTGTTTTATATATGCAAATTGAATTATTTCATCGCCTTCATTAATAATAACTTCGCCCCTTTTATAATGTTGTTCTTTTTTGGTAGTGCAAATTTTTTGTTGAAGATCTGCATCCATAAACTCAAAAACCAAATTTCGTACTACACAGTTCGTGCAATTGCAAAGCGGGTTGTTTACCTCCATAGTAAATAATTTATAAATATGATTTTTATCATGTTTTTAGATGTATTTTTGATGATATTAACTTGTATTTTTGTAAAAGCAAAATTGTCGAGTTTTTATTGTTATATTTCTAACAAAAGAAGTTTTAACTTGTTTAAAGTTACTGATATTACAAAAGTAATAAAAAACACGACAATTATCGCGACAAATTTATTCAACCAAATTGATATAAAATGAAAAAAATAGTGATTCTTGGAGCCGGTACTGCGGGTACGATGATGGCAAACAAATTGCGCAAAACGCTAGAACGAGATGAATGGCAAATAATTATCATTGACAAGTATCGTTCGCACTATTATCAGCCAGGCTTTTTATTTATTCCTTTCGGAATTTATGCTCCTCAAGATGTGGTAAAACCTAAAATTGATTTTATCCCACCAGGAGTTGAAATGATGTTTGAAGACGTGGATAAAATTGAAGGCGAAAAGAATCAGGTTGTACTAAAAAACGGGAACAAAATCGCATACGATTTACTAATTATTGCTACTGGAACTCAAATTCGTCCCGATGAAACGCCTGGTTTAATGGGCGAAAATTGGTATAAATCCATTTTTGATTTTTATACGATTGAAGGAGCAACAGCGCTTCGCAACTACTTCCGCAAATGGGAAGGTGGAAAATTGGTTATAAATATTGCTGAATTACCATTTAAATGTCCCGTTGCACCGTTAGAATTTGCTTTTTTAGCCGATGAGTATTTTACCAAAATCGGCATTCGCGATAAAGTTGATATTTCTTATGTAACACCACTTTCGGGCGCATTTACCAAACCTAGAGCTTCGAAGATGTTGGGAGAACTTTTGGTGGAAAAAAACATCAAAGTTATTCCCGATTTCTACATCGAACACGTTGATAACGAACGTAAAATGATTGTTTCTTACGATGGTAAAGAGATTCCTTTCGATGTACTCACCATTGTTCCCGTAAATATGGGCGATGAGATGATTGCTCGTAGCGGTTTGGGCGACGATATGAACTACGTAGCAACAAACAAATATACTCTTCAATCGGATCGTTTTGAAAATATTTTTGTCCTTGGTGATGCATCCAATATTCCAACTTCAAAAGCCGGAGCTGTGGCTCACTTTGCAGGTGAAATATTGTTCGAAAACATTTTAAGTGCCATCGAAGGTCGTCCTCTTCATGCTAAATTCGACGGTCATGCAAACTGCTATATCGAAACGGGTTTTGGAAAAGGTTCATTAATCGATTTCAATTATGATACAGAGCCACTTCCTGGTACATTTCCAATACCAGGAGTAGGTCCTTTTGGTTTGCTTCAGGTAACCAAAATGAATCACTTTGGCAAGCTAATGTTCCGTTGGATTTATTGGCATATTTTACTCAAAGGCAAAGAGTTACCCGTTGAACCATTGATGAGTATGGCCGGAAAATGTAAATCTTGTTAATTGTAGATTATGGAAAATCAAGAACTACAACAACAAATCGATATCCTGAACCAGAAAATGGATCTTTTATTGGGATATGTCGAGGATCAACGGCGACGTTCGTTGGTGATTGAAGACCTTGTGGACGATGTTTCGCGCGTAGGAACCGAGATTTTTAAATCAACCATCACCGAGTTTGATCATCAAAATGTAACCTTCGATGGAGAGGCTTTTCAATCGATGCTTTTTAAGCTGATTAAAAGTATTCCAACGCTAAATTCAATGCTCGATACATTACAAAGTGCAAACGATTTAATTCACGATGTGAGTCCAATTGCTATGGAAGTAATTATGGACATCACCCGTCAGTTCGAAATTTTGAACAACAACGGAACAATCGATGCTCTTAAAAATATTGGAGCAGATATGGCAAATCCTCAATTTGCAAAAAATATCGCTATATTTACACATGCTATTGCAAGTGTGAAACCAGATGAAACCATAGATAAAAAATCACTTTTTGGGTTGATGAAAGAGATGAATAAACCCGAAGTGCGTCAAAGTTTAGGGTTTCTTTTACGAATTGCAAAATCAATGAATCAAAAATAAAATATAAAAACAATAAAATTAATAGATTATGGCACAAAAAACGTATGCTGGCATTCCCGTTGATGTAACCGAAGAAGGATATTTAACCAACGCAAGTCAATGGACCAAAGAGATTGCAGTAGAAATTGCAAAAGAAACCGAGCTAACGCTCACCGAAAAACATTTTGAAGTCCTTGGATTCATCAGAGATCGTTTTACAAAAGGAGAAGGTCTTACAATTCGTTCGATTGGAAAATCAGGAATTGTTGATATTAAAGGTTTTTACGAACTATTTCCTGGTGCTCCATTAAAATTAGCTTCAAAAATGGCCGGAATACCAAAACCAGTAAGTTGCGTTTAATTTAAAACCAAAATTATGAGTCAAAAAGAAGAATTTCCATTAAAAAAAGTGTGCATAATTTGCGCAAAAGGAAGTATAGAAGACGTTTATGCAACGTTGGTTATGGCAAATGGAGCGGTAATGGAAGGAATTGAAACCAAGGTGTTTTTTACCTTTTTCGGCCTCGATGCGATTACTAAAAAGCAAATGAAAAAATTACATACCTCAACGTTAGGAAATCCAGCAATGCGTATGCCTGGTGGATTACCATTCCCATCACTACTCGGAATGTTACCCGGTGTTGAAGCGGGTGTTTCGGTAATGATGAAAAACCAAATGGAAAAGTTAGACATTCCAACCGTTGATGAGTTTATTGAAATGATAACCGCTGGTGGTGGTGAAATATTTGCTTGTAAATTGGCCATGGATATGTTTAAACTTACCAAAGCCGATCTTCACGATGATGTATTAGGCGTATTAACCATTGGTGATTTTTACGAAAAATGTGGTGGGTTACAAACCCAAATTATTTTTACCTAGGTACTGTAACCACAAATATAAAAAAGCTCATTCAGCCTTAGTTTGAATGAGCTTTTTTGTATAAGTATATTCCAAAAACTATTTAATAATCAGTTTTTTAGTTAGTTTGTTCCCATCAATATTTATTTCAATGAAATAAACTCCTTTGTTTAAAAATTCAGAATTGATAGTATAAGTACTGTTTGAAGCTGAATAAAAACTGTTAGAGTATGTTTTGCTTCCAATTAAATTGAATATATTTACATCAATACGATTTCCATTTTCTACAAATAAATTAATCGATTCGGTTGCAGGGTTTGGAAATACATCAATTACATTTGTGCTTTGATATTGATTAACTCCAACATTAGATGTGCAATTAGTAACGGTGGTTACTAAATTAGAAGTGGTAGCCAAGGTTTTAAAAGCTACGCCATCAGCAACATTGTTTTTTAGCTGATAATTAAGCCATGGAATGACAAATTTTAAAGTATATTCATTTTGTTGTGCACGGGTAATAGTAAAATTTGCCGTACATGAACTATTTTCCCCTGTTTCGCATTTTGTTAATCCAGAGCCAGCTTGCGAAGCAAAATAGCAGTGACCACCCCCTTTTATTAAGATATAATATTTACAACTTGCTGCACAAGTATCATAAAGTAATTTTTGATTGTCCGCAGGTGGAGCTACACAATCAAATTCAGCACCCATCGATACAGCAGGAATTGTTATGTTTTTAGCATACTCTCCCAGCACATCAACGGCAGTGCCAATTGGAGGATTAGATATAGCGGCACCAATAGTAAAAATTGTTGTTGCTTTTGTGGTGATATGAGCAGCAATCCAAGCAGCTTTTCCTCCCATAGAGTGTCCCATTAGGGCTGCTTTATTTGTTACTTTTCCAAATAAGAATGACGAAGAAACCGTATTTGATCCTAATAAAGTATCAACTAAAAAGGCTAAATCAGTTCCAAAATTCAGATGATTTGGCGGAGGAAATACCGAACTGCTTTCGTTGGTTGGAAAAGCCATAATAAAACCTTTGGTAGCAATACTATCCCAAAGATATTGATATAATGCGGGTGTCGCCATTACAAACCCATGTCCTACTACAATTACTGGGAATGTGCCATTTGCTACAGGTACATTGTCGCCAGCGGTGGTCGCTGGATAATATATTTCGGTTGGAATATCACGGCTTCTGGCTGGATCGTTAAAAGTGATTGTGCGGTGTCCTAATTGATATTGCGCAAAAACGTGAACATTTAATACAAACAAGAAAAAAAGAATGAGATGCTTTTTCATAAGTTTTTAAATTTGGATGAATATATTATTGCCAGTCGCTAAAGATTTAATTTTGATGCAAGTTAATTAATATATTTTAAAATCAAACAAATTGTCTAAATAATTTTTGTGAATAAAGCCATGTGTTTTTTTAGCAAAAAGATTTTTTTACGGATAATTGTGTGTTCACTTCTGAAAATTTATTCTGGCTTTTTTTGTGTACCCAGTTTCCCCTAATGAGCTTCTAGCCAATTATTTCCCCAATTTATCTCTACTTCAAGAGGAACGGATAAGTCAACAGCATGAACCATTTGTTCGTGGACAATTTTTTTAACTGTGTCTAACTCTGTTTTTAGCACATCAAAAACTAATTCATCGTGCACCTGAATAGTCATTTTTGATATTAATTGAGCTTTTTCAAATTCACGATTAATATTAATCATTGCTAGCTTAATCAAATCTGCGGCAGATCCTTGAATGGGAGCATTAATGGCGTTTCGCTCAGCAAATCCCCTCACAATGGCATTTCCAGAATTAATATCTGGCAAATATCTACGACGTTTAAAAATTGTTTCAACATACCCATGCTCTTGTGCAAAGACGACCTGAGAATCCATATAGTTTTTGATTCCAGCATATTGATTAAAATATTCAGATATCCATTCCGAAGCTTGCTTGCGGCTGGCACCAGTTTGTTCGGAGAGACCAAATGCGGATATTCCGTATATGATTCCAAAATTCACGGCTTTTGCATTTCGGCGCATCTCTTTGGTTACTTCTTCCAAAGGCACATTAAATACTTTTGCAGCAGTAGCGGTGTGAATATCAATATTATTGCGGAAAGCTTCAATCATATTTTCGTCTTTGCTAAGTGCGGCAATTATCCGTAATTCAATTTGCGAATAATCGGCCGAAACTAAAACATGATTATTATCCCTTGGCACAAAAGCCTTGCGAATTTCCTTGCCTCGCTCTGTTCGAATGGGAATATTCTGAAGATTTGGATTAGTGGAGCTTAATCGCCCAGTTGCAGTAACTGCTTGATTAAATGAAGTATGCACTCTATGAGTTATAGGATTGATTAACAGTGGCAAAGAATCTACATACGTGGATTTTAATTTTGTCAAGGTCCGAAAATCCAAGATTAAATCAATAATGGGGTGTTTGTGACGTAATTTCACCAATACATCTTCGCCCGTTTGATATTGTTTTGTCTTGGTTAATTTAGCATTTTCAACAATTTTAAGTTTGTCAAATAGTACTTCCCCTAGTTGTTTTGGAGATGCTATATTAAAATGCATATCGGCAAGGAGATAAATTTCTTTTTCAATTTCGCGTAGTTCTATTGCTAATTGTTTAGAAAATTCAGCTAAAGCATCTTTGTCTATTTTTACTCCAGTTTGCTCCATTTTTGTAAGAACAGGAACTAAAGGCATTTCGATGTTAAAAAACAAATCAACAGCCTCTTTTTCTTCTAATTTAGATGCAAGTATAGCTTTGAGTTGATAGGTTAAATCAGCATCTTCAGCGGCATATTCTTTAATAGCTTCAAGATTAACTTGTCGCATATTGAGTTGTAATTTCCCCTTTTTTCCAATCAACGATTCAATTTCAACGGGTTGATATTTGAGTAATGTTTCTGAAAGAGCATTGAGATTGTGTCGAGTTTCTGGATGTATGACATAATGAGCCAACATCGTATCAAAAAGAGGAGGACAAACTTCCACATTATATTTATTAAGAAAGCTGATGTCAAATTTAATATTCTGACCAATTTTTAAGATGTTTGAGTTGGCAAAAAGCAGGGTGAATTTAGAGAGTAGATATTTGGTCTGCTCCTGAGATTGGGGCAATGCCACATAATAGGCTTCGTGAGCACTCCATGAAAACGAAAGTCCAACCATCTCACACGTAATCGAGTCTAAACCTGTCGTTTCTGTATCGAAACAGAAAGAATTTTGCTGAGATAGTTGGTAGATTAGATCGTCTACTTCCTTTTCGGTAGTGATTAATTGATAATTGTGAGGTGTGTTGTAAATGTTTGCCAATAACGTGTTGTGAGTAGTATCTACAAACTGCTCTTCGTCGGAAAGTAGTGAAAACAAATCTGGTTGACCACTACTTTGGTTTCTAGAGGTTGTTTGTTTTTTAATTTCGGTTGGCGGTGTATATAAAGAAAAATCGGTGAATACTCTTTTTGCAAGATTTCTAAACTCTAGCTCATCAAAAATTGAGGTAATTTGATCTGCAATTGGTCCAGTATAAATAAGCTTTTCTGCTTCAAAAGCAACAGGAACATCAAGAATAATGGTTGCTAATTTTTTCGATAATAAAGCTTGTTTTGTGTGTTCAATCACTTTATTTCTAAGTTTCTCATTTTCAATTTTATGAGCATTTGCAATCATGTTTTCTACAGATCCAAATTGAGCAACTAACTTCTTGGCGGTTACTTCGCCAATACCGGGAATACCGGGAATATTATCGGCAACATCGCCCCATAGCCCTAAAATATCAATAAGTTGTTCTGGTTCGTTGATTTGATATTTTTCACAGACCTCTTTTACACCTATTACTTCCGCTTTATTTCCCATTCGAGCAGGTCGGTAAACCTTGATGTTATCAGTAACCAACTGTCCAAAATCCTTATCACTGGTCATCATAAAAACTGAAAATCCATCCTCTTCCGCTTTTTTTGCAAGCGTACCAATAATATCATCAGCTTCGTAACCAGGCATAATTAATACAGGGATTCCAAACGCTTCAATTACCTGACGAATATATGGAATAGAGAAAATAATATCTTCAGGAGTTTCCGCTCGATGTCCTTTATATGCTTCAAATTCTAAATGACGAACAGTTGGTTCAATAGAATCAAAAGCTACTCCGATGTGCGTTGGCTTTTCGTTTTTTATAACTTCGTAAAGCGTGTTTGTGAAGCCAAGAATTGCAGAGGTGTTTTGTCCTTTTGAATTGATTCGAGGGGTTTTATTGAGGGCATAATATGCTCTAAATATGAGCGCCATTGCATCGAGTAAAAACAGTTTCTTTTCAGCCATATTCGTTATTGATTATGGTGTAAAGATAAGAAATTAAACCGATAATATTTTTCCAAGCAATGATTTTCGCTCAATAGGCAAAGATAATTCTTCAGAAATTAGGTGGAAAGTATAGCCTTCTTTTAAACAATATTCGATAAACCGAGGCAGTGCAAAAAGCATCCGATCTGCCGCTTTTAAATTGTCGTGGAAAACCATGATTGCTCCATTATAAACATTCTCTTTGGCTATTTGAAGGCATTCGTGCCCGCTTAAATTTTCGTCGAAATCATAAGTAAGCACAGACCAAAGGATGATGCGATAAACTGAGGAAAGTTTATAAATCTGCATCGGTGTAATTTTGCCATACGGTGGACGAAGGAGCGGAGTGTGAAATAGCTTATCAAATTTTTCGACATTGTCGAGATATTCCTGAAGTGGCGTTTTCCATCCACTTAAGTGATTATAAGTATGGTTGCCAATATCATGATTGTTTTGCAAAATGGAGTTGAAAACTTCGGGATATTTCCGAATGTTATCACCTACACAAAAAAATGTGGCTTTAATGCCATAGATATTTAAAATATTTAAAATTTGAGGGGTAAGTTCTGGAATAGGACCGTCATCAAAGGTTAAGTAAATTTTTTTTTCAGATGTTGGAATATCCCAAATAACACCGTTTCCAGTAAAAAATCGTGCGATAATGGGCGGTTTAACAAATTTACTCATGAGATATTATTAAAAAGTCTGAAGAGCAACCGCTCTTCAGACTTTAAATAGAGGTAATTAATATTATTGCATTGGAGGCATTTGATCTCCAGTGTATCCTTTAGACTGCATCCACTTTTGGTAATAACTATTTAAAAGCGCTTTCGATTTTTGCTCGATTTGAGTTCTTTTAAACATTCCTGAAATTTGAACAACTTGGTACATAATACTATTGTTCTCTTGAATTTTACGATCCACAGATTTAATGTCATTTTTATTAAAACGGAAGAAATACGCAAGTTCTGAGTCGCTGTTTTTAAGTACGTTGTTTGTTATTTCATCTCCTTTAGCAATAGAAATAGGAGTTCCAATTCTATAATATGCTTGTGCTAAATTCAGAGAATAATAATTTTCTGGAATAAGTTTATTTGGAAATATTTCAACGGCTTTGTTTAACACCTTAAATGCTGAGTCGTTTTTGCCTTCATCAATTAAAGCATGTGCTAGTTTTGAAAACGTGTTTCGGAAACTCATTGCAAGTCTTGTATTGTCTTCTGAAAGATAAATTGTTGGATTATTGATATTTCCCCAAGTAAATTTATTCATCATATTATTGTACAAAATACGAGTGTTCACACGTGTTGCCGATGGATTCTCTTCTGATCGAGGTGTACGAATAGGCACAAAATGATAGGCAAGTCCTTCGAGTTGGAAATACTCTTCGAGTCCAAAATATGCGTCACTACCAGTAGTAATTGCAAAATAAATGGGTCGTTTCCAATTGAAATTAGCTAAAATATCCATCATCCCCAACATGTTTTTTTGAACGATGTTATCAGAAATTTGCCATTCTATACGTTTTACAATTTTTCCAGCATCTTCAGGAGCTACAGTGCCATTTTTTAAAACCAAAGCGGTGTCAACATCAATATAAAACTTGCGAGATGAAACGTAATTCATCATTTTTCCATTGTTAAATGGCATTCGCTTAGATTCGTCAAGAAAATCGTTTACCACTTTTTTGATACTCACAAAAGTGTCAAACTCATCAATAACAGGCAAATATTCACGAGTACCAGAACGATACATATCGTGGGTCATTTGCATAGGAACAGGGTCTGAATCATAGGCTTTTCGTTTCATTTGATCCATATACCAATCGGTATTAAAGAGACTTAAATTACAGACTCTCACGTCAGTACGAATACCTTCAACCTCTTGCGCATACCATAATGGGAATGTGTCGTTATCGCCATTGGTAAACAAAATAGCATTTGGTGCACATGAGTTAAGATAATCGCTAGCAATAGCCAAAACAGTATATCTATTTGATCGGTTATGATCGTCCCAGTTTTGATTAGCCATTAATACAGGAACAAGCACAGTACATCCTACCGTTGCAATAACTGCAGCCGTTTTAGCTTCCACTTTCGATCGTAAATAATGAAATACTGCAAAAGCTCCCACTCCAATCCACATTGCAAAAGCATAGAATGAGGCAGCAAACGCATAATCACGTTCACGAGGTTGATATGCGGCCATGTTTAAGTTGATAGCAATTGCTAACCCAGTCATGAAAAACAATAGGGTAACAATAATTGCATTTTTTCTGTCTTTGGTATAATGAAAATACAATCCAAATAACCCAAGTAAAAATGGTAAAAAGAAATAAGTATTTCGTCCTTTACTTTTCATTGATTCAGGAATGTTATCTTGTGGACCCAATCGCCATTCATCAATAAAAGAAATTCCACTCAACCAGTTTCCATTATACAAATCGCCATATCCTTGGATATCGTTTTGCCGACCAACAAAATTCCACATAAAATACCGCAAATACATGTAGTCGAGCTGATAATTAAACATATATGCTATGTTTTGTCCAAATGTTGGAATTTTTCGTCCTTCAGGATCGTTGCTAATTCCGCCCAAAGCTCTATAATTAATACCATGTTGTGCTTGTTGGTTACTCCACATTCTAGGGAAGAAGGTAGTGTATCTTGAATCATAAACAGGTATTGATCCTTTTTTGTCATCAATAACTACATATTTACCTACTTTGCTATCTCTAGAATAAATTGGGGAACCGTCTTCCATTTTGGTTACAGGAGCATTATAATATGGACCCGAAACTAATGGAGTGCTACCATATTGTTCACGATTCAAGTATGATAAGAGAGATACAGCATCTTCTGGGTTATTTTCGTCAATTGGAGTGTTTGCATTTGAACGAATCACTAAAATTAAAAAAGTAGTATACCCAATAAGTAAAAAAGCAAACGAAAGAACCATTGCATTTATAACTGGTCTATCATGTTTTTGAGTATATATATATCCCCAAATCGTTGCAGCAATAATTGCTAAAGCAAAGAATATTGTTCCTGAATTAAAAGGAAGTCCAAACCCATTAACAAATAAAATTTCAATTTTTCCAAACAAATAAACTATTCCAGGAATAATTCCAAAAAGAATAAAACCAAGGATGAATATACTTAAAAAGAACACTTTAATAGCACCCCAAGTGGTTGGTTTGAATTTTTTGAAGTAGATTACAAACACAATAGCAGGAACTGTAAGCAAGTTAAGTAAGTGAACCCCAATCGATAAACCAATAAGATAAGCAATTAGGATAAGCCAGCGAAGAGAATCTTTTTGGTCAGCGACTTGTTCCCATTTTAAAATAGCCCAAAATACTAGAGCGGTAAACATCGACGACATCGCATACACCTCACCTTCAACAGCTGAAAACCAGAAAGAATCTGTAAATGTATATGCAAGTGCACCAACTAACGCACTGCCAAAAATTGCCATTTGAGTACCAACAGTCATTTCGTTATTAATGCGTAAAGCCATTTTCTTAATAAGCATTGTTAACGACCAAAACATAAACATAATAGTGAAAGCACTTGCTAATGCAGACATCACATTCACCATAAATGCAATTTTGGTTACATCACCACCTGCAAGCATACTAAACATTCTTCCAATTAATTGAAATGTGGGTGCTCCCGGTGGGTGACCTACTTGTAGTTTTGTTGCAGTTGCAATATATTCTCCACAATCCCAAAAGCTGACAGTGGGTTCGGCGGTTGAAATAAACGTAAATGCAGCAATTGCAAATACAAACCAGCCTAAAATGTTGTTAATCCTTTTGTAAGTCATCATGAATTATTTTTCGCTATTAGTTATTATTAAAATGCAGATTCAAATTGTTTGATAAATCGAAGGTCGTTTTCAAAAAACATTCGAATATCTTTGGTTTTAAAAACTTGTTGAGTCATTCGTTCAATGCCTAGTCCAAAAGCATATCCAGTATAAACAGTAGAGTCAATTCCGCAACTTTCGAGCACGGCAGGATCGACCATGCCACAACCCAATATTTCTACCCAACCCGAATTTTTACAGATGTTACATCCTTTACCTCCACAAATATCGCAGGAAATATCCATTTCGGCAGAAGGCTCAGTAAATGGAAAATAAGATGGACGAAGACGAATTTTTGTTTCTTTGCCAAACATCTCCTGAGCAAAATATAGCAACGTTTGCTTTAAATCTGCAAAAGTCACATTTTTGTCTATATATAAACCTTCTACTTGATGAAAAATACAGTGTGCTCTGGCTGTGATGGCTTCGTTACGAAATACACGACCAGGGCAAATTACACGAATTGGTGGTTTGGTGGTTTCCATTATTCGCACTTGAATGGAGGAGGTATGAGTGCGTAATACGACATCGGGATTGCTCTCAATAAAAAAAGTGTCTTGCATATCTCTAGCAGGATGTTCCTCGGGGAAGTTTAGTGCTGAGAAAACATGCCAATCATCTTCAATTTCTGGTCCCAATGCTACTGTAAACCCAATTTTTTCGAAGATGCTATAAATTCGGTTTTGTACAACAGAGATTGGATGTCTAGAACCACTGTTTAATTCAATTGGCATTGATGTATCGATCGAAGTAGAGCCACTATTCTGATTTTTTTCAAAAACAGTTTTAAATGATTCTATTTTTTCTTCTGCCTTGTTTTTTAACAAGTTAATATCTTGTCCGTATGCTTTTTTTTCTTCGTTTGGAATTTCTTTCATTGCAGCAAACAATGCAGTAATGACTCCCTTCTTGCCAAGAAAATATATTCTAAAATTTTCTAACTCCGAGGCTGAGGTAATCGGAAAATCGTCAATTTCTGTAAGATGTATTACAATTTTTTCGTTCATAATTTAAAGCTATGTGCTAAAAGTCTGTTTTTTTAAATTAATGAGCAAAGATACATTATTATTTATCACTAAAAAAGTATGTGTTGAGCCAAAAATGACAGAAGCAACAGAAAATTGAAAAAATGAAATTTTTCAAATAGTCGTTATTTTGTAATTTCCACAGAGATTATTACAACATCATCAATTGGCCTATTCATTTTATCACAAGGTACAGCTGCAATTTTATCTAAAATATCCAATCCTGAGATTACCTCCCCAAAGACAGTATAATTTCCATCTAAATGAGGAGTTCCTCCTATGGCTTTGTATGCATTGCGTTGTTTTTCAGAGAATTTTATACCCATACGTTGTTCAAATTGATTAAGTTCAGCATCGGTATAAACTTTGCCCTGAACAATATAAAATTGTGATCCAGAAGATTCTTTGTTTGGATTAACATCATCTCCTGTTCGAGCTGCTGATAATGCACCTTTTTTGTGAAATTTTGTAGCTACAAATTCTGCAGGAATAGTATATGTTGGACCACCATTGCCCAATTGCTGACCTTTTACCGCTGTTTTTGAGTCTGGATCTCCGCCCTGAATCATAAAGCCATTAATTACTCTATGAAAAAGTGTTTTATTCAGATATTCTTCTTTTACTAATTTAATAAAATTATCACGATGTTTAGGAGTTTCATTATACAACTTTACTTTTATGTTGCCCAAGTTCGTTTTAATCAATAAGTTAGTCTCTTTTTGACTAGGTTTTGATGGGTTCTTTTTTTTACTTTGTGCATCCACAGGAGTAATGCAAAACAAAAATTGTGAAACGAATATTAGCAAAATTATTTTTTTCATAAACCGATTGTTTGTGTTTTTATTGACTATTATTTTGTATTTTTACGCAATATTACAAATTTTAACCAAATAATGTAACTAATTTTTGCGTCTTTTAGTATAAAACAGAAATTATTTTTACTGGATTGTATTATTAATGTAGAAATAATGGTAAATTTGTTTTTTAGATTAATGGATATTAAATAGTTCTAAATAAATAAAAAAATTGACCGAATGAAAAAAACCATTTTATCAACGTTATTAGGTTTGACTCTTTTTGGAGCCTTAATCTTTTCTAATGGTTGTAAAAAAGACACCGAGTGCAAATGTGTGATTACGGTTAAACATTTGAGTGATACGAATAGAATTATGAAGCAATGTAGTGTATATGTTGGAAAGTATGCCGTAAGTCAATCTGCTTTTACAGACGCTGCTGGTCAAGTAAGATTGACCTTTAAAAATGAGGCAATTCTAGATATTTTTGCTCAAACAGACACTAGTTCTGACCCATTAAGAGTTTCGCTTTTAAAAGGTCAAGGAGCTCTTAGGCTAATCCCAGGAGAAACTGTTCAAAAAAGTGTTTTCCTCGCAATTCCATAAAAGTATTGAATGTCAAAATAACAAAAAACACATCTTTTTAAAGGATGTGTTTTTTTATGTATAAGATTACAATTAAAAAAATTAAACCATCTTTTTAAGGGCTTGCCACCAACGATCAGGAATATCCTCTTGACAAGCAATTTCGTAATCACGGTATGAACAAGGCACTAAATAATGACGTTCATATCTCTCTTTTCGCTCCATTGGATAAGGGACTTCCATCCACCAACGATCACTTTTTTTACTTTTGTAGAAGACAATATCGTAAGTTCCATTTTGAATAGAAACGAAATATTTGATAAAATTATCTTTGTTTACTTTTAAAGAGTCATTTTTACGAGAATAAAAGCCGTCAATTAAGTACCATATTGCATGAGCAACCAAATGCGCTGTTTGATGGTTGTTATCTAAAATGGGGTTGAATTCAAAAAATCCAGCGGACGATAGTTTGTCGCTCATTCCCGAAAAACGGGTCATTTGACAAAGTTCTTCGCCACTAAATCCATTTGGAGAAGCGTGTTCGCTTGCTGGTGCATCTGATTGACGAACAGCAGAAATGTCAACTGTTAACAAATCAGCACTGCGTAAAAGCGACTCAGCTTCATTAATTGAATTATGAATATTACCTAAACGAAAGATGTCAAAGTAGAGTTTGTCCATTAAATCAATCGAATCTTGATCAACAAAATAGGTTTGGTACCCAATATTCGTATAATTAAATAAAAAGTTCGGCTGTGCTAAAATTATTTTACTAAGATATGATTTTGAGGTCATTGGATCATCCTCTGTTCCTAAATCAAAACGAGAGTCTATAGCTGCAATATTAATAACTCGTTTGTGCTTTTCGTAGGCATTATACATTGCCCATGTAAGGTCTTGGCTTCCTCCAATAATCAATGGAAATACATTAAATTCAAGCAATACAAACATTACTTCTGATAAGGCAAAATAAGTGTCATTTACCGTATTGCCTCGTTTGATGTTTCCTAAATCTACAATTTTTGATTTACTATGACCAGAATAGAGTTGGTAAAGAAGAGTCCTAATCTCGTTGGGAGCTTCACTTGAGCCGGCATTACCAGCGCAATTTCTGTCTTCTGGAACCCCAATTATAGCGATGTCAGCATCACTGAAGTTTGGAAATAAGGAATCTGTGTGAAAAACATTAATCACATGCCCCAATCGACTATCTTCGTTCGATTGAAAATCAAAACCGACAGATCTTACATTTATCGGTTCAAGATAAACTTCAATATCCATATTCTATTTCTTTTTTGTGGATGAAACTTTTTTGGTTATCGTTTTTTTAGCAGGCTGCTTGGTTGTGGCTTTTGTTGTCGGTTTACTTAATTTAGATTTCGTTACAGGAGTTGCATCAATTATTGCTTTGCAATCTGCAAGAGTTAGTGTTTCAGGTGATTTATCGGCAGGGATTTTAAAGTTGTTTTTTCCAAAAGCAATGTATGCACCGTATTTTCCAGATAATACTTTTATGTTTGAATCTTCTTCAAATTGCACAATAATATTCTTTGATTCACTTTCGAGAGCTAACTTTATAGCATCTTCAAGCGAGATGAGCAATGCATCAGTTTTTCGAGGAAGTGCATAGTTTTTTGCTCCAATTTTAATGTATGGACCGTATCGACCAACTGCAACTTGTACCTCTTCATCTTGATGTTTTCCTAAAGATCGTGGAGCATTTTTCTCAGCTTGGATTCTTTTTGCTTCAATTAATTCAATTGCTGTTTCTAAGGATAAATCTAACGGATCGTGCCCTTTTGGTATTGACACAAAAATGCTATTATGTTTGATGTATGGGCCAAATCTTCCTACAGCAACAGTGACCTCTTTTTCTTCAAATACACCAATAACTTTAGGTAATTCAAATAGTTTCAAGGCTTCTTCAATCGTAATTGTGTCGAGTGATTGGGTTTTATTAAGACTTGCAAAGGTAGGTTTTTCAGTGTCTTCGGTGGTTCCAATTTGAACCATTGGACCAAACTTTCCTAAACGAGCCACTATTTTTTTACCACTTTTTGGGTCTATTCCTAATTCTCGTTCCCCGCTTGCTTTTTCTGAGTTTTTAATAGTGTCATCAACTTGTGGGTGAAAATCAGTATAAAAATTACTGATCATATTTGTCCACTTTTCTTTTCCTTCAGCAATATCATCGAATTCTTTTTCTACGTTAGCAGTAAAATTGAAATCCATAATTTTATTAAAGTGCTCAATCAGAAAATTAGTCACGATAATTCCAATATCGGTAGGAAACATTTTCGCTTTCTCAACGCCATAAGTTTCGGTTTTTATTTCGTGCTTAATATCGCTTTTTTTAAGCGTAAGCAGATTAAATTCTCTCGTTTTCCCTGGACGATCTTCGCGAACTACATAATCTCTTTTTTGGATGGTAGAAATAATTGGTGCATAAGTAGAAGGGCGACCTATTCCCAATTCTTCAAGTTTTTTTACCAAACTAGCTTCGGTATATCTTGGCGGATTAATTGAGTATTTTTCTTGCGCAACAATTTGAATTGCATTCAAAATATCTCCTTTTTTTACTGGAGGTAAAATTGAATCATCTTTTTCGTCATTATCATCATCGTTTGATTCGAGATAGACCTTTAGAAAACCATCAAATTTAATAACCTCACCTACAGAAATATAGGTTTGTTCTGCTGTAGAAACTTCAACGGTTATAGTGGTGCGTTCGAGAATCGCATCACTCATTTGAGATGCAATGGTTCGCTTCCAAATTAGCTCGTAAAGACGGCGTGCAGATGCATCACCTTCAATAGAATGTTTGTTGATATATGATGGACGAATTGCTTCGTGAGCCTCTTGTGCCCCTTTAGTTTTGGTTGTAAAATTTCGAGTTTTTGAATATTCTGGACCAAATTGTGATTCAATTTCATTTTTTGCTGTTGAAATAGCCAATGATGATAAATTCACAGAGTCGGTACGCATATACGTGATTTTTCCACTTTCGTAAAGTTGTTGTGCAACGGTCATTGTGCGCGAAACCGAAAAACCAAGTTTTCTACTTGCTTCTTGTTGCAATGTAGAGGTTGTAAATGGTGGTGCTGGCGACTTTTTACCAGGAGTAGTTTCTATGGATTTTATCTTATAATTTGCTGATTTACATTTTTCTAAAAATGATTTTGCTTGATCAAGCGTGTCAAATTTTTCGGATAAATCAGCTTTAAAAGTTTGTTTTCCAATATTGTTGTCAATTTGAAATTCTCCTACTACTTTATAAGTTGATTTGCTTTGAAACCCTTGAATTTCTTTTTCTCGTTCTACAATTAATCGAACAGCAACAGATTGAACTCTGCCTGCCGATAGTGATGGTTTTACTTTACGCCAAAGAACTGGTGAAAGCTCAAATCCAACAATTCGATCGAGAACTCTTCGAGCTTGTTGGGCGTCAACTAAACCAATATCTATTGATCGAGGGTTGTTGATAGCATTTTCTATAGCACTTTTTGTAATCTCGTGAAAAGCAATCCGTTTAATTTTTGAATCGGGTAATGATAGTGTTTCCTTTAGATGCCACGAAATTGCTTCTCCTTCACGGTCCTCGTCAGTTGCAAGCCAAACAGTTTCTGCCTCCTTCGAAAGTTTTTTTAGTTCACTTACTATTTTGGTTTTATCAGACATTACCTCATATATCGGAGTAAAATTTTCCTCTATATTAATGCCAAGTTCTTTAGATGGCAAGTCTCTTACGTGCCCCATACTTGACCGCACTAGGTAGTCGGATCCTAAAAACTTTTCTATAGTTCGAGCTTTAGCAGGTGATTCAACAATGACCAGATTTTTTATCATTCGATTCGTGTTTTTATTCGTTCCGGAAATATTTTTGGTTGCAAAGATAGAGTTATTTTTTTAATACAATTATTGATATGTGTGTATGAAAGGTTTTTTGAATTAGTAAAACGCTGTTTTTATTAATACCCAATCAGTTGTTTTATACTGTATTCTTTAATTATTACACTAAAAACACACACCCTTGATAATATTAAACCAACCATCTAAATGGTTAAAAGCATAACAATTCTGCTTTAATTATTCAAAAACACTCCGTTTCTTATCCATATTGGCTTTTTTATTAAAAAAAGTGTTGATATGATTGTTAAAAACATTACTTTTGCCCAAAATTTGGAGTTTTGAAATTAATTGGGATTAATATTGTTGTTTTTATTCTTTGTGTAATACTTTGCAGAACTCTTCTATGTTCTTCGCAACAAGATTTGAATTGTAATAATAACAGTGATTCTTTCATCAAAGTATCTGATACAACTTTTTCTACTTTACCTCAACAGAATACGTTGTTATTAAGAATTACCGGTTGTTTTTTTGGACAATCAGAAATCACAAATGCAGAACTAAAATTCAAATTTCTTAAAAACACACATTCAACTTTTGGTAGATTTTTTGATAAATTAGCATTGTTAAATTCAAAATTATTTGTAATCCAATCCGCAATTAATAATAAACCTCCAGTTTCTATAGATGGCTTTATTGTATTACGGACGTGATAAATTGTTCAAAACTTTGATCCACCGTTATTACAGAAATTCATTTTTTAAAAAAACACAATAATATTCTATCCTATGTTTATTTTATTTAAAGCAACAGCTTTAGTTATGTTTGGCACATTTGCAATTGGTATGTGTGTCGCCTTTATCACCTACGAACTTGGTGTAATTTTTACAAAGTTAGCTTCTCGAAAAAACCAACTAAATAATAACAAGTAAATTATGAAAGACATCAATTTTGACAATTTATTTCAAGGAATTTCCACAATTATCAATGGTGATCTTACTGTTTCAATAGCTCGTGTTGTACTAATTTTTCTTGGTATTTTATTGGTTTACCTTGGCAGAAAGGGAATTTTAGAAGCTTTAATTATGATCCCAATGGGTCTTGGAATGTCTGCTATAAACTGTGGTGTTCTGATAATGCCTGATGGAAAAGCTGGAAATATTTTTGTAAATGCACTAGAAACAGATCCCCTCAAAATTATGGATTTGTTGCAAATTAATTTTCTCCAACCAATTTACACCTTTATGTTTAGCAATGGGCTTATTGCCTGCTTAGTCTTTATGGGAATTGGGGTAATTTTAGATATTAATTTTTTACTTCGTCGCCCATTTGTAAGTATGTTTTTAGCGTTGT
The DNA here is from genome assembly GCA_037130365.1 of Bacteroidota bacterium. Lineage (GTDB taxonomy): Bacteria > Bacteroidota > Bacteroidia > Bacteroidales > WCHB1-69 > JBAXTE01. The sequence goes on from JBAXTE010000026.1 coordinate 29,362, forward strand.
GTGCCGAATTAGGAACTTTTTTAACCTTTCCTATAGCACATATCATGGGGCTTAGTTACGGCGAAAGTGCTTCTGTTGCTATGATTGGTGGAGCCGATGGCCCAATGGTATTATTTACTTCTCTTTCGTTGGCAAAAAATTTATTTGTTCCAATTTCGGTTGTCGCATATTTATACTTGGGGCTTACTTATGGTGGATATCCTTTTTTAGTTAGACTATTGGTGCCAAAAAAATATCGAGCAATTAAAATGATTCCACCAAAAACCACAAAACAATTTAAACCAGAAACTAAAATTACATTTGCCGTGGTTTTATGTGTGATTTTGTGTATTCTTTTTCCAGTTGCTTCCCCTTTGTTTTTATCCTTATTTGTAGGTGTTGTAATAAAGGAATCGGGATTAAAACCAGTTATTGATGTACTGAGTGGTCCAATTTTGTATGGCTCAACTTTTTTCTTAGGATTGATGCTAGGAGTGCTTTGTGATGCGTCTTTGCTTTTAGATCCAAAAGTACTAAAACTTCTAGTCCTTGGTATTGTAGCACTTTTACTTTCTGGTATTGGGGGTATTATGGGAGGCTGGATTATGTACTTTATTACAAAAGGAAACTTTAATCCAGTGATTGGTATTGCTGGTGTTAGTTGTGTACCAACTACAGCTAAAGTTGCTCAAAAAATTGTAAGTAAGGATAATCCATCATCAATGATCCTAGCAGATGCGATGGGCGCAAATATTTGCGGTGTAATTACTTCTGCAATTATTGCTGGTATCTACATTACTATTATTCCGCTTTTATAAATCAACGTGTTCTTTGGTTATAGAAATGGTTGCTTTTTTTGTGTTTTCTGTTTACAAAAGTTGATATTTGTTTGTAGTAATGATTTAAAATCATAAGTTTGTAAGCAGAATCACAATCTATAATTTAAAATGGATTTAAAAGCAGATGTTTTTAATCGGGTAGCAACCTTTATGGTTCAAAATCCAACGTCAATTATCACCAAAGAAAGTATATTTCGTGATGCTGACTTCGATTCAAAATTTGACAAAATTTACCCAGATTTCAATTTGTTTTTAATTGAACTGCTGCTTAAAATTAATTCTTCGTTGGTGAGAAACCTAGAGGGATATTTACTGAATATTAATATCAAGCCGGTAGATCGGATTTATAACTTATATCAGATGTATATGGATGAATACGTGAATCAGAATGAACACGTATTTCATTCTACACATGTCAAAACAATTGCTTATTCTGGCAATTATGAGGTAAAAGTGGCAAGTATTGCAATTCTTCAAAACATAAAAAACTGTCATATTAATTGTATCAACGAAGCACGCCGACAAAATAATATTAATTTAAGTGAAAGTGTTTCTATCGTTGATTTTATACTAAATTCGTGGGATGGAGCTTTATGGGAAATGGAACACACAAAGTCGATTAAACCCCTTTTTGTATTTAATCATGTTTTGAAAAATGTTCTATTAAATTAACATCCGCATGTTTGCTAAACCTTACAATCCATACCTGCATAGTTTTGCTTCAGGGGCTTTACTTTCTATTGCATGGCCCACGTATGGGTTTTTCCCAATCATTTTTATTGCATTTATTCCACTACTTTATGTTTGCGAACACTTTAAAAACCTGTCTTTATTCCAAATTTATAGGGTAAGTCTTTTTGCTTTTTTAATTTGGAATATAACCACTGCTTGGTGGATTTGTAAATATGATTTTCTTGGTGGATCAGTGGTTCTCATGCTAAATTCTATGGGCATGGCAAGTGTGATATGGGCTTATGTAATACTCAAAAGAAAGCAGATTCTGCTCAAATGTGGTGCTTTGGGTTTTATTAGTTTGTGGTTGTCGTGGGAATGGATTCATCAGCATTGGGATCTTTCTTGGCCTTGGCTGAATCTTGGAAATGTATTTGCCAATACCCCTCAAATTATTCAATGGTACGAATATACTGGAGTTTTTGGTGGCTCTCTTTGGGTATTACTCGTAAATTGGTTGATTTTTGAAAGTTATAAGGCTATTCGTGGTAGAGTGGGGAAAAGAATAATTGTTTTTAATATTGTTCTAACAGCAATCGTGATTTTTGTTCCAATTACACTTTCTTTGACTAGATATTTCTCTTATGTTGAAACAAATCAACCGGTTAAAATTGCAATTATTCAACAAAACACGAATCCGAAAGCAGAACAAAAAGATGCTTTTGAAGATGTAATTAATCGTAGAATAATACAATTAGCTCAAAGTGTAGTAGATTCAAATACATCGATACTTGTATGTCCCGAATCTGCTTTGCTTGAAACCCTATCTGAAGAGAATATTAATTCAAAAAAATCTATTTTGGAGATTAAAAAATTCTCCTCATTGTTTCCAAAATTAACCATGGTTATTGGTGGAACCACTTATCAAAACGCTAAAAATGAAAGTTCTGAGAACAATGCCAATACAAACAGTTTTTTGCCGTATCAAAAATTTAATAGTGCATTAATTATTGATAGCACTGATGTAATTCGCTTTTATCATAAATCGAAGTTGGTTCCTGGTGTAGAAGAATATCCATTTAAGTTTATCTCAATTCCGCTATTAAAGTGGTTAAATAATCAAGATTTTGAAATAAAGTTTAGCAAAGAGAATAATTCTAAAACATTTGAAATTACAGATAAATCGGCAAAACTGGGCGTTGTAATTTGTTATGAATCGATATATGGGGAATGGATTACCTCTTTTGTTAACGATGGGGCGTCGATAATAGCAATTATTACGAACGATGGCTGGTGGGATAATTGCGATGGATATAAACAACATCTTGCATATAGTCGACTACGTGCCATAGAAACTCGTCGTACCATTGCACGTTCAGCAAATACTGGAATATCAGCTTTTATCAATCAACGAGGAGATATTATTGCTCAAACTTCTTGGAATTCAGCCCAAACGTTAAACGAAGTAGTGAACAGTAACAAATTTCTTACTTTTTACGTTAAAAACGGAGATTATATAACCAGAATCGCAAATTTAATTACTATTATACTTGGACTTTTGCTAGCGATTAAAGTGATAATTAATAAGAAACGCTAGAACCAGACTTAAATAAAGAGCTAAATTTAGAACCGAGAATGAATACAATTGATGCTTCAAGAATTAATCAATATGCAGAACCTCAACTTTTTGCGACACCAGCAGTCTGGTTTGAAGCACTTTATCAAGACATTCTAACTGCTGAAAAACTCATCTATATAGAAATCTATAGATTAAACAATGATGAAGTTGGAAGAAAAATTGTTGATGTACTTTCTAAAAAATGCAAGCAAGGATTAGATGTTAAAATATTAGTGGATTCTTGGGGCACAAAAGAGGATGATTCTTTTTTTGAACCGATAACATTATATAATGGGGAGGTAAGATTTTTTGACAAACTAAAAATGAGTTTAGATTATTTTTCAAAAAATCATCAACGAAATCATCGAAAAATTGTAGTAATTGATAACCGAATACTTCATTTTGGTTCAGCAAACATTACATTTTATTCGTCTAATTGGCGAGAATCTATTTTGCGCATAGAAGATCCTATTGCGCTCACCTTTAAAAAAATATTGCTTGATAATTGGAAAATCGCTTCGCTTGAATTTTATAAAAAAAGAAAATATATAAAAACAATCAAAGTAGCAGGTTATACTGTTGTTAGAGATATTCCATCTATCTATAGTCAGAAAATAAAGAAACATTTAGAAAATGAAATCCATAAAGCGAGAAAGTCCGTCGAAATTATTACACCATATTTTCTCCCAGGTTATAAATTAAGAAGACTTCTCATTTTAGCTGCAAATCGTGGAATTCAAGTTTCAATTTATGTTCCAATTCACTCAGATGTGCGTTTGGTAGATTATTTACGCGATAAATATTTGGGCTTTTTACATGTTAAAAATATTCAAATAAACTTCTACCAACCCACAAATTTACATGCTAAAATAATGATTGTTGATTCAGAACTATTTACCATTGGATCTTCAAATTTTGACTATCGCTCTTTTAGATATATGCACGAAATAGCTCTAAGTGGAAACAATCCAAAAATTGCATCACTCATCAATAAATACATCATAGATTTAAAAGAAGATTGTCGAGATTTTGATTACCAAAAATGGAAAAACCGTTCAAAAATTAGCAAACTGATAGGATGGCTTCTTATCCCATTTCGACATTTATTGTAAGCAAAACACCTTGTAAACCAATCGTTTATCCAATTTTATAACGAGAATTAGTTTCGCTTTAGTTTGGTTAAAAACGCAACTAATAACCCCCTATCTTTAGCAGTTAATACCGTATGCTAATATAAATTAGTCCAATAATAACAAATGCAATTCAAGATTACATATTAGCATCGAGCATTAAACCATACTAAATTTCAAATAGTCCATTGGACTATTTTGAAATAAGTATTGGTATAATTTGTAAAAAGAAAGCAATACAATAGTGAAAATTCCAAAAAACAGGGCTATTCTACAACCATAATAACATCATTTTTACTTACCTTTTCGCCTGCTTTCACATTAATTTGTTTTACAGTTCCGCTTATTGGGGAAGTAACTTCATTGTTCATTTTCATAGCTTGTAATACAAATAACTTATCCCCTTTTGCCACCACATCACCAACGTTTACATAATAACTTAAAACAGCTCCTGGAATAAATGGATAAATTTCACCCGCGGGAACACTAATGTAAATTCTTTTATATGTTTTATTAATTGCCATAATTTTTTTTGTTAGTTTGAAATATTACGATAAACCAATCGAATTAAAATGGTGGAACTCCATGTTTTTTGTATGGAAGCAATACTTGTTTGCCTTTAGAAATTTGTAAAGCATGAGTCACATATTCACGAGTTTCGTTAGAGTCAATAACGGCATCAACGTATCCATAAGCTGCTGCCACGTAAGGATTTGCAAACTTTTCTTTATACTCCGCGATTTTTTGTTGACGAACCTCTTCTGGGTTTTCTGCTGCCATAATTTCGCTTCTAAAAATAATGTTTGCAGCACCTTCTGGACCCATTACTGCAATTTCTGCCGTAGGCCAAGCAAAGACAAAATCTGCTTTTAGATGATGTGAACACATCGCAATATATCCACCACCATAAGCTTTTCGTAAAATTACGGTGATTTTTGGTACAGATGCTTCGGAAAAAGCATATAATAATTTTGCTCCATGACGAATAACGCCAGCATGCTCTTGATCTATGCCAGGTAAATAGCCAGGTAAATCTACTAAGGTTACTAATGGAATGTTGAAAGAATCACAATATCTAACAAAACGTGCTGCTTTATCTGATGAATCGCAATCTAAAACTCCTGACATGTAAAATGGTTGATTCGCTACAAAGCCGACAGTTTCACCACTAATACGAGCAAATCCTACGACTATGTTTTTTGCAAAAAGCTCATGTACTTCTAAAAAATCGGAGTTATCAACAATTGATTTAATAATATTTCTTACATCATAAGGTTGAGTTGGATCCGTAGGAAAGGAAGAGCTGATTTTATATTCACGAAATTTTGGACTTTTTGGCAAAAATGGTTCTGCTTTTTTTGTGTTATTCCAAGGAATATAACTTACTAGACTTTTAATTTGTTCAAAACACTCTTTTTCGCTATTTGCAAAAAAATGAGCATTTCCCGAAATTTCAGCGTGTACTCGAGCTCCACCTAAATCTTCTTGTGAAATTTCTTCTCCTAATACTGTTTTAATAACCTCTGGACCAGTAATAAACATTTTTGAAATATTATCTACCACAAAAACGAAATCGGTAAGTGCGGGAGAATATACTGCACCGCCAGCACAAGGACCTAAAATTACAGATATTTGAGGAATAACCCCAGAAGCTTGTGTGTTTCTAAAAAAGATATCTCCATATCCTGCGAGCGCATTCACACCCTCTTGAATTCTAGCACCACCCGAATCGTTAATCCCAATAATTGGAACTTTTAATTTCATGGCGTGATCCATTATTTTACATATCTTTTTAGCATGCATGTATCCCAAAGAACCACCTGCAACAGTAAAATCCTGAGCATACATACAAACTGGATATCCATTTATTGTTCCAGTACCTGTGACTACACCGTCTCCAGGAAGGAATTTTTTGTCCATATCAAAATCTTTTCCAGCATGTTCAACAAATAAATCATACTCATGAAAAGTTCCAGGGTCTAATATCGATGTAATTCGTTCGCGAGCAGTAAGTTTTCCTCCAGCTTTTTGTTTTTCAATTGCCTTAGAACCACCGCCTTGAAGGGCGCTTTGCATTCTTTTTTTCAAATCAAAGGACTTTTGTCTTAATGACATATTTTCAGCTTTTAGTTAATGACAATTTTTAGGCACAGTACAAATTTATTCATTTATTGTGTTAAGAGTGCCTTTTTTAACTCACAGTTGTTTGCAATTAACCCTGTTTTATTTGTAATGATAGGGAAATGAGCACTTTTGTGTTTGTGAAAAAAAGTTAAAACTTATTTTTGGCAATTTAAGTATTTTGTTGTTTGATGAATTTTTTGTCAGATGAAGCAAGTTTTTTTGATTCCTAAGACCTAAAATACATTTTTTAATAAACAAACAAGAAACAATCGTTCGTCGTTAAATCTCTTTAGTTGAGAGAATTGCTCTTAAAACCTCTCTTTTACCTGGGGGGCCAGCAAGTTTTTCTATCAAAAACCCATTCTTTTTCAAAGCTCTTTTTACTTCCCCTTTTGTAGAATAGGTGGTTAGTATTCCTTTATAAATCAACTGTTTAGATATTTTTTTAAAGAGTTTTTCTTCCCAAACTTCAGGTTGTTTATCAGGTCCAAAAGCATCAAAATACACTAAATGAAATTGTGTACAACCAAAATCAATTTCTTCTAAAGTTGACATTAACTTTATCAATGTAAAATATGGAGTAATATCAACCGGAACTTCCCATAATGATTTATGTATCTTACTGAAGATGTTTAAACTATCGTTTTCTAATGCGTAATTTCCATAGTTTAACAATGATGCTATTTCCGCAGGAATTGGAAAGGGTTCTAGTGTATAATAAACAACTTTTCTTTTTTGTTTGGTGGCTTCAATTGCTGTGAGTAATGCATTCAAACCTGTTCCAAAACCGACTTCCAATAAATTTATTGTCCCAGAATGATTTTCAAAACAGAAATGCAGACCATTCTTAATATACACAATGTCAGCTTCTGTAATTGCTCCATTTGTAGAATGATAAGTGTCGTCAACTCGCTCTGATTGCAGCGTGTGTGAACCATCGGAAGTTGTTAATATTTTCATCATCTACTATAATATAAATGAGCTTTTGTTATGGTTTCGGTAGTGGGAAACGTATTTTGTAAAAGACCGTTTGGAAAAGTATATTGTGTGATTTGATTTGATTTTACCACAAAATAGCTGTTGCTCAGGTCATCATAAAGTAATTGTTGTCCCCCTTGAAATATACATAGTTGCACCAAGCTGTTAAGTTGTTGATTATTAAACCAATAAACACCATTTGTGGTTAGCACTAAAAACTGACGCGAACTAACCATTGCCACATCAATAATGGTTTCATTATCAACATTATGCAACAGACTAAAGGATTGAAGTAGAAAATTATACAAATAAATGTTCCCAATGTTGTTTGTATTTCCAAAAACATAGATACTTTCTGAAGCCTGTGGAAATATTTTTACTCCATTAAAATTCATAATCTGTTGAGAGATAAACACATGTGAACTGTTGTAAAATTGAGCCAATTGAGGATATACATTTGTTTGATTTTCTACTTCTGCAAAAAATCTACCTTCAGACTCTAACATGTTTTTTGCATGCCAATTGGTGCCAATAGAATAAAGTGCAGTACGAATTCCATTCATAGAATAACCAGAAACAACACCGTTTTGCGTAGCGCAATAAATGGTATTTGAGTTGAAATATAATTGATAAAACCAAGGCTGAGTATTATTGCTTTCATTGTCCACGCTCCAATCAATGTTGTTATCCGTTAGGTTAATTGCATTTAACTTTCCGAATCTTGCTCCTGCAACAAACAATTTCTGATACTTAGAATTCAGTTCCGAGCAACTGTAATCACCAGATATCGAAAGCATTAAATTGTCGGTTGATGTAGTGTCATAATTTCTGATATGTAAAACGTTGTTTCCCTGATCACTGATGTAAACGATGCCCAATAGTTTTTTTGGTTTACCCGTTATGTGTATTTCAAGAAATTGATTTTTAGTGTTTATCCCATCACTAGCAACAACACATATATAATACAATCCTGATTCAATATTCTGATTATCAATAATTATCTTAGTATTAAGATTAAAAGTATTTGCATTTCCTGTAAAATTTCTTGAAGTTAGCACTTCGAGCCGGTCTTGGTTTAAAATGGACACTTTTATTGACGAAACCAATTTGTTATCTTCAATATGTGCGACTATAGTCATGGTATCCCCAACGTCAAAAACCGCATTGGTATTTGGGCTTGTAATTATAATTGTTGGTGCTGTTTCGTCCTCTAAATCTTTTTTACACGAAAGTGTAATTAATGAAAAAATTAAAAAAAATATTAAAAGGCGGTTTGTGATTGACATTTTTGTATTACATTTGAATTTCAAATATACAACAAAATGACAGAAACCATCAATTTAAGCCAAATATTGTTTTTGGATATTGAAACTGTACCACAAACAGCTGAATATTCCGAATTATCAGACAAAATGAAATTGCTTTGGGACAAGAAAGCACAAAAAATCTCTCAAAATCCTGATGAAACACCGACTTCTATATATCCTCGGGCAGGAATTTATGCTGAGTTTGGTAAGATAATTTGTATCGTGGTGGGTTATTTTCACGAAAATAAATTCCGTATTAAATCATTTTCGGGCGATGATGAAGCGAAGTTGCTTACTGATTTTGCTCAAATGCTCGAGGGTTTTCAACAACGTAAAGACCCAAAATTATGTGGACATAATGCCAAAGAATTCGATTTTCCATATCTTTGTCGTCGGATGATTATTCATAGAATTCATATCCCAGACGTGTTAAATGCTTCAGGGAAAAAACCTTGGGAAACTTCGTTTCTTGACACGATGGATATGTGGCGATTTGGAGATTATAAAAACTATACTTCCATCGATTTGCTTACTTCAATATTTGGTATTCAAACGCCAAAAGATGACATTGACGGAAGCATGGTTTGTGAATATTATTGGCAACGAAATGAGCTAAAAACCATTGTTTCTTATTGCAAAAAGGATGTATTAGCTGTTGCTCAGGTTTATTTGAGATTGCAGAATTTAAGCCCAATTTCTGAAGACCAGATTGTATATGTAGATTAATTATTGCATTAACTCATTAAAGATTAATCATGAATATTATAGACGAAAAAACACTAGCAAATGCCAATAGTTGGCTCTCTGAAGACTTTGACCAACAAACTAGAGATGAGGTTGCAAATTTATTAGAAAACAACATCAATGAAGTAATTGAGTCTTTCTATCGAAATCTCGAGTTTGGAACTGGTGGACTTAGAGGAATAATGGGTGTAGGCACCAATCGAATGAATAAATATACGGTTGGAATGGCAACTCAAGGATTAGCCAATTACTTGATAAAATCATTTCCAAATCAACAAATAAAAGTTGCCATTGCTTTTGATTCTCGTAACAACAGTAGTTATTTTGCTCAAATTTCTGCGGAAGTGCTATCAGCAAATAATATCACCGTTTATCTTTTCGACAAATTGCGACCCACGCCAGAGCTCTCTTTCACAGTTCGTCATCTGAAATGTCAGAGTGGAATTGTAATTACGGCCTCGCACAATCCAAAAGAGTACAATGGGTATAAAGTGTATTGGAACGATGGTGGTCAATTGGTGCCACCACATGATGATAATGTAATTGCGGAAGTGGCAAAAATATCGTCTCCTAAAAAGGTGAATTTTGAAAAAAACAGTCAGCTCATTCATGTTATCGGAACAGACATTGATCAAGTTTATCTTCAAAAGGTTCAAGAATTATCTTTAAACCCTCAAATTAATAGACAATTTAGCGATTTAAAGATTGTTTATACGCCCATTCATGGCGCAGGAATTATGTGTGTGCCTCAAGCTTTAGAACGTTTTGGGTTTAAAAACATTCACCTTGTTGCAGAACAAGCCGTTCCCGATGGAAATTTTTCAACCGTAAAATCTCCGAATCCCGAAGAACGTGAAGCTCTCAGTATGGCTATTTCAAAAGCTCAAGAAGTGGGTGCAGACGTGGTGCTTGCATCAGATCCAGATGCAGATAGAGTTGGAGTTGCAATAAAAGATTTCGACGGAAATTATATTCTACTCAACGGAAATCAAACCGCTTCTGTAATGTTTTATTATGTTTTAAATCAATGGAATAGCAATAGAAAACTGACAGGAAAAGAGTTTATTGTGAAAACAATTGTGACTTCAGATTTACTCAAAGATATCGCAGAAAGTTTTGGTGTTGAGTCTTTTGATGTGCTTACTGGATTTAAGTATATCGCAGAGAAAATAAAAGAACTCGAAGGCAAGAAACAATTTATCATCGGTGGCGAAGAAAGTTATGGATATCTTGTGGGCGATTTCGTTCGCGACAAAGACGCAGTAATCTCTTGTTGTATGATTGCTGAAACCGCTGCATGGGCTAAATCACAAGGAAAAACAATGTATGATATTTTGCTTGAGATGTACGTAAAACACGGACTTTATGTTGAGGATTTGGTTTCAGTTACCAAAAAAGGAAAATCAGGTGCCGAAGAAATTGCGCAAATGATGGTAGATTATAGAACATCTCCACCCAAAACAATCAACGGCTCTAACGTTATCGAAATCCGTGATTATAAAACTTCTCAAAAAATATTTCTACCTCAAGGTAATTCTGAACCAATTAACCTTCCAACCTCTGACGTTTTGCAATTCTATACCGAAGATGGAACTAAGGTAACTGTTAGACCATCTGGAACAGAACCTAAAATTAAGTTTTATTTCGGAATCAAGGGCGAACTCAAAGACAAAAACTCTTTTTCGGAAGCAAATATGATTATGAAAAAAAGAATTGAGTCAATTATTAAAGATATGAAGATTGGGTAATAACTTTTATGTTCTGGTAGTCCGATAAAAAAAACATTAAATGTAAAATAATGATATGCAAATATTTAAAAACAATCCATTAAATTTGGGATTAGTTTTAAATAACTAAATTTTAAATGTGATTTTCAACACTTTTGCCCCAAATTCCCTCCCGCTGTAGCGGGAGGGGATTAAGGGGCAATAAATATTGAAAATTAAACCGATAATATTATATTTAAAAAATTTCAAATTTTAAGTTTAGCGTTCTAGTTAAAAAATTAAAACCTATAAAATGAATATTACAAATGGCGACATTGTGCTGAGATCACTGGAATTTGCAGATAAATTCAATATTGCTGAATATTGCAACAAAAAGATTTGGGATAATTTACGCGATTTTATTCCTAATCCATACACCCTTTATGATGCTGAAAACTTTATTCGAATGAGCCGAGTTGAAGATCCACCCTGCACTTTTGCCATTGAATATAAAAAAGAGTTTGTGGGTATCATTAGCCTAGTGGTGCAAGCCGATGTTTATCGGTTAAATGCAGAGTTGGGGTATTGGATTGGCGAACAATTTTGGGGAAATGGAATTATCTCAAAAGCAATTCCGTTAATTGTAAATTATGGGTTTGAAGAATTGGGGCTTAATCGTGTTTATGCGCATGTTTTTGATTTTAACATTCCTTCTCAGCGTGTGCTTTTGAAATCTGGATTTAAAATGGATTATATTGCCAAAAATGCAGTTTTAAAAAATGGACTAATTATCGACGAATACAGATATTCTATGCTTAAAGCTGAATAATACTGCTTCTAAGTATAATATCAAAATCTAACAATGAAAAAATTGTTTTTTCTTTTTTTCGTTTGTCAAAGCTGGTTGCTGAATGCTCAAATTGTAGGTTGCACCGACCCAATGGCCGTAAATTATAATGCTCAAGCAATTATAAACGACGGAAGTTGCACTTATTTAAGTACTTCCATTAATCCACTAACCTCAGTTTTGTTAGATAGTTGTTTGATTGAAACGTCTGGTCTAACGTTTTGGAATAATTTAATTTGGACAATTAACGACGATACAGATACTTCAATTTATGGCTTAGATTCATTGTCTGGCATGGTTTCAGAAAAAATTACATTACCGAATGTTACAAACCATGATTGGGAGGAAATCTCGCAAGACTCAAACTACTTTTATATCGGTGATTTTGGAAATAATGCCTCCGGAAATAGAACTGATTTAAAGATATTAAGAATTTCAAAAAATTCATTTTTAAGTGGCGTTCAACAAATTGACACCATCGCTTTCTCATACTACACCCAAACGGATTTTACAAACCAAGGTTCTAATAATACTGATTTTGATTGTGAGGCTTTTATTGTTGGCGTCGATTCAATATATTTGTTTACAAAACAATGGGTTGGTTTAAAAACGACTGTTTTTTCAATTCCAAAAACACCTGGAATTTACGTTGCCCAACCAAAAGATTCGTTAGATGTTGGTGGATTGATCACTGCTGCAACCTATTTAGAATCAAAAAAGATAGTCGTTTTAACGGGTTACAGTAAAACGTTATCTCCATTTTTCTATTTATTGTATGATTTTCAAGACCATAACTTCTTCTCCGGAAACAAACGAAAGGTTGATATTGGATTGTCATATCATCAAATTGAAGGAGTTACAACTACTAATGGCCTATCCGTTTACTGCTCTAACGAAAAATTTACGTATGGCTCAATAATTAACAACCCACAAAAATTGCACACATTTGATTTGAGCTCAATTTTAGGTTATTACATCTGTTCAGATATCGGTCGTGAGAATATTAAAACACGACCATTGGTTCATTTGTTTCCAAATCCAACATCTAATATATTATCCATTTTTGTATCTAGTGAGTTTTTAAATCACGCATACACTATAGTAAATTCTCGAGGAAGAACCGTTCTTTCAGGAAAAATATTTACAGAAAACACAATTATAGATGTAAATAAATTAAAAACAGGTTGTTATTTTGTAAAAATAGAAGGAACTCAATGTGCAATTTCAAAGTTTATAAAGCGATAGGGAAAAACTTCAATTAATCGACTTTTATTATGACAATAAACAATAATTGAGATTTTCAAGCAGTGCCGCTATGTGAATAATCCTGCTGTTGCGATGAAAACGCAATTTTAATCAACAAAAATTTTATATTTATCAAAAGAGAATTTAGTAAATATTTTGAAAATTAATTAAAATGCAGTATTTTTACAAAGAAAAAATCGAGTTAATGCTGGAACTCAACTCCGAGTGATGAAGATGGAACATTTCGTATACAACTTTCTCGTATTGGGTACCCCAATGGTGGGTTTTGGACTTAGACTGATAGATTTTCTTTGCGTTGTGTAAAGGACTTATTTTGAATAGAAAACAAAAAAAAACAAGATGAAAAAGGCAACATTATTAATTGTGCTTATCGCATTGTTAACCTCTTTTGTTGGTGCACAAGATTGGAAAAGTAAATTTGATGAAGTTAATCATTTAACAAAAGGATTTAAAGCAGTAAAAAAAGGCGAAAAGTGGGGATTTGTCGATGAAAAAGGCAGAGAATTATGCCCCATTCAGTATGACGAGTTTGTTACATTTAAAAACGATTTAGCTACTATCAAAAAAGACAATAAATATGGTTTTGTCAACGAAAAGGGCAAAGAAATTTGTTCACCACAATTTGACATGATTACTAATTTTAAAGAAGGTAAAATTGGAATCAAAAAGAATGGCAAATGGGGGTTTATCAACGAGAATGGCAAAGAAATTTGTCCTGCATTATATGATGAAGTTTCTTCTTTTAATGAAGGTTTGGCTGGAATCAAAAATAACGGCAAATGGGGTTTTTTAAACGAGAATGGCAAAGAAATTTGTCCACCACTATATGATGATACTTCTCCTTTTGATGAAGGATTTGCCGCTGTCAAAAAAAACAACGACTGGTTTTTAATCAATAATAAAGGTATAGAATGTTTGCAATTATTATACGATGATGTTCTTTTTTATGATATTTATGTTGTGAAAAAAAACGATAAGTGGGGTTTTGTTGACCACAAAGGTAAACTAATTATTCCAGTCGAGTATAATCTTTTTGAAAATTATGAAATGCTAAATGATTGTTTTTTAGTAAGTAAAGATGGTAAATATGGGATTATTAATTATGATGGTAAAATTATTTGCAAAGTAGAATACGACACAATATTTGTCAAATACATGAAAGAAGTAGGGATGTATGCATTGAAAAAAGGGGGAAAAATGTTGCTGATGAATACTAGTGGGCAATTGTTTATTCCCACAGCTTTTGATTCTTTATGGCACATTGAGGATAGTGGAGTAACAGAAGTAGAAGAATATTGTTTAATAATGGTGAAAAGCGAAGGTAAATTCGGTTTGTATTATGGAAATTATGAACTAGTGCCCGCAATGTATGATTCAATAGTTGTGTATTATGATGATGCAATGACACTTCCAAATATTGCCTATATTGAGGGCTATTATCAAGGTGTTAGTTTATTAACTCCTCCATTTTTTAGGAAACAAACAATCAAATCGATTGAAAAAGAAAAACTAAATTGGGATTATATTATAAAACTAAGTGATAATGTAAATTTATTGGTCAAAAACAATAAACTCACCATCTGTGATGCCAGCTATAACAGAAAATCGCAAGTTCATTATAACGATTGGGCAACAATAAACGAAGGAACTTTTGCTGTTTTAAAAGGTGACAAGTGGGGTTTGGTTGATACTACAGGAAAAGAAATTTGTCCAAACGAATACCAAGAGCCAATGTTTATTGTAAATGGAATTGCAGCTGTTAAAAAGGATAACAAGTGGGGTTACATAAATAAAAAAGGAGCTGTTATTGTGCCAATTAAATATGATAGTGTTTATGTCTGGGGTTTCCCTGCTATTTTTGAAAATAACAAATGGAGCATTCTAAATAGTGCTGAATTAATACAAGGAAACACAAAATATGACAAAATTTGTTGCGTTTCCAATGGATTATATAAAGTAAAAAGAGATGGGAAGTATGGTTATATAAACATTCAGGGTAACGAAATTATTTTTCCAAAGTATGATTCTTTAACTGGATTTAATGAGTTTAATTTTGCTAAAACATTTAATGAAGGAAAATTTGGGATTGTAAACAGCAAAGGGCACGAAGTTTTACAAACGATATGTGATTCCATTTCGAGGTTTGAATATTATCAAAATGCAACAACAAAGATTGCTTTTTTTTCAATAAACGGAAGATGGGGTGTTTTGGATAATTATGGAATTAGCAAAATTTTAGTAGGTTTGCCTTATGCTGATAAATCAAAATATCCAAACATCTTTAAATACAAAGATAATAAAAATTCAATCAGATATGTTGACTCCACAGAATTCTCAGAATACTTAATTAATAGTAGAAATACTGAATCCTTTAATTATTATTCATATTCAAAGGAAGAAATTAATCAATTTTTTGAAACCAAGACAAAAGTATCTGATAACGATATCGCAACAGAGGAAAATATTCATTTTGTTGAAGTTGTTAATAATTATGCTGCCACAACCAAGAATGATAAATGGGGATATAAGGACTTAATTGGAAGAGAAATTTGTCCATTTATATATGCCGAAGCTAGTTCGTTTTCAGAAGGTTTTGGGGCTGTAAAATTTGATGATAAATGGGGGTTTATCAACACTACGGGTAAAGAGGTAATTCCAATAATTTACGATGATGTTGATAATTTTAGAGAAGGATTGGCAAAAGTAGAATTAAATTACAAATGTGGCTTCATCGACACAAAAGGCACTGAAGTAATACCACTGGTATATACCTTTGCTGATGATTTTAAAAATGGTAAAGCCAAAGTAACCAAAGATGGTAAAACACTTTATATCAATACAAAAGGCGAGTGCGTGGAAGGGTGCGAATAGAGTCTATAAAGTCTGTAAAGTCGAAAGTCCCGAAAAATAAAAATCTTTAATTTTTTTAATTTTTCGTGGATCCCCGAAAAAACACGAAATTGGAAATTTCTTTTTTTTCGGGATTGAAAGTTTGTAAAGTGCATAAAGTTAGAAAGTAGAATTTTATTGGAGTAAGGTAAAAATCTTTTAAAGAGTAAGCAATTATGATGAAACAAAAATCCTTTTTAATAATTATCCGAAGAGCCATAATATTTGTTCTTTGGTTTGGTTGCTGTTTTGTGGCAAAAGCACAAACGATATCTCAGAATGGATTACTACGTGAAAGCGACTTCCCCATGTTGATGAGCGAAGTTAAAACCAATAAAAGTCTTCAAATTGAGCGATTATCTGCCTATTATTTTCATCAGCTAATTAATAAATACCGTATAGAAAAGAAAACTACAACATTATACTGGGATGAGCGTTTGTGGCTGGCTGCACGAAATCACAATCTTTATCAAGCGGGTATTGCTGATATTGACCATACAGAACAAGTGAAAAATGACTTTTTTTCGGGAAAACAACCCGAAGACAGAGTTAAATTTGTGACCTACAATATGGAAGAGATAGATGGTATCGGAGAAAATGTATTGTATAATTATGATAAGGATGGCGAAACCGTGGAAGAAATTGCTCTGAATATTGCAAAAGCAGCATTTCTACAATGGAAAAATTCCCCACCACATAATGCAAATATGCTCGACGATGCGTATTTTTCGCACGGAACATCTTTGTATATATCTAACGATGGAAAAGTTTTTGGGACCACTGTTTTTGCCTTTAAATACGAGTTTGAGGAACAAGAAATTACTCTTCATTGGGACACAGCCATGGCTAAACGTAATCCATCTTTATTTGTAAAAGACGGTAAAAGCTACGATAAATTAGATCGAAATAGCAGCAGCGATGAGAAAAAGCTTTTAACCTTGGTAAAGAAGAAAATGCCTTCAGCTAAAAAATCGCTAGATAAGGGGATGCAGATAGCAGCTCAAAAACAACTCAATTATCTAAAATCTGGAAATGAAAAAGAGAAAAATTCAACTCCGAAAAAACGATATCTGAAAGCCACAAAATATAAAACGCTGCTTTATGTATTGACTCACAAAATTCAAGAAAAGAGTTTTAATATCTTTTGTACAGAGGCAGAAATAAAGAACAAAAGCGTATTTGCTAAAATTGAAAAAGAGCTACAAACACAATTTTCGCAACGCAACAAAATTCAAAAATGGGGAGCCGCTGTGGCAATCATTGAAAAAGATAAACAATTTCAAATAATTATTGATGTGGTTTGGGTTGGATTAAAGAAATAACAAAAAAAAGCGAGGCTTATGTTTTATAAAACATTATTCTTTAATGGTTTAAAAGTAAATCGGTTTTTGTTAATCCTTATGGTATATTTCTGCATTTCATCGTTAAATGCTCAAACGGGATCTAAAAAGAACCCCATTAAAACCCAAAAAGGACAAAAAAGCAGAAATACATCAACAACTACTATCAATTATAACACACCTCCATCTAAACCCAAAGCAAAATGGGATGATGTATTGCTGAAAGAAAGCGATTTATCAAAAATTTTAAATGATGTAAGTAGTGATACAATCCTTCAAATTGAGCGGTTGTCCGCCTATTTTTTTCATCAATTAATCAATGAATATCGAATTAAAAACAATAAAGGCTGGCTCTATTGGGATGATCTTTTGTGGATTGCTGCCCGCAATCATAATCTTTATATCACACACAACTATTTGACTCATGATGAAGTTGAATCACAACCATTTTTTACAGGAAATACACCAGGTAATCGATTAAATTATATTTTTAATGGGAAATCAAAACTCTCGTGGAGTGGAGAAAATTGTTATGATGGATGGTATAACGGTACACAAATAGAAGAAATTGCAAAGAGTATAGCCTCTCTATCATTTCAAGGATGGAAACATTCGCCTGGACATAATGCAAACATGTTATTAGACCGTAGTATATCACATGGAACTTCTTTTTATATTAACAAAGTAGGTCGGATAATCGGAACTTCGGTTTTTGCATTTAATAATAATGCTGGAAATCAGGAAATTGTAATTAATTGGAATGCCGATATTGCGAAACAAAATATTTCAACATTCATCATCAAGGATGAAAAAATATTAAGTAGTATTAGCGATAAAGATTTAAAAGACAGTGTTTACGCATTAATAAGTGCAATAATGCCAACCGATAAATCAAAAAGAGATGAAGGAATGAAACTGGCTGCCACAAAGCACGTTTTGTATTTGAAATCAAATAAATCCAACACGCTGTTGCAACAGAGTAAAGGAAAAAATTATTATGGATCCACTACAAAAAGGCGCTATTTAAAAGCCTGTAAATATGCTTCATTTTTCTATCTTATGTCCCATAAAATCGATGAGAAGTGTTTTGTTATTTCAATTCCATTGACAGATTTTATCGATAAAACTGTATTGTCAAAGATTGAGAAGAAATTAGCCAAGTCATTCCCTTCTGAAAGCAATATTCAAAAATGGGGAGCTGCAGTAGCTATTTATGAAAAAGAAAACCAGTATAATTGTATTATTGATGTGGTTTGGGAGGCAAAATAGAAAAAGATTGATTAATTTGAAAGAATAAATTCAATGAATAGATGTTTTATATACATTTGTAATCAACACAACCAAATACCTTATGGCACTAGAAATTGAACGAAAGTTTTTAATAAACAAGGCAAAATGGGACGTTCTCGAAAAGCCCAACGGACAATTATACCGTCAAGGATATTTGTCGTCGAATCCGAATATGATAATTCGTATTAGGCACACCGAAACGAGCGGTTATCTGACCATTAAAGGAAAATTAGAGGGTGCTACTCGCCCAGAATTTGAATACGAAATTCCTAAATATGAAGTGATTCAATTACTTCAATTATTTGCACCATCGAGTGTTATTAAAAAGAGATACAAAATTGTCGATCATGGAAAAATTTGGGAAGTTGACGAGTTTTTAGAAGATAATTTGGGTCTTTTTATTGCCGAAATAGAACTAAATAGCGAAAACGAACAGATAGAAATCCCAGAATGGATTGAAAAAGAAGTTACTGACGATAAGCGATATTATAATTCGTACTTATCAACTAATCCATTTACGAATTGGTAATTTATCTGTTTTTAGCTTGAGACCAAAGCATCAGTAAAACGGCAATGGCGAGCATTACAATACCAATTAAAAAGGTGACAAAAAAGCCCCAAAGTTCATAAAATACAACCCCTATAATTGGGGCAAAAAACGAACGTAATCCAGTAAATGTTAAGTGTACTGCCTGATAATCAGCAGCATCCTCTGGCTTGCAATAGTATGCGGAGCCAATAAACCACAGCAAAGCCATGGTAGCAGCAAAAAAACCATTAGAGATAATTGCAAGAATCATCGTAGGATAAACTTTTATTCCCAAAATCATGTAATAGATAGGAAAAAACTCAGTAAGTTGAATAAAAAACAGATAACCGAGTAGTGATAAAAAAGTATAAGCAGCAAATTTACGAGGATCAATTTTCCCAATTAACCGACCAAAATAGGGCAAAAGAATAATTGCCAACAAATTGTATGCATTTTTATAAAAAGCCACACTAGAATAATTCAGCGATAATGCTTTATCGAAAAAGATGGTGATTACGCCTACTGTGCCCATAAAAGCAAATCCGTAAAACATAAACCCAGATTCAAAATCCTTAAAAGCCTTGTTGCTCTTCATTATATGTCTCATTTTATGAAAAGAAGTAATTATTATTTCTTTCACTCCGGGACGTTCAATAGGCAAATTGATGTTTTCAATAGCAATTTTTGACAATAGAAAAATCGATATTATTCCTAAAATGCTGATAATTGGAAAAATATACACATACGCTCCATTGTCTGCATCAAGCAATAATGCATATAAAAAAGTGACCAACATCATCACAATTTTATTTATCATGGTGGCATAACTGTATAATTTTCCAAAATTAGTTTTTGAATATTTGCTACTTAAACTTTGATTAATTAAAGGGTAAATTATGGGATTTGCAGAATAATAGACAAAAAATACTCCCAAAAACAAGATGTGAAAAAAGGATGAAGAATAAAGTGTTGGACTCTGATATGGAAAAAACACCACTAAAAAAAGTGGCAATCGAGTAAATATTCCAATAATCATCAAAAGCTTTGCTTTCTTTTTTACTCGAGAAACCCATTCGTTTAGCAAAAAAGAAAAAGTTAAGACCAAGACACTAAATTGAAACAAAAACCCAACTTGGAGATTGCTCCCGTGCATGCTCTTTATAAAAACAAATTCATTTAGGGCGAGCACTCCTAAAATTACTCCTTCAAGAATTGAATATATGAGGTGAGTGTTAAAAACATTCCATTCCGAATCGGATGTAAAAGTTACTTTATTTCGTAAAAAAAATTGAATAATTTGCTTCATAATTATCGAGCAAAGATACAATATTACAAAATGCAAAAATTACAACAAAAGAGTCTCATTACTCTTTTAAGAAAAGGCTCTTTCTACAATTTTCACATTCTAAAACTTTGATGAGTTTTGGGATGTAAAAATTTGGTCAATTGGCTCACAAAAACGTTCCTTTTCTTTTTCTAGTTCTTGAAAATCAAAAAAAAAATGTAAATTTTGCATTTATAGATCTTAATGATTACACTTTTCGGAATAATCCAAATTCGTTACAAGAGCTAAAGCCTGTCGGAACTTTGGCAAAAAAACGTTGGTGTTTGCCTGTAACCACTAAATGCAGTGTCTTTTCATTTTATATCTGCCATGGTTTTTTTACATTCTGTAATATTTTTTTACATTCATTCAGATTAAATATTTTTAATTGTGTTAAACACACAAATATTTTCAATGATTAATGCCATTATAATTGTTTTTTACCACGTAGTAAGCGCAATTATGATTAATATTTTATGATAACAATAGAAAAAAAAACAAAAATAGTTCAAAATTCTAATTATTATAAGAACTTGTAATATTTTAATTATTGGTTTGTTTTTTTACGGCATTGTATTTGACAACGGGGGTTGCGAAAAAAAAACGAAATAAATAAAACAACCAATATGATTAGAAAATTAATTTTATTTCTAATAATCATGATTTCTTTTACAGATATCTCAAAAGCTCAATTTGTAATTAAATCTACCGATGGGTACACAGTGCTAATTACTGTTACTCCAAAGTCTGTTTATGTATATGGTGGAAATACTTGTAAATGGGGTTATAATTACGATATAAATTACGATTATAAAGTTGAATTTGTTGGAACAAACACACCAACGTTATACACATTACAAGGATATATTGTGACTGAAGATGCATCCATTTTTTTTAGTCTTCCAAAAAATGCATCTTCTGGTAGTAATCGTACAAATGGTCATGCATGGACATCCAAAACCGATTGTGCTACTGTAACCTTAAAGGCTACTACAATAAAAGATATAAAAATTGTAATTTCAGGAGCTGGAATTCCTAATCAAACAATTAGTTTGATTAGTTTACTTCCTGTTGAGATGGTTAGTTTTAATGGAATCAGAAATGAAAATTCCGTGGATTTAACTTGGAAAACAGCATCAGAAACAAATAATGATTATTTTACCGTTGAGCGTTCATACAATGGGATTGATTATGAGTTTGTTACAAACATTAGAGGTGCAGGAAATAGCAATCAAATGGTAAGTTATGCATATTCTGATTTTAATGTAGATACAAAGACCTGTTATTATCGAGTAAAGCAAACAGACTTTGATGGAAAATATTCGTTTTCCAATGTGGTTTCTGTTCATTCTGTTGAAAAATCAGAAAAAATAATTACTGTTTATCCAAATCCAAGCGAATCAAACCAAATTCAATGCAATGTAGCCTCTCCAGAATCTTATTTATTAACGATATTGACCGTTTCTGGACAATCAATTTATACTCAAAATCTTTACTCAACTCAAATTTCACTTCCAGAATTATCAAAGGGGTTTTATATCTTTCAATTTAAAAATAATACAACAAACGAAATTCAGAATGTAAAGTACCTTCAAAAATAAATAATCGTGCTTCTATGTATGATAGAGTTTACATCTATAACGTGTAGAAAATTATTTATATTTATCAAAGGGACAAATGGGTTTTCTGATGTTTTTTTTGGTTTTAACTATATTTTTGGCGCTTTTAATTGTATTAATTAATGCTTTCGAAATATATTTAAGGCGCTCCAGCTATAATATTAGGCCAAATCTTGGAATAAAAAAGACTAAAGACTTTTTATAAGTTGCGTAAATTTTCACCAGCCATTTCTCGGTTGTTTCTCGACCATTCGCTCCACGAACCCACATAAAGTTTTGGAATTTCGAGTCCAGCATAATCCATAGCGAGCAGGGTATGACAAGCGGTTACCCCAGATCCACAATGGACAATGACATCCTTAACTAGTTTTTTACCGACAATTTTCAGATATTTTTCTTTGAGCATCGCTTTCGGAAGATAATCACCCTTTTCATCAAGATTTTGGCTATACGGTACATTAATGGCTCCCGGAATATGGCCTGCAATCACATCAATGGGTTCGCTTACTCCATCAAAACGATAAGCATCTCGAACATCGATAATAAGCTTTTTCGAATCTTTTCGAGCAACTTCTACTTCGTGAATATCTGCAGTTGGCAAAGTCCAATTCGTTTGAGAATAATCCGAAGTTGAATTGTTCGTTTCAACCCCAAATTTCATCGAAAAACCAGCTTTTTTAGCTGCGAAGAGTCCCCCATTTAGAACCTGAACATTTTGATGTCCAATAGATTTCATCATCCACCAAAAGCGACTGGCTGCATTTGAACAGTTAACCTCATCATAAACAATCACATGTCTTTCGGGTGTAATTCCAAGTTGATTGAGCAAGTTGCAAAATTGAGTTGGCGTTGGAAGTGGATGTCGCCCACCATTTGAAACATCTGATTGAACATCTGCAAGTTGTGTATTTAAATCAACAAAAACAGCACCTGCAATATGCTCTTTTTGATACTCTTCAAAAGCATTACTTCCTGCTCGAGCATCTACCCATAAAATCGGGTTTATTTTCTCGTTTTCAACAACCTGTTTGGGTGTTATTATAGGTGAAAAAGGTGTTTTCATTGTATCTATTTTTTTATATGTAAAACATCAAAGAGATTGGTTTTGTTTATCCTAAATTTTTTTACCAGATTCGAACAATCGAGCCTTCTTTTTTAGATTAGGAAAAAACAATATATTTGTAAAAAAATGCGAAGAGATATTCTAGCAACTTATTCCCAATTAAACCCGTTCACCAAAAACGAATAAAATGATTAAAAAAAGAGTAAAAATAGCAGTAAAAACATTAGGTTATTGTTGTTTATTAATTCTAACTATTTTGTTTATGTCATGCCAAAGGAGCAATAATCAAATAATTTTAAAGGATAATGATACCATAAAATATTTTAGCGATTTTGATCCTTTTTTAAATACGCCTATTGGTTCTATGAATAATAAACCTAAAAAATATCCATATTGTATGGTGCAATATGAAAAAAACACAAAAAAGATTAAGAATATTGTTTTTTACTATAATGATAATAGGGGTTTAGAAAAAAGTACGTTTATTCAAAAAGGGAATACTCTTAAAAAAATTTCAGTCTATAATCCAGAACCTTATTTTTGTTACTCAGAACAATATTCTGATAGTAATAGGTTAGTCGTATATGCATATAATTGTGATTCACCATGCGATGTTTATAATGATAATGGTGGTTGCGATACTCTCTGTTGGCTGACAGCTATAGAGATATCTTATAAGAACAAAATATACAGTTACTATTTTGATAAAGAAGACTCTATTCCAAAATATAAAGTGCCAAATATTATTCTAAAAAATAATAGCATAATGAAATTAAAACCACTTATTGGATATAACTTCCAAACAATAATAGAAACATCAAATGAGATTATCAGTTGCGATAAATCTTTTTGTATAAATTCTGAAACGGGTCTTATTGAAGAAACTTTTTTAGCTTATAATACAGATACTTGTATTCAGTATAGATATAAAAAAGATAGTTTGGGGTCGAAAAATTGGGTTATTTTTAATTAGTGATTTAATATTGATTTTTCACATCAGACTTTGAGGTACATAAATTTCAATAATGATAGATATGAATCGAGAGGCAAAGAAATATGGATTTACAAATTTTGAAAAAATCTTTATATCTTTGAACAAAAGAGAAAATATCAAATAAACATTGAATTTTGAGCAATAAACAGATATTCAGAAAAAAGCAAATTGGGGATATTTTAAAAGAAGTTTCATTATCAGATAAAGGAGGAATGAAGCGCAATTTAAAGCTCCGCGATTTAACAGCTATGGGCATTGCCGCTATTGTAGGAGCAGGGATTTTTAGCACAATTGGCACTGCTTCAAGTTATGGTGGACCAGCCGTTTCGTTGCTTTTTGTCTTTACTGCTATTGCTTGTGGATTTTCGGCTATGTGTTATGCCGAATTTGCCTCTCGAGTACCAGTTAGCGGCAGTGCTTATACTTATGCTTATGCGAGTTTTGGGGAGTTGGTGGCTTGGATTATCGGCTGGGATTTAATTATGGAATATGCCGTTGGAAACATTGCGGTTGCAATTTCTTGGTCGGATTATTTTACGGCGCTTATGACTGGTTTTGGTCTGCATTTTCCCGAATGGTTAGGTATGGACTATGCCTCGGCTCATGCTGGATTTATTGAAGTTACCGCTAAACTTAGTCAAGGAATTCCTTTATCGGAATTCAGCGCTCATCTTCAGCAAGCTTTTCATGCTTGGTCAAACGCTCCAACGATAATGGGAATGCACTTTATTTTAGATTTACCCGCATTTGTGATTGTGGTGTTGATTACTTGTTTGGTTTTTGTTGGAATATACGAAACTAAAGTCGCCAATAACATCATGGTGCTCATTAAGTTAATCATTTTAATGGTCATTATTGGCGTTGGTGCTTTTTGGGTAAATCCCGAAAACTGGAATCCATTTGCACCCAATGGAATGGGAGGTGTAATGAAAGGTGTTGCGGGAGTTTTTTTTGCATACATTGGATTTGACGCAATCTCAACAACGGCTGAAGAATGTGAAAATCCACAACGAGATTTGCCCCGATCCATGATTTTGTCGCTGTTTATAACAACCATTTTATATGTGCTTATTAGCTTGGTGCTCACCGGAATGGTGCATTACAGCGAATTGGCTGTTGGTGATCCGTTGGCATTCGTATTCGAAAAAGTTGGACTTACTAAGTTCTCGGGAGTAATTGCCATTAGCGCACTAATTGCCATGACAGGAGTTTTGTTGGTTTTTCAGGTAGGACAACCACGAATTTGGATGAGTATGAGTCGTGATGGATTATTGCCCAAACGTTTTTCTCGCCTCCATCCACGTTTTCGCACTCCTGCTTTTGCAACAATTGTTGCAGGTGTTTTTGTTGCAGTGCCATCACTTTTCTTAAATTTAAATGCTGTAACTGATCTTACAAGCATTGGAACTTTGTTTGCCTTTGTATTAGTTTCGGGAGGGATTTTATTACTAAAAACAGAAACCAAGGAGGAACGTACAAAAGGATTCAGGGTGCCTTATATCAACAGCAGATATTTTTTATTGCCCTCATGGTTTGTCATAATGGCATTGGTTATTATGCTCAATAAAGAAGGATTTTTAGGATTCTTCTCCTTTCAACCGGATGCTTCCGTTCAGTTTATACATAAAATACCATTGCTTATATTTGTGATTATTGCACTCGTTGTTACTTTTTTCGCGGTGGTTAAGCAATGGTCTACCATACCGGTAATTGGATTATTGATAAATCTTTATCTCATGACCGAATTGGGAATTACCAATTGGATGCGCTTTTTAGTATGGTTGGTTATTGGATTAGCCCTTTACTTTTCGTATGGATATTGGAAGAGTAAATTGCGAAACGCTAGTTAAAAGTATCCTTTTTGACGATGGTGCCAGAATAAATAAATTCTGTTCCTCTTTTAAACCCATGATTTGGGATCACATTTAAAAGTAGGGGGAGAGCATTCTTATATGATATAAATATCAATTTACTCATGCTCCCGATTTTTTTTCCTTTCTAAAGACCTCAAGCCGGTCTGGCTCATACTTTTTTCCTTCAGCTGAAAAAAGTATGCAAAAAAAGCCGCCGCTATAACAAAATAGCTAAAAAATGAAGAGTTCCGCTAAAGTCCATGAACTCCTCCTTTTAGCCAAAATGAGCAATTATTTTCTAAACATAAAATTGCTCATAAAGCTCATTCCGTCTAACGTCGTCAAACACCATGAACTTCTTAACGCAAAACTCTTCATTTTTCTTGACGCAATTTTGTTAAAGGCGGTTAAGCCCACAATTGAAGCGGCATACAAGAAACTTAACAATCAAATTCTGACACGGTATTTTTCTGGTTTTTTTTAAATCACCGCGGCAGCCTTCGAACCGACCTCATCAAAAAAGCGTAAAGAAAATCAACCATTTAAAAGTATCCTTTTTGACGATGGTGCCAGAATAAATATAAACAAAAGAGACCACTAATAAAATATATCGGTGGTCTCTTTTAATATAGGGGACTTCTAAAATTTAAAGCTTTGAATATCTGATAATTATGTGTATAT